>JAQQAI010000052.1 GCA_028532915.1 Sphaerochaetaceae bacterium
AATTCTTCTTCAGGTTTCCTCTTACCCACTCAAAACAGCGAATAGCCAAAAAAAAGTGTATATCTTGTTTTTATATTAACAAGTTATACACCATTACTAATTACCGGCGGTCGGACTCGAACCGACACAGGATTGCTCCCAATAGATTTTGAGTCTATCGTGTCTACCAATTTCACCACGCCGGCGATTGATCATGCGAAAAATCTAAGAGTTACCATACACTATGGAGAAAAAAAACACAAGACAGATCACTTAGAAAACCGCTGGTCAGGTTTCTCCCACACCCTTGCTGATAGACCTCTCTATGGGTATATTGAAGTTGACCGCAAGTCGGGTCGAAAGGAGTTTATATGAATCTGAAACAGCTGGATAGGATGAAAAACGGAAAGGGCTTCATAGCTGCACTGGACAACAGCGGAGGCAGTACACCCAAAGCTTTGGAGCAATATGGCATCAAATCAGGTTCATTCAAGAATGATGAACAGATGTTCGCATTGATGCACGAGATGAGATCGAGGATCATCACAAGTCCGTCATTCACGAAGGAGCATATCATTGCGGCAATTCTCTTTCAGGATACGTTGGACCGTACCATCGAAGGTCTCCGTCCAGCACAGTATCTCTGGGAGAAAAAAGGTATCGTCCCGTTTCTCAAGGCTGACAAGGGGCTTGCTCCTGTGGAGGACGGAGTTCAGCTGATGAAACCCTTCCCCGAACTGAAAACACTGCTTGAAAGAGCGACTGAACACGAAATCTTCGGAACGAAAATGAGATCCGTCATTAAAGAGGCGAACGCGAAGAGTATCAGAAAGGTGGTGCAGCAGCAGTTCGATACGGCACAGATCATCCTCGGTTATGATCTGGTTCCCATCATTGAACCTGAAGTGGATATATTCAGCCCCGATAAGATCGAGTCCGAGAAGATTCTGAAAGAAGAACTGCTGAGACAGCTCTCCCTTCTTGATGATGAAACGAAAGTGATGTTCAAACTATCGATTCCGACAAAAGCCGGTTTCTATACGGATCTCATCAATGATGAGCATGTGGTGAGAGTCGTTGCTCTGTCCGGAGGATACGATCAGGATGAAGCTAATACACTTCTTGTGAAGAACAAGGGATTGATAGCGAGTTTCTCCAGAGCTCTTGCTCAGAATCTGCATATAACTCAGAGTGACGAACAGTTCAATCAGGTTCTTGCCTCTTCGATCAGCAGAATCTACGAGGCGTCGATAAGCTGAGAAGGGCTTTCTCTCACAGATACCGCTCTATGCTCTCCAGATGCTCCTGATAGGTTTTCGCAGGATGAAGTTCTCCTTTCTCATCATGCAGATAAAAAAGATAATCATGATGAGATGGAAAGAGTGCCGCATTCAGGGCCTCTTCACCGACAGTCCCTATACCCGTGGGGGGCAGCCCTTTGCGTGAGCGGGTATTATAATCTTCCGAGTCGGAGAAATCCCCCTTCTCAAGAGGTTCATCCCATTTTGACAGAGCGTATCTCGTGGTCGCATCGATGCCCAGCGGTTCATCGAGTTCAAGTCTGTTGTAGATAACCTGCGCAATAAAAGGCATCTGATCTGGATCCTGAGTCTCTCTTTGCACCATGGAAGCAATGACGATGACCTCCTCTAGAGAACGGTCACTTTCGACGATCGGAATTCGATACGCCTTCAGCTCTTCCATCATCGCCTCGACACTTTCGTCTGCAAGCGCATACGGGGAGAATTCTTCCCTTTCGAACGTATAGGTTCCTCCCAAAAGCCACCCTTCGATGAAAGACAGATTCCTTTCTTTCATTACCTGATCTGCCGCCTCTATGAATTCACCGGGGACAATCAGCTGTCTTTGGGCGAGAAGAGAGTCTATCATCTCTATATCTGATCCGTCATAGATCGTGACTGTTATCATCTTCGAACTTTTTTGATCGCGGAGAGCTTCATGAACACTCTGATAATCGCTTGAGAGAGAAAAATGATAACTGCCGGCATTCAGAGCTGTGGAAGTTCCCATCCTGTCGACATAGGAAAGAAAATCCTGCCCGGACTCGACAATCCCCTCCTCTTCCAGCAAAGAGGCGATCGAAGATGCCGTTGATCCCTTCTCTATCGTTATGTGTTTAAATGTACCGCTGTCAGGGTCGACGCCTGCGCTCATTGAACGGATCGAGAATATCGTGATAAGAGTCAGAGCAATACAGACGGCGATGATCAGTGCCGATATCAGAATCACATGAGGATTCTTAAGAAAAGAAGCCCCTTTCTTCTTCTTTCTTTTCTTCTTTTTCTTTCCCCGGTTCTTCCTGCTGTTCTTTGCCTGGATCGATACGACTCTCTGTTTTTTTGCGTGAGAGGTGCTCTCTTTCTTCCGGGAGACAGGCCGTCTGGTCGCTTCGATCTTCCGTCTTGAATCTTCCTTCCGTTTCTGAACGATCTTCTTCGCATCTTCCCGGGTGGGAGCATGTTCTGTATATTCACGGCTCCTTTTGTTCATCTCTTTAGAGACGGCAAGAGCCTTTTTGTCACGGTTTTCCATCATTGTCACCGATCAACAGGACTTTTCCCAATTGCTGCTGCAAGAGTCCTATCTGTTCCTTCTTCGAGGCCATCGTCTTTCGAATCTCCTCTATCTGACGGTTGAGCTGTCCGATTGAAAGCTCGATATGGGCGATATGATCCTCATCCTGCTGCAGCAGAAGTACGAGCTCCTCGATCTTCTTTTCGATCGAGAGTCTTTTTATACTCCCGAGCAATTCGGTTTTCAGTTCCTGCTGCTCTATGATCTGGTGATAACAACCGGTCATACCGGGAAAGTGTTCTTCGAGTTCTGACGGATCGATCATCGCGGAAATATATTTGCCGTAAAGAATCGCCGCATGATTTCTGGCCTTATCAGATTCTCTGAGTTCGCTTTCGATATCGCTGATCTTCCGCGCCAGAGATCCGTTAATGCCTTCCTGCTCAAGTCTGTGGTGACTATAGCGTATCTGCTCCGAGATCATTGCAGCTTCCTCATCTATCTCATTTATGATCTTAAGCAGTTCCGTATGCTCTTTATTGAAAAGTGAACGTTTTGTGCTGTTGAGAGAAGAAATGAGGTTCTGCGTGGCGACAGTACGACCGATGCGGATAAAGAACTCTCCGTATTTGCCGGTATGAAATTTCAATCGCCGGTTTTTCATTCTCACATTGACTTTCATCGGAATCTTCAGAAGAAAATGTGCCGACTGATACCGTCTGTCCGCATCATCCCTTGCAGAAGAAAGTACTGAAGATTCCTCCTGCATTGCCTGAATCTCCGGAATCTTCAAAAGGATACGGTCGGAGAGAACACCGGATTCGGCCTCCTCCCATACTATCACCCCGATTCTGCTGTACAGGAGTTTCAAGAACTCGTTACGTTCTTTCTTTTCGGATGACAGCTCTTTGAGGCGATTGGAATTTCTCTTGAAGGACGCTTTGATATCCTGAAACTTTGCCAGTCTCGATTTCACCTTCCCGCTTTGAGCAGCACATCGGGAAAAATCCTCATACAATGATTTCGCTTCTTTTGTCATAACCGGGCTACCGCAGGAAAGTGCGAGCTCACCCAGCTGCGCGTACAGATGCTGGAGAACTCTGCCGACTTCGGCAACCTGTCTTTCGACCTCTTCTATCTGACTGTGCTGTCGTGCCATGTTCTCTCCTTAGCAACCGTAATGACAGTCTAACATAACAGCGCTTTCTTGACAAAGGAAGCTTGGATGTATATCCTTGAGCAAGGAACGAAACTAAAAAGAGCGTCGCATGAATGAATTCTCCGTGGAGGTGGAATGAATACAGTATCTATTCCCTCTCCACTAAAACAAACGCTAGATGAAATGGCTCAACAGCCCTCTCCGAGACACCTCTGCATAGAGAGTGCCGACTATGCGCTGTACGCCTCGCTGTATAGAGTCTCTACCCTTGCGAAACAGAAGAAACGCAATCCGGTATCGGCTCCATCTGTCGTTTTACTGGTCGATCAGGATATTCTTCCTTCGGTAAGAGATCATTATTCGACACCGAATGAATTCTCTGCGACCTATGTAAGCGAGAAACAGAGTCCGAAAGAGAACCTTGAGGTGCTGCATCAGCATTCGAAAGTTCTCATTACCACGCCGTCACGAATCATCGACCATATCCGAAGAGATAACATCAGACTTGATAAGTGCACAGATGTGATCGTTCTTCATTCCTTTGTACAAAGAGAGGATGAGGATGATGAACAGTTTCAGGTGCGCGGACAGCTCTTTCTCGACGACTGCCGTTTCGTCTTCACAAAACTGGATGCCGCAACGAATATCGAATATTTTTGCGCATCGCTGGACCATCTTCAGAGAAGCAGCAAGGAACTCTATGAAGATGTGAACATCGTACCCCTTTCATCATGGTATCGTTCACCATACCCTGTCACGAACATCATCTGTTCTTCGCAATCGGCAAAAGATATTGAAGATATCTTATATACGATCCCCGGAGAATTGCTGTATATCGTACATGGTTCGGCGATATCGAAACATGCTCTGCTGAGCCGTCTCAGCAAAGCGAAGCCCGCGCTGCACTACAGACTGTACAGCTGCAGCGACATCAATTCATTACAAGAGGATGTAGACAACCTTCCGATCACAGTGGTTCTCCTTGCTGTCACTGTCGATCAACTGACTGACCTGATCAGACATCTGTATCACTGGAACGGAACGGATCACCGTATCTATACGATACTGAAAGCTAATGAGGCCACCACGATAACTACATCCAAGGAGACATTACTCATGGATCAAGAGACAAAACTCTCACCATCACCGGAAGAGATCACTGCAGGAAAACTGCAGCTACTTACCTCAAAAGTCAAAATTGACTCGAACCCAGAAGAACTGGAGAACCTCAAAAAGCTCTTCAAGAAGAATGTTCCATTCACTCAGAGAGGGAATGTGACAGCCTATCTGCTCAGGGAATTTCTGAACAAGAACCCCAGAGGCACTGAGAAAAGAAAACCACAGAACACAAGAAAAGCTCCTGCCGAGGTAAAATCCGACCAGAACAGAGATGGAGCAAAACCGAAAACCCGCGTAATGCCCGAAGGTTCAAGGACTCTCTATATCAACATCGGAAAAATGAGAAGACTCTACTCGAAAGAGTTGTCTCAGATATTTCAGGATAATCTCTCTATCACAAAAGATGATATCTACTCTATCAGAGTGCATGACAAGTACTCGTTCGTCACTCTCGATGAAAAACATGCCGAAAAGGCGATAGAAGTTCTCAACGGAATGGAAATCAGAGGCCGGATTGCAGCTGTGAGTTACTCGAACAAGGAATAGTGATGGAAATCGAAAGCCTGGCAGTCGGGATATTCAGAACCAACTGCTACCTCTTGCATGATACACAGAGAGTCTGGATCATAGACCCGGGCGACCAGGGAGAGATGATCAGACAAATCATCAGTGAACGGGGATGGACTGTTCAGTCCATCCTTCTCACTCACGGCCATTTCGATCATATCCTGGCTGTCCCCTACCTTCATAGGCACTATCCTGAAGCTGAGATCATGATCCACAGGGAAGATTCTTCAGCCCTGGGTGAAACGGCATACGATACAATGGTATCTTTCATACGTCATGTGGATGTACAGCTTCTGCAACATGTAAACGACATCACAGAATTCCCCTCCCCCACCGTCCTTCTCGAAGATGGTCAGCTGATCGGAGGGTGCAATCTTCGTGTCCTTTTCACACCCGGTCATTCGAGAGGCTCCATCGGCTTTTATAACGAAGAAGAGGGTATTCTTTTCTCCGGAGATACCCTCTTTTATCATACGATAGGAAGGACAGACCTTCCGTTCGCCGACTATGATGTGCTCATCGATTCAATACATAAAAAGCTGCTCCCTCTGAACAAGGAAGTGAACGTATATCCCGGACACGGGAAAGTGACGACGATAGGCGATGAGCTGAAATCGAATCCATTTCTCAGCTAGATTCTTTTCACCATGATTTTCTCTTCTGCCCTTCCTGGCCGCTTTTGCATTTGATGCAGAGCACTGCATACGGAATCGCCCTGAGACGCTCCTCGGGAATTTTTGCTCCGCACTGCAGACACATTCCATATTTATGATTCTTGATTCTGGAGAGAGCGGCATCCACACTCTTGAGACGGTTTGCAGCGATTTGATTCAAAACTTCCATCTTCTTTATCATCATGTCATCACTGGCGACATCTCCGTCATCCTTTATCCCCATCGAGGAAACGAGTGACTTGAAATCTTCATCCTCCGAAGCAAGACTTTCCAAGATCTCCTTGCGAAGATTCAACAGAAGTTGTTCCATCTCTTGTGTGAACTGCTGATCCATACTTACCACCTCGACACATATACTTCAAATAGTATCAATAAAGATGGATGTCTTTTTGGAATACGTCAAGTATTATTTTTTGTTTATTCATAAAAAAGTATCAATAATTGAGAGAAATTCTTCATAAGTTGTTGCAAGAGGAAGATTCGGCTCCTCTTCCAATATACTTTCAGGGGCTCTGAAGAGTGCTCCGCTGTCCGCATTTTTGATCATAGTGAGATCATTATAGGAATCTCCTGCTGCGAAAACGGTGAACCCGATCTGCTGCAGAGCCTGAACAGCCTTCCGTTTCCCGTCCTGCTGGCGAAGCTTGTAATCGACGATCATATCGTTTTCATCGATCACCAGAGAATTGCAGAAGATCGTCGGAAACATGAGCTTTTCCATCAGAGGATGGGCAAACTCGGAAAAAGTGTCACTCAATATGATGACCTGCGTCTTCTCTCTCAGTGTCTGCAAGAAACTCAAAGCACCATCAAGTGGATCGAGAGTTCTGATAACTTCCTGAATATCTGAAAGTGTCAGACCATGCTCTTTGAGAATCGCAAGTCGCTGGTTCATAAGAACATCATAATTACTCTCATCCCTCGTTGTCCTTCTCAGTTCGGCAATTTTGGTCTTCTGTGCAACACTAATCCAGATTTCGGGTACTAAGACCCCTTCAAGGTCAAGACATACTACTTTCATCACAATCCTTACTCCACTCTGATAGTTTCTTCGGCCTTACCACAAGCCCTTTCTTTACCGGTTAACGGTGCATCATCACATACCGGCCGGCATGACCGGGATATACATTTTCTTTCACTGTATTGACGACGAACTGTTGAAATTCAGAATACGGAATATAGGAGCTTCTATCAAGAGTAATTCCGCCACTTTTCGAATATAGATACATTAGCATAGCCAATTAGATCGATACCACCTCACCCTCCATCCATTTGATCCTGAATGGTCAACTTGATTTCTAGCGGAATGCTGCGATGCAGAGCATGAAGACTTCACTGAGTTCACAAGCTGCACCGAGCAGGTCGCCTGTTATTCCGTCGATCCTCTTTCGCCCTTTATAGGCAACAAACAGTGCGACAGCAACCGCGGTCCCGACACAGCTGAGAAACAGAAAAATATCATCAAAGAAAAACAGCAAAGCGATGAGAGCGATCTGAACCGAGGAGACGACCAGATGGCGAAGTCTGCTTTCATTGATGAGTGCTCCTGCAGTCCCTCCCTCCTTTCTTGCATACGGCTGGGTCACAGAAAGAAACACCAGAATGAATCGGGAAACCGAAGAAATCGCAATAAGACAGATTCCTTCCGACTGTTCGATCAGAGCACTCAAGGCAGCAGTCTTTACTATCAGCAGAACGCCTATACTGATCGCGCCGAAAGCCCCGATGCGGGAGTCTTTCATGATCTGCAGAATCCTTTCTTTGGTCCATCCTCCACCGAATCCGTCAGCCATATCGGCCAATCCGTCAAGATGAAAGGCTCTTGTCACATATACATGAAAAGCGACAATCACGGCAGCAGCAAGCTGTGCAGACACTGCAGGATAGAGAAGCCTGTACAGCAGCCACTGCATCAGTCCTAAAACCAGACCGACAGGGACGAACCAATACAGAGATGTTGTCATCGAACTGCTCTCTTTTCCCCAAACTCTGAAGATAGTAAGAGTTCTGAATGCTGTAGCTAATCCGATTCCTCCCTTCATAGAGTCTCCCCTTTAATGTATTGGGGAATACCGCAGGTCATCCTGATTACCACATCCGCTATGGAGGCGACTTTCTGGTTCATCCATCCGTGAGCATCACGATATATACGCGACATTTCATTGTCCGGAACGATTCCTTCGCCCACCTCGTTAGAAATCAGGATGATTGTGTTGGTCGTTTCAGTCAGAGCCTCATAAAGACTGTCGAGACGGCTGTAGGAAAAAGCCGGTTTTTCATGATAAAAAAGATTTCCCAGATAGACGCTCAGACAATCGACTAAGAGCACAGAGTTCTCAGGTTGAGCCATAACCGCTCCGGCCAGGTCAAGAGGCTCCTCTACAGTCCTCTCGAACAGACCTTCTCTTCTTTGCTGATGCCGCGCGATTCTCTCTTTCATCTCTTCATCAGTGACCTCGCCTGTCGCAATATAGACAGCTTTCCCCGGCAACCGGAGGACCAGCTGCTCACCGAACCGGCTTTTTCCGCTTCTCGCCCCGCCGACGACGAAGATGACCCTGTTTTCCTCATGATTCATCATCACACTCCCGTATCAGTTTCTCGACCGAATTTGTAACCCCGGCCTCATCGAAAGTCTCCAGCTTCTCATACAGATGAAGGGCCTGCCTGATCACAGGATAGCTCATCAGAGCTCCGGTTCCTTCACCCAGACTCAACCCGAGGTCCAACAGAGGCCGAAGAGACACCCTTTCGAGTATGAGCGCATGTCCCGACTCTCTGCTCCGGTGGGAGGCTATTACATAGGGAAGAACCCTTTCATCCATTGAGAAAGCGACCAGCAATGCTGCTGCAGTAACGAAACCGTCGATGACAATGATTCGTCTGCGCACAGCCGCCTCCAGGATGATACCGACCATCGTGGCGATCTCGTAGCCTCCGAAGGTGCACAGAACAGAAAAAGGCTCCTCGGGAAAACCGTGAAACGCCAGGGCCTGACCGATCACATCGATCTTTCGAGCCAGCGCGGCCGGTGTAAGACCTGCACCTTTAGAAGTGCACATTCGGGGGTCCACTTTCAACAGTGCGCTGCAGATTGCACTCGCACTGGTAGTGTTGCCCACTCCCATCTCTCCGAGCATGATCACATCATACCCTTCACAACACATCAAGCGCACAAGATCCTTCCCGTTTTCCACAGCCTGCGATGCTGATACCGGATCCATCGCTTTTGTATGAAGAAAGTTCCCTGCTGCTAAACCGGCTTTTCTGTCAATCACTAAAGAATCAGGTTTGAAATCATGATTCACACCGCAATCAATGATCTTCAAAGTGACCTGCTGATCATTCGCCATCAGAGAGACAGCGCCTTTCCCCCGGGCGAAATTCTCCACCTGCTGCCATGTGACCTTCTGCGGACTGTGGCTCACACCTTCTTCGATGATATTGTGATCAGCGGCACATAGAAGCAGTACGGGTTTCATATTCTGACAGGTGAGATCAGGTCGGATCGACAATATCCGGGCTACGATATCTTCCAAAACTCCGAGAGAATCCTTGGGTTTGACCTTTTTGTCCCAGTTTCGTTTTACCTCGGCAGCCTTCTGCATATCTACAGGAGGGATATTCATCTTCCTACCCTCACTTCGACGAACCGGGAAACAGTTTGGGATAGGTGTTCTTTAATCCGCGCTGAAACCAGACATCAGGGATGATCGACCAGTTTCCGACGGAGAAAGGTTCGACGATGTTTTGCTGTGACAGCATGTCCAGAAGATAATATTGAAACGGTAGAGCCGTGACGGAGATGATCTTCTGCTCGATCTGACTGCGATCCAGACCCGTCTCTCTTAAGATCCCGTTCATTTCCAAAATGATTTTCGAATCCATCACGACAGTATAGGTCTCATCCATTTTGAAAGGAGAACCGTCGCTCAGATCTCTTATGGTAATACGGTCTCCACCTTCTTTGGTGATATCGACGGTATAATTCACTCCGGAAAAAGAGAATAGTTGTGCATGCGGTTGAGAAAGCTCATACTTTCCACTGTTCTCATCGAATTCGATAGCAAGCAGATCATCCTGCAATGAGGCCATCTTGCCGAACCAGTTCCCGTAGGAATATTCCATCATCCGGTAGATCTGCTCTCCGGTAAGTTCCACTACACACAGATGGGAGGTATAAGGAAATAACGAAAGAACATCCTGAACATACACTTCACCTTCCTGTACCACGGCATCGGACGAGAGAGGCGCTCTCATCGATATATCTGCACCTGTCTGCAGAAGCTGCAGCAGATGTAGCATATCGACGAAAGCCGACGGACCGTACAGTCCGTCGCGACAATAGAGGCTCTCTTCAATCTCTCCCTTCTTTTCGAAGATCCAGTCCATAACCGCATCGGTCTGCACGGACAGGTCACCCATCAGCTGCTCATCATAGTCTATCTGGCTCGTCTCAATGCTCTTGCTTTCGACCGATGAGATTCTGTATGTCTGCAGCTCTGTATTGTATGAGAATGTGAGAAGGGTATGAGAAACACTCTCTGCTGATGGAAGCGCTGTGATGATAGAAACATCTGATTCAGCCTCACCGGTTGAGGTACCGGAAAATACCGCATCGAATCTGTCCGCCTGAGCTGTCGGGATTTCCGAGTTGATCAATGCGATAATCGCATTGACCTGTTCATTCTCTCTGATGTGTTCGACCCATCTCTCGGCGGCTTCCACTTCATCGATATAGATCACATTCTCAGGAAGGACGGAAACAGCAGAAGGAGAGCTGAGCCCCAATACAGCGACAGACAGACCTCCGGCCTTTATGACAGTATAAGGTGATAACACCGGTTCAAGGGTAACGGCATCCACGATATTCGCACTGAGGTAGGGATACCGTGCCTGGTCGGACAGACCGGGATATAAATTTTGAGCATTGAACAGATCTGACGAACCAATATTTACCGCATCGTAGCCCATATAGTTGTTTACCACAGTAGCAATGTGATTCTGTGTCCTGTCGATGTAAGTGAAATAGTCGACGAAAGGATCCCCCTCGAGGGAGTTTCCGTTATCAAGAAGGATCACATGATCGTAGAGTTCCCTCAGATTCTTCACATAGGCGGAAACATTTAGAAGAGAGTACTCCTTTTCAATATTGTTGACAAAATCGTAGGGAAAGATATTGCCCGACACATCGCTTGTATGAACGACATGGACCTCGATATCTTCAAAATGTTCCAGATCCTCAGGAGGACTCGGCACGACTGATACGAAGGGAGCCGTTGTCTCTACAGGGACAGAGGTCGAACCGCAGGAAAACATCATCAAAGAGAATAAGACGGGGATGAGAATGAACAATATCGAATATTTCCGGTCCATAACGGCTCCCTGTCAGAGTTCTTCTCTGATCTGATAACAGACTTCCGTCTCACTGACCGACTGCTCAATGAAACCCTCATCCTCCAATTGCTTCAGAGCCCCTTCTATTCTCCCGGGTTCGAAAGAAAAACGCTGAAGTAGAGCCCTCTTCGGTTGAATCCCCTCCACAGTGATCGTATGCAGAAGAGCGGAACGGATCTGCCGGTTGGAATTCTCAAACGGTGACTGCTTATGATAATGATGCGATCTCCTGTTGGGATTGATTCCCGTTTTTTTGATCATGACTCCGTAATCCATGAGAGCGTAGTACCACATTTTCATATCGGACTGCCTGTCGGCAAGTGCTTCGAGGATCTTTCTTATCTCCCGGTCTTTCACGGCATCAGAAGAAACAAAGAAGTGATGGATGATCACCCGACGGATATTGGTTTCCAGATAGATCGATCTCTTCTGGTATGCGAAGGCCATGATAGCAGCGCTCGTTGCTTCTCCGATCATGGGGAACGTCCGCAGTATCTTCTCATCGGGGGGCAGTGTATATCCGTACGGCTCACTCATACGGGCAATGTCTCTCAAAGCCTTTGCCCGCCTGTTATATCCCAAACCTTTCCATGCAAACAGAACATCGGTAAGTGTCGATGCGGCCATATCCTCCAGCGTAGGCCACAGTGAGAGAAACTGACGGTATTTCGGAAGTACCCTCCCGGTCTGAGTCTGCTGAAGCATCAGTTCCGAAAGAAGGATCCGGTAGGGATCACACGTTTCCCTCCATTCAAACTTCCTTCCGTTCCCGGCATACCATGAGCGGATAAAAAGAGAGAACTCATCGAGAAATGATCGGGAATCCTCACCGGAGAGTGTGTCGAAATCCAGCTGGACAAATCCGGCGTCACGTCTCATACCTTCGGTTCCTTCGCACTGTTGTGAGTTCTGGCCAGTCTCCGTTTCTCTCTCTCATCTCTCCGTTTAGCTCTCTCCATGTTCCTCTTCTGTTCCTGAGCGAGAACTCTGCGGTAGGAGCGTCCGCTTCCGATAAGGACAGCAAACGGTTTCAGCGATTTCACATTCGCGCATACTATCTGAAGGATACTGGTGATGGGAACTGCCAGAAACATTCCCGCAATTCCCCAGAGAAATCCCCATAAAGTCAATGAGACAAGAATCACGATAGGTGACAGGTTCAGCTGAATACCCTGTATCCTGGGGTCGAGAATATTTCCGAGAACCATCTGTATGGAAATCATCAGGATTGCAACATATATGATATTCGCCCAACTCGGAAAGAACTGAAGAAGAGCCAGAACAACTGTGAGAGACGTTATGATGATCGATCCTATCGAAGGAATAAAGTTGAAGATGAAGGCAAGGACTCCCCATACCAGTGCAAAATCGAGACCGGTGGCAAGACATGCGAGATAGAAGAGTATGCCTGTGACTGCACTGATAAGTGCCTTGAGCAGCAGATATCGGGAGATCTGTCTGTTTATCCGTTCGAACATCACCGCTACTTTCATTCCCTTTCCATCGGGAATCGCTACTTTCAGCTTGGGAATCAGTGACTGCCTTTCAAGCAGAAGGAACAGAACGAAAATATAGATGAGACCGAAACGGGAGATAATGGTAATCGCTCTTCCGGAAAGACTCGAAAGAGACGACAGAATGATCCCGCTCCAGTCGAAATTGAGAAAAGAGAGAAAACTTGTGCCGGATTCGAGGTCGAGCTGCTGGGAGAGCCAACCGTCGATCACCGAAAAACGCCTGATATACATCGGAAGACTCTGCACAAGCCGGTCGACCGAGAAGAAGAAGAACCATCCTGCAAGAAAGAGAAAAACGAGAAGAAGGATCATGACAATGAGAACGCCGAGATAGCGGGGAATCTTCAGCTTCTCCATCCTGTTCAGCATCGGGTTGAACAGAAGAAAGATGAAGAATGCGAAAACGAGAGGAAGCAGTACAGATTCGGCAAGCTTCAATGCCACTAGAATGAGGATAATGGCGATGATATACAATGCCGTTTTCTGCCCATCTTTCTTTATTTTTGGTTTTTCTTCCATGGTAACACTATATGATAGCTTGGATATCATGGCAATATCTGTTATCAAGTAAAGCTATGGAACAATGTGCTGATTTGAATAGAATAGAGATTATTTTGGTAGAACCCCAGGACGGGGCGAATATTGGTGCAGTCTGCAGGGCGATGAAGACGATGGGGATAAACCGTCTGACGATCATAGGTGACAGAATCTACAATGAAATGAGGATCAAGACCCTCGCCATACATGCGTTCGATCTGTATGAGAAACACAGCAGGTTCGACACGCTCGAACAGGCCATTGAAGATAGTATTCTGGTCGTCGGAGCATCAAGAAGAAGAGGAAAGAAACGCAAGTACTTCTCCCTTCTTCCCGAGCAGCTGGCCGAAAGGATCAGCTCGACAGGTGAAGGAAAGATCTCGATCGTGTTCGGAAGGGAGTCCAACGGTCTCACCGATGATGAATTGAGTCTGTGCCATATGGGAGTGAAAATTCCGAGCAGTGATGAGTTCGGGTCATTGAATCTCGCTCAGGCTGTACAGGTGATCACCTACACACTCTTCAGGAATCTTCAGGATATCAGAGGCTTTCAACCTATCGAGAACAGAAGGATCAAAGAGGTAAGCGATACGGTCACCCGGTCGTTTGATATGATCGGATTCTACAAGGGACAGGAGAAAGAAGAGGTTCACCAGTTCTTCACAGATGTCATCGCCCGCGCCGCATTGAGCGAACGTGAGGCAGCCCAGATGGAAAGACTGTTTCGCAAGATGGCCAAGATCAAGATTTATAAAGAAACAAATTGACCTTTCTCTCCATCCCTGTGTAAAGTTAACGAATGATTGAACCATTTTTATCGCCGATGCCGAAAGTCGTCGCACACAGGGGCGATTCTCATACCTATCCGGAGAACACACTCCCCGCCTTCACAAGCGCCCGCGATATGGGTGTAGATGTGATCGAAACCGATGTTCATCTCACAAAAGATGCTGAAGTGGTGATCTGGCACGACAGCACTCTCGACCGTAATACCGACGGGGCTGGACGAATCGAAGATTACACTCTCGCCGAACTCAGAACCTTCGATGCCGGATATACATTCACCAAAGATGAAGGAAGAAGCTTTCCGTTCCGGGGTAAGGGAATCAGGATGATCACTCTGGATGAGGCTCTGCAGAGCTGCGCCACACAGCGTTTCAATGTCGATCTGAAAAGCAAAGATACCAGAATCGTCGATGCATTCACTCGGGTGATCAGGAGGAATAACGCTGAAAGGCGGGTGTTATGTGCTTCCTTCCACCTGTCCCATCTGAAAAGGATCAGAAAAGAGAGCCCCGAAATACTCACAAGCGTGACGACGGCGGAGGTTCTTCCCCTTCTTATACAGCAGAAGTTGAATCTGCTTCCCCGAAGCTTCGGTCCAGACAGAACTCTGGTTTTTCAGGTCCCGGTCGCACAGTGGGGGATCAAAGTCATCACCCCGCGTTTCATTGAAGAGTTCCATAAACGTAACGCTGTCATCATGGTCTGGACGATAAACGAGGAGGAAGATATGGAGAACCTTTTCGACATGGGCGTTGATACGATCATGAGCGATAATGCGGAACTTCTGATTTCTGTGGCACGACGAAAAGATTTAATGTAACAGCTGATCCTGTTCGATCTCTTTGAAATATTTGTAGGTCCCGACCTTTAGTTCCACGGTGGCATCCTCATCACAGACGATTATCGCGTTAGGATGAAGTTGGAGAATGCTCGAAGTAAACGAATGGGTCACCGGTCCTTCGACGATCGCCTGAAGCGCTCTTCCTTTGTTGTATCCGTTGACGAGAAGGAGAACCTCTTTGGAATCGGTGACCGTCTTCACACCGACAGTGACTGCAGTAGTGGGAACTCTGCTGACATCGTTGTCAAAGAATCTTGAATTCACGACCCTGGTATCATACGTCAGTGTCTTGACTCTGGTGACCGAAGAAAGAGATGAGAAGGGCTCATTGAATGCAAGATGCCCATCTACTCCGACTCCTCCGAGAAACAGGTCTATGCCGCCGTAGGAGGCGATCTTCTTCTCGTAATCTTCACACATCCGGGTGATGTCTGCGGCATTACCGTCGGGGATATTCACATTCTCTCTGGGAATGTCGATATGAGAGAAAAGATTATCCCACATGAACGAGTGATAACTTTGAGGATGATCGCAGGGAAGACCAACATATTCATCCATATTGAAGGTAACCACATTTTTGAAACTGACTTCACCGCTTTTGTGCATCCTGATCAGTTCTTTGTAGGTACCGACCGGAGAGCTTCCGGTGGGAAGCCCCAGAACGAACGGTTTTTTATGTGAACAGGCCTCACATCTGTTGATGGCATCAGCGATATATGCTGCAGTCCAGTTCGACATCTTCTTATAATCCCTTTGGATAATTACTCTCATCCGCTTCCTCCTCAGATTTCTTCCGGTCTCTATGATTTAATCACAACGGAGTCTATCATTCAAGAAGACTATTCGATTATTCCTCCGCCGATGACTGTGTTGTCGATGTAGAAGACAACTGACTGACCTCTGGTAATCGAATTCTGCTTCTCTGTGAAATCGACACGTACTCTGCCTTCTTCCAGCGGCGCCACAACAGCATCAGCCCCTGCCGAGGTCGATCTGATCTTCGCTTTCACTTCGATCGGTCTATCTATCTTCTCTATAGCCATCCAGGACATAAAATGGGCTGTGAGTGTATCTGTCTGAGTCTCTTCTTTGAAACCTGCGATGACCTTATTGTTCAAAGCATCGAGTTCGAGAACATACAAGGGTTTCGACGATGAAATGTTCAAGCCCCGTCTCTGTCCTACAGTGTAGTGCCAGTACCCTTTATGGTGCCCGAGTACTTTCCCATCTCTGGTCACTATTTCTCCTTCTCTGTCCTCTATTGAGAGCAGTTCACTGTAATGACCGCTGTAGAAATCCTGACTTTCCTTTTTCTCGACGGAGAAGAACCCGTTTTGTATCCCGAGTTCCTTATTTTCCACCTTGGTCGTTCCTCCGAGGGGGAAGATAACCTGTGACAGCTGCTGCTGATTGAGACGATACATGAAATAGCTCTGATCCTTTTTTACATCGTCGGCCACATGAAGGGCAAGCCTTCCGCCCACATCTACTATCTTCACGTAATGTCCGGTCGCATATCTGTCGAAATCGTAGCCCATCTCACGTGCGGATCTCAGCAGCGCACCGAACTTTATGTATGAATTGCACCATACGCACGGATTCGGAGTCCTTCCTTCCAGATACTCTCCGGTGAAATTATCGAGCACATACCGTTCATACTCTTTCGCGCAATCAACCACTATATGCTCGATCCCGAGTCTGTCACAGACTTCCCTGGCTTCCCGGATCGTCTGTTCGACATGAGGTGTGAAACAACCAGAACCGGACAGCCGGGAGGTTATAGGATTATCTTTATTATAGAGGGACATCGTCGCCCCGATTACTTCATGGCCTTCCCTCTGCAGCCGTAATGCGACCGCGGAAGAATCAATACCGCCGCTCATACCAACTAATACTTTCATACTATTCCTTTACACCAATACATAAAAAAAAACTACCCCGGAAAAACCCGGAGCAGTTTAGGCGAGAGTGACGGGACTCGAACCCGCGATCTACGGCGTGACAGGCCGTCGCGATAACCAGCTTCGCTACACCCTCGTTGGTAGCAAGGAGAAACTACACTGTAACAGAATTTTTGTCAAGACCCTCAAAAAAAAATGTATTATTTTGAGAAAAAAACTTTTATTGCCTCCAGATCATTGCTTTGATATACTTGATTGAATCCTTATATTGAGAGGAATTATTATGCAACTTGCAATCCTGGAGTTTTTTCAGTCTCTCTCATCCCCTCTTTTGGACTCCATCGTATCTGCTGTTACTATGTTCGGTGAACAGAATGTGTTCATAGTCATCATCACCTATATGATATGGAATGTCTCAAAGAGAAAAGGATTCCTTCTCTTTTCTACACTGGCATTCTCTCTTGTCGTGATGGGATTCACCAAGGCTATCGTAAAAGCGCCCCGTCCCTATCAGGTGATCGCCGAGATCGAAGGAAAGCGGGTACACACTGCCACAGGATACTCATTCCCTTCAGGGCATACGACCGGTGCTGCGGCCTTTTACAGCAGCCTTTCGATGATCTTCAGAAAGAGATGGCTTTCGATCATCTGTTCCCTCATCATCGTCATCGTTGCCCTTTCACGGATATATCTGGGAGTTCACTGGCCTCTGGATGTATTCGGAGGCCTGGCACTGGGCATAACCGGTACAGCTATACTTTTCCCGGCTTTATCAGGATTGTATGATGACAGAGAACGGCTTGGAAACTTCACGATGATAGGAGGTATCATCAGTCTCTTCGGAGCATTGACACTGCTTGTGACGATGGAAATCGGAATAGGCGATGATACAGCCTATCTGGATATCATGAAACTTCTGAGTCTTCTGGGAACAGGATATATCGGATTCTCATTCGCTCTGGCAGACCTAGACTACAGTGTTGAGCATACGATCGGTATAAAACTGACAAGATACGTAATCGGTATGGCGGGAATAATCGCCATTCAGTCAATGAAGCTGATTCTCCCTGAACTGCTGATAGTCACCTTCTTCCGCTATTCTCTGATCGGACTGTGGATCACATTCCTCTATCCGTATATCGGTGTGAGACTGAAACTGTTTTCTCTCGAACACCGGTGAGAACGAGTCATCATCGCTTCGGTTCTGTCAGCTTTTTTTCGCGGTTCGTTTCTTCTTTGTCTTCTTTGCCGGGGTGTAATTCTTATACAGTTCAAGCATCTTCTCTTCCGTCAGCTCTTCCAGTTTGGCCGCGTTCTTTTTCATCTCATCTTCCAGAGCAAAATTATCGCTGCCGTATTTTCCGTAGAAACCGTAGCGGCCGTTATAGACGGCAAGCAGTTTACCGTCGACTTCGCCGAAAGAACGTACAGGTTCACTTTTGCCCTTTTTTGACTGACCGGGTTTCGGCTGATTCAGAAGAGCCAGGGCATCTTCCAAAGTTATATCAAACAGTTTCTGTTCATCGGGAAGTGACCGGAATTCTCCATTCATCGAAACATATGGTCCGTATTTGCCGATGCTTGCTCTGACTTCCTCACCGGTCTTCTCATCAACTCCCAGGACTCTGGGAAGGTCCAGATATCTGATAATCTCATCGCAGCTCATCTGCGACGGATCCTTTCCCTTGGGAACAGAGAACCGTTTCGGTTTCCCGGCGCCTTTCTCCACTTCTCCCAACTGAAAATAAGGACCATACTTCCCGCTCAGCAGATAAACCGGTTTACCATTAGGATGATGACAGATCGGTTTGACAGCGTCAGACCCTTCAGCTTTTGCTTTCACAAGGTTTTCTATCTGTTCTTCTGTTATGGTTCCGGGATAAATATTGACCGGGATTGATACAGACACCTCGACATCATCTCCTGCAGAAGTCTTGATATATGGCCCGTATTTCCCTACATAGACTCCGTGTTTGTCGGATATAGTGGGAAGCTTGATCTTCTTCGCTTCCAGGCTGTCGATGGAATCCATCTTCTGATCCACCGTTGCCTTCAGTCCTTTATTGCCGTCGTAGAAAGATTTGAGAAATGAAGCTTCATCCTGCTCGCCTCTTGCGATATTATCGAGAGATTCTTCCATCTTGCTGGTGAAATCATAGTTCACAAGGTCATCGAAATTATTCTCGAGAAGCTGAACCACGGCGAAACCGACGAAAGTCGGAACAAGTGCATTGTTCTCTTTCTCAGCATATTTCTTCTCGAAAAGTTTGTCGATGATTGTCGCATAGGTGGAGGGCCGACCGATTCCCTGCTTCTCGAGTTCCTGAACGAGAGTCGCTTCGGTGAATCGTGCAGGGCTCTTTGTTTCATGTTCCACGGCCTCACTTGATTTCACATCGATCACCGACTGCGCTGATAAAGGAGGAAGGATCTTCTCGCTGTCATCC
Organism: Sphaerochaetaceae bacterium; assembly: GCA_028532915.1. Lineage (GTDB taxonomy): Bacteria > Spirochaetota > Spirochaetia > Sphaerochaetales > Sphaerochaetaceae > SABI01. The sequence continues at coordinate 19,460 of JAQQAI010000052.1, forward strand.
AATGCAGCTTCAGGATCATCCTTTCCTTCTACATAGACTCTGATGAATCCCGGGAAGACGATTCTGTTCCCTGTAGCACCGAAACGGTACGAATCGACTGAAAGCTTCACGGAAGTGGTTGCCTTTACGGCATCGGCCATCTGACAGGCCAGCGTCCGTTTCCAGATGAGATCATATAACGCAAGCTCTTTTCCGTGAAGTCCTGTATCGTCAGGGTGCACAAAGCTTTCCCCGGCCGGTCTGATGGCTTCATGAGCTTCCTGAGCCGAGGCGTTCTTGGATGTATATCTGCGGGGGGATGGAGAAAGAAAATTCATACCGAAGAGTTTTCCGGCTGCATCTCTTGCTCCTTTGATGCCCTCTTCACTCAAAGCGGGACTGTCGGTTCTCATGTAGGTGATCAATCCGCTTTCGTAGAGTTTCTGAGCGACTCTCATAGTCTCTTTCGCACTCATCCGCAGCTTTCTCGACCCTTCCTGCTGGAGAGTACTCGTGATGAAAGGAGGAGCAGGTCGGTTCTTTTTCTCCTTCTCGGTTACACTTTCAACCTTCCAGTCGCTCTTCTTTACCTTTTCGGCGATCATCTGCGCCATATCCCCGTCTACGACAGTGACTTTCTTCTTCGGAAGAAGTTTTCCCGTATTGGGATCAAAATCCTTACCGGAAGCGATCCTCTGATCATCGATACTTTCAAGTTTCGCTTCAAACGGGATCTTGGGATTTGCTTCCGTATGCACCGAGGCAACCACATCCCAGTAGGAGGCTTTTACGAATGCCAGACGTTCTCTCTCTCTGTCCACGATCAGCCGCAGTCCCGGTGACTGTACCCGTCCGGCGGAAAGATTGCGGACGCTCAGTTTTTTCCACAGAAGAGGCGAAAGAGTGTACCCGTAGAGCCTGTCAAGGATTCTGCGTGCCTCCTGGGCATTCACCAGATCCATATCAAGCTCCCTTCCGTGATCGATAGCATAGGTAATGGCTTTCTTGGTGATCTCATGGAACACCATTCTCTGATAAGGGACCTTAGGATTGAGAACTTCGATCAGATGCCATGAAATACTCTCTCCCTCACGGTCTTCATCAGTCGCGAGCAGTAACCGGCTGCTGGTGGCAAGTTCTTTCTTCAACTCCTTGATGATCTTCTCCTTTCCTGCAGAGATGACGTACTTCGGTTTGAAGTTATCCTCGACATCTACAGCCGTGTCTTTTTCGGGGAGATCTCTGATATGCCCGTTACAGGCGATCACCTGAGTATTGGAGGGGAGAAATTTTTTGATCGTTCGTGCTTTGGTAGGAGACTCTACAATGATAAGAGTCTTGTCGGTAACCTCTTTCGCTTTTGCCATTACATCGATTCCTTTTATTGAAGCCTCTTCTTTTTATGTTAAAAGAGGATGAATTACAGTTATAGGTAGTCATGTTGATTTTGTCAACGATTGACAGAAGGCAATTTTTCCACCCATTATACTCATAAGAAAGGACGAAGTGCACCGGATGATACAATCTTAAAAGATGCGTACGATATATATGATCTTCTGTTTCTGAAGAAATCAGAGCATCTTATCATGATCCGTGTCATAGGCGGGGCACCGCTGATCACATTCAACAGTATATAGTATGCACAAAAATACGCGTACCGTCTATTGAACCGATGACCCATCCTGTAAAGGACGGAGTATCGGCAGCTGTGAATACGGCTGATTTCAGCCTGTTAAGAGATACAAGAGAGGTGATATTCCGATGAAAGAAGACACGGATGCCCGGCATCCTGAAAAAGCCTATGAAGATGAAAAAAGGATGACCAGTTCTTCCTACACTTCCATTTTCTCTACACATGATAAACAGGTGGAAGGAACTTTGGACGACGGGTCTACGATCTTCACACTTTTCGGATCATTCAGACTTGATTCTGTTTCAGCAGCTGTGACCGACAACACGATCATCGATGTCACCTGCTTTTTCGGAAATGTCAGCATAGAACTCCCACACGATGTGAATGTCGATGTAAAGGGAACTCCGGTATTCGGTGAACTGAAGAACAAAAGGTCCGGGAAAAACGGGGAGATGGGTCTTGCGACAGTCACTGTGAGAGTTCTCTGCCTGTTCGGCGAGGTGACAATCAGGTGAAAAATGGATATTGAGATCATAGCAGCATCGATTGAACAATCGACGCTTTCATTTCCCCTCGGGTCACTCGCAATCTATGTAGCTCTCAAGGAAAACAGAGTCATAAGCGGATCGGCCCACATCTCTCATTCACATTATTTTATCGACACACACGATCCTGTCGAAGCTGCACAGTCGATGGCTGAACGTCAGGTGGACCTTCTGGGTCTGTCGATCTATCTGTTCAACAGGACCTGGATGAATACCTTTCTTCAAGCATTTCTCACTCTCAGTCCTTCAACGACCGTCTTTGCCGGAGGACCTGAAACGATAGCCCATCCGCACGATCTTCTTGATGCAGGCTGTGCCTTTCTCATCCAGGGAGAAGGAGAAATGTGCACCCAGGAGGCGGTCGAAAAATGGCTCAGAGGGGAACAGGTAGAAGGAAGCGGTATCTTCACGAAAGATTCTCGTCGACTGAACAGCGCTTATCCGCAGAATCTGTCGACCCTTCCATCCATCATCCTTCATCCCGCTATCTCGCTTGATGATTATCCCGGAGTACTGTGGGAGTTCACCAGAGGCTGTCCGTACAACTGCGCATTCTGTTTTGAATCGAAAGGGAGCAGGCTCGTCAGAACCTATGATCTGAACCGTATAGAAAGGGAACTTGACTATCTCATCGAACAGGAAATCTCCCGCATCTTCGTACTGGATCCCACCTTCAATATGACACGGAACCGTACCATTGAAATTCTTGAACTTCTGATACGCAAATCGGATCCGGCAATGCACTACACCTTTGAGATCAGGGCCGAACTTCTCGACTCCCGGACAGCTTCCCTTTTCGGAAAACTACACTGTTCTTTGCAGATCGGTCTTCAAAGCAGCAATACAGGAGTGCTCAATACTATCAACCGTTCATTCGAACCGGACCTTTTCAGCAGAAAGATCGGTCTGCTGCAGAAGCACAATGTGGTTTTCGGACTCGATCTCATCATCGGCCTTCCCGGTGATACCTGCGAATCATTTTTCGACAGTGTCGATTATGCCGTCGGATGCAGACCGAGCAATATCGATATATTCCTTCTATCTCTGCTTCCCGGAACCGAAGTGTATGATAAAAGAGACACCTTCGCCCTGCAGTATCAGTCGGACTCTCCCTACGAACTTATAGAGAGTACGACCATGAGTGAGAAGGATATCCTGAAAGCTCTGAAGGTCAAACACGGATGTGATATCTTCTACACGAAAGGAAATGCGGTCATGTGGTTTCACCATATTGTCGAAACCCTGCAGATGAAGGCCTCACAGTTTTTTCTTCTGTTCGATCAGTTCATGGAAAATGAAAAAATCAGCGATGAAGATGATACCTATCGCATTCAGGATATGTTTATTACGTATATGTTCAAAAAAGAGAAGAAAGAACATCTTCTTCCTGTGATATTAAGCTATATCGAAATGCACCAGGGAATCAGTTACTACCAGGAGACACTGGAGACTCCAGTGGTGACGCTCTGGTATGATCCCGAAGACCTTGCCTTTCTGGACACTCATTCCGCACTGGAGCTCTATCAGAAGAAACGGCCGAACACCGCTTCATCAGATTATCTTCTGTACGGTGAGAACGGCAGACTCTTTTTTGAAAGATTTATGGATTGAGAAACTTGAACGTTGCGGCATATTAAATTACGATAACGTATCGAATCAGAACAAAGGATCAGACATGAGACGACAATTTCAATTACTTATAACATCAGTCCTGCTTATACTCTCTCTCACGACAGGCTGTGTGATGCAGCAGGGATTATCTCTTACGGAAGACCAGTCAGGATGGGCTACGGTCGATCTGAGCGTTTACGACTTCTTCTCGACCATACTGGAAGATTTCGCACCGTTCGACGAAGATATGGCCGATACATCCGTCATAGAGCAGTCGGTCGACGATTTCGTCGTCCAGCTCGATAATGCTCCGAGCACATCCGAAGCTTCAGCGATGAAAATCAAAGATAACAGCTATTTCATAGATTTCACATTCTCTTCACTCAACGGTATTCTCAACGATCTGGCCAATCAGAATCAGCAGACACTTCTCACCGTAAAAGAGTCAAAAAATTCGACACGACTTGAATTCTATCTGGACCTCGACAATTACCCGCAGCTTACCGAGATAGTCCCGTTTCTCGCCGATGAGAATTTCGAGACGTTCGGCCCCCTGTACAATCAGGGGATGAACGAGGCGGACTATCTTGAGATGATCAGCTACATACTCGGTGAAGAAGGTCCGGATGCCATCAGAGAAAGTGTCATCTCACTGCGTCTGACGGCTCCCGACCCGATCGAAAGCTATGAAGGGGGGATCCTGGAAGATGATACCACGATCCGTTTTGACATTCCTCTCATAGACATACTGCTGCTTGCCGAGCCGATCACCTTCTACGCACAATGGTAGGTGCTATCAGTTATTGAATCTGAAGTGCATGATATCACCGTCCTGCACTTCGTATTGTTTCCCCTCAAGTCTCAGCTTTCCGTTCTCTCTGACTTTCTGTTCGCTCTTGTAGGTAAACAGATCCTCACATGAATAGACTTCCGCCTTGATGAAACCTTTCTCGAAATCGGTATGGATGACTCCTGCAGCCTGAGGCGCCTTGTCTCCGGCATGGAATGTCCATGCCCTGTTCTCATCGCTTCCTGCAGTGAAGAAGGTCCTGAGCCCCAGTGTGCGGTAACCGCTGTGAATGAGCTGATTGAGTCCGGATTCTTCCAGACCTACGGCCTCAAGAAACTCGCTGCGTTCTTCGGGAGTCTCCAGTGCTGCGATCTCTGCTTCGATCTTCCCGCAGATCACCACCACCTCCGAGTCTCTCGACTGTGCGATCTCTCTGACTGTCCTGACATATTCATTCTCTTCAAGAATGCCGTCCTCATCGACGTTGGCTACATAGATCACAGGTTTTGTCGTGATAAGATGCATATCGTAGATCAATGCATTCTCTTCATCACTCAAATTAAGCGAACGGACGCTCTTTCCTTCGGAGAGAGCCTCTTTCATCCTCTCGAGTACAGGCATCATCACCGCTGCGGCCTTTGCACTCTCTTTATCTACACGGGAGGACTTGCCGAGTTTAGTCAGCCGTTTCTCAACAGTCTCGAGATCTGCAAGAGCCAGTTCTATATCAATCGTCTCGATATCCCCGGCAGGATCTATCTTGTTATTGACGTGGACTATATCGGGGTTCTCGAAACATCTTACCACATGGACGAGCACTCCGACCTCCCTGATCGAAGCGAGGAACCGGTTCCCCAGCCCTTCGCCTTTGCTCGCACCGGCGACAAGACCTGCAATATCGACAAACTCCACTGTTGCGGGCACGACTTTTTTGGTAGGGATCAATGATACGATTCTGTCGAGACGGGGATCCGGTACACTCACCATACCGATATTCGGGTCGATCGTACAGAACGGATAGTTCGCCGCCTCTGCAGGAGCTGACGAAAGTGCTGAAAAGATTGTTGACTTTCCCACATTGGGAAGTCCGACGATACCGCAATTTAAACCCATGAATTCCTCTCTTATACTACAATAATGCGCGCTGAGTATATCATATATTGACAACTTAGGTAACACTTTCTATAGTTTTCCCGAAGGAGTATATGACTATCGAAAAAACATTTATCGAAACTGAACCATCTTTACTGAGAGTTCTGGTGCTTATCGCGGATACCGGGGGTGACAATGAAGTCGGCATCGAACGGAGAAAACAGGAGATGTGTTCTCTCGTATCAACTATGGGAAGCCATGTAGTCGATACTGTGACCGTCCGTCTTCACGCTTTCGTTCCGGCGACTCTGATAGGATCGGGAAAGATAGAAGAACTCCGTGAGTCAGCACAGCAGTCGCAAATAGACTGCATCGTGTTTGAATGCGATATTTCGCCGAGACAGCAGAGAAATCTGGAACAGCTGCTTGATCTGGCCGTGATAGACCGTCAGGAGGTTATCCTCCAGATTTTCAGCAATACAGCGAGAACGAAGGAATCGACCCTTCAGGTGGCTCTTGCCCGATCCCTCTACTCCCTGCCGCGGCTGAAGAGAAGATGGACTCACCTGTCACGTCAGCAGGGCGGTGCCAAGGGAACCCGCGGAGAAGGTGAAAAACAGCTCGAGATAGATAAAAGGATCGTCAACCGCAATATTCAGGTCATCAGGAAAGAACTGAATAAGATAGAACGGCAGCGCCAGACCCAGAGAAAGAACAGACAGACCTCTCCCATCGTGAACGCCGCCATAGTAGGATATACGAACGCGGGAAAGTCATCGCTGCTGAAGGCTCTGTCGAACAGTGATATTCTGGTCGAGGATAAACTCTTTGCGACACTTGAGCCGGTGACAAGAAAAGTCACCCTACCGGGCAATCATCAGATTCTTCTCAGTGACACTGTAGGATTCGTCAGCAGACTTCCCCACCACCTTGTGGAATCGTTCAAGAGCACACTGGAAGAAGTGACCTACAGTGACCTGATCATCCATCTGCTTGATGCATCCCACCCCGACATGTACCAGTGTTATGAGACGACAAGGGAGGTCCTTTCCTCACTGGGATGTGAACATATTCCGACGATCTATGTAATCAATAAGATCGATTCCATAGAGAATCCGTTCATCTGCAACAGGCTGATGCATGAACTGCCAGGTACTGTCGGTATCAGCGTGAAAGACCGTCTCGGACTGGATGAACTGAAGAATATGATAGTAAGGGCGCTGATTGAATCGTACAGAGAGACCACTCTTCTCATCCCCTATCAACATCAGAAACTGCTATCAACGCTGCATACTCAGGGAGAAGTGATATCGGTGGACTATCAGGAAGAAGGAGCTGTCGTAGAAGCGAAAATCCCTCCGAGAATATTTGATCAGATGAGAATCTACTCGATGACATAAAAAAGAACCCGTACTGATTTGCTGTCAAAACGGGTTCGGTCTAAACTATAGAATAATCTATTCGAAATACCAAAGAGCTCCTACACCGCCTTTGAAGGAGAATCCCATTGAAGGAAGGATCGCCACTCCGGGTGCGAGGTTCACAAATACTTCGACGGGATAATCATCCATGTAATAGGATGCACCGACGACACCGTTGACAGAAAAGGCGAATGCACTGTTATTGATACCCAAACCGAGCTGAGCTCCGGCATTGATGATGACAGGAAGATCTGCGACTTCCACTTCTGTTATGTCATACAAGGCACCGGCATCGAGATAGAATCCTGATCCGTAGTTCCATGTCAGATTCCCGAGCACTCTGAAATCATCCATTCCGTAGCGCATGGTGAGACCTGTAGGATACCCTAAAGTTACACCGACACCGATTCCATCATTTTTCTGCATTGCAAAAAGAGGAGTCATAAGTACCATAACAAGCACGACAATTAATAAGGTCTTTTTCATACGATAATCTCCTTTGGTATTAAATTTACATACAATATGTATTTTATATTACTCCAAAATATTACAAATATCTACAGGAATCTCGACATTTATTATTGTTACTGCCTCATTTATCACAATTCTCATAAGTAAGATGGACACTTTAAATAGAATTGTCAATTTGATATGATACATCCACATAGAAAAAAGGAGACTTTCAGAATGAACAGACGTTTCCCTCAGCTCACCCTCCGGTCGGTGATTATCGGGGTTTTAGGGCTTCTAGTGATCACCAGCAGTTCCATGTATGTGGCCTTACGGATGGGAGCTTTGCCGTGGCCTACGGTATTTGTGACTATAGTGAGTCTTGCCATCCTTCGGCGCTGGAAAGACTCGACACTTCAGGAGATCAATATCACTCATACTATCATGAGCTCGGGGGCCATGGTCGCAGGAGGTCTGGCATTCACAATCCCCGGATTGTGGATGAATGATCCTGAAGCGACGATTTCCGTCCCTTCACTGCTGATCATCACAATAAGCGGAGCACTTCTGGGTACTCTTTTTTCGATCGTGGCGAGAAAGAAGTATGTTGAGAAAGAGAAACTTCCGTTTCCCATGGGACAGGCCGCGTATCAGACACTGATGAGTGCGACGGAAAAGAAAAAGGGGGCACGCCTATTGTTTGCCGCCATGGGGCTGAGCATAGTATTCACAATCCTCAGAGATCAGTTTGCCATCGTTCCGGCAGCACTTCTCCTGTTTTCTGGAAGCACATTGGTAGCCCCTTTGAGCATGTGGCTCTCCCCGATGGCAGCGGGTATCGGGGCGATTATAGGACCTTCTCTGGCACTGTTCTGGCTCGGAGGTGCATTGGTATCATATCTGGTGATCACACCGGTGGGCATCAGTGTAGGTTGGTTCGATTCTCTCGCACAGGCCGATGTATTCAGAAGCAATCTGGGAATCGGGCTGATGGTGGGAACCGGGCTGGCGATCATCGTCCGTTTTGCTGTTCAGGGAATCAGTTCTTTTAGAAATAACAGAAAGGCAGCGAAAGAGCCTTCTATACTGTTTTCTAAGAATATCCGGTACATTTCGCTTTCTCTGATGGCAATCGTCGTGATCCTGCTCTCGGTCACATCGACAGTACCGTTCTTTGCAGCATTGCTTCTTATCGCCGGAATCTACATTACTAGTCAGATCGCAGCTATGCTGACCGGTCAGACAGGGATAAATCCCATGGAAATCCTGGGAATCCTCGTCCTTCTGTTCGTTCAGCTCCTGGCCGATATCACGATCGTTCAGGGATTCTCCATCGCCGCCGTGACTGCTATCGCCTGCGGTCTCAGCGGAGATCTGATGAACGACACGAAATCAGGGCATCTGCTTGGAACGAATCCTGCGACACAGATCTTCGCAGAAGGTGTCGGCGGTGTGATCGGCGCGGTCGTTGCTGTCGTCGCCCTTCTGGTGCTCAAGGATTCTTTCGGAGGTTTCGGAACCGAAGCACTGCCCGCACCGCAGGCACGTGCTGTCAGTGCGATGGTAGGGGGCCTGTCTCATGTTCCGGCATTCACTATAGGGTTGGTCATAGGTTTGATTCTCTACCTGTGCCGCCTCCCCTCCGCAACGCTCGGTCTCGGTGTCTACCTGCCGTTCAGCATCTCCTCGATCATGGGATTCGGATCTCTTGTATTCCTCTTCTTTTCAATGGTAAGCCCTAAAAGCAAAAAGGAATCCCTGAAAGAAAGAACCAGTCTTCTGGCGAGCGGATTTCTGGGTGGAGAAGGGATCACAGGTGTAGTACTTGCGATACTATTTATGTTATCGTAAGCAGGTTTGTGAGGATACTATGGAAGAAACGAGAAAAATGCCCAAAAGCCTGTATGCAATGAGCCCCAATGAGCTGCTGGGTGCACTGCAGCTCGAAAAGGGTTTTCAGGGGAAACAGATATACAGCTGGCTGATGAAAGGGGTGACATCATTCGATGAAATGAGCAATCTGCCGAAATCATTACGTGAAAGGCTGACGAAATCGATGGGAACCCCGCTCTCTTCGAAGATCGCCGAAGTTCAGGAAGACGGATCGGATGCCATCAAACTTGCTATAGAACTGCATGACACGCTGGTTGTCGAAGCGGTGATCCTTTCCGACGGAAAGGGAAGGATGACCGCATGCCTCTCTTCCCAGGTCGGCTGCGCGATGGGCTGCGCCTTCTGCAGGACAGGGACGATGGGTCTGCAGCGGAATCTGAGCGCATTCGAGATCGTGGAACAGTTCATCCATATAAGAAGCATTGCGCCCGAAACATCTCATATCGTCTTCATGGGAATGGGAGAACCTCTGGCAAACAGAGAACAGGTATTGAAGGCGATCGAACATCTTCACAACAAAGAAGGAGCCGATATATCGTACAGAAGGATCACGATCAGCACCTGCGGTCTGATCCCCGGTATCCTTGCGCTGGCAGAATTGAATCTTCCGGTACGTCTGGCAGTCTCACTGACCAGTGCCGACAACAACCAGAGAAACGTTCTCATGCCGATAAACCGGAGATATCCTCTGGATGACCTCAAAAGGGCCCTACTGCATTACCAGCATATCATCAACAAACGTTTCACTCTTGAATATGTGATGCTTTCGAATGAGAACATGAGCGAATATCATGCGAAGAAACTCGCACAATTCGTCCGCAATCTGGAAGTGATCGTCAATCTGATTCCCTACAACAGCGCATCGGAACTCTCTTTCGTCCGCCCGGGCAAAAGGGAGATCTCCCAGTTCACCCGCTATCTGGATGATCTTGGTGTCCCGTACACCAGACGGCTGAGCAAGGGAGACACGATCAACGGAGCCTGCGGTCAGCTTGCCGTGAAACGGGAACCTCTTTCCTAGAACTGCCAGAGAGCCCCTGCTTCACCTGCCATCGAGAGTCTGAACAGTCCTGTCGCGATACTGAAATGAGGATTCGCTTTCGCGAAGATTCTTACAGGAAGGTCTTCCATCTGGTAATATAGAGCCAGTTGAGGGCCTAAACTTATGATGGTCGTAGTTCCGAACTGCAGGTCGAGTCTTCCTCCCACACTGGGATACAGCATAAAAAGGTCATCGGATGCCGAAAGAGTGAACGGCAGATGATACATCCCCTCCAAAGCGAGATCGAAATATCCTGAACCGGGAAAGAGATTCTTGAAACCTAATGAAACGGCCGCACTTGCTGCTCCGAAATTGTAATCACCGACGACAGTAAAGGAAAAGGGAGCTCCGACAGATGCTCCGACTGCTATTCCTTCTCTCATCTGACCTGCGGTGACGGCAGATACGGCCAGTGCGAGAATAAGAACCACTACGAATACCTTCTTCCTCATATAAAAACACTCCTTATGTGTAGAACTACATACATTGTCGGCTCTATAAAAAGGAGTGTCAAGTTTTTTCTAATTTTCTGTCAAATACTATGATAGATTACTTATTTTTCCAATACAGCTTTGATCCTGCGGACACCTGCGGAGGAGGACTGTTCCTTCTTGATCCTGAAATGTCCCATCACACCGGTATGTTCCACATGAGGTCCTCCGCATACTTCCTTGGAGAAATCTCCGACCGAATAGACTTTCACCTGTTCGCCGTATTTGCTGGCAAAAAAGGCGATAGCCCCTTTCTCCTTCGCTTCAGATAGTGTCATCGTCTCCACGGTGACAGGAAGGTCCTTCTCTATCACCTCGTTGACCATATCCTCCACCTTCTTCAGTTCTTCTTTGGTCATAGGGGCCGGATGAGTGAAATCGAAACGGAGTCTCTCTGGTGTGATATTCGATCCCTTCTGTCCCACATGATCGCCCAGGACGGTCCTGAGCGACTGATGAAGAAGATGAGTAGCAGTGTGCAGAGCTGTCGTGAGTTCGCTGTGGTCTGCAAGACCTCCTTTGAACTGCTGCTGAGCTCCTGAACGCGACACCTCCTGATGCTTGGCGAAAGCTTTCTCGAAACCCTCTTTATCGACAGTGAATCCGTGTTCCGCTGCAAGTTCTTCGGTCAGTTCGATCGGGAACCCGTAAGTGTCATATAATTTGAATGCGATTCTTCCGCTGATGACGCGGGCTTTTCCCTTGAGAAGGTTTACGAGAATCTTCTCGAACTCATGCTCACCTTTCTGCAGCGTTGTAGAGAATTTCTCTTCTTCTCCTTCAAGCTCTTTGAGGATGAAATCTCTGTTCGCTGCCAGTTCAGGGTATGCCGCCTGATACATAGCTATGACAATCTGTGCCAGTTCGGAGAGGAATTTCCCTTCGATATTCAGCTTCTTCGCATGTCTGACCGCTCTGCGGATGAGTCTGCGGAGGATATATCCCTGACCGACATTGCTCGGAGAGACGCCTCTCTGATCACCGAGGATGAATACACTGGTTCTGACATGGTCGGCGATGATCCTCATCGAGACATCCGTCTGCTCCTCATTGCCGTAGGATTTTCCTGAAAGCTCTCCGATCATCTTCAACAGGGGAGTGAAGACTTCAGTCTGATAAACAGAATCCTTACCCTGAAGTATAGCAATGGTACGTTCGATACCCATTCCGGTATCGACACAGGCTCTTTCCATAGGAACATAGGTCCCGTCTGCCATCTTGCTGTATCCCATGAACACGTCATTCCATATCTCGAAATATTTTCCGCAGGAACAACCCGGTCTGCATTCGTCAGAACAGGCAGGTCGTCCGGTATCTATGAACATCTCGGAGTCGGGACCGCAAGGTCCTGTCTCGCCTGCCGGGCCCCACCAGTTGTCTTCTCTGCCGAGAAAATAGATGCGATCTTCGGGAATTCTCAATGAAAGCCATTTTGCTGCCGAAACATCATCCCTGGGAACATCATCATCGCCGGCGAATACCGTGACCGAAAGCAGAGATGGATCGAGTTTCAGAACTTCCGTCAGAAACTCGTAACTGAAATCGATCGCCTCTTCCTTGAAGTAGTCTCCCAGAGACCAGTTTCCGAGCATCTCGAAGAACGTAAGATGGTGCGGATCACCGACAGCATCGATATCCCCTGTACGTATACATTTCTGATAGTCTACAAGCCGCTTTCCTTCAGGATGATCCTCTCCCAGAATGTAGGGAACGAGCGGGTGCATTCCTGCTGTCGTGAACAGCACTGTCGGGTCATTTTCAGGAATCAGCGAGGCACCTGAAATCTGGGCATGGTTCTTTGATACAAAGAATTCGATATACTTTTGTCGTAGTTCATGAGCTTTCATAGAAAGTCATGTTAAGCAAGGAGGTAATGATTGTCAATATCAATCGAACAGGGAAAGCTGCTCAGATTTTAGAATCGTCTTTCTCATCGTTGCAGAAGAATCAGCCGTCTTGAGGAAGGACAGTACAGCACGGCTGTCCCTGACTATCTTGACATTCTTCAATCTGTCAAGGTTTCTGGCCCACAGCAGGGATCGGTCATTGACGGAATCTTCGTAGATATAAACAGACTTTCCCGATTCATTCATCGTGTGAATACCTTTGACACCCGCACCACCGTCTTTCTCTTCGGTGACGATCATACAATGGCTGACCGTCGTCAGAATCTCCTTCTGTACAGCTATATGCCATCTTTGAGTTTCCTGTGACGGGGCAAACGGAGAAATAAGAAGTCCGTGATCACCAATATGATCCTGAAGGCTCCTTATCTCTTCATATCGAAACTGGTTCAAAGGCGTCGAAAGGATCACCACGATTTTTCCCTTCAGTGCCGAAACAGAAAGGGACGCCATGCTCTCCACGCCCCGGTCAAGACCGGTCACCACGATCCTTTTATCTTCACATAAGGCTCCGACAAGATCCTTGGTCCTCTTCAGGCCTTCATTGGTCAGAAACCTTGTCCCGGTAACATAGATCAGCTGACGGTCAAGAAGTGATACATCACCTTTGAGATAGAGAAAAGGCGGATTATTGAGACTATCCGCCAAAGCAGCCGGATACAGAGGATCGGCACAAGAGATGACATACTCATTCGTCTTCAGAGCCAGAAATCCTTTCTTTACAGCAAGAAAAGAGTCTATCAGGGAAGAGGAGGGAATACCGAACACCTCCTGATAATCTTCAAGATGAATGACCAGAGGATCGCAAAGAGAGAACCGGGCCGCCAGCTGCTCCAACAAGGAGAGAATGAGACCGCTCTCTTTCTGAGTTACCTGACGGAGAGTTTCATAGTTGATCGCTGCTGTGATGTTCTGCTCGCTCCGCATGCTGATATCCATAATGAGAAAATAGCATGGAACGGGCTAAAAGAACAGAGGAATGAAACCGATATAATTGAGAAGCTCTTTACGTTCATCTTTCGACTATAAGTATGATTCCCTCCGATTAAGGAAGGTTTCCATACGATCCTTTGAAGAAGATCTGATAAAGGCCCTCACTATTCAGAGGATAGCCGTCAAGTAGATTCACCCGAGTTTCGACCGACTCTCCGGGACCGAGGGTGATATAATCGTCAGCTCCAATTTCCATTCGATTGACCATGATTCCCTCATACCCGATACTTCTGCCGTCAGCGGTCACAGAGAGACAATCACTCGTGAACATCCCTTCCATGGGAGCCCTCCCAGGAAAGAAAGGTGACGAATCTGTCAGCTGACAGATTCGTTACTGTAAAGATCAATTCCACAGGTTCTCCTATCTGATAATGATCTTTCTCTGTCTCGACAGATGTTGATAGATACCGCGTAGTATCTTCTGAGGTAACAAACTGAGAAAAACCGGTTATCGAATGACATGAGATCAGACAGACTACGAACATCACAGTCGAAATAGGGATTGTCAGCAATCTTCTGTTCATTCTGCTTCTTAGATTAATAAAATGAATTGACTGTACGATAATCATCGTGAACAGTCAATCGGGAGATTCAGGCCATAACATATTTTCAGAATAATGAGCATAAATCTGTTTCAATCAATTGCCCCGGTCTTCCTCAGACCGGGGCAACAAGATATTTCTAGAAACTGCCTTCTTCAGCACGATCAATATTTTGCTGTAAAATCAAATCTTCGTGTAGTTCCATCCAGATATCATGGACCGAACCGCACATGACACCGGTGAACATTTTTATCTCACCAGAGAGGACACGATTGAGAGCCTTCTGTAATCTGCTGTTGTATCTGGCTAGACGGGGAAGATGTTCAGCAAGATTCGAAATAATGGGTTGCCCTCTTTCCACGATGGATTTGAGCCTATCAAGTTGAATCTGATCATACGCCGTGTCACTGTGATCATTGGGAGCACCGTCTTTCAGCTGCCAGTCGTTGCATAAACCTTTAAATTCATTGTTAAGTTCCAAAAACAGCTTGTAGGCCGGCATCAGAGCCTGTGCTAAAGAAGGGTTCGCACTGGCATCCAGCCTACGCTGCTGCTGTTCGGTTCCTTCGGATGTGAGGGTATAGATATCCTGGGCCTCCATATGGTCGACCCACCCTTTTTTCACAAGATCTTCCATGATGGAGGACGGGACCATACCCACACTGTCCATCAGACCGTCGCTGGTGATATAGCCCCGGATTCTGAGAAGATAGAGTACAAAATCTTCATCGGCTGTCAAAATCATTTCTCCGACAGGCTCCGCGCTGTTTTCAGCCACCTCAGATGTACAGCAGGCCTCTTCCTGCGGCATTTCGAAATCAAAAGAGATTTTATCAGCACGAACACGACCGGATTCAAGCAGAGCCTGTGCCGCTGCAAGACGGCTTAACGGGACTCTGAAAGGTGAACAACTCACTGAATCGACTCCTGCTTTTACAAAGAAATCAACTGAATCCGGATTTCCTGCATGTTCCCCGCAGACGCTGAGGACGACTGAAGGTTTTGCTGTCCGGGATGACTCACACCCCATTTTAACCAGCAGCCCGACACCGTCCTGATCCACAGTAGCAAAAGGATTGTTCTTCAGGATACCCTTCTTTCTATAATCAGGTAGAATGCTTGATTCGACATCGTCCCGGCTGAAACCGAATGTCATCTGGGTTAGATCATTGGTACCGAAAGAGAAGAAATCGGCATGCTCTGCAAGAGATCCGGCCACCAGTGCGGCCCGCGGAGTCTCTATCATAGCTCCGATAGGCACGGTAAGTTCTGTTAGTTCAGAATGTCCGTATTTCTCCAGCTCATCGGTCACCCACTTTCTTGATATCTCCAATTCTTTTTCGTCAATGATCAGAGGAATCATGATCTCGATTCTGGGATGCTTACCCTTCTTAATCTGGTTTGCTGCAGCTGCAAGTAGCGAGCGGACCTGCATCTCGTAGAGACCGGGACGTATCATTCCGAGTCTCACCCCGCGGGTCCCGATCATGGGATTTTTCTCATGCAGTCGTCTGACCGCCGCAAGTTCTTTGACCTCGCTATCTGATAGCTTTCCCTTTGCCTCTTTAGCGGTGAGCTCGAGGATATCGGGAAGAAACTCATGCAGAGGAGGGTCGAGAAGACGAACCTTCACAGGAAGAGTGTCCATAGCGTCCAAGACCTCTTCAAAATCTGATACTTGAGCTTTCTCAAGCTCCTGAAGGCTTTCCTTTTCTTCTTCTTCTGTTTCGCTCAGAATGAAACTCCGCATCATCGGAAGTCTGTCTGCCGAAAGAAACATGTGCTCAGTCCTGCACAAGCCTATACCTTTAGCACCCAAAGTCCTACCCATCTTCGCATCGGCGTATGTGTCGGCATTCACTCTCACCTCGAAATTTCCTGCTTCAGCGATCTGATCAGCCCAATTGAGAAGGGTCTTCAATTCTTTCGGAGGTTCATGTGAAGAAATCTCGAGTTTTCCGATATATACGGCTCCGGTGGTTCCATCAATAGTTATATAATCACCTTCATGGATCAAATTGCCGTTGATCTCAATACCTCCTTCCACAAAACGGAGATCATTTGCACCGACAACAGCGGGCTTTCCCCAACCGCGGGCAACTATTGCAGCATGTGAACATACTCCACCGCGTGCTGTCAGCACTCCTTTTGAAGACTGCATTCCCAGCATATCATCAGGATTTGTTTCCGAACGCACCAGTATAACGGACTTCCCCTGTGCTGCCAGATCCACCGCCTGAGCTGCTTCTAACACGACCTCACCGACGGCAGCACCAGGCGAGGCAGGAAGCCCAGTGGTAATCGGCTTTGCCTGTGATGTATCGGATGTCAGTCCAGCAGAGTAGAACATTTTGAGTTTATCAGGATGAATTGATCTGATAGCTGCCGTAACATAGTCTGGGCTCTGTTTTTCGGAAGCTTCCCTGACCGCATCAATAATTACCTGATCGATAGATTTCTGCTTTGTTTCCATATTAACCTCTGATGAAAAAATGTTGTTTAGCGGACAGATCACTTGCCATGATACATACCACTCAGATAGTTATCTATAATTTATTTTCGATAATCTATAATTATGGTAACATGAGATTTTCAAATTGTATATCAAAGATTTCAGAAATTTACGCGACTACCTCGTATAAAAACATCTCGGACGAAACCGCAGACAATATTCGAGATATTCGGTATTTTCAGCATTAAAATTTAAACTTGATTTCATGCCAGCGGTCAAGCTTTTTTTTCAATTCTTTCCTTCTGGACTTTACACTGACCTCACAACCAACAACGATGGAAGAGAGTTGAAGTCCAGAAGCTCTGCCTGATCCTGTACTCAGATCGATCGAAGAGAGCCGAATGAAATCAGCATACATGGGAATTTGGACAAAAAAAAGAATAGATACCTATATGATAAGTAACTATTCTTTAGTGCCGCCTCTCGGAATTGAACCGAGGACACAAGGATTTTCAGTCCTTTGCTCTACCAACTGAGCTAAAGCGGCGTGAATTTCGTAACTGAGGATAGCAGATAAATGAGGTTGTGTAAACTACCCGACACAACTTTTTTTCCACTATATCCCCAAAGAGAAAACATCAAATACGATCGGATACAAAAGGCTCCTAAAGCTAGCTTTAGGAGCACTATGTTATAAGGACTGAGTAATCTTTGATTCTTTGCGTTTGGAGTGTCAAAGGTTGTCAATAATCTTATGAGAAGAGTTCACTCTAGTCCGTATTCAAAAGATAATCTACGCCATGATCTCCTTCACCTTTTTCACCAATGAGGATGAATCCAGACCGGAAGCTCTTGTGAGTTCATCATACACTGCTGAATGTATGAATCTGTAAGAACCGTCCGTCCTGTTCAGGTTCACGGCAGTCAACCGGGAAATATCGAAGGAAAGAGAATTATCGAGAATATATTTGGAAGCTGCATTCCACAGATATCCGTTATTCTGTTCCGCAAAGATGACTTTCATATCGGTTTGAGTACACAACTGTTTCACAGTCTCTCCATCGAAAGACGGCATATCATAGACAGCAGCGGAAATCCCTTCCTGCTTCAGAGTCTCTGCGGCGGCAACAGCTTCGTGTGTACCTCTTCCACTGGAGATGATCGCCACTTTGGAAGAATCATCTCCCAAAAGTCTCCATGCTTTTCCATAGGAGAATCGGGTTCCGGCTGGATATAGAACGTTCGATGCTTTACGCATGATCCTAAGGTAAACAAGCCCCTTATCTCCCTCCATGATCCACCGGATAATCGAGACCAGCTGGTTCGGACAGGAAACATCAATGATCTTTAGCCCCGGAACAGTCGCAAACAGAAGATTGTCATCATTGCCCATGTGAGTTGCACCATTCACCTGAGTATCGAGGTTCGCAGCTGTTGCCACAAACGTCAAATCCAGCCCGTGTCCCTGAGACAGCCAGTTTGAGGGGTCTTCGATAGCCTCCAGACGTTCCTGCTGACTGACTCCAATACGCCTCATGACCTGCCAGTTGAAAAACGGACAGAAAGTGCTTACCCAGGCATTACCGCCTAAAGCAGAGACGGCCTCGCCTATACACATCATATTGGCTTCAGCTATTCCCGCATTAATTGCACGGTTCTGGTCGACAGAGCCCACACCATCCTTAAGACCACTTGTTGAGGCCAAATCAGAATCAATCGAATAGACTCTGTCATCTGCAGCATAGAGTTTCATACAGCTTTTTATCACATCACTTGCCATGACACTATCACTCATCTCATATACGGGGAGCTTCTCGGTCTGCGTGATAATCTTTTTCTCTCTCGGAGGAACTTTTCCTTCTCTCACAGGTGCCTTGTATGAACTTTCCTCTTTCTCTTCCAGAGGAAGATACATTTCACCTCTCCGTTTCTCCAACGCATCAACGATATCGGTACAACCGTTTTGAGTAAGCTGTGCAAGATATTTACGATAGGAAGCTATCCGGTAATTCTCCCTCTTGGTCTGCAAAGCAAGCTCCTGCTCTAACAGCTGCGGTTTGAGCGTGATCTTATGTTTGTTCATTTCCTGAGAATAAGAGCCGAATCCTTTGCGAGTGTTACTTATGATCGCTAATGGTCTTCCGTCTGCAGTACCTTCCGCAAATTCCTCGAGGATATCAACCATCTGTTCATAACGGGTCCCGTCAACCTCGACGACTTTCCATCCGAAAGCTTTAAGCTGATTTCCGATGTTATCCATGCTGAAATGCAGTTTTGTGTAATCATCCAACTGCCCATTGTTCTTATCGATGATCACACACAAGTTGTCAAGATGATTCTTCGGAGCAAACATGAAGGTTTCCCACACGATTCCCTCCTGCAATTCACCATCTCCGGTAAGAGCGAACACTTTTCGGTTCGTAGTATTTTTCGCATGCAGAGCAAATCCTTGGGCGACCATCAGCCCCTGCCCCAAAGGACCTGTAGCCAGATGAACACCTGGCAGAATAGGTCCCGGGTGACCATTGAGAATACTGTCATGGCAGCGTGAATTCTCAAGGACCTCTGAGGGGAAGTACCCTACATCAGCATATACTGAAGCCAAAGCAGCAACGGCATGGCCTTTACTCAGTACCATCAGATCCTTATCGGAAGCGGTAGGATCCTGTACATCATAATCCATCAGTCCGCTGTAGTATAAAGAAACCATGGGGATCACTGAAGAAAAAGCACCTCCGATATGTATTCCCTTATCGACAGCCGAAGCTCCCTGCCTCAGAATGGATTTCCTTATTTGGGAATCTTTCACTTCAAGAAGTTTCATCAAGCCTTCACGATATTTCAGATTTTTAGAAATATTGTTCATAATCATTCGCTCACCTCGCTTTCATATACCAGACGGTCATATCGCTGTCCGCCTGAACATAATACATTCAGTGAATGTATCTTAATTGCAGTCAAATACCATATTCTGAAGATTAAGCCATTCGGTTGTCTTCAACGCTTTAATATTCCTCGACTGAAGCAGATAGAGAATATCATTTTCATACGCCCACTCCACATTCTGAGGATAACTGAAAACTTTCTCAACGCTCAAACCAAGTTCTCCCAATTCCATAAGCTGATTTTCTGTAAGAGTGCAGTCTGAGATCATATGCCCTTTTAGATCGTATCTCTTTCGGCCGCAGCCTTTCTCATTATCGATTGTTATCATAATTTCCTTCGGCATGATCTTCTTCATTTTCACTCTGAGCGGTTTATCCCTACAGAGGACGAAATGATCTGCATTCGCCTCGCCTGACACAACCGACTCTCCCAAACCCCAGTTAGACTCTATGATAATCTCACGGCAATTGCCTGTAACCGGATTTGCCGTAAACAACACTCCGGACACATCCGAATCGACCATCTGCTGAACTATAGGAGCTATCACCCCTCTATCTTGCCCAATATCCTGTTGATGCCTTCTGTAAACTGCTCTAGCGGTATACAGTGAAGCCCAGCAGTCTCTGATCGCCCCTATGATCTGCCTCTCTCCTTTTATGTACGGAAAAGTATCCATCATCCCGGGGAAAGAGTAGACTGGTGTCTCTCTGACGGAAACCGAAGATCTTACGGCCACGAAGGGGTTTTCTCCTCCGTTTTCGATCTGCATTCTCTCAATCTGTTCTTTAAGTTCATTCAGAAGATCACATGGAAGAGGAGCGGAGCGTATAAGGTCACGTATCATCTCAGATTTTATTTCAATATCATGGTAATCATCAAAATCCATCGCTCTGATGATCTTTCTGATGTGCGGCATCAGATTATTTACATCCAGAAGATACTCGAGAGATGGCCCTGTTACAGTAAATCCCTTGGGAACTCTGAACCCGTGCCGGGTAAGTTCCCCAAGATTTGCAGCTTTTCCGCCTGAGATAGGGGCTTCGACTTTTTTCAAATCAGAGATTCTTTTAACATAGTTCATTGCCTTTCCCCTTTGTGTCATTGACGATCCAGCAGGTCCGTTCTCAATCAATGCAATCTTTATAAAACAGCCTATTACTGCCGTGCGGAAAGATATCCGTTACCATCTTTTAATCATATTATCGATTATCGATTATCGATAGTTTATCACTGAAGAAATGATATGTCAATAAAAGTTTATCCCATCTGCCGCCGGGGAAGATATTCCAAATTATTTCTTGTCTGAATTTTCCACCATCGAATCAGCGGTCTTCTTCACTGTCTTTATAACCCTGGTATAACCTGTGCAGCGACATAGATTTCCCTCCATGAGCTTTCTTATCTCCTGTTCAGAAGGATTTCCATATTCATCGATTATAGCCTTTCCAGTCATAATCATCCCTGGAGTGCAGAAACCGCATTGCACTGCCCCCTCATCGATAAAGGCCTGCTGCAGAGGATGCAGTTTATCACCGTCCGCCAGTCCTTCGATTGTCAGAATGGTACTGCCGTCAGCTTCAACTGCAAGCATCAGACAGGAATTCACGGGCTTGCCGTCGACCAGTACAGTACATGCACCGCATTCTCCTTCGTTACATCCTTCTTTCGCACCTGTAAGACCAAGGTCTTCCCTCAGAAATTCCAGAAGAGTCCTGTTGACAGCTACTTCTCTCACATACGATTCGTTATTGATAGTCAGACTAATCTCTTTTTTATACATTTCTTTACTCCTCGATCAGACTCTTGTAGGCGGTTTTGACAGTACGGGGAACGAGCTGGCGCAACAGAGTGAGCCTGAAATTGCTGTTCGCTCTCCAGCTCGACCGGGGAGAAGCCTCCTCAATTACCAGGTCTCCTCCCTTTGCGACTGCCTCATTATCAGTCAAATCCTTTCCAATGAAATATTGTTCGGTCTTATGAACACGAATAGGAGTCGGTGCGGAAGTTCCCAATGCTATTCTCATTTCTGTACATGTTTTATTATCATCATCAACTTCCAGATAGACGGAGATGTTCAGCAAAGCAATTTCCATAGCATTTCTTCTACCATATTTAAAATAGGCCCCTCCGTATCTGGATGCGGGATTTTTCATTCTCACCCGGACGAGAACTTCATCTGACCTCAGAACAGTTCTTTTTGGTCCCGTGAAGAATTCTGCCAGAGGCACAATCCTCTCTCCCCCAATACCATGAATCACACATTCTGAATTCAGAACAAGCAGAGGGCCGACACCATCTGCGGAGGGAGCCGCAGTGCAGATGTTTCCTCCGATTGTCCCTCTGTTTCTAACCTGAAGCGAGCCGACTGTTCTGACTCCCTGAACCAGAACCTGATATCGTTCAGTTATGACCGGATGACGTTCAATCTCATGATGCGTGACAGCAGCGCCCAGCGAAAGACCTTCCTGTTCTGACCATTCTATTCCCTTCATTTCAGGAATCTTTTTAATATCGATGACATGATCATATCTGTGATTTCCATCATGAAGTTTTGCATAGACATCAGACCCGCCGGCAACGATGACACCGGAAGATCCGTACTCCTGCTTCATTTCACAAGCTTCTTTGAGAGTAGCCGGTACATGATAATCAAATTTGGCAATCATTTGCTTTCCTCCATTCGTTTTCTGCATGCCTCGAGAATGGTCTCCGGCTTGATGGGAACATGCGTGACAGGGACACCCAGTGCATGCTCCACCGCGGAGGCTACTGCCGATTGAGTAGCGCACATTGCTGGTTCACCGATACCTTTCGCCCCATAAGGACCTTCGGGATGCGGAGAGGATTCCACTAATCTCATCTCAATCTCCACATCGGTATCCATTGAAGTCGGTATTTTAAAATCGACCATATTTCCGTTCATCAGATATCCGTCACGATGGATGAACTCTTCGAGCAGAGTGTTGCCTATCCCCATGACGACACCACCTTCAACCTGCTGCAGACATCCCAGCGGATTTAATGCCTTCCCGATATCATGCGCAGCAACGACCTTGATAACCTTTGTCTTTCCCGTATCAGGGTCGATTTCGACCTCTGCAGCGTTGGCACCGAAAAACCACATCGCAGTCAACCGTTCAGTCTGATACGTCTCCAGATCCGGCTTGTGCCAGATATTGGTCGTCTCATAACTACCATATCCCAGAATCGGTTCTCCGTTGCGAATGAGTGAATTTTCATCCAGCTGATCCATTCTTGCTGTTCTCCCGGTTGGAGTCCCCTCTGCATCGACTTCAACAAGGATTCCCCCTTTCTCGAATTTCACAAGGTTCTCTTCAGTATTCCATTTGAATGCAACCCATTTACAGATCTGGCGCTTCACATCAGCCGATGCCTTAATTGCAGCATTTCCAAGGTGGAATGTCGCCCGGCTGGATGTTGTTGTTTTATCAAGCGGAGTATTCTCCGTATCTACCTGAACGGTGCTGATATTCTCAAGAGGAATACCAAGTTCTTCACTGACTATCTGCGGGATGACTATTCCCACTCCCTGCCCTAGTTCTGTCGTTGAGTATGACACGATGGCAGTTCCGTCGAAATTGAACTTGATAGTAACGGAAGTATATGAAGGAGTTCCTGTGAATTTCATAAAGGTTCCCAGACCTCTTCCACGTATCTTGCCCTCTTTGGTGATCCAGCTGATTGGATGGTCTTTCCATCCTATTCCGTCTGCCGCCTCCTGAAGGCATTCTTTCACTCCTACGGAGAACAGAGTCTCTCCGGTAGAGGCCTTGCTTCCGTCAACCATAATATTCTTCATCCTGATTTCGAGAGGGTCCATACCAAGAGCCTTGGCTAAAGCGTCCATCTGCTGCTCGTGAGCATATGACGCTTCAGCTACTCCGAATCCGCGCTGGGCTGTTCCAAGCTGTTTGTTTGTGGCGACACAATATCCGTCTGTCTTGATGTTCTTCACCTCATACGGACCTGCGAGAATCACATTTGCTTTAAGTGTCACTGTAGGACTTATTGTCGAATATGCTCCGGAATCCCAGTAATTTGTCGACTCGAAAGCAACGATCGTACCATCTTTTTTCGCTCCGGTCTTCATTTTAAAATGCACTCCGGCTCTAACGGTACCGGCAAGAAAATCCTCTTCCCTGCTGAACATGACTTTTACCGGCCGACCTTTAGTATGCATTGCCAAAGCAATCGCAAGCTGTTCTGCCCTGGGCTCGAGCTTACCGCCGAACCCCCCTCCGATCGGAGGAACGATGATTCTGATCTTGTTTTCGGGGATACCGAGAGCTCGTGATAATTCACCGCGGATATAGAATGGAGACTGTGCAGGAGACCAAACAGTAATCTTTCCTGAAGCATCGACTTTTGCGGTAGCCATATGATTTTCGATAGCCGCATGGTGAAGTATTGCACACTCATACTCATTCTCAACAATGACATCCGCTTCAGCAAAACCTTTTTCTACATCACCTTTACGCAAAGTAAAATGATCATAGATGTTAGTCCCGTTTACAGGACGCACTGTCGGAATATGAGGATACTCTTCAAGTTTCTCGTGAACGAGGGGACTATTTTCTTCAACAGCTTCGAGCACATCGTTCACAGCAGGGAGCTGTTCGATGTCCACTTTCACTTTTCTTACAGCTTCATATGCCTGCTCCAGGGTATCGGCCGCAACCAGGACGATAGGTTCTCCCTGGTAACGAACCTTATCAATCGCCAGAAAAGTCTGATCTTGAATAGAACGCCCTATTCTGTACGGAACATCTTTACCAGTCACCACGGCACGGACACCTTCGACCTCCCAGGCCCCGGAAACATCTACTGACTGAATCTTGCCATGAGGAACTTTACTTCTGTACACTGCCCCATGGAGCATTCCCGTCAATGTTATATCACAGCAATACTGAGTCGCCCCCGTCACCTTATCTCTGGAGTCCTTACGCAGCTCGGGCTTTCCAATTACATTGTAATTGTCCATATTCTCCTCCCTCAAAACCTCGATTCCCTTCTATTTGATTCCGAAATGGGAATCAAAGCCCAACTCTTTATACATCTGAATGACCGGTTCGGTCCGGACTGTCACACTTTGAGACAAGACTCTCAAAGCACAGCTATTCTTCACAGAATCCAATACGGCATAGGTCGAAACACCATATTTATGTGCTGATATCTCTCCAGGATTAACAACGAGACAGCCGTTTATTTCTTCGATCGATTTGCGATGGGTATGACCAAAAAAAACCCCTTTAAACTTTCCTGATGACGCCGCGATATCGGCAAGGTCCTCATGGTGCGATAAAAAATAACGGTTCCCGGCACATGAGAACTCACTATAGGTTTTTGGATGGAATGTCAGACTGCTGTCCGGTTTCACCGACTGCCTGTAAATCGCCATCAAATCACCATCATTATTCCCTCTGACGGCGAATGTCGGGATACCCGTTGTGGCCAAAGCTCTGGCAACCCCTGCATTGTTGAAATCTCCTAGGAACAGGACCTGTTCTATCTTCTGATCTCTCATATCATTTATACAAAGTTGGAGATTATGATAATTCTCATGTATATCTGAAAGTATTGCAATTTTCACTTAAAACTCCCATTGGAAACAGCCGCACGATATCAGGTTCGACCTCTCATGATTGAATAGACAGGGAATTCGCACTCTTGACTCTTTCGATTTTCGATTATAGAACATAAATAATAAGACGTCAACTTTTTTCATCACCTAACGCCATCCAGAACCATTATATCCCGAAGGTAAAACAGCAACCGCAAGAACCTTTTCCGCGGTGGATTTCTGCACTTGCATTATATATAGTTTATCCGCTTTTTTTAACTGGAAAAACACGACGATCTAATAATTCTCATA
Source organism: Sphaerochaetaceae bacterium (assembly GCA_028532915.1). GTDB lineage: Bacteria > Spirochaetota > Spirochaetia > Sphaerochaetales > Sphaerochaetaceae > SABI01. Next base: position 45,077 of record JAQQAI010000052.1, read on the forward strand.
TCACGGTGTCGGATATTTCCGTCAGACAACGAATGCGGCCCGCTTGTTAAAGCCGGGCCGCAAACGTGCTATATACTGATAAAAGAATCTCAGCTCTTATTTTGCTTCAAGAATCTTATCCACCTCATCAAACAGGATCTGAGGAGTCTTCGATCTGATGAGATAACAGGGAATGTCTCTTACCAGGTCAGCAAGGAAAGCCGCTCTCTTCTGGCGCAGAAAATCATTATCGATAATAGGCATTGCTAAACCTTCTTCTCCGGAAAGCAGCTGATTCAACCCCATGAAGTTCATCATTGAATGGTACCCCTGGTAGGCTTTCTCGAACTGTCCCATAGGAAGCACCTTGGTATCAAAGTGACCATCAATACTGGGTTGGATGATCAGGTCAATCTTGATGGGTTCATTATATGCTTCATATTCAGGTTCTTTTTCGAAGAATTTCGATACACCTTCATCCTGATCAGGCAGGTCGGAACGTTCTGTTCCTTTCGCTCTGCTTTTGATATAGACATTCTTGGACCCCAGAATGGCAACTTTATTCTCATCGACGACTGTTGTTTCTGTCGAGAACATCAGACCGCCGCGACGGCAGCCTTCCAGCTGACTCATGCTCTTTCCGTGATTATTCTCGCCGCCGAGAAGGAGAATACCCTTGCCCTTGTAGACAACCATCGAGGAATGGAACGGATACAGTCCGACATGGTTCAGTTCCATGGCAAGCATACTCACCAGGATCTTGTTGATCTCTCCTTCTTCCCAATAGCCGTCAAGGATCAGCTGCTGGGCAACGAAACTGATATTCTTCTTGGGACGTTCATAATTCCAGATAACATCAGCTTTTCCTTTGGAAGGTTCATTATGGACAGTGACCGCTGCCAATCGGTAATTCAGAAATACCGAGTTCTCGACGATCTCTGTCCGTTTCGGGCCACCGATGACATCAACACGGATAGCTGCATTCGCACATCGAAATTCTGTAGTAAAATAATTCATTCATTGCTCCTTAAATTTATATTTTTTAGCTGCGACTACAGCTGTGGTTTCATAATCACTTTCAACGAATTGTCTTTTCTTCCGTTGAAGATATCGAAAGCTTTCTCATATTGAGACAAAGGCAGCTCATGAGTGATAAGGCGTTTCATCTCCCGTTCGAACTGAGTAGCAAGTGGAATCGCTTTCTCAAGAGTATTCGGATTTGCTCTGTTACCGATAATCTCGATCTCTTCGAGGACGATTCTTCTCATAGGAAGAGGAATATCTCCTCCAGGCAGACTTACAACAGACACTACACCGCCTTTTGCCACAGAATCGATAGCCTGCTGAATACCGACTGCCGTACCGGCACATTCGAATACCCGTTTCGCTCCCTTCCCGTTCGTAAGAGCCTTGACCCGTTCGGGAACATTCTCATTTCTATAATTGATGGGTATTGCACCGAAGTCTTTTGCCACATCCAATCTGAATCCGCTTCCGCTGACCATGATCTTACCTGCACCAAGTGCACGGGCACACAAGATTGCCATAAGCCCCTGTCCTCCCGAACCGTTTACGAGCACATCATCACCAGGTTCAATTCTGCTGCGGAGAACCATATGCAATGCAATACTGAGCGGATCCATACAGGATGCAACGTTAAAATCCATCTCGTCTGGAATCTTCGCAATTGCTTTTACATTAGTCCTCATATATTGCGCATAAGCACCCTGACTGTAGTGCCCGTACTGACGGTGACCGAACTCTTCATGTCCATAGTTGTCACAGAGAGTATATCTTCCTTCCATACACATGGCACAATGCCCGCATCCTACGTGACTGATTCCGCATACTCTGTCTCCGACCTTCCAGCCGAGGGCTTTTGCACTGTCACCGAGAGTCTCTACCACTCCGGCCCATTCATGTCCCGGAATAAGTGGGAATTTGTCCGGCCAGAAATTAGGAAAATCTCCATTGATAATATGAGGATCAGTTCCGCAAATTGCTACTGATTCAACCTTACACACGACTTCCATATCTCCGGGAGTCGGTACTGGTATACTGCAGTACTCCAAATCATGGGGAGCATTCAATCTCACCGCATGCATCATTTCATTCTTCTCCATTGCCTACCTCCATGCATAGCAATCAAATCATTTTAACCACAAAGACCGCGATCAATACCTGTCGTTCCAATGAACCATTGGAAGTCCAGCGACAGGGCTCCTGAAAAAAGGGATCGTGTTTCCTCGTAAGCATCCGATATATATCGTCGAAAGGTCAGGTCCTCCGAATGTCACACTCGCCATCCATGGAGCAATACCTCTTCCTGTCTCGAACAGAATTTCATTGGTCACTCTTTTTTCAAAGAATGCCTCATCAAGTTTTTTCACCTTCTCGCTGTCACCTTCATCAAGAAGAATCTTCAGCTCTCCGTCAGGAGTAAGAGCAAACAGCTTATCAGAGTAGACCATCGTCCCCCAGAGATTCCCGTATGAATCAAAAGCTATCCCGTCGGGATATGCTCCGGGTCCCAGGCTTGACGGTCCGAAGATCTCCTTGTTGTGGAGATCACCGTTCGCATCCACTTTATAACGAAGAATGCGTCCTCCGGTGGTTTCCACGACGTACATATATTCCTCGTTCTTATCAAAACGAACTTCATTGGTGAAATGGAGACCATCAGCCACTATATGAGCTCCCCGTTCATCGAAACGGATGATGTACCCATCATCAAGATCCGGAACCAGAGCGTCGAGCCAGTTGGTCAGCCGGGTTGTGACTGTGATCCACAAACGATCTTTCGAATCTCTCAGAACAAAGTTTACTTTACCGATCTTCTTTCCGTCGACCGTATCCATGAGAACTTTCGTCTCACCTGTTCTTTTCATCACTTCAAGACAGTCGGTGCCGAAGTTAGAAATGAGGATGTCTCCATTTCTGGCAAATGCAAGCCCGTTCGGAAGGGTCCCCTCAAAAAAACGGTTAACCTTATTTGTTGCATGATCAAATCCGGCTTCGTGTTTCTGAGTGATGATCGTCTGCGAGCCGTCACCTTTGATGTGCATCACTCCGCCTCTCGCATCTGCCGCCCACAGGCTACCGTCTTTTTCTGCAAGAATGCATTCTGGACGTTGCAAATCTTCACCGATAGTCTTGATCATCTCCGGTTCTAGCGTGAAATCTTTCAAAGGGTTACTTTTCAGCATTCTTCTACTCCTCCATCAAAATCAATTTCAGGATGAAACTCATATTCTTCAAGGCTCGTTTTTGGAGCAAAGAAACAGATAACTTTCATCGGAATCTTTCCGCTGTTTCGAACCATATGTATAGAACCCTTCTCGAACAGGACAGCTGTCCCGGCTTGCATCTTTTTGATTATCCCGTCGACGTAGACTTTGCCTTCGCCTTCGATGATATAGATAAGTTCCTCACCTTCCGGATGAGAATGAGCCGGAGAAACCGTGAATCCCGGTTCGACTCTCATCACACAGCTGGAACAGAATTCAGGGTCCAATCCTGTATTATCTTTCGCAATCCACCGAAGGAACCTTCCGGGAACCTTGGTTTCCTCCACGTCCGTCTCATGTATGATTTTCACAGAACCCTCCTAAAAAAATAAAAATAAGAGAGAGGCTATCGATTATCGATAATCTCTCTCTTAGAGTATCCTAGCACTTTTCGTTTGTCAAGCACGATAAATTACAAGGAAAAAGATTTATTTTACTTCCTTCGGAAAAGTGATAGCCATATTGAACCAACCGAGGAATAATCCGAACAGACCTGCGATGATTGTCCACAGTGCGGCAACCAGAGGAGTGAGGACAGCACTCTCGGTGAGAGGGGGAAATGAGTTCGTGAACAGAACAGCAATACACATCGTCATACCGTTAAAGTAAGCGAGTGAACCTTTCTGGAAAACAGGAACGAAATCCATCAATTTCACAAGAATCGCAACGAAGATACCGAAACCGATCCAATAAGCCCACAAACCTCCTGTAGCAGGAATGAGTGGAACCAGAGCGAACGAAGCAGCCCAGCCCAATCCGCAGATGATTGCACCTGCAGGGAAAGCAGGCAACACTAATTTACCGGCATCCTTCAGATTCCCACCGAAAGTGAAAAACTCTGCCCATACGATAAACGACACCCATAGAGGTATGTTGTACTTACCCAGAAACATAGTCAGAGGTAAGAAGACGATAGCAGTAATCGCAACTGCCAGCCAGAACGGAATGGTGTTCTTTGTAGCCATATAAAACTCTCCTTTTCTATTTTCACAATCAAATTGTGATTTTTTTAGTGAATTCCATCAATTCGGATAATTCACCCACCAACAAACAGCAAGAAAACAGGTCTTCCCAGATTTCTTTCTCCTTCATCTCGGAAAACCTGAATACCTGTCTCCCATACCTCAACTCCCAACGGCACGGAAGTACTGCATTGCACTTTATCTAGAATCAATAATCCATTCTCGATAATCTATAGTATTATAATTATAGAGAAAGACCGTGTTGTCAAGAAAATCTTTAACAATTTTTTACTAAGAAAATTCACTGACAGGCGGTCAGACCTCCATCGAGAAAGATTATCTGCCCCGTAACAAAATCGGAAGCTTTGCTTGCAAGATAGAGTGCCAGTGAAGCAACATCTGACGGTTCACAGACACGTCCGAGAGGAATTCTCTGCACAAGAGGTTCGTAGAATGCAGGGTCCTCTAGATATTGTGCTACAAGCGATGTGCGGGTAAAAGTTGGTCCGATACCATTTACGGTAATGCCGTATTTTCCCCACTCGGTGGCAAGCTGCTTGATCATCATATTCATACCCCCACGACTTGCACAGTAACTCAGATATCCCCGGCGCAGACCGATGACACTTCGTACCGATGAGATATGGATATGCTTCCCTTTGATACCTTTTGCGATCTGATCCTTCGCAATCGTCTGACTAATATAGAAAGCTGCTTTCAAATTCACATCTATGACCTGATCCCAGTCTTCCTCCCTGTAGTCTTCCGCAGGATTCTCTATATGCATACCGACGCAATTAACCAGGATATCGATTCCTCCACTGACTTCCAGAATGGAACCGATCTGCTCTTTCATTACAGAGATATCATTCACCTGAAGGACAACAGCATGAGCATCGGCCCCTCTTTCCCGTAAGTCGCGGGCGAGTTTTTCGGATTTTCCGAGTGTACGTGCCCCGATATAGACAGTAGCTCCCATCGAAGCGAGAGCTTCAGATATTGCCGAACCGATCCCGCCTGCCCCTCCTGCAATCAGGGCACGTTTACCTTTTAGAGAAAACAGGTTCGGATAATAGTTATCTGTATCTTTCATCTCTTTACTCTCACTTATTTTCAACAGACATCTTCACTGTCAACTGATCGTATAATGACGCAATATTGTTTTTCGTCACATCATCAAGCATATATTCCTGACCGATGTCAACAGGAAACCTGTTTGCGAACCCGAGATTCTCAAGACATTCTTCTTTCGTCCACCCCTTCCCCACAGCTACAGCGATCTGAGTGATCCATTCCAGAAGGAATGCCCTTTGGACATAAAGCTCCTGTTTCGTGCATACGGGACCATGTCCGGGAACGATCACATCGACATCGACTTCTAACAGCCGGTCAATAGAATCAAACCATGCATTCAGATCGGAAGTATAGAGCCATGTCTGACATCCGTTGAACACAGTATCACCGACAAACATAATTCTCTCTTCAGGCACTACTACAGCAAGCTGCCCAGGAGTATGCCCCGGTGTCCATAGGATCTGGAATGTATGATCACCAACTTTCAACTCACTATCCCCATCAAGAATGATGTCAGGTTTGTTAGGCTTCGAAAAATATGTCTTCTCGTCAGGGAAAAGAGCGGCTCCCTCAGGGTCATCGGTCGGAATAGCCTCTTTGGCATATTCATAGGGATTGATCTGGGGATATACCGTCATAAAATTATCAAACGTTGCTCTATGAGAGACAATGTGCTCAACCTCGTCAAAATAGTAGTTTCCGAATATATGATCCACATGATGCTCTGTATTGATCAGATATCTTATCGGTCCGTATGCTCTCGCTTCCTCATACATCGCTAAAGCCTTCGTCGGTAGCTGTGGAGTATCAATCACGACCACACCCTCACTTGTTACAACGAATCCTGGATTGCAGCCGCGGATTCTTGTTTCGACAAAAACATTTTCTGATAATTTCTCCATATCATCCTCCTTCTTTGATGAGACTAAACTGTATGATTTGATCTTCACTCGAGATACCACCGGTTTCCGGGACTCTCTTTTGATTCACTAAAGAGAATTTTTTCAAATCTCATATTTTCGAGAATCTTCTCAAATGCCGTATATATGTTTTGTATAACTATAAATGTAAATCACGATTAATACAAGTTCTTTTATAGAAAATCTATTATCGAGCAAATAAAATCCTTTATTGACAATTGATATTCATTGGAGTAATCTGAAAAATAATAGAAAATTAAAATTTTAGGGAAGTCATATGGCTAAAAATGTAAACAGCAGACCTGGTCTCATCAAAAAGGTACTAAGCGAACAGATAAAAGAACAGCTGATGGAAGATCTGCTGAATAAAAAATACAAGGCAGGAGACCGCCTCGTAGAGAGCGCTATAGCGAGAGAATTCAATGTCAGTCAGGCACCGGTCAGAGAGGCAATCAAGAGCCTTGTTGAAATGCAGCTTTTAGATTTCGAACCGTACAAAGGTATCACAGTGAGATCTTTCACAACAAAAGATCTGTACGAAGTCTTTGAAGTCCGTGCATCTTTGGAATCGCTCGCTGCATCGCTTGCCGCCACCAATATCACCGAACACGAAATAAATAAATTAGAGAGCATTCTGGAAAAAATGCTTGACTGCGCGCAACGAGATGATGTGGTCAACAGGACATCCTATAACAATCAATTTCACGACGTCATCATTAAGGCCTCCGGAAATAAGCTCATTCAGCGGCTTTCAAACAATCTTAGATTCGCGTCTTGGTCACACACTTCAGGTGCGATCACCAGCATGGATCCGATACAGATTGCCAAACGGCATACCCTCATCATCGAATCATTACGAAGCGGAGATCCCGAAAGGGCCGAGAAAGTCATGAAATCTCACATCCTTTCTTCTCTCGAAGGTCTTGTAAAGAAACTCGAAGAAGAAGAAAGACTGCAGCAAGTTTCGGAATAACAGATTACCGTCGCCCCAAATAGGCAACTGACTGTTTCAGAGCTTCAACAGTTTTGACTTCAACAACAACCGGCAGCGCTCTTTCATCAGCAAATGAGAGAGCGTTTTCTATATCTGCTTTACCTGATCCAAGCGGCAGATGATCATTTTTCCCATCAGAATCATGCAGATGGAGTTCTTTCACATCATCAAGATGATTCAGAAAGAAAGGTGTATCCGACAGACCGGAAGAAGTATCGTGTCCTATATCCCAAAGGAGACCTACAGAAGGAAGAGACAGCATGAGTTCTACGCCTTTAAAGATGTGTGGAAGGCTGAAATTGCCAAGATTTTCGATACATAATGAACACCCTTCCCCGTCCAGAATTGCACTCACAACCGAAATTGTCTCCTCCAGAGCATCCAGGTATTCATGTTCATAGCGCTTATAAAGAAACACCTGTTCATCGCGAAGGCGTACCGGTATTCCACTGTTCATATGGTAGACAAATCGGGTACCGGGCTTCACTAAATCGCAGAAACCGGCAATCATGGAAACTGCAGCATCTCTGAACTCGGACTGAAAAACCCCGAAATCCAGGGTCTCAGGTAGATGCACAGAATAATCAATACCTTCCTGTTCGAGAAGACTCAACGTGTTTCTGCGATGGAGGGTCTCTCTCACATAGTGAGGAAAGTTAGCATTCAGTTCAATAAAATCCAGACCACAATCTCTACAGGTTAGAATAAGAGACTCGACAGTATCGAGTTCCATCAGAGATGACATTCCGAAACTGATTCTGTGGGATGACCCTAATGTAGCCGATTCCAACATCTTCTTCCCTTTCCATCTTCAACCACACCAGTACCCGAGATATTCTTCAGATTTTTTTCCGGTAGAAGATTTTTAGTCATCTTTTCCCGTGCGTATAACCACACATCGGATATTCGCAGAGATGAAGAATTCTTCATTTTTGAAGCCTTTCTTCTAAATACCAGAAGCATAGTGGCTGCAAAAGACCATATCAATAATACAATGAAGAGTGGAAGAAGATATTTAGTGATCATAACGGCATATTCCCGTGTTTCTTCTCAGGACGATTCTCCACCTTGTTTGAAAGAGATTCGACCGAACGGATGAGAGACGAACGAATCTCTGTGGGATCAAGAATCGTATCGACCATGCCAGAGGAGGCGGAGATGTACGGATTCGTAGATTTTCTTTTCAGCTCTTCAATTTTCTCCAATCTGGTCTGATTCGGATCAGAAGACTGTGCGATATCTTTACGGAAGATGATGTTTGCAGCACCCTCGGCACCCATCACAGCTATCTCGGAAGTAGGCAGAGCCAGGACTCTGTCATAGCCCAAAGAACGGGATGCCATTGCGATATATGCGCCGCCGAAGGCTTTCCTCAGTACGACCGCGATCTTCGGGACGGTCGCCTCACCGATTGCATACAGCATCTTTGCTCCATGCCTGATTATTCCGCCGAACTCCTGCTTCGTACCGGGCATATATCCGGGAACATCCACGAAGGTTGTCACCGGAATATTGAAGGCATCACAGAATCTGATAAACCGGGCCCCTTTATCACTGCTGTCGATATCGAGTGTACCCGAGAGAAAACGGGGTTGATTTGCCACGATTCCTACTGTTCTTCCTGCCAGACGGGCAAAACCGACGACTATATTCTGTGCAAAATCTTTCTGTACCTCCAGGAAAGAATCCTTGTCGAACAATTCCTGAATCACAAGATGTACATCATATGCCTTGGTAGATTTCTCACCCATGATCTTTTCTATTATCTGTGTAGATTCCGGAGGATCGGCAGGATCCGCAAGCGGCGGAATCTCCATGTTATTCAATGGAAGATATGAAATCAGTTTTCTCAGATGAGCGAATGCACTCTGCTCATTCTCATGTGTAAAATGGATATTTCCACTTTTCTTTCCATGAGCTTTAGCTCCTCCGAGTTCCTGATGGGTCACTGACTCACCGGTGACAGCTTTGATCACATCAGGGCCTGTGATATACATCTGACTGATCGAATCAACCATATATATAAAATCGGTGAGTGCCGGAGAGTATGCTGCTCCCCCGGCACAAGGCCCCATAATCAGTGAAAACTGGGGGATTACCCCGGAGGCCAGAATATTGTTTCTGAATATTTTCCCGTAACCGTCAAGAGAATATACTCCTTCCTGAATCCTGGCACCACCGGAATCATTGATCTGAATGAAAGGTGATTTAGTTTCAATTGCTTTCTGCTGAACTCTGGCGATACGTTCGGCATGCTGTTCACCAAGCGATCCGCCGAGCACCGTGAAATCCTGGCTGGAAATCCATACCTGCCGCCCTTCGATAAGTGCAGTACCGGTAACGACTCCGTCCCCGTAGAACCGTTTTGATTCCATATTGAATTCTGTAGCTCTGCAGGTCATGAAGGAATCGAACTCTATGAAAGAACCTTCATCCACCAACTGTTCTATTCGTTCTCTGGCAGTGAACTTTCCTTTAGCATGTTGAGCTTCGACTTTTCTTGGGTCGCCACCTGACTCCATTACATTCTTTATCGATCTGAGCTGTTCAATTTTTTCCAAATTTTCCACTTGTCACCTCTCGCATTTTTATGGTGCAATCAACTATCTGCGCTCGCGTACTTCCTGAGAAAACAGATCCTCATCTTTAGGCTGTTTGCTTTCAATAGGGAATGATACCCATGTTTTGTTAATCAGATGCTTCCATGTGACATTTTCACTGCTGATATTACCGCCCCAGGTTCCGCATCCGAGCGTCAATGTCACGGGCATTCCGTTAGTCCATGCGCCACTGTTTGAAAGGCTCTGCGGTTGATTTACCATAACTCTTGAAACTCTGACTTTGCTCGCCAGCTCAATCGCCCTTTCACGATTTGCCGTATGGATACCACATGAGTGTCCGGCACCACTGAATTGAGTGATTCTGTTGACCAGGTCGACAGCATCAGCAAAAGAATCCCACTTGTAAAGTGTAATCACTACGGATAGTTTTTCACCACTGAACGGGAACCGCTCTCCGACACCGACCTCTTCGACCATGAAAAATTTCTTCCCTTCAGGAAGATCTATATCTGCGACTTTTGCGATCTTGTCGGCACTCTGGGCAACAACTTCACGATTTAATGTATGCCCGTCAGGCCACATTGCTTTCTGAAGCTTCTCTTTCTCTTCAGAATTAAGAAGATAGCCACCTTCCGCTTCCATTGCTTTGATGAATTCATCGTACACTTTCGATTCTACAACAGCTCCATTTTCGCTGGAACAACTTGTAGCCTGATCAAAAGTCTTCGACCGTCTGATTTTTTCTGCAACGACCTTCATATCCTGAGTATCATCAACGATTGTCACAGCATTTCCGGCACCTACACCGTAAGCAGGAGTTCCGCTCGAATATGCGGCAGCTACCATACCGGGACCGCCTGTGGCAAGAATGAGATCACACTGAGCCATCAGCTGCTGGCTGTTCTCCAAAGACACTTTTGACATATTGATGATAAGGTCTGGATTATACCCGTAACTCTCAATTACACCTCTCATCATGTTCACTACTTTTTCATTGGTCTTCTGTGTTCTCGGATGGGGAGCCATGATCACAGCATTTCTCGTTTTTAATGTCCAGGCAGCTTTAAGAACAGGAGTAGCTTCACAGTTGGTACAGGGAACGAGTGCTCCGATAACACCCACAGGTTTTGCGATACAGACAAGGTTATTGACATGATCCTCTTCAAGGATACCGACCGATTTCTGTCCTTTCATATCAAACCAGCCGCCTCTGCTTTTGGTCATCATCTTCGCATATTTACTTTCAACATCTCCCATTCTGGATTCCTGTACAGCAAGCTCGGCCAATTCTCTGGCAAATTCGGGCTGAAGGGCGTTCCAACAGATTGCTTCGGCAAGAGCGTCCACCTCTTTCTGTGAAGCGAACTCAATACTTGACTGTGCTTTTCTTGCCCGTTCTATGAGTGTAGCAACGTATGCTTTTGCCTCATCTTTTTTATTCTCTTCAATCATCTATTGCTCCTTTGCCCAAATGAAAAAGTTTAGGGCTAATAATTTATTTTCGATTATCGATTATAAAATACACCTACTGAACTATTATGTCAATTCACACTCAGGTAATTTCCTTGAATTTCATTCAGTCAATTCTGAACTGCCCGATTTTGTTCCAGTTTTCTGTAAATTGTGCAAGAGTTTTCTGGACCACTCCATAGGTGATAAACTCTTCTTCCTTCATACCGTCCGCATCATAGGCTTTGACGAACTGTTCACATGTACACAGTCGTTCAATCACTTCGGAATCAATATCCTCTTCCCACCGCTCAACGAAAGGTTCTGCGACGGTTTCTGTCAATTTCTGAATTTTCGGATGAATTGAGAAGGTTACGCCGGCTCCTGACAGATCCGTTACGTGATAGGCCCCCCTCTTCCCTGCGGGCATCAAGGTTGCCGAATAACCTTCTTTCTTGAATAGTGCGATTGCCCGTTTCATGATTGCGCTGCCACATTGGATGATATCGGTTTCATAGATCCCTTCAATGTCATTATCACGTACAACATCCCGTATATAATCGTCTATCCGTCCGACCATGATCACTGCAAAACATCTTCCCGGTGTAATTCCTGCTTTACTACATCGAATTATCCCCTTCTCGTACCTTCTTGCCACAGCAAGCACTTGAGGAAGAGTAAAACTCACGGTGGCGGCAACCGTGATACCTTCAGCAACACATTCTTCTAAAACATCAAGTCCAGCTTTCGTAACAGGAAGTTTCACAGCAATATTCGGGGCCCAATTGTGGAGCCTTTTTGCCATTGCAAGCATTGCATCTCTATCTGAAGCTTTGGAAGGATCCACCTGGGCACACACATATCCATCATTATTGTTCACATAGAACGAGGCCATTCTATCTGCGACAGCAACCGTAACCCGTCTGATGATCTCCTCAATACGGTCCGCCAAAGAAAGATCAGGCTGAATTCCCTGTAAATACGGTTTCCAGAAATCAGGATCATCATATAGTGTTCTACATACCAAAACTGGATTTGTTGTTACACCGACAGCTCCATCGGAAATGGCTATTTCCAATTCTTTAAAATCTGCTGAATCATTCCACCATTTGCTCTTTGTTTCTCTTGCCATCCACGAAAGATACTTGCTCATAAACTCTCCTTTTCATACTCTTTTGCGAAACGCATCATCTAAGGCATGAAAGAGTGGTACTACCTAAGTAGTACCACTTTCATCAAATAAGTCTTCATTATTACTATCGAAGATTCGTATCAGAGAATGGTTACTACTCCATTGTCCCCATCTACACGGATTCTATCGCCAGTTTTAATTTCCCGTGTTGCACTTCCTGTCCCTACTACTGCCGGAATCATAAATTCACGAGCAACAACAGCAGAATGGGAAAGCACACCACCGGAATCGGTGACAATACCTGTAATCTTGGAGAATACAACAACCCATGCAGGATTCGTCATAATACAGACGATAATCTCTCCACGTTTCACATCATTGAACTCGGCAGGGCTTTTGACAATACGGGCTGTTCCCTCTACAACTCCCGGAGAACCTCCGAGCCCCTGGATGGTTCCTTTCACCTTTTCATCCTGTTCTCGTTCAAACTTCTCAGGATATCCCCACAGAGTATGGTACGGTTCTTCATACATATTAGCCTGTGTCACAGTACCGACCCAATCACGGGGGGTTATTGATCTGGCTTTTTCAAGCTCGACTTTCGCATTGGCAATGATTTTTTTGCCAGGATAGTTTTCAGGATCAGCAACATAACGTCGAAGCTGTTCGTATTCGAGACACATAATATCTTCAGGATCATCCAGAAGATCCATTTCAACCATCTTCCTTGCAACACGGAGGAGAACCACACGCATTCTTGCGTAAGTACCCTGATCGAAATAGAAGTGATGATCAGGAGTAAGAGGCAGCATAGCTAGATTCAGGGCAAGAGCATCTTCAAATCTCTTCTTATCCTCATCACTTCTGTCTTTGATCTGATCCCGCAGGTACGCTATTGCACGATCCTGTTCGTTGATACATTTGTTGTAAACATCATGGTAGTCAAAGTTGGTGGCAAGATAGCTTCTGATCTGCTCAAGAATAGGTTTCTGATCCTCGATATAGAGTGGGAATACGTATTCATGAGTATAGATTGCTTTATAACCGAATTCTTTAGCATATTCAAATACATCATCCAGGAATTTCTTCCCTGCTTCAGTTTTTTTGAGTTCTGATTCAATGACTGCAGAATCCTCATTTCCTTCAAAGATCTTTTTCAATTCCGGTATCGTCTTGACTTCTTCTTTGAGCTGATAAAGAGCTTTCAGGCTGTCCCAGTTTCTATCTTTGCGTGACACATTCACTTTACCTAACAGATCCTGATCCACGTTACCGATAAGCTCGTTGACAACAGTGTTGAAACCGATAGAAGATTGGAACTGAGCCCAGTTCAATACCCAATGGAGTCTGAAATGTCTTTCCTGAATATCGATCATCTCTTCAAGATGAATCATAAGCTCCTGAAGTGTCTTTTTCGAAGGATCATATTCATCAATGTATTTGAAGTTCGTGAATACTTCAGGCAGGTAACGATTTTCCCACCACTCCAAAAAGTTAGTAGCATAGGTCGGCATGATCCAGTTATAGTATTTTGCCGTCTGATCTGAATCAACTTTGTCACGACCTTCGATCGCAGTATACACATACCCGTTGATTCTTTTTGCAGGCCAGGCTACACCTGTCGGCACGTCAAATCTTCTGAACAGGTATTCACATGTCGGCCCCCACCATCCGTCCAAGCTGAAATACATCGGTGAAACAGGGAAGGGAACGTGATTGTCATCAAAGAACCAGAAAAGAGATTTCTCTTTCTCGTCTTTCCATTGCACAGGAAAACTATCATCACCCAAAAATTGGGCGAGAACTTTTGAATTATCCATAATGCCTCCTTTTAGAATTTCGATTATCGATAGTTGAATATATTGTTCGTCAGCTTTGATGATATGTCAAGGAAAAAAACACGAAATTTTTATAATTATCTATAATCGATAAAAACTCAATATTTATCATCATTCCACTTTCATCGTCGCACAGCCGAATCGTACTCTCACCGCTATATTCAATCTATTTCGGATCGCATAGCTGTGTTTCCTAGGACAGAGTGAGCTCTCGTCGATTACACAAGCGGTTATCAGGGGTTGAAATCTATCCAGCGTCGAGCGTACAGATGCGATGTGTACTGATAGACACTTTCGAAGTCCAACCCTCATAAAAGCAAGGCAGTCAGGGAATATCTTGCTTTCATGATATACGAGTGCATGTTCATCTCTGATAGTGCCATTCAGACTGTTCTCGATTTGACTATATTGTCTCGTGAAATCCCCACTATGGCGGTGGTGTAATGAGATACGACACACTCCGGATTTCTTGAAAGAACTTTTGCTTTGAAAAAACCTCATTAGTTTTCGGGAGGGTATTAAGCCATATGTCATTATCGTCACACCACCTTTTTGAAAAGGATATTATATCAAAAAAGCATTCCATATACACTTCAAATATAAATCCAGATTTTGGGTCGACTTTCTCTACTGATGCTGAAAATCATGTTCTGTGCTATACTCAATAGATGATAGAAATTATTCAGAGGCCCCGGACTGTCCTGTCTCATATCAGAGGTAATCTGTGAAGCACATTTCCTACTATAACAGAAACAGTAACGGCTATATCGAACAGACAAAAGATGCCGATCTCAGCTTTCTCTATAAACGGTTTCTCCCCCTGTTGCCTCCGGGAGGAACGATCATCGACGGAGGCTGCGGCAGCGGCCGGGACCTCCGTTTTTTCAGGTTGAGAGGATATAAGGCAGAAGGGTTCGACAGTAGTGAAAAGATGGCAACTGCTGCATCATGTTACAGTGGAGCGAAGGTCAGGAACATGCGTTTTGAAGATCTCGATGAAACAGACGAATATGATGGATTCTGGGCATGTGCATCATTGATTCATGTCCCGCGCGATCTTCATAAAAAGGTCTTCACGTCGATTTACCGCTCACTCAGAAATGGGGGGATACTTTACTGCTCGTTCAAAGACAGTGAAGAAGACTTTTATGACGGCGAACGGGTATTTTATTGTTACACTGTGCAGCAACTGGGAGAATTCGTCCGTAATAATACAGATTTCTCTATTATCGACATCTGGAAGTCACAGGATACATCGAGAAAAGATCTGTTGTGGACGAATGCTCTTTTACGGAAGGTCACTTTTTCCTGATCGATATCTCACCCGAATTCAGTCGATGTATTTCTCCCTTCTCATCTTTGACGATCAGAGACCCGTCATTATCGATATCTGTGACGTGCGCATCGTAGGACTCATTTCCCGTGATCACCGATACATCCGTATCAAGAACGAACGAATGTTCACGGTATTCTTTCATTATCGAAGGATCTTCAAGGTCAAAGAGAACAGCTGATAGTTCAGATATAAGGCAGGATGCAAAATCGTTCATGACCTCCTTTTCGTGTTCAAACAGACTAGAAGCAATCTCTTTGAGATGATCGGGAAAACCTCCCCGAGGAGGAAAGAGGTTGATTCCGATCCCAACAATGATACTTTCCATCCGGCCGTTTTCGAAATTGCTCGTTCCCTCAGTCAGGATCCCTGCTATCTTCTTTCCCTCTTTGTATATATCGTTCACCCATTTGATCTGTACGGGAATCGAGAAAGACTTCTCTATAGCCCGGGTGACAGCAACGGCAGCAGCACTGGTGACCAGCAGAGCTTTCTGCAGCTCCAGAGCCTCTTTAATGATGTATGAGAGGTATAGACCGCTCCGGTCGGGAGAAAAGAACGATCGGCCGAGTCTGCCTCTCCCCTCACTCTGTGAGCGGGCGATCACGACCGTATCGGTCTGACAGCCGGCAGCGAGAAGACGTTTGGCCTCACTGTTGGTGCTGTCGATCGTATCAAAGACTTTCAAAGTGATTTTCTCCCGTTCTCTTCGGTCAAGCAGAGAGAGGATGCTGTCGCAGTAGAGCTCATTAGTCTCTTTGATCAGGCGGTAACCTTGATGACTTTTCGATTCTATCTGATACCCCTGGGTCCTCAGTGTATCGACCGCCTTCCAGATCGCAGCTCTCGAGATATCGAGCTGCCCGGCAAGATTCTCACCTGAAATATAGTTTCCTCTGTGTTCTCTCAACTGCTGCAGTACCGCTTCCTTAGAATTCATAATGCTTCCCCCGACTATTGTAAACATACAATATTATAATAGTTTACAATAGCCCCGTTTTCGTGTTATGAAAGATAAAGAGGAGATTCTATGGCAGTTCGCAATGTTATCATCACATCATTATTTACAGCACTGATAATCGTCGGTTCGTTCATCATCATCCCCGTGACAGTCGTTCCTGTCACTCTCCAGACTCTTTTCGTGCTTCTTGCCGGGGTTCTCGCCGGCAGAAAAACGGCTCTGACGTCGACTTCGCTCTATCTTGTCCTGGGAGCTGTCGGTCTTCCGGTATTCAGCGGAGCAAGCGGAGGTCTCGCCCACTATTTCGGCCCGACCGGAGGATTTCTGATAGGAATGCTTCTGATGGCCGCTATCAGCGGAGCGGCAGGTGATGCAGCTATGAAGTATCAGAATGAGGATCAGACCCTTATGAAAAAAGGCCTCGTCATTCTGATTCTCGGATCTTTTGCGGCGACGGTTTCGATCTATCTTGTAGGGATTCCGTTCATCAAGTTCAACCTCGATCTCACCTGGCCGAAAGCCTTCGCCACGGCAATGATACCGTTCATACCGGGAGATCTGCTCAAGCTCGTTGTAGTCATCATCGTCAGCAACATCTTCTTTCCCAGAGTCCGCTCTTATCTTGCGGTGAAAGATGAGTAGTCTACTATCGGTCAGAAATCTATCGCTGTCACTCGCCGGCTCCATCGATGTGCTCAGCGATATCAGCTTTGATATTAAGAAGAACTCCACCGTGCTGTTAAGCGGGAAGAACGGATCTGGAAAGAGTATGCTTTTGAGAACGTTGAAAGGACTGATACCTTTTCAGAAAGGTTCGATATCCCTCGACGGAAAAAATGTGACCAGAAACAGTTCATACAGAAATACCCATATAGCTCTGGTCTTTCAGGATACGGAGACTCAGATCGTGGGACAGAGTGTACGCAAAGATCTTCTGTTCGGACTGCAGAACACCGGTATCAGTAAAAGTGAGAGTCACGAGAGAATCGAGCAGGTCGCATCTCTGCTCGATATCACCCATCTTCTTGAAAGAAGACCCATGCAGCTGAGCGGCGGAGAAAAACGGAGGGTCGCCATCGGAGGTGTCCTGGTCATGAATCCTCAGCTCATCTTTCTCGACGAACCGTTCGCCAATCTCGATTATCCGGGGATACGGCAGGTACTCCTGTCGATTCTGGCACTGCAGAAAAACGGAACAACCGTCATCATCGCCACACATGAGGTAGAAAAGGTTGCTTTCCACTGTGACACGATGATGATCATGGAAAAAGGAAGGATCGAGACTGCAGGTCCTGCAAGAACGGTCCTCGAGAATGCAGCAGATTATGATATCAAGATACCCTCGCACAGAGGAGAACCTCTCGATTTCGAAGAGTTGACCTACCTGTCATGAATATCTTCCATTTCAGACCGGCACAATCTGTTCTTCATTCTCTTCACCCGCTGACAAAGATTCTGCTGACACTCCTTCTTTCTTCTCTTGCACTCGACAGCTCCCTTCTGTTCAGTGTTCTTCTGGCGGTCGTTCTGAATGTGACTCTGATTCTCATCAGAGTCCCTCTGAAACATTATGTAAAAGAGGGAAAATTCTTCTTTCTCATCATCTCGGTCATCGGAATCTTTACATACACACATTCCAAAGATCTCATAGAAACGGCACAGATTGTTACCGCCTTCTTCTCAATGATAGAACTGAGTATACTACTGCTGGATACGACCGCGTTTGATGATCTGTCTATGGCGATAGGCTCGGTACTGTCGTTGTTTTCGAAGAAGAAAGGGTATCGTATCGCTTCAACGATAGAATTGACCCTGGCTATGATACCCCTGTTATTCGATATCACACAGAGCGTCTCTCTTGCAAGAAGAGCCCGTGGAGAAAAGATGTACAGACATCCCGTGCGCAGCGTATCACAGTACGTAACCGGTGTTCTCACGCTTGTTTTCATCAGAGTCGAACAGCTCGAGCTCGCCCTTAAGGCCCGTCAGTTCGACCCCGACAAAGAACGAGAAAAGATGAAACCGGAATTCAAAGATATCATCTTCTTCCTCTCTGTTTCTTCAGGCTCTGTTGTTCTATACTTGTTCATATGAAAGCCGAACAGAGAAAAAGTTCCTTACGGACAGAAGTGGCCGAAAGACTAAGAGAAATCGACAGGAGTGAACGCCAAAGATCATCAGGGAAGATCGTCGAAAAGATACTCGGAACGCCGATATGGAAACAATGCACTGCCGTGCTTGCCTATATACCTCTCGCTTCTGAAGCAGATATCTCTTCATTGATTAAAAAAGCTTTCGAGCAGAATATCTTTGTTGCAGTGAGCAGAGTCGACGACGATAAGCTCACTTTCTGTCAGATCAAACCGGATTATGAGAAAATACTCGTGAAAGGCTCTCTCGGCGTTCATGAGCCTCCGAAGACCCTTCCCCCTTTTGATATAAAAAGACATGAAAGTGTTCTCTGCATAGTACCTGGAGTGGCCTTCAGTATATCCAAAGAGAGAATGGGAAGAGGAAAAGGGTATTATGACAGGTTTCTGTCGGCAGAGGGTTCGTCTGTTTTCAAGATGGGAGTCTGTTTCGACACTCAGATCGAGCAGAAGCTTCCTGTGGATAGTTTTGACGTTCCGATGGATATGATCATCAGTGAAAGGCGGATCATTGTTTAGATTCGTTCTTCCACAACCATGAGAAATAATGGGAGACGAACGATCTCATCGCGATATCCCCCTGCGTCGACCCGTGCCGGTGGAACGGGTCACATTTGTACAGTTCATCGAGAGAGAGGAGTTCCTCCCGGACCTCGGCAGATCTTACCGTCCTCAAGAGAGTACTTAATGTTCTGATATATTCGAACTGTTTATTCGGACTGCTTGCGATGACGAAGAGAAAATGGACGGGCTTTCCATCCTTCGCATCATATTCAACTCCACACTCGGACAGACCGAGCCCGACCTTCACGCTTGTCAGGTCAGGCACTTTTCCATGAGCTATCGCTATTCCGTGTCCGATTCCGGTTGTCTCTATCATCTCCCGTTCTATGACAGCCTTTTTGAACAGGTCGATATCGGGAAGTGTCGAGAACACCGAACATTTCTGTATTACTTCATGAATCGCCGGCACTTTCATCTGAGCATCAATATGACAAATCAGTGTGCCACCTTCATGTATTTGATTCACACATGTTCCTCCAAACCTGCCAGGTACTCGTTCATCGCCTTCGCTGCTTTTCGCCCCTGTCCCATGGCAAGTATAACAGTTGCAGCTCCGAGGACTATATCTCCCCCGGCATAGACCCCTTTCATCGAGGTCGCGCAACTTTCTTCATCAACGATGATATTTCCTCTCTTGTTCACTTCAAGACCCTTGGTAGTCCTTTCTATGAGAGGATTCGAATCATTGCCTATTGCGATGATAACTGTATCGAAATCGTGGATTCTTTCGCTTCCGGGAATTTCGACGGGACGTCTTCTTCCGGAAGCGTCTTCCTGTCCCAGTTCGCATGTGATCAGCTCGACACCTTTTACCCTTCCGTTCTCATCGGCGACGATCTCGGAGGGTGTATGGAGAAAGAGGAACTTCACTCCCTCTTCTTTCGCATGAGCGACCTCCTCTTTCCGGGCAGGCATCTCTGTCTCGGTTCTCCGGTACACTACCGTCACCTCATCTGCTCCCAGACGCAGTGCGGTACGTGCCGCGTCCATCGCGACATTTCCGCCGCCGAACACGGCGACCTTCTTGGAACCGTACAACGGTGTTCCGGCGACATTCTTCTCATAAGCCTTCATCAGATTGCTTCTGGTCAGGTACTCGTTGGCGCTGAAAACACCGACATTGTTCTCACCTTTGATGTTCATGAATTTCGGCAGGCCTGCACCTGTTCCGATGAACAGAGCATCGAACCCCTCGTCTTCCATAAGCTCACTTATCATAGCAGTCCGGCCTACAAGAAAATTCTTTTCGATAGTCACTCCCATCTGTTCGAGAGAGTTGAACTCCTGCTCGACGATCTTCTTGGGAAGCCTGAATTCGGGAATGCCGTAGACCAGGACACCTCCCGATTTATGGAGGGCTTCGAACATGACGACTTCATGGCCGGCTCTTCTCACATCTGCCGCTGCTGTCATCGATGCGGGGCCGCTTCCGACGATTCCGACCTTCTTTCCGGTAGGAGGAGCTACCTTCACCTCTTTTTTATCGCCGTGAGAAGTTTCCCAATCGGCTACGAAGCGTTCTATCCTTCCGATATTGACACTCTTATCCACATCCTTCAGTGATCGCCCGACAGTACAGTAGAGCTGACACTGACTTTCCTGAGGACAGACTCTTCCGCAGATGGCGGGAAGCATCGAAGCTTCTTTGATGATCTCTACCGATTCTCCGTATTTCCCTTCACCAGCTTTCGCGATGAATCCGGGAATGTCGATACCCACTGGGCATCCTTTCACACACGGAGCATTCTTGCACTGCAGACAGCGCATCGCTTCGACTTTCACCTGGGCTTCACTGTATCCGAGTGCGACCTCGTTCATATTGCAGACACGCTCGTGAGCGTCCTGTGTCGGCATATCCTGCGAAGGAATACTCAATCTATCTTTAACATTCAAGGTCCTGCCTTCCAGAGAAGAAAGCAGCTCTTTTGCTGCGGCGTCCAACTGTTCTGATGTAAGATGTTCCATCATGCCTCTCCCTCTTTGATATGCAGTCCGATATGACAGCGGTGGTGGGCTTCAGTCTCTTCATTCCTGAAAGTTCCCAGTCTCAGCAGAAGATTGTCCCAGTCGACCTTGAAAGCATCGAACTCGGGTCCGTCTACACACACGAACTTGGTCTCGCCACCGACATTGACACGGCATCCTCCGCACATCCCTGTTCCGTCGATCATGATCGTATTGAGAGAGACAACCGTAGGAACATTGAATTCTTTGGTAGTAAGAGTGCAGAACTTCATCATCACCGGCGGTCCGATAGCGACAACGAGATCAGTCTTCCCTTCCGAGATAATCTCCTTGAGAGGCTCGGTCACCAGAGCTTTTCTTCCGTATGAACCGTCATCGGTGACGACTATGAGTTCATCTGCGATCTTCGACATCTCATCTTCGAGTATCACAAGGTCTTTATTTCTCGCACCGATAATGATCGTCACCTCGTTTCCGGCCTCCTTGAGAGCCTGCGCGATCGGATGAAGCGGTGCGACGCCTACTCCACCTCCGACACATACGACTTTGCCGAAATTCTCTATATGAGTCGGATGACCGAGCGGTCCGAGCACATTCTCGATAGCATCCCCCACCTCAAGTGTGGCAAATCGGTGAGTAGCCTCACCCACTGCCTGAAAGACGATCGTGATAGATCCTTTCTCTGGGTCCGCATCTGCTATCGTAAGAGGGATTCTCTCGGCGAGATCTCCTCCCTGCTGCAGAATGACGAACTGTCCGGCTTTCCGGTGTTTCGCGATCTTTGGAGCGTTCAGCTCCATCTTGAAAACCTCGGCAGACAGTTTCTCTTTAGCTAGAATAGTGAACATCGTCACCTCCAATTAACCTATGGTAT
Organism: Sphaerochaetaceae bacterium; assembly: GCA_028532915.1. Taxonomy (GTDB): domain Bacteria; phylum Spirochaetota; class Spirochaetia; order Sphaerochaetales; family Sphaerochaetaceae; genus SABI01. The sequence goes on from JAQQAI010000052.1 coordinate 67,120, forward strand.
TTTGCACAATCGTAGAGCAGGTCGATCGAGATGTGCTTCTCATTTCGTAATGATTACAAGAGTACCAAAGTTCCATCTTTTATACAATCGTTCACCCTCTTTTCCAACCCTCCCTATATCTGTACTATTATCACAGACAAACAACAATAAAAGAGAGGCTTTTATGATCAGACGCAAAGAAGAGATGAAGTTGACTTCAAAGAACATGAGAGGCGGAAACGGAGAAATACAGATGACCCATCACCTCGCTCCCGAAGAGCTCTCGCACGGGCGGCTTTTCTCAACGGTAACTGTCGAAAAAGGAAACTCCATCGGGTATCATGAACATCACAACGAAACAGAATATTATCTCATCCTCTCCGGTGAAGGGATCGTAGAAGAGGCCGAAGGAGACTCGACCGTCAAAGCCGGCGACCTTGTCATCACCGGCAACGGTCAGGGACATGCGATAAGGAACGAGAAAGATGATCCTCTCGTCTTTATCGCGCTGATAGTTCTGGATGACTGATCAGGCTGGTTCCAATACTGCTATCTTCGTACGGTAGAGCCTGGAAAAGAAAATCAGAGCCATTGCGATGGAAAATCCCTCGGCGATGATGAAAGCATACCATGTCATGTTGATCCCCCCGTTTCGGGCGAGCAGATAGGCGGCTGGAAGTAATACCACCAGCTGCCGTACCACCGACATCATCAGCGAATAACTGCCTTTTCCCATGGCTTGAAATGAGACACTCAGCACAATCGCTATCGCTGCGATCGGGAAATGGAGACTGATGGTCTTCAGAGCCGCAACTCCGATCTGGAGCATCTCATCGGAAGCATCGAACATCTTCAAAAGAGGGACCGGAAATAGATTGAAGAGTACTGTCCCCAGACTCATGATACAGAAGGCGATCAGAGCTGTCAGTTTGATTGTTCCGGTGATCCGCTTTTTGTTCTTTGCTCCAAAGTTGAAGGCAACGATCGAGATCATCGCGGTCGTCAGTCCGAAAAGAGGCATGAAGATGAAAGACTGCAGTTTAAAATAGACACCGAAGACAGCCACAGCAGTGGAACTGAATCCGATCAGTATGGAGTTCATTCCGACACTCATCACCGATCCGATCGACTGCATGATGATGGAGGGAAGTCCTACCCGGTAGATTCCCTTGAGAGTCTTTCTTCTCACTTTGAAATCTGAAAATGATATCGTGAGTACTTTGATCTTAGTCAGAAGGAAATATACTCCAAGGAGCATCCCGATCGACTGGCCGATGACCGTTGCCACGGCAGCTCCTTTGATCCCCATCGCCGGAAGTCCGAAATAACCGAAGATCAGAATCGGGTCGAGAATGATGTTGATGATCGCCCCGAGTCCCTGAGTGATCATCGGGTGGATCGTATCACCGGTTCCCTGCATGATCCTTTCGAGCACGAGCTGCCCGAACATCCCCAGAGAGAACACTGTGATGATCACAAGATATGTGTTTCCCATATCGACAATCTGCGGATCATCTGTGAACATTCGGATAAACCAGAACGGCAGGGTTGCTCCGAAAATGGCAATGGAAGCTGCAAGAATGACGGCAAGAAGCAGACCGTGCATCGCCACATCACTTGCCTTATCCGGACGCTTCTCTCCGAGACGTCTTGACAGCAGTGCATTCACACCGACTGCGGTGCCGATCCCGATAGCGATCATGATGATCTGGACCGGAAATGCCAGAGAGACTGCAGTGAGAGCATTCTCTCCGATTCTTGAGATAAAAATCGAATCTATAACGTTATAAAGAGCCTGAATCATCATCGAGATCATGATGGGAATACCCATCGAGAACAGCAATGAGGCAATGGGTTTCACACCCATCTTATTTTCTTCCATGTGTTGCATGGGATGACAATACCAACAAACTCTAGGACATTCAAGCAGTTGAAAGTTGAAAAAGAAAAACACCCTCCCGATTCCTATCAGGAGAGTGCCGTCAATCTATCACTTAAACCGTGAAAGGTACTGCGAGGTGGGGATCGAGGACCCTGAACAGGAATGACTCTGTGATGAAGAGGGTTACCTCTTGGGTATCATGGGATTCATATCCGATTGCGAAATCCTGTCCGATCACCAGCTCGAGATTCTCATCGTCATAAGGAATGAGGAATGCTCCTTCCAGAGTAAGACTCGGGATAACGCTACCGCCGATCATTCTTTCTATTCTCTCTACCAGAGGAATACCGTTCACTTCTTTGGAGATAGCCAGATAGGCTTTCTGTCCCACGATAAGTGAGTATGGTTTAGAAGCACTTTCTTTTTGAAGAAGCAGCACCGCGTTGCTTATCGCCTCCATGATCTGTGATGCGTTTGCACCGAAAGCTACCGGTTTGTGAGCGGAAGCTTCTTTGAGACCGATGATCCCCCCGGCCTTGAAACCTGAATAGATCGCACGTTCTTCGAACTCGGCGATCTTCTCCGCAGCCGCATCCAGCGATGCAAGGTCGATGTCTCTCGCTCCCCTGTTGAGATTATCCATCTCCCAGCGGTTGAGAGTGAAGCGGACCCTTGCCTCTGTGAGTGGTGATGAACGGTACACCCCGGTCTTCACATCTCCGCTGTCTTCAACGATATCGAGACGGCCTTCGGAAACGCTCGTATAATCCCAGCCCATAGGTCCGACGACATGGACAGCTTTCCGTGCCGAAAGTCTGCTCACGAGTACTTCCTGAGCTCTCTTTTCGATCTCCTGCCACACTTTTGTTGATAATGGTGCCAATTCTTTCTTTAATAGATCCATAATTATTCTCCTGTCCCTTAGCCTTTGAGACTTCCGATCGAAAGAGACGAATCGTGTGAAGAACCACCCTCTTCTCCTTCTTCAGCTTCTAGCAGAGATCCTGAAGTGAACATATAAGTTCTCAATTCATCATCCCACTTATCCATGTTCCTCCGAAGCCATTCGATAGTCATACTGGCATGTTCGATCTCTTCATCCCGGTTGTGTGCCATCACTTCTTTCAAAGACTCGTCTTTGGATGTAGCGACTCTCTGGTTATACCAGTCGACAGCTTCAAGCTCTTCACGAAGACTCGTGATAGCTCTTGAAATCTCTCTTGTCTTCTCATCAAGTGCATCATATGGTTCTGTATAGGCCATACACCCTCCTTGTAGGTAATTCAATTTTGTAATCTTTCTTCTAAAATTATACCAAAGAATCTACTCACCGAAAAGCGTTAATCCCGATTAACACAAAATAATAAAAAAGGATGCCGATTACGACATCCTTTTTCTGGTCACCAATACCCGAAATGATCAAGCGATCTTCACTTCGATCTTCTTCGGCTGCTTCTCGGGAAGCTTGGGAACGGTGAGAGTAAGAACTCCGTTTTTGAACTCACCCGAAATATTCTCTTCATCTACACCCTCGGGGAGAGTGAAGGAACGTTCGAAAGAACTGCAGTAGCGCTCACGGATGAGATATTTCGGAGATTCCTTCTCCTCTTTCTTCTCATTCTCTGCTTCACATACCGAGGAGATTCTAAGAACATGTTTATCGACGTGAACATCGACATCCTTTTCACTGAATCCCGGCAGCTCGGCAGAGATCATGTAGGCCTTCTCATCTTCCCAGATATCGACTGCAGGACTTTTCACTGCGGGATATCCCCAATTGCTCCAAAGGTTCGAGAACAGGTCATCAAAATCTCTCGACAGTACTGATGGTTGTGAATTTCTTGATACGATGTATTTCATAATTACGCCTCCGTATAATAATTTTTCTTTTTTCTCTGTCCCTTACCGGGACACTGACTATACATGCACTATACGTGCCAACTTTATCATAAAACCTGATAAAATAATTTCAGAAATTTTTATTTTATTACTTTAAAATGAATTACGAGATATTTTCAGCGATCATCAACTCATCAAACAGCAACTAGAACAGAAAGAAAAAACAGACAAAACAATCTTAAATGTGTCATTTTTACACAATAACAACCTAAAAACAGCAAAATTGAGAAAAGATGTCCCTCACAACAAACAGCAACAAGAAAAACGCACATTTTTGAGACATTTTGACCCAAATACTGTTTTTCAGACATTTATTCTAAACCTGTTGACACTTTCTTCAACTGTCAGTAAGATGTGTTCTTGTCGACGCAGGGTAGAGCAGTTGGCAGCTCGTCGGGCTCATAACCCGGAGGTCGCAGGTTCGAGTCCTGTCCCTGCTAAAAAAGAAGGCTGATCAGTTATCTGGTCAGCCATTTCTGTTTCTAGTTCATTTTTTCGAATCAAGCTCTCAAGATGGCTCTTCACATTTTCTTGTGGGATTTGAAACGAACTTTAGATTTTCTACTAGCTTCCATAATTTTGAGGAAGAAGTACCGAGTATCTCTAAACCCATAAGCTTTTCGACGAATATTTTTAATCAAATTATTAATTCCTTCTGATTTACCAGAAGAAATGTAAATGTCAAATTGGCAAGCACCAATTCGATTTTTTCAGCAAGCATTTCTAAGAATATAGGACTTAGTTCGAGAAGGCCCAAGAGTCGCTCCTCTTCTCACTTCCAAGGAAGCTGCAGACATACTTGCTGTGAAACCCCAGACGCTCAGGCAGTGGGTTTCAGCCAAGCGGATTCCATATGTGAAAATCGGGTCGGCGGTACGGTTCAGACCAGAACAACTTGA
>JAQQAI010000053.1 GCA_028532915.1 Sphaerochaetaceae bacterium
ATCTGTGAGTATCCCGGGCGATCTTTCCGGCCCTCTGATGGAGAAGTACTCCCTTGAGGGCACATTCGAATGCCGGCATCTTAGCAGCGAGCATCGAAGCAATGATCCCTGTGAGCACATCTCCGCTCCCGGCAACTCCCAGAGCGCTGTTGTTACCATCGACGACGACCGGCGTGCTATTCTCCTTTGTCCCGTCGATGATCCATACCACATGGCTTTTGTACACCAAAACCAGATTAAACTGTGTCGCAATCTTCTTCAGTGATTCTATGAACGATTCGCTTGTCCCGAGCATCCCGAGTTCCTGAGCAGCAAGGGGCATGTTGAGAATTTCCATCATCTGCTGAAGCTCTCCCGGGTGAGGAGTAAGGATGATAGGAGCGTGATCATGAGGTGACACCCTCCTCTGCTGCACAACAGAGGCGAAAGTCCTTATCCCGTCTGCATCACAGACCATAGGTATGTCGGAACGCAAAAGCTGAACCATCTGTTCCTCTCTGTCGTCGCCCCACCCCGGTCCGACAGCGATCACATCGTAAGAACCGGCAAGTTCCTCCGGTTTCACCGATCTGCTGCCGCCTTGTGAACGGACTATCAGTGACGGCTGCTGCTGTCTGAACGTGAGGGCCACCTCTTCATCGCAAAAAAGTGTGACCAGGCCTGAGCCGCTCATAAAGGCTGCTTTCGATGCAAGATGTGATGCCCCGGTGTAGGGCTCACTTCCTGCGAACATGGCTATATGCCCCCGTCTGTTCTTATAACTGCTCTCATCGACAGGCTCGAGAGAAAGGTCTTCCTCTGACGCAAGAAGAGCCTCTTTCGGAGCCTGTTCGAGCAGTTCGGGAGGAAATGAAGGATTCACAATCAGAAGCTTCTTCCAATAGCGGCGCCTGACAGGATGGTACAGCGAACTCTTTGCAAGACCGAAGGTGACACACACATCGCATGAAACCTGATGCTGGTTCACACTGATACTATCCGAACAGCCTGAAGGGACATCCACCGACAGTACGAACGAACCTTTCTCATGGCATGAATTTATCAGGGCGATCAGAGCCCGTGCCGCAGGCTGAAGATTCCCCCTCACTCCGGTGCCCAGAAACCCGTCTATGATCAATCGTGCGGAAGAAAGAAGCGACACGGAAGCCTGATCGATCTCATCTCCTTCGAATTCAAGCTGATGAACAGGAAGATCAAGAGAGTCACAGATAGCACGATGCAGAGCACACGACTGCGATATATGTGATCCCAACAATATAACCGCAATATCTCTAAATCCTTCCAGATATGCCTCTCTGGCCATAACAAGAGCGTCTCCGCCGTTATTTCCTCCACCTGCAACGACAACGATCCTGTCATCGTATGACAAAGGAATCGATGAGCGTTCCCTGAAGCTCTGAAAACCTTTTACTCCGGCATGCTCCATCAGCAGTAATCCGGGAATTGAAAACTGATGTATAGATTGAGAGTCTATCGTCTCCATCGTCTTTGTCGAGACCAATGCGTTCATGCTGAAATAGTACTCCTTAGAACACCCATGGTCAATGAATTATATGTGGGAATTTCTTCTATTAGCAGTAGCATCTTTTTAATATTTCGTGTTACTATCTGGATCAAAGGAGAATCTACCGATGTCCAATGTAGTCCGTTTTGGAGTCTCGATGGATCGACAATTAGTGCAGATGCTCGATTCGCTCACAGATGAATACCATTTTTCCAACCGTTCACAGACCCTTCGTCATATGGTTCATGAACATATCACGGATGTTGAATCGGACAAGAGCGATGAAGAAGTCACAGCCATCCTGTCTCTGATCTATAAGGCAGGAACCACTCTTCACAGAGTCCCTGTGAGTCCCTACCCTTCCATTTCCATTTCAACAAACCTTCAGACCCATATCAGAAAAGACCTTGTGTTGAAAGTCCTCATCGTTTCCGGCAAAGCAAAGGAAGTCAGACAGTGGGCCTTTGAGGTCATGAGACAACAGCATGTCGTGGGAAAGATCTCGGTCGTAGCGATCGATACGATGCTTGAGAATCTGCAGTGGTGAACTGACGATGAATAAAACAGCACTGCTTACCTTCAATGAAGTCTCATTCGCCTATGCGGACAACAAAAACGTGCTTGAATCTCTCTCCTTCACGATCTACAGAGGTGACAGGATTCTCATGTCTGGAGAAAACGGAGCAGGAAAAACTACTCTTTTGAAACTTCTGTGCGGACAGATCGAACCTACAGCAGGAACGATAACGAAGATGAGCAGCCTTGAAAACCTAAGAGAAATCGCCTACGTACCCCAGATTCAGCAGGCATCACAGATCGCGGTCTCTGTCCTTGAAAGCGTATTACTCGGACTGTGGGGTAAAAATTTCTCGTTTTTGAACCGCTCAAAGAAGAAGGACAGGCAGGAGGCCTACCGCTGTCTGGAACTTGTGCAGATGGAGTCCTTCGCGAAAAGAGACCTCAGAGAACTGTCGGGAGGCCAGCGCCAGAAGGTTGCGATAGCACGCGCTCTCATCAGAAACCCTTCTCTCCTCCTTCTGGATGAACCAACAACATATCTGGACAAGAGATCCAAAAGCGAAATGCTGTCTCTGATCTCATCACAAGCTCAAAAAGGGGGGTGGTCGGTGCTTCTTATCTCGCACGATGCATTAAGTGACAGCCTCTTCAACAGAGTCTTCACCCTTGACAATACTTTCATGAAAGAGAGGTCATTATAGATGAACACCCTTATGGAAGCTCTTTCGATCCCGGTTATCGCCAATGCTGCTGTCGGGATGATATGTGCCGGACTGTCTCTATCTCTTGTCGGAACAATCATCATTCCCCTGCATCTGGTCGCGATCCGGTTCACACTGATGCACGTAGGTCTTTTCGGAGCTGCGCTTGCTCTTGCCTTCGGTATAAACCCTACCGCACTCGCATACATCGCGGTGCTCTCGGTGTCCCTCCTGATGGGAATACTCACGAAAAACAGAAAGGAACAGGCGAGTTCAATAGGAGCTATCTTCATGACCTCTTCACTCGCCGGAGCATTCGTTGTTCTGGCTGTCACGAATGTCCCCGCGATGGAGATCTTCGATATCTTCGCCGGAAATATTCTTTTGATGAGCCCGCTCGATGTCACGATGACTGTTGTGCTGGGGCTGCTGATCATCCTGTTTTTCATAACATGCTACAGAGAAATTCAGCTGATCCTCCTGAATCCAGAACTGGCTCAGGTGCTGGGAGTCCCGATAAAGCCGATGATGAATATCATCTTCATCGTTCTGGGACTGGCAGTAGCGACCGCATTGCGTCTGGTGGGAGCCCTTCTGGTCGATGCGCTCATCTTCCTTCCTGCAGTGGCGGCACTGCGCATCTCACGAAATTTCCTTTCGACATTGATACTCACATCAGTTTTCGGGGCCCTCACAGCCATAGGAGGGTTTCTGATGGCACTGTATATCAACCTGCCCCTCGGAGCAGCCACAGCATTGATGTCGACTGTGATTATCATTCTATCCTATTGTGGAAACGCTCTGCTTTCACGCAGATAATTATAGAAGGAGTTTTTTATGCGAAAATCATTCACCCGTCTTTCTGTCATGCTCATGCTGACAATCCTTGTCTTCACATCTGTACCTCTGTTCAGTGAAGGGACTTCAGAAACTAACGACACAAATTCACAGGCGACCAGAACAGAGGCCTATTCGGGAGAGACGTCTCTGGGGCCTGCCATCATAGCCAGCACTTCATGGGTCGCAGCGATCATAGAATCTTCAGGAGCACAGAATGTGACAACTCTTGCCCCCAACACGTTGAAACACCCGCCGGAATACGATTTTTCACCCTCGGATATCATCAGGGCAACAAAAGCCGATCTGCTCTTCTGGGCCGGATACGAAGGGTTCATGAACGAACTCTTCACAGCTGCCGAAATCGATGATTCGAGGATAGTCAGAGTGAACACAGGTTATACAGTAGAGCTGCTCAGCGAGAACATCCGCAGAATATCCCCTCTTTTCGGCACCAGCGAAGAGGGAGAACAGCAGATCGAACAGATCGAGCAGCTGTTTTCAACTTTGAAGGAGAAGGTTTCGCAATTGAGCGAAGAAGAACGCAGCGTCATCGTCCAGTTTCATCAGAAACCGTTCATAGAGGAACTGGGATACACTGTCGTGGCAACGGTTGGACCCGGCGATCTTTCTATCGGTGATGTGAAGGCGATAGAGGACCTCTCCTTCTCTCTGATCATCGATAACTACCATTCACCCGGAGCACAGACATTCGAAAATGAAGGGAGGAAATATATCCAGCTCATCAATTTCCCCGGACCTTTCGATACCGATTCTGTAATCTCGGTGATCGAATACAATGCGAAAATGTTGGGGTTACTTGACACTTGACCGGTAACGACCTATTCTAAAGACAGTCTTGGGGTGGTCATATGTATGACCTGAGATTACACCCGTCGAACCTGATCTAGGTAATGCTAGCGAAGGGAACTTAGTAAACTCATGTAGAAATTACCCTCAGACAGAACTCAAAGCAGGAGGTATTTTGATGAAGAATCACAAAATACTATGTATCTTGATTCTGGCTGTACTTTGTTCAGCTTACGGATTTTCTTCTGGGATGACAGAAGAAACCTCGGATAACAGTAACACGCTTACTGTCTACGCTTATGACTCTTTCGTTTCCGAATGGGGGCCCGCACCGCTGATCATTCCGAAATTCGAAGAGAAAACCGGTATCGATGTCCAGATCATTTCGGCAGGGAGCGGCGGAGAACTTCTTACAAGGCTTGAGCTCGAGAAGAACTCCCCCCGGGCAGATGTAGTGGTCGGAATTTCTTCCGAACTGCTTTCAAAAACTCTCGAGTCAGATCTTCTCACTCCGTATGATTCACCGGTATTATCAGAAATTCCTGATTATATTAAATTCGATGAAACGAATACGCTGCTGCCTTTCAACTTTGGAGCCTATTCGTTCAACTACGACAGTGAGGTGCTCACCGATATTCCCCGCTCGCTCGACGACCTTCTCGACAGCAGATATGAGAACAGCATCATCATCATGGACCCCCGCACAAGCAGTGTCGGAATGGGGCTTCTCGAATGGACTGTCTATGAGTACGGAGATGACTATCTCACATGGTGGGAGAATATCAAAGACAACCTGCTGACAATAGCTGACGGCTGGTCTTCCGCTTACGGACTGTACACGGAAGGTGAAGCTCCGATCGTTCTTTCGTACACCACCAGTCCTGTTTATCACATCATGTGGGAACAGACCGACAGATATAAGGCAACGAGTTTCGACAAAGGAAACTACGTGGCAATAGAAGGGGTCGGAATCCTCAAGTCAACAAAGAACATCGAGGGAGCTCAGGCTTTCGTTGATTTCCTGTTGAGTGAAGCACAAAGCGATATCGCAGTGACAAACATCATGTATCCTGCAAACATGAATACAGAACTACCGGAAGCATTCAACCATCTGGACCCCGTTACTTCGACACTTTCCCTAGATAGTGATACTATCAGGGATAATCGTGACACCTGGGTAGAACAGTGGGTGGAAGTGATGAGCAGGTAATTATGAATAAACGGGAGAACAGTCAGACATCCATACTCCAACAGAGCCGGTTCTACCGGCATTTGAGCACACCTGCTCTGATTCTTCTCACCGTTCTTTTCTTTCTGCCGCTGCTGATCATCCTCTCGAAAGCATTCATGGGTGAAAATTCACGGCTTACGCTATCGAACATCAAAGTGCTGTTCACTGATACTCAGGTGTACCGGGTTATCAGTTTCACACTGCTTCAGGCGGCAGTGAGCACCCTCGGAGCCCTTATGATAGGGCTCCCGGGTTCTTACATCCTCTCCCACTATGAATTCAGAGGGAAGAAGCTCATCAGAGCCATCAGTGTCATTCCATTTGTCCTTCCTTCGATTCTCATCGTCCTCGGATTCGTCATCTTCTTCGGAAACAGCGGTATATTGAACGTTGTACTCATGAGACTCTTCTCACTGGAAGAACCGCCCTTCAAGATCCTCTATACGTTCAATGCGATCATCTTAGCCCATTCATTCTACAATTTCCCGATCGTGCTGTCGATCGTCTCCAATTTTTGGTCGCTCCTTCCTGTGAAGATGAATCAGGCTGCCTCCACTTTGGGAGCAAAACGGTTCAAGGTCTTTTTGACTATAACTCTTCCGAGACTGATTCCCGCGATCATAAGTGCATCCACACTCGTATTTCTCTTCTGTTTCTCAAGTTTCGCAATCCTCCTGGTACTGGGAGGAGGTCCCCGTTTTACAACGATCGAAGTCGATATCTACCAGAAAGCCAGACTCACCGGTGATATCCAGGGAGCATCAGCCATGGCTGTTCTCTCTATTATCATTGCTCTGGTTCTTGTTGCTATCTATTCCTATACCCAGCAGAGAATGAGCAACTCCGAAGAACTTGATTCGGGGAAAAACACCTTGCAGAGCAATAGGCACCTTTCTTCTCCCGCCGGAAGGATATGTGTCGCTCTTTATACGGTATTTACATCTCTTTTCGTTTTAGGACCGCTTCTTTCTATCGTCTACCGCTCCTTTTTTGCATCAGCAAGCAGAACTGCGAAGATGACCTTCTCGCTTCAGAATTACAGAAAACTGTTCGAATCATTCAGTTCTGTACCGGCACAGACGTTTCAGTCTCTGGTCAATTCGCTTGTGATAGCAGCACTTTCCTCGTTCACAGCGATCATCTTCGCGACGATGCTCTCGTCACGTCTGGTAACATCCACGAAAAAGAAGCAGTTCTCGCTGGAAATTTTCGCAATGCTTCCGATGGCCGTTTCTTCGGTCATCCTCGGATTGGGCTACTATATCGTCTCTCTGTATACATCAAGAATCGGTATCAGCAAAATGGTCCTCGTGATTCTCGCTCATGTCGTGATAACCAGTCCCTTTGTGTTGAGAACCCTTCTGCCCTCCTACCGCCGCATCCCGTTCACCTACCGTCAGTCATCACTCACACTGGGTGCGAGTGTCGCGAAAACGTTCATTTTGATAGAACTTCCGCTGCTCAAAGGAGCGATAGCGACATCGGCAGCATTTGCCTTTGCAATCTCTATGGGCGAGCTCAATGCGACACTGGCTCTCGCTGATTCTTCCATCGTGACAGTCCCGCTCGTACTGTACCGTCTGATCGGTTCGTACAATTTTGCATCATCATGCGCGTTGGGAACTATCCTGATGGTCATCTGCCTGCTGGTCTTCGCAGTGCTCGAATTTTTCAAGAAAGAAGAGGTATAATAGATGGATTCACTCATCTGCTCCGAGGTATCGGTACAATATCCCGAATTCTCATTGTCGCTGAGTTTCAGTGTTCCAAAAGGGGCTCTTGTGAGCATAATCGGCCCATCCGGCTGCGGGAAAAGCACCACATTGCAGATAATCAGCGGACTTCTGCCGACACAGACAGGAACGATAACTCTCAACGATAAGGATATCACCCGCACACCGGTTCACGAGAGAAATATTGCGCTGGTATTTCAGGACTACGCCCTGTTTCCCCACATGAACGTGGCCCAGAACATCGCTTATCCTTTGAAACTGCGAAGGGAATCCAAGCAGAATCAGAAGGAAAAGGTCGAATCACTTCTGAAACTTGTCTCACTTGCCGGCTATGAGAAAAGAAAGATCGGAGAGCTCAGCGGAGGAGAGCGGCAGAGAGTCGCCTTCGCCCGCGCTCTGGCAAGTGAACCTGAACTGCTGCTGCTTGATGAACCTCTTTCTGCTCTGGATGCAAAAAACAGGAAGTATCTTCGCCATCAGATCAGATCGATCCATAAGAAGACCGGAATCACAACACTGTATGTCACTCACGATCAGGAAGAAGCCCTCAGCCTGAGCGATCTCATCATCGTGATGAAAGACGGTCACATCGAGCAGGTAGGAACGCCTCAGCAGGTCTATCACAGTCCGCATTCTCAATATGTCGCACAGTTCATGGGAGAGGGGTCCACACTGCCCGTCACCGCTTCTGATATCGCCGCCCAACTATCAGAAACTTCATACGGACAGAAGGAGGATGTGAATCGATCAGTCCTCTTCTTCCGGCCCGAACATGTACTGATAGAAGATCAAAACTCATCGATTCCTTCGACTCTTCTTCCCCACTTGAAACTCTCGAATGCCCGTCTCATAAGCTGTGAATTTCTCGGCACCAGATACCTGCTGCTGTATGAATATGATCAGCATCAGGTAAGTGTCTATTCGAACTCAGAAGTACAGGAACCTGAGGCTACTCTGCTTATACCCTTAACTTATATCTCGTTCTTTCTTTCAGACAGCCTCTGACAATCTCTTTCAAGCCTTCCTGAACGACTTGATTATGAACTGCTTTATCTCTATATTTGATCAATGAAGGGTCACAGAAGAACAGTCAGACAAATACCTTTGGTATTCCTCTATTTGGTATGTTCAACCATCTTGCTGAGTGCTCAGGCAGGATGGGACATCGCAGCCGGTTCGGGTATGTACCTCTCCTTCCCCTCCGAAATTCAGGACGATGATCTTTTCGCGAGAACTCACGGATCTTTCTCTCTCACAGTATCCCCAGTACTGTTCACCCTCTCTGACGATATTTCACTCTCCTTTCAGTTCGGTCTGGATCACTCTACCAGAAGCATCACGTATCAGGCAGTCTACTGGAAGAAGTTCACTTCTTTGAACGCTGCAATCGAAACCGAACTGTTCTCATCTTCTCCTGTCAGTCTCTCTCTTGCTCTCTCGTATTCGCTGCAGCTGCCCGATGATGACAGAGATATGATCACCTACCCCGGAGGACGTATCACATTCATCGTTCCTCTTTCAGACAGAACACAACGCTCCTATTTCACTCTGATCGTGCCGTTGGAGTTTGATTTCAGAAGCGATTACACCGCAATGCGACTGTCGGCCGGAATCAGGTTCACCTACATGAGAGAGGACCTATGAAAAGAAAGATCACAATATTCGTAATCTCCCTGATTCTCCTCTCACTTCTATCTTCATGTGAACTATTTACCGAAAGAGCTGACGATATTACAGTATACGCACTGTTCGTTGGTCTCGACTATGCTGATGAGGCCGGATTCGATTCTCTCAATACACTCGACGGAACGATTCGGGATGCAAAGGAGATGGCTGCAGCGTCAGCTTCTTTATACAGCTATTACGGGATAGGATTTGAAGGATATCTGTCGATACAGTCTCAGGAAGATGCAACAGATGAGGAGGATGCTCTCTATCCTTCAAAGGAGAAGATCCTTCAGAGAATCGCTGCTATCAAAGAAAGAATGGATGACAATGATATATTCATCTTCTATTTTGCGGGTCACGGAATCGAAGATGAAACCGAGAGAGGCTACCTGATCGTCGCTTCTGATGATGATTCTGTAGAATATGAGACACTTGGTGTCGGGGATCTCTCTTCCGCGCTGAATTCTCTTCCAGGAAATAGTGTGGTTATTCTCGATTCCTGCTACAGCGGAGAACACGTCTCACCGTATCCCCTGTACAGTGACAATGTTGTAGAAACCTTCAATCCCCATACATTTTCTCTCGTCGCATCTAAAGATGATCAGACATCGATCGAACTGGAACTCGACAACGGTGAGACTCACGGCTACTTCACTCTCGCATTCCTTCACCGCCTCGGATGGGTCCATACAGAGACGACTACGGCAAATCTGTACTACGGGGACAACTCGTCAGATAAAAGAGCGTACAGTGTGACAGGTCACATCGAAAAACATGAGGGGGAAATGATTACACTGGAAGACATTGCCGATTCGATCAGAAACAAAGAGGTGAATTCCCTCTATGATGTCAGCTGGTTCATCTCTCAGAATTACCAGCTCTCATCAGGTCCGACCGGGATCATCCTCTTTACCGAGCGATGGTAGACAGTCTCAGGAGATATTCATCGCCTTGATAGATTCAATCTCGTCCCTGATGAGAGCTGCCTGCTCGAATTCAAGATTCTTCGCATGCTCGAACATCTCTTTTTCAAGATCCTTGATATATTTTTTCCTGTCGGCTGCTTTGAGAAGGTTATAGCGGCTTTTGAGCAGTTCGATGTCATTCTTCTGAATCTCCTCTTTTTCCTCATGTTCACGTGAAATAATATCCTGTATCGACTTTTTGATGGTCTGAGGAGTGATATTGTGCTCTTCATTATAAGCCATCTGGATGGCTCTTCTTCTTTTTGTCTCACCTATGGCCTCTTTCATGGCTATGCTCTCTTTATCAGCATACATGATGACCCTGCCGTTCACATTTCTCGCGGCTCTTCCTATCGTCTGAATCAGCGAGGTCGCAGAACGAAGGAAGCCGATCTTATCAGCATCCAGTATCGCTATGAGAGAGACTTCAGGAAGATCAAGTCCTTCACGAAGGAGGTTGATCCCGACGAGAACATCGTAAGTACCCAGTCTCAGATCCCGCAGGATCTCCACTCTCTCGATCGTCTCGATCTCGGAGTGAAGATAACGGACCTTCAATCCCAGATTCGACAGATAGTCGCTCAGGTCTTCACTCATTCTTTTAGTGAGGGTCGTGACCAGTACCCGTTCCTTTTCGGCAACAGTCTTCCTGATCTCACCATACAGATGCTCCATCTGTCCTTTCGTCGGTCTCACCTCGATCTCCGGATCGATAAGTCCGGTCGGCCGGATGATCTGCTCGACCACCTGAGCAGACTCATTGATCTCTTTCGTTCCGGGAGTCGCGGTTACGTAGATGCGCTGACCGCAGGTTCTATCGAACTCATCATATTTCAGCGGACGGTTGTCAAGTGCGGATGGAAGTCTGAATCCATAGTTCACCAGGTTGAGTTTTCTCGAACGGTCTCCTTCATACATAGCTCCAATCTGAGGAAGGGTTACGTGAGATTCATCTATAAATGTGAGAAAATCGGGAGGAAAATAGTTGAGAAGAACCGGAGGCGCTTCACCCTCCTCTCTGTTTCCCAGCGGTCTTGAATAGTTTTCGATACCGCTGCAGTAGCCCAGTTCCTGGAGCATCTCCAGATCATATTCGACCCGGGTACGGATACGTTCGGCCTCCAGAAGCTTTCCCTGACTTTTGAAGAAGGCCACCTGGTCTTCCATCTCCTGCCTTATTCTTTCGATCGCATTTTTCACCTCCTCAGGAGGCATGACGAACTGCTTTGCCGGATAGATGCTGCACGCAAGGGCATTTTCGATGGTGTTACCCGAGATCGGTTCGAACCATTCGATCGATTCGACTTCATCCCATTCGAGTTTGATCTTCACGGCAATTTCCAAATAAGGAGGGAAGATCTCGATCACATCACCGCGCACTCTGAACGAACCACGGTTCAGGATCATGTCGTTGCGGTCATACTGCATTCTGATCAGATGGGAAAAATCTTCCTTATAATCAAAGGTGTCGCCGACCTGGATATGTTTTACCATATCTTTGAAACTCGTCGGGTTTCCCAGACCGAATATACAGCTTACAGTCGCAACGATGACAACATCTCTGCGTTCCATCAGAGCATATGAAGCGAACAGTCTCAGTCTGTCGATCTCATCATTTATTGCGGCATCCTTCTCGATATACAGATCCTTGCCGGGGACATACGCTTCAGGCTGGTAATAATCATATGTCGAGACGAAATAGCCGACCGCGTTGTCCGGAAAGAACGATTTGAATTCTCTGTACAACTGTGCTGCCAGTGTCTTGTTGTGGCTGAGGATCAGTGTCGGTTTCTGGACCTTCTCGATGATCTTCGCCATCGTGTAGGTTTTCCCGGAACCGGTAACACCCTTGAGTGTCTGTCTTTCGAAATCGGATTCGACTCCTGCACTCAGAAGTTCTATCGCATCTTTCTGGTCCCCGGCGGGACTGTATTCTGAGACGACCTTGAATCTGTTTCCCATCAATTAACCATCCATTCCATCTGAGAAGGTCTTTCGACCAGCTCTATTTCCAGTGTCTTTTCTTTCGAATCTCTTACAACAGTGACACTCACGATATCACCGGGATTGGTGTCGACAAGTGCATGATACAGATCGGAATAATCGGAGATCTCTATCCCGTTGATCTTCGTGATGATATCACCTCCGAGGTAGATGATGGAAGACCCGTACTGCACTCTCTCATATCCGCCTTTAAGACCGCCCTTCTCAGACTTACCGTTTGGTCTTACTTCTGAGATCAGCAGACCTTCATTCACGGGAAGTTCGGCATATGAGACTATCGAAGAATCGAGCTGTACCACCGTGATATCCAGCCAACCGCGGATGACCTTTCCATACTGGATCAGATCGGGGATAACCGAAATCGCAGTATTCACCGGAATCGCGAACCCTATCCCCTGAGAACCTCCGGTCGTCGAGTAGATCGAGGTACAAATCCCCACCATTCTCCCGCTGCTGTCGAGCAGAGGTCCTCCGGAGTTCCCGGGATTGATCGCTGCATCGGTCTGTATCATCCCGTTGATGACAGTATTCGTATCCACTTTGACCGGTCGCCCGAGTCCCGATACGGTTCCGAGTGTCATCGTCCTGTCGTATCCGAAAGGATTGCCGATGGCGACAACCTTCTGCCCTACTTTCAGAGTCGACCCGTCTCCGAATTGGATCGGAGTGAGGTGGACCGTCTCTTCGACTTCGATCTTGAGGACAGCAAGATCATTCTCATTATCGAGGCCGATCAGAGCGGCTTCGGAGACTGTACCGTCGTGCAGCGTGACAGTCATTGTGGCCGCATCCTGGACAACGTGGGCGTTTGTGAGGATATATCCGCTTTCGGATATGATGATACCCGAACCGGTCCCCTTTATCGGGAGGACTTCCAGAAACGAGTTAAGGTCCAGAGTCACAGTAGTAATATTCACCACAGACCGGTTAGCCCGTTCGTATATGGCGATATTTCTCATTTCGTCAGCGCTATAGGTGTAGGCATCCAGATCACCGAGGAAGACTGAAACCCCCTCATCTCCGTAGAAAATCTGATGGACTTTTGCTCCCGCCATCTCAAGAAGCCCTTCATAACCTTCGCGCTCAAGTACTTTCTGAAGAGTTTGTCTCTCTTTCGACAGGGTCTCCTTCTCTTTCAAAGAATGGGTCCACCCGAGAATTCCGATTACGAAAACGGTTATCGTCACGATGAAGATGATGATCTTGAAAACTGAAACTGCAGGTCTTTTTCTAAATTGATTTGAATTGCTCATCCATTTAACCTTCATTATTTCCTGTTTCGAATTGTACCCTCTTTTAACTCTTATGTACACTTGAAACGGAAAGGGGCTTCTCTTTGATAAGATTGACTTTCCACGTACCTTTCGAAAAGAGAATCAGGGCGCAGATCGTGACTACAAAATTACTTGTAAGCATGGCAATGTAAATACCGCTCGACCCGAGGGAGAACAGGGCCGGAAGAAGATAGACCATAGGGACTCTCAGGCCCCACAGCCGAATGATGTTCATGATCATCATCGAACGGGTCTTCCCTCCCGATTGAAATGCTCCCATGATGACTGTGAACAAGGAAAAGACTATAACCGAAGGTGCCGTAAAATAGAACATTTTCGTCCCTTCGGCGATGACATGAGGGTCATTTACAAAAAAGATGATGACCCATTTGCCGAATATCATCACCAGAGACATTCCTATGGATATTGTCGATCCGATAAGAAGGAGCCCTGTGTTCACAACTTTCTGGGCCTCCCGGGGCTCATCGTTTCCGAGCTTTTTCCCGGCAAGGATACTTACGCCCTGACTGATTCCCTGAGTAGGCATGTGAAATAGCGACTGGATCCTGTTACCCACTCCCATCGAGGCTATCACGACAGGACCGAAAGTGTTCACAGCTCCCTGAATCACAGCGAATCCCAAAGCACTGATCGACTGGCCGATTGCGGCCGGAAGGCCGATCTTCGTCATCAAAGACAGTGTTCTCCCGTGCGGCTTCATAAGGCGCAGTGATATCTTGATCCCTTTGTTCATTTTCAGCAGAAGGATAAGAGAGATAGAGCCGCTGATCGTTCTGGCAATGAATGTCGCCATTGCCGCACCGAATACTTCAAGACGGGGTATACCGTGGAATCCGAAGATCAGAATGGGATCGAGAATCACATTGATGATCACAGCGACACATTGAACATAGAGAGGAGTTACCGAATCACCGATCCCCTGATAGATGCTTCTCAAAGAGAGATCCAGAAAGAAGAAGGGCATCGTGAGAAATGTGATCTGCATATATGATCGTGTATACGTGTAGGTCAGACCTTCAGGCACTTTCATCAGCTGCATGAGTGTTTCCGAACTGAAGTAACCGATAAGGGTTATGAGGATTGAGAGACAGATATTCACCAGAAGGACCTGAGATGCAAGAAGGTCGAGGCGCTTTCTATTATGGGAATCGTTTCCGAAGGCCTGAGAAATCATCGTAGTTCCCGAGACGCTGAAAGCGGCTCCGAAGATGATGATGAAATTTGAGATATTCATCGTGATGGAGGGGGCGCTGATGGCTTCCTTTCCGATTTTTCCCAGATAAAATGCATCTACTGTGTTATAAAGAACCTGAAGAAGGTTGCTGATCATGATTGGGAAGGAGAGGAAAAGAAGCTCTCGGGTGAGAAATCGGGGAGAAGAAGCAATTTTCATAGTATGTCGATTGTAGATCAAATTATCCTGAATGTCTCTACTCCTTTACATTTTATACATAATTTCAGTCTATTTGCAGGCAATGATCATAGCGCCTATCTTTTCTATCATGGGGACAATATGGTAGAATTGCACAATATTTTTCATGGAGAAGGTGGAATTTTGATGAGTATTGATGATGTGGAAAAGAAAGAGAGTAAAAGTCTGAACTTCCTTGAAAGGATAATCGAAGATGATCTGGCGAACCATCGGGTGCCCAACGATACGATCGTCACGAGATTTCCTCCCGAACCGAACGGGTATCTGCATATAGGTCATGCAAAATCTATTATCTTAAACTTCTCTCTCGCAGAGAAATACAACGGGATCTGCCATCTTCGCCTCGATGATACGAACCCCGAAAAAGAAGATATCGAATATATCGAGTCGATCCAGTCAGATATCAGATGGCTCGGATATGACTGGAACGATCATCTCTATCATGCCAGTGACTATTATGATCAGCTCTATGAAATCGCAGTCTCACTCATCAAGGAAGGGAAAGCCTATGTTGACTCTCTCTCCCCTGAACAGGTGAAAGAATACAGAGGGACTCTGACCGAACCGGGTAAGAATTCTCCCGATAGAGACCGGCCGGTCGAAGAGAACCTGAGACTGTTCGAGGAAATGAAGGCGGGCAAACACCCTGAAGGTAAGTATGTCCTTCGAGCCAAACTTGACATGGCTTCCCCGAACCTCAATATGAGAGACCCGGCACTTTACAGAATCAAATTCGCAACACACCCCAGAACAGGAGACAAATGGTGCATCTATCCGATGTACGACTATACCCACCCCATAAGCGATGCAATCGAGGGTATAACCCATTCGATCTGCACACTCGAGTTCGAAGACCACCGACCAGCATATGACTGGGCGACCTCTATAGATAAGATCGACCATACTCCCCATCAGTATGAATTCGCCCGTTTGAATATCAACTATACGGTAATGAGCAAAAGGAAACTTCTGCAGCTTGTCAATTCGAAGGTCGTTTCCGGATGGGACGATCCCAGGATGCCAACAATCGTCGGACTGAGAAGGAGAGGATATTCACCTGAAGCCCTCAAGGACTTTATATCACGTATCGGTGTAGCAAAGGTCGAAAGTGTCGTTGATTATTCTCTTTTGGAATTCTGTATCAGAGAAGATCTCAACAAGCGGGCTAAGCGGGTGATGGCCGTTCTGGATCCTGTAAAGGTGGTTATAACCAATTATCCTGCCGATCAGGTCGAATACTTTGAAATCGAGAACAACCCCGAAGATCCCTCTATGGGAAAACGGAAGGTCCCCTTCTCAAGGAACCTGCTCATCGAACGGGAAGATTTCATGGAAAATCCTGTAAAAAAATACCGGAGACTTTTCATAGGGAATGAAGTCAGACTCAAAGGTACATATTATATTACTGCGACCGACATTGTAAAAGACAGCGAAGGAAACATCATCCAGATCAACTGCACCTATGACCCGGAAAGCAAATTCGGAACAACCCCCGATAAAAGAAAGGTCAGAGGTACCATTCACTGGGTAAGCGAGATGCACGCGATCGATGCGACCGTCCGCCTGTATGATAAACTGTTCACTGAAGAGAACCCGGGAGCACGGACCGGAAACTATCTGGATGACATCAATCCCGATTCTCTGCTCACCTGTGAACACTGCAAGGTCGAACCGGCATTGAAAGATTGCGTGGCCGGAGAATATCTGCAGTTTATCAGAAACGGTTATTTCACTCCTGATTCTAAGGATTTCTCACCCGACCGTCCTGTGTTCAACAGAACAGTCACGCTGAAAGATTCCTGGGGTAAGATCGCTAAGAAGAACAGCTAGAAACCGGATGTGAAAATTTCTTCAGATTGACCAGCAGTTGTTTTACTGTATACTACAGGTATGAAAGAATACTTTTTTGATGCTCATATGCATGCGATGAATCTTATTCATCCGAGTTTCTCCTCATTCGTGGACTCGGTGAGTGAAGGTTTCACAGATTTCGTCTCTTCAGGAGCTCTATCTCCGGGCTATCTGCTGACACCCGCTATGCGAGGTCAGCAGGGACTTAACACGATCCTCAACATGTTCAGCGTCTTTGAACGTCCGATCGGAGAGATATTTGCTATGATGGAGGAAGATCTTCACGGATCTTTTGCATCACATCAGTTCATTACCGCAAAAAAAGAGAACACGAAGGTTACATATCCCGACAAGCCTTATATCAGGGATGGGAAATTCCATTTTCGATCACACATTTATGATCAATACGCAATGATACCTCTGGTGATGGATTTTTCCACGAAAAGTGATGATTCCTCTTCCCGCTCATATTACACAAGCGAGGAACAAGAGAAGATTCTCGCATATGTTCAGGATACGATAGACGGAATCAAATGGTACCGCAGAGTGAAAAAGAACGGACTTCTAGATTTCTTTCCTTTTCTGGGGATAAATCCGGCTATGCATACGCTCGGGTTCATTGAACAGCTGATAGATACTCATGTAAGGCTTCCTCATACAAAAAAAGGAAGAAACGAGAAATTCTTCAGAGGTATAAAGTTTTACCCGCCATTGGGGACGAATCCGTGGCCAGAAGAAAAGAAAGAACGGGAAAAGATCGAATATATCTACTCCTTCTGCGAAAGAAACCGCGTCCCCATCATCACCCATTGTGACGATCAGGGATTCAGAGGAATCAATTCAAAACTGGCCCAGAAGTACACAGCTCCCCTCTCGTTCAAACCTGCACTGGAAAAGTATCCTGAGTTGATCATCGATTTTGCTCACTACGGAAGGCAGTATAGCCTGTTCGGAAAAAAGAGCATAAAAAGTCTCATCGGCAGTACATTCACAGAAGATCCATGGTTCAACCAGATTATCGGATTCATGGCCGACTATGAGCATGTGTATGCAGATATGAGTTTCAGTGGTACTGATCCCGCATTCTATAAAGGTCTTCACAGTTTCATCTATCAGCAGGATGAACAGTTGGCAGAAAAGATTATCGACCGGTCAATGTTCGGTTCTGATTTCAGCGTCAATCTGGCCAAGGTTGAATCTTATACCAACTATTTGAGAATATTCGAAGAAAGTCCATTTTCTGATGATGTTATCCACCGGTTTGCCAGTGTGAATCCATCTAGATTTCTTCAGCTTACCTGAAGACGAAAAAGACCGCATTTGCAGCGGTCTTCTTCTTTATCCATCTGTAACGGATTATTCTTCACTATCTCTACGGTCCTCTTCACCCCCACGTGTTCTTGTCGTTGAGAAACGATCAAATCCGTAAGGTTTCGGCCGGCTTCTGTTACCTTTACCTTTGCTGAAAGAACCACCGTCCCGATCGAAGGGTCTTCTGTCGCGATCGAAGGAACGATCACGATCGTTTGGACGTCTGTCGCGGTCGAAAGAACGCTCACGATCATTTGGACGTCTGTCGCGATCGAAGGGACGTCTATCGCGATCGAAGGGTCTTCTGTCACGGTCGAAAGAACGATCACGATCGTTTGGACGTCTATCGCGATCGAAGGGACGTCTGTCGCGGTCAAAAGAACGCTCACGATCATTTGGACGTCTGTCGCGGTCGAAAGAACGATCACGATCATTTGGTCGTCTGTCGCGATCGAAGGGACGTCTATCGCGGTCAAAAGAACGCTCACGATCATTTGGACGTCTGTCACGATCGAAGGGTCTTCTATCACGGTCGTAGGAACGATCACGATCATTTGGACGTCTGTCGCGATCGAAGGGTCTTCTGTCACGGTCGTAGGAACGATCCCGATCATTTGGACGTCTGTCGCGATCGAAGGGTCTTCTGTCACGGTCAAAAGAACGATCCCGATCGTTTGGACGTCTGTCGCGGTCAAAAGAACGCTCTCGATCGTAGGGGCGTCTGTCGCGGTCGAAAGTGCGTCCTTTATCGGAAGACCTTCTGTCTCTCTTGGCTTTATTGTGACCTTTCGGCGATTCCCATTGAAGAGAGGCAAAAGGATCTGCTTTTCCTGATTTTTCTGGAGTCTTTTCTTCCACGACCTTTCTATCGGCTGCTACTTCACCCGGATGTCTTCTTTCGTATCTTCTCTGTCTTGTATTCTTTCCGTCATTTATTCCGTACTTTGCTTCTTGCTGTGTTTCATCCTCCATCATTTCATCGCCTAGGATGAAATCGATATCGAGTTCTTCTTCACTATCGTTAGCGATATCAATAAGAGGCGCAACTTCCTCTTCGTTCTGTGTTTCGTTCAACACCTGATTTTCTTCAAGCTGTTCTTTCTCCAAAACAGCATCTTCATTATATTTCTCCAAAATCCAACTCCTTAGAGAATTTTTCTTCTTTGAGAACCCAGGAGCTGCATTCTCCTTGGTGATTTCTCTCACTTGGTATCCGTGTATTCTTCTTTTATCCAGGGTAAAACTCGATAGATTTGTCGAGAAAAGGATCGCTCCTTTTGGAACCAATAATGCATGCAGAGATGTGATGACATCGAGGTAATCTCTTTGTACATCAAAATCATTTTCCATTTTCCTACTGTTTGAAAAACTGGGAGGATCGAATATGATGATATCGTATTTCTTTCCCGCTTCCTTTTCAGCGGAGATAAACGATAGCGCATCGGTATTTATTACGCAATACTGTTTTCCAGTAAATCCATTCAATTGTAGATTCTTTTCACACCACTGGCAATAGGTAGCCGACAGGTCTACCGAGGTGACCGAAGCGGCTCCTCCTTTGGCGGCATACACGCTGAATGCACCTGTGTATGAAAATAGATTCAGAACGTTCAGTCCTTTGCAGTTTTCCATTAACGATTTTCTTGCGATCATATGATCCAGAAACAGACCGGTGTCAATCCTCTTAGTAAGGTCGACTATGAATGACAATCCGTTTTCTTGAACTGTTACCAGCAATGACTCATCTTCGAGCTGCTGATGCTGTTCACCTTTCTCTCTTTTCTGACGCCGATGATAGACGATTTTGTCATGTTCAACATAGAGATTACGCGATACGATATCACATATCTCTGTAATTTCATCCTCACCGAGTTCATATGAACTGTAATCAGTGATTCTGGCATAGTTGGCATATAAATCGACTGAGACTTGTAATGAATCAATATTTTTGTCATAAACTCTCATCACGTTCGTATCCAGACTATTCATTATCCTTCGTGTCTGTAACGCATTACGCTTGAGTAGTTTACCAAAATCCTTTGCTATATAAGTTTCCATTCTAATTCTGATTGCCTTTCATCGCCGGAGTATATATGATAAGGTAAAAAAAAGATAGAGAAGAGGTAAGAGAATGAATGAAGATGCCCAAGAATTTATCGACAATTTGGAAAAAAGGTTCGGCGGTAAAGTAGATTACAGGACCTATAGTACCTGGTTCGCTTCAACGGAGGGTATCATAAGGGAATTCGGGGTCTTCATCTATGAGATAAACGGAATCTTCCACTTTGAAGATTTCGAACGAAAAGCGGCGCTTTTCGGCATAGCACTCACCAGTAAAAAGAAGAAACCCGAATATGTGAAGATGGAGGGGTCTTTCGAACGTGACCAGATCGAAAGTATTACTCAGGTAACAAAATCTAAAGCGACATCCTGTGCAAAACAGTCGATAAAGGCTTCCATGATTCCTACCGCATCCACTCTGGAACGTATCTTTTCCCCTCTTGTAACGAGGGTCGCATTAAAAGACGGCACAAATTATTTTTTTGAATTAATAAATCATAAAGAGTTTTTGGCAAATTTTAAAGGAGATCATTAATGGGAGCATTCAAAGCTTACGATATCCGTGGTGTCTATAATAAGGATTTTAATAAGGAGACGGTCTACAAGATCGGTTATTTTCTCCCTATTCTGCTTGATTCCGATCATGTCATTGTCGGCAGAGATGTCCGCTCAAGCAGCGACGAGATATATGAATCGCTGTGCAGAGGAATAAATGATTGTGGAGCCGATGTTTGGAACATAGATCTGGCCACAACGCCGATGCTTTATTTCGCGACAGTATTTCTGAAAGGAAAAGCATCGGTTCAGATTACGGCATCTCATAACCCCGCACGCTATAACGGCTTGAAGATCAGTAAGGAGGGAGCTCTTCCTGTAGGAGAAAACTCCGGTCTGAAAGAGCTCGAGAAGATGGTGAACGAACGGAAGATCGTCGTTGCCGAACAAAAGGGAAAGATCATAGAAACACCGGTCAGAGATGCATACCTTGAATATCTCAGATCGTATCTGCCGGATCTGTCTTCACTTAATATCAGCTTCGATCTATCACACGGTATGGCCAATCTTCTTTCGAAAGACTTGTTCGGGACAGATCATCACTACATCTACGACCATTTTGACGGAACGTTCCCTGCCCATGAACCAAATCCACTCGAAGTCGAGAACTGCAAAGATATCATCGGCGAGGTTCTGAAGAATAAAAGTGATATCGGTGTCATATTCGACGGCGATGCGGACAGGGTAATGTTCATCGATGAAAAGGGACGGTTCATACAACCTGACTACATCACTGCCCTGCTGGGCAAATACTATCTTGAAAAAGAGAAAGGCCCTGTTCTTATTGATATCAGGACAAGCAGATCCACATCGGAGTATCTGACAGCTTCCGGTGCGGATGTGACTACCTGGAAAGTCGGTCACGCATATGCAAAAACCAAACTGCGCGAGATAAAAGGTATTTTCGGAGGAGAACTGGCAGGGCACTATTACTTCAGAGATTTCAATCACTGTGATTCCGGTATGGTAGCAGCTCTCATCGTCCTTCAGGTCATGGTGCAGCTGAAGAAAGAGGGGTCGACCCTTTCCCAGTTCATCGATTCGGTTATCGCCTATGCGAACAGTGGTGAAAAGAATTTCAAACTGGAACAGAAAGATGAAGCAATGAAGGCGCTGTTCGAGGCTTTCGGTAAACGTGAAGATGTAACGAAGATTTTCGATTTTGACGGATACCGCATTGAATTCGATTCATGGTGGTTCAATGTGAGAAAATCTAATACTGAACCTTACCTACGTCTCGTTGTGGAAGCAAAAAGCAGGGATGAACTCGATGAAAAGCTTAAACAGCTTACATCTATTATCAATAAATTTCATTAAGAAATATTAACAGAAGGAACATTCTATATGAAAGTACTATTGTTTGGCGGCGCGGGATATATCGGGACTCATGTAGCCTTGGCATTTTTGGATCGGGGAGATACTGTCGGCGTGTTCGACGACTTCTCGTCAGGACTTCGTGAGAATGTGCAGAAAGAGTGCATTCTCTATGAACATTCGATTCTGGATGAAAAGGCCGTCAATGAAGCATTGAATGACGGATGGGACGTTGTTGTTCATCTGGCGGCATTCAAGGCTGCAGGGGAATCGATGGTTGATCCTTCAAAATATGCCCTCAACAACATCACCGGTTCACTCAATCTTATACGGGGCTGTCAGGCACACTCTGTCAATGCATTCATTCTCTCATCTTCCGCTGCGGTCTACGGAGAGCCTCAATACCTGCCGATCGATGAGAAGCACCCCACCAGCCCATTGAACTACTACGGGTACACCAAGCGTGCTATAGAAGAAAATCTCGAGTGGTTCCACCAGCTTCATGGCAGCAATTATGTTTCTCTCAGATACTTCAATGCCGCAGGGTATGATGCGGAAGGAAAGATGAGAGGACTTGAAAAGAATCCGGCCAATCTTATCCCTGTAGTAATGGAAGTCGCCACAGGAAAACGCTCTGCCATCCAGGTATTCGGAAACGATTACGATACTAGTGACGGTACCGGAGTGAGAGACTATGTTCATGTCACCGATCTCGCCGATGCACACGTTAAGGCTGCCGATTATCTTCTGAAAGAAAAGCAGTCTCTCATAGTAAACCTCGGAAGTGAATCCGGTCTGTCGGTTCGTGAGATTATCGATGAAACGAGAAAAGTGACACAAAAAGAAATCAAAGAGGAGATTGTCGGAAGAAGAGCCGGTGACCCTGCAAAACTTGTTGCTTCATCAAAAATGGCCAAGGATATCCTCGGTTGGGAAGCTAAACACAGTTCACTCAATCAGATAATCAAAACCACATGGGATGCATATCAGAAAAGCTGATTTTTTGATGATTCTTTCATCGGAAATGTATTGACAGGAGTCGCTTTATCATATACATTACCCATTGTTCGTTGAGCATTCCCCTGTAGCTCAGTCGGTAGAGCAGGTGGCTGTTAACCACCCTGTCGGCGGTTCAAGTCCGTCCGGGGGAGCTTAAAATAGGAAGTCAAATCTTTTTAATTAAAGGATTTGGCTTCTTTTTATTTTGTCTACCTTGCACAAAACCTTGCACAATTTACGAAATGCAGGAGGGCTAAATGAAAAAACCGTATCGTTTCACACACAGAAAAGGAACAACAATCCAGGTCATGTTTCGACACATGCCCGGTAAATGGATATGCACAGGAACTCATGATCGAGATGAAGCTGTTAGAATCGCTGAAAAAATGATGAAAGAGTTCACTCCGTCAAAGAAAAAGGAAACAACATTAAAATCCTTTGCTCAGGGATTCTTTATCAATGATCCTTACGGGTACAGAAAGAGAAATGACCGGAGAAATCACAAGTATAAAGAACACTTTTACAAACAGCACCAGGGCCGGCTGGACAATTACATTCTCCCGAAATTCGGAGATTATCTTCTCGGTTCAATCACCGATGTGATGATAGAAGACTGGTTTCTGGACCTGAGATCTCATAGATACCCTGATCAGGAACTCTCAGACGATGCAAAGAATAAGGTCCTCTTGTGCTTCCGGATCGTCATGCATGAAGCAAAACGCCAGGGCCTTATCGCTGAGAATCCGGCCCAGGCCGTAACAATGATCAATGAAGTCAATCAAAAACGAACGCCGTTCGATGTGATCGAATTAAGGAAGATGTTCCCCGCCGATGAAAGAGATCTGCTGATGATCTGGGGATCCAGGATGTGGGCCGTGTATTTTTTGATCATGCGGGACACCGGGTTCCGTCCCGGTGAAGTTTCAGCCTTAACAAAGGATAGTTACATTCCACACTTTAAAGGGATTTATACTGAATCCTCTGTTGATTTTCGGACCCGGCAGGTCCAGCAGTCGATCAAAACGACCAGCAAGGGCCAGCCGTATAAGGTAGGAATCCTCTCCAGACAGACCAGGGCCCAGTTAGAAAAGCTGATCCAGGAAACAAAGGGTAATTACTTATTCATGATCAAAGGTCGCCATATTGAGCCGGTAACATCGAATAAACACCTCCGGGCCTCATGCAAGCGGGCCGGTGTTGAGATCGGGGACCGGACACAATACTGTCTGAGGCACAGCTTTGAGACAAACCTCTCCGGGAAGATCGACAACAAACAATTGTTAGAATTAATGGCTCATACGTCCTACCGGGGTGAATATGATCACCGGACACCGGAGATGATCCTAGAGCAATTGGCCCCGGTGGCAAGTGTGATTGAGGACCTAGCGTAAAGGATAAACTTACTGGGATACAACCGTGTACTAGAAAATGCTTATTAACTATCTATAATCATATAAGTTAGCTATTTAAATCTTTATTTTAATCCACAAAGTAATAACATGAAAAAAGGAGGAAATCATGTACGAAAATATAATGAATAGAATTATCGAGTTAGATAAAGAAAAAATATTGAGGATAGAAGGTTATGCGATTCTAAAAAGGGAATTCCCAGAAATCAATATCGACAATGCCTTAAAATACCTTTCTAAAGAAAGTAAAATTTATTTTTCAAAACCAGGAAACTACTCACCCATTATTAAAATTAATGAGGACCAGTAAAATACTAGTTTTCTTCTATATAGCGATTGCCTGACCACGCTGGGGTTATGAAGGGCGGGAAAGTTTCTCCCCCTCCCCCTGGGGGCTGCTGGAGGCCAGCTTCGCCTTGTCTTTGAAATACTGATCGATCTGATCCCGGTCCTGGACCGCCTTCCGCCGGTTACATGAAAAGCACAGGGCCTGATACAGATCGGGATTGAGATCGAACCGGCCGAACATATCGATCATGATCTCCGCCGGGATCGTCTTGTGGTCCACACATTGAGCCGGCTTCCCACAGATCGCACAGGTCGGATGATCCGCCAGGAACTTCTTGGCGAATTTGTGCCAGGAGTGATCATATCCCCGCTTCACAGCTGAGGGCCGATCCTCCGGCCGTCTCAGGACCGGCATGGCTCCCTTTTTATCCTGCACCGGCTGATGCATATAGGAAGCGGATCGCTTCGCCTGACAGGCATCACAGAAACCGCTCACATTCGTGTGCAGGTTCGGGCATCGATATGTTTTGCATTTCTTTCGGAACAATCCCATGAGGATAGAATTGTATAAGAAAGTAAATCAGAGGGTTTGATAGCGACTGATAAAAATATGAATTCCAAAATCCTTGCTGCTAGGTTGTTTATGCTTTAAAGTTAGAAATAATATGAAATTGTAACAATAAGAATTATCTAGGAGTTTGTATGGAGAGCCGAAGTGAAATAGCGTTTAAAAAGGCAAGCTATCTTGTCAATTTAAAAAAATATAATAAAGCTCTTGAATATTTTGATAAGGCAATAAGTCTGGCCCCAAATAGAATTAATTATCAAAGAGATAAAGGCAATGTACTTCAAATGCTTGGTAGATATGAAGAAGCTATTGATATCTATAATCATGCATTAATAATTAATCCAAATGATATTTCATTATTTAATAGTATAGG
>JAQQAI010000054.1 GCA_028532915.1 Sphaerochaetaceae bacterium
GGTTCTTCGATACGTGCACCGAGTCCGGGAGTTTCGTTCTGACTCAGAATCGAGACACCTGACAAAGTCGATTCATCCACAAAACCGACGACGATTGTTATCGGACCCCACAGTCCGGCTCCGGTACGCTCAACTACCGTAGCATTCGTTCCGTCGGTGTAGGTGATGATATATTTTTCACCTTCTTCCTTCACATATTTCATATAGGCCTGTTCGACACCGCCTACAGTTCCATCGTGTTCGATGGAAGCCGCATCGAGAACGCTTCTTCTGAGGAAGAACAGTTCGTTGCTTTCCACCCGCTCGCTCGTGGAAAGAAAGAGTGCGCTGGTGATAAGGATACAGACTATCGTGACGAGGGCCATGAAAACGACAGGGTGAACTCTCAATGCATAAAAGCCGTCTTTGTTCATGCGTTACCCCCTTTTTCTATCGCGGCACGTTTTGCTTTGTTTTTCTTTTTCGCCTCCTTGATAAGATAGTCGAGAAGAGGGGCGAACATATTTACCAGAAGGATCGCGAAGGTCACCCCTTCCGCCCAGCTGGAGAATATCCTGATAAGAACGGTGAGCAACCCGAATGCGGCTCCGTATATTATCCTTCCTATATCGGTGGACTGGGATGAGCTGACGGGGTCGGTGATCATAAAGAAGGCTGCGAAAATGAAAGATCCGCTTAGAAGCGCATACAGCGGATCTGCAGCCTGTGCCGTATCGGTCATCCATAGAATCGTCTGGAACAACAGGAAGGCGGCGATTGCAGAGACGACAGTCTTCCAATTGGCAGCTTTCTTGTAGATGATGAAAAGTCCGCCGAGAAGAATCAGGACCGCGCTGGTCTCACCGAAGCTACCTGCAACGTTGCCCAGCAGCAGAGAAAGATGATCCGCACTCTTCGTGATCAGAGGAGTTGCTGCAGCTACGGAATCTGCTGCAGAGGAGAACACCCCGAATCCTGCAGGAAAAGATGAGACCGCAGTCTGGGGAGATAAGAAGTGGGCCGTCATCGGTACACCGAAACTGATATAGACGAAGGCTCTTGCCGTGATCGCCGGATTGAAAATATTTCTCCCGAACCCACCGAAGACCATCTTTCCGAAGATTACCCCGAAGGCTATTCCGACGGCGGCGATCCACAACGGAATCGTCGGAGGCAGAGAAAGGGCGAACAATGTAGCGGTCACGAACAGTGATTCTGTGATCTTATAGCCGTATCTTTTCGACATGAACCATTCACTCAATAGTCCTGCTGCACCAACTACCAGATAGACGGCGATGAAGCGCCATCCGAAAAAATAGATTGCTGCAAGGATCAGTGGGGAAAGTCCTATCAGGACATTCCTCATCGCCTGTTGTTTCTGAATCTTCACTATTTCCTCCCTTGATTTCTCCATCTATTGTAACTCAGGTTATGCAGTATGTAAAAATGTACTTTTCATACTATACCCTTTTTTGAATCCGAATCAAAGTGCGATTATGAATCCGTTTCAATTTGAGATGTTCTTCATACAATCAGTTTCCGGATAGAGCGGACCTCGACAGAGTATGCGTCGTACTCTCTTTTCACGATGCCTTCAAGGATAAGAGGGTGAGGGGAGTAAAGCAGTGCCTGATACCGTTTGTGTACGTCGGGAAAGATCAGTGTCTCGAACAGTGCCGTTTCATCTTCGAAAGAGATGAAGTCCATCAGCAGCTCATGTTTTGTGACGACGGTCCTTCTTGTGATGGGACAGCCTATCAATGTCACATGACAGCCGGTAAACTGCGGGATCTGATATGCCCGTATGCGGCGTACCGACATGATCTTTTCCGCATAAAGGTACAGAATGTGATGATCTCTCAGAAAGGTCAGTGCCTGATACTCTCCGAGAAGCTCATCGCGTTTCTCTCTTTTCGTCATTACTTCTTTCTTCTGAACCGGCAGTGACGGGAGGGGCTTCTCAAACAGCTGAGGCTGCTCTTCCTTTTCTGCACGACTGTTCATCAGAAGAAACTGAAGCTGTCTGCTGCGTGAGAGAGAGGCCGAGATCGAATCGAGAGCTCCGCTTGCGACAAGAGAGGTCAGATCCGAAGATCCTATGGAAAGTCTTCGGCTCAGATTTGAAAGGGAACGGAAAGGTCCCCTTCGCTCTCTTTCTGTGATGATACGGGAGACAGTCTCCCGGTGGAGCTGGGATACTGCCATGAAGCCGACTGTCACGGTATCCTTTGATGCCGTGTACTGATAGTCGCTTTCATTGATATCGACTCCTTTGAGGTTCAATCCCATCCTTCTGCATTCGCTGATATAGGCGGCTGTATGATAGAATCCTCCACGGTTCGACAGCACCGCCGCCATGAAATATGCTCCATGGTGTGCTCTCAGGTAGGCTGACTGGAAAGAGACCATCGCATACGAGGCCGAATGGGGTTTGTTGAATGAATAACCGTCGAAGGACAGCATCATATCCCAGACCTTCTCTATGACATTCTCCTTGATACCGTTTTTCCTGCACCCTTCGAAAAAACGCTTCTCATATACTTTCAGCCGTCTTTGGCGGTCCTTTTTGGCAATGATCTTTCTGAGCATGTCGGCCTCGCTCTCACTGAAACGGGCAAGGAGGATCGCTGCCTTCGAGACATCTTCCTGATAACACATGATCCCGCAGGTCTCTTCGAGCATCGATTCGAGCAGCGGGTGGATACTCTCCCACGTTCCACCGTGAAGACGTCTCACATATTCGTTGATATAGGTGTTCGCTGCAGGTCTGATCATGGATGAGTGGATGACGATATGGTCGAAATCACCTCTCTGCGTCTTCTTCTGAAGCTGTCTCATAGCCGGGGATTCTATGTAGAAGACTCCCATGGAATCGCCGCGCCTGAGAAGCTCGACCGTCATCTCATCTCTGGTCGGATCCCACAGGTCTTCGTCGATGACTATCCCGTCTTTGCGAAGTGAGGCCAGAGCGTCACGTATGACAGCCAGTGAACGGTTTCCCAGAAGATCGATCTTCACCAGTTTTGCCTTCTCCACACCATCCTTTTCCCATGCGGTCAGCGGGTAGCCCTCCCTTGAAAGCTTCAGCGGTACATATGAAGAACATCTTGCGGGTGTTATGACGACCCCTCCGCAGTGTGTGGAAAGAGAACGGGGAAATCCCGTGACCGCCTGTGCCGTTTGGACTATCGAAGGCCACAGAGGATCCTGTGTGTCTCCTCTGAAAAAAGCGGAGACTGCAGCGTCACTCAGCCCGTAGGCTTTCGCACACTCTCTGAGAGCCGAGCGGTATCGGAAGAAATTATGATTCGCCACCCGTGCGCAATGTCCTTCCGGGAAGCTCTGAAAGACCTTTCGAAGAACTCCGTCGCGTTCATCCCAGGCGAAATCGACATCGATATCGGGCATATCCTCCCGCGCCAGCGTGAGAAACCGTTCGAAATAGAGATTGTGAGCGATAGGGTCGACCTGAGTGATGCGCAGGGCGTAGGCTACGATCGATGCCGCTCCCGACCCTCTTCCGCAGCTTCTGGATGCTGACAAGACGATATCATGCATGACGAGAAAATACGGTGCGAAGCCTTTCGTATCGATGATACCCAGTTCATATTCGATCCTCTCTATGATACCGTCGGAAAGTTCTCCGTACCGCTGGTGGGCTCCTGTATAGACTCTCTTTCGCAGCTCGGTCTTCGGACTCTCTTTGTTCTTCAGCGGATAGTCGGGGAATATGAGAGAATCGAACAGGGGCAGGTCGGCGCACATGCGGGCGACATTCTCGCTGTTTTGCAATGATTCGGGCCACGCGGAGAATATCTTTTCGTATTCATCTCCTGTATGGAAGAATGTCGGCTGCGCGCAATCATCCTGACCAAGCGTTCCTACGGTCTTTCCTGTCGCAATCGCCCGCAATACCCGATGAATCTCGATATCCTCTTTTTCGATATACAGAGCATCTTCGACAGCGATCAGTTCTATACCGAGTTTCTTTGCATGGGCCACCGCTTCGAAGTTGGTCGGAGTGAGTGCTCCGTACACCTTCACATTGTGCCCTGTGAGGGTTTTCAGAAGAGAGTATTCACATGCTGCAGCGACCAGTCCTTCATGAAGACTGCACAGCGAAGAGAGAGTGTCCTGCTCACTTGTGTATGAAAGAATAGTACAGAGATTCGAAAAGCCTTTTTTGGAAGAGACAAATAGCCAGATGCGCCCCTGTGCCGTAGTCAGTGTTGCCGAGACAACGACAGAGAGGCCTTCTTCATGAACTTTCTCCATGATCTCATGAAGTGCGAAGATGTTGTCCATATCGCTTATCGCGATGGTATCGACTCCACACTTCTTGCAGGTGAGGATCCACCTTTCGACAGGAATCACCCCGTACAAAAGAGAGTAATTGCTGTACAGACCCAATCGGCTAGCCATGGTGCAGTGCGGTCGCCCGGGTGACCAGATGGTTTCCGAAGCGGAGTCTGAGCAGGTCGACAGACTTTTGTATCTGTCTTGTCTTTGTCACGGAGAACTCCTCGAACAGTTCTGTCTCTTCTATATAGGGGCGAAGCTGAGTCCCTTTGAGAGCGACAGCAATGACGTGAAGTCGTCGGCTGAGAGCCTTGTCCAGCCATCCCTTCAACGTCTGTATGAGCTGATCATCCCACACGAGAAGTTCTTTGCTTCTTCCTGTGTATGTAGTCACTTTTCTGTCGGCCCAATAGATGGTGATAGCGAGAGCATGACATCCCATAGATTCCTTTCGCAACTGCAGTCCTATATCTTCCGCGCCACGGATCAGAGCTGCTTCGATCGTATCGAGGCGCTGTGATCCCCGGTTGAAATCGATGCGGGTGCTTACACTCCTTTCTTCAAACCTGCGGGTGTTCACGGGAGTGAGATCTTCTCCTCTCGCACTGTTTCTCAAGGCGATTCCGTTCTTTCCCAGCAAAGCTTCAGCCTGCTGATCATCAAGATCGGCTACGGTCCCGATCTTTCTGATCCCTGCGACCCTCAGCAGACGGCGGTTCGCGTAGGATAGCCCCGGAAGCAGCGAGATGTCCTGAGAGAAGAGAAAGTCTTTCTCTTCTCCTTTAGGTATATGGGTAATCCCCGACGGTCTGATAGCCCTTGTCGCGATCTTGGCCACGAGCTTGTTGGATGCCACGGCCACAGCCGGCTGCAGCGAAAGCCGTTCACAGATAGTTCTTGACATGAGAACGGCACTGTCGATAGCAGGACCGAAAAGACGGGAAGTGCCGTCCATATCAAGATAGAGATGTCCTCCCGGACTGTTTTCTACTGCGGGTGTGTAGCCGGATGCGATCTCGTACAGTGATCTTTGCATCACAAACGAAGCCCGTTCGTCCGGAGGTATGACCTGAAGATGAGGAACCATCCTGAAAGCTGTAGACAGGTACATACCCTTTTCGATTCCTTCCCTGCGGGCGCAGGCGGAAGAGCTTATCACAACAGATCTTCCGTCGCCCTCATAGGCGATGACAAAAGCCTTTTCCTGCAGGCTCCGGTCTTCTGCAATGGCTACCGAGGCGAAGAAGTCGGTGATATTGACATGAATGATCGATGCTCCTTCTTTGTCCATATTTCTCTACCTTATCCTGAGGATCTTCCCCAGTTCCCGGGCTCCCTGAACTGCCTGTCCTCTGCGGTGATTGTTGAAATAGACCAGCACACTTTCACTGTATGTCGCGACCGTCCGTATACGCGATGCTATAGCTTCGAGTTCCTTCGTACTGTAAAGATAATCATACCGGTTTGCGGCATCCGATCCCCACCAGTTCTCCCTGTTCCTTCCGTGAAGCCTGATATAAGACAGCCGGGAAGTGTGAACATCCATGATCGGCGGAGTCCGGGGAGCCTGCGGAAGATCGAGTGAGGTCAGTGCGATATCTCTGTTTTTCAACGCTTCGATAGTGCGGCTGTTGTACCATTTGCTGTTTCGAAATTCTACGGCGAGAGGGTAGGAGGAAAATTCCCGAAGGAGCGCATCGAGATAACGTCTCCGGTCGGTCTCATAGTGAAACGAATAGGGAAACTGAAAAAGAACAGCGGCAAGCTGTCCGTTGTCAGCCGGGATTTCCAGCGCATCACGGAACTGACCGGCGTTCTTTTGCCACAGATTGAAATCGACGGTATGGGTAAGTGACTCATGCGCCTTGATGGAGAATTTGAAAGACTGAGGTACGTCACAGCTCATCTTCTGCAGCTGTTCTTTCCGAGGCATTCTGTAATAACTGAAATTCAGTTCTACAGTGGGAAACTCTGTTGAATAGAGGGACAGGAAATCGCAGGAGCGAGTTCCCTCCGGATAGACGGGACCGACCCATTCCGTGTAGCTGTATCCTGATGTTCCGATATATATTGTAGCCATGATTCTTATAATACTATACATATGTATAGTAAATCAAGAGAAGTGCCTGAAACTGGCGATAAAATGAGACACCTGCTTTTCCCGGATGGAGTATAGGGGAACACCTCGAAATCTTGTCATTTCTCTTGTCGCAGAGGACTTTCTGTCTATATACTGAAATTTATACTGGATGCAAATCAAGTTGAATGATGAATATATAAAGGAATAACATATGAAAAAGAAGATTGTTCTGGGAGTATCTGTTGTGCTGCTTTCCCTCATGATCACATCCTGTTTTCTCAGACAGGATGATGAAGAGAGTATGCAGACAGACCAGGTGGCAGCTTCCTCCGAGACCATGGAGGCTCTTGCAGGGTCCACCGATTATACGCAGATCGTCTCGTCCGCGGTGCCGGTCGAAAGAAAGCCGCTGCAGTCTACGGTGTATGCGAGCGGCATCGTACGGGGAGCAACCGAGGCTGTCGTGAAGGCCAACAGTCCCGGAACGATCAAGTCGATAGATTTCGAACTCGGACAGATTATCGAGGAAGGTGATCATCTGCTGACGGTGGAAAACACGGCCGAGACCTTTTCGGTACAACAACTGGAGAAGCAGGTTGAAAACAGCAGAGCTCTTGTGGAGGTGAACGAGAAGCTCTATGAAAAAGGAGCAATCTCGCTGTCGGAGCTGAACACGGGCAGGTCGACATT
This sequence comes from Sphaerochaetaceae bacterium, assembly GCA_028532915.1. Taxonomy (GTDB): domain Bacteria; phylum Spirochaetota; class Spirochaetia; order Sphaerochaetales; family Sphaerochaetaceae; genus SABI01. The sequence goes on from JAQQAI010000054.1 coordinate 7,049, forward strand.
GAGCGGACTCGAAGCGCAGCTGACACGGGCCCGCTCCTCGCTGCGCGATACTTTCATAACATCTCCGATTTCCGGAAGGGTCGGAGAGAAGGATTCCACCCTGGTAATCGGTGATACTGTGCGGTCGGGTCAGATCATCGCCCGGATCGTCGATCTTGAGAGACTGAGAATAACACTTTCTCTCGGACAGTCACAGATCTTCATGGTGAGAGAGGGGTATGATGCTCTGATCACCATCGACACACCGCAGAAAGAGTACACCGTGAATGGAATCGTGAAAGCCATCAGTGCAGCCAGCGATGAGAGTACCGGATCCTGGAGTGTCATCATCGATTTTGACAACCCCGACAGTTCGATCATCAGAGCGGGGATGTCAGTCGATGTTTCGATCATCGACGAGAATGCACCCGAATATCTTATAGTGCCGAACGCGGCTATGGTATACCGCAACGACAAAACCTATGTGTACCGGTTGAATGATACAAGCGCCCAGCTGGTGGAGGTCAATATCATCGATACCTATGGCGATAATACCGCGATAGAAGTGATTGACGCCGAATTTGATCTTGAGAATGAGAAAGTCCTGATCAGCGGCCTCAGTCAGGTTCAGGACGGTTCTCCTGTAGTTGCCGACCACTAGGAGGGTATGATGAATAGTAACGAACCGCACAAGACAGCTCAGCCAGTATTCAGCATCGGCCGATTCAGTGTGACAAAGCCCGTACTGGTGAATATCCTGATGATCACGATCCTTGCTCTCGGAGGTTTCTCTCTGATGAGACTCCCTCAGGAGCAGTTTGCCGAGGTCCCGTTCTACTGGGTCAACGTGATCGTTCCCTATCCCGGAGCGAGTGCGGCAGATATCGAATCGTCGGTGACGATTCCTGTCGAGAACGCCTTCACGGGAATCAGCAAGCTCAAGGCGATCTCATCGACCACCAGCGAAGGGCTCTCTGTGGTGAGAGTCGAATTCGATGACGGCATTTCAAACGAGGAGTTTCTGACCCTCTATCAGGATGCCCAGACCCGTTTCAGTCAGGTGGAACTCCCTGAAGGTACGCTCGACCCTGTCCTTGATGATTTTTCCTCTGCGGATTTTCTTCCCGTGATCGAGGTGGTAGTCAGCGGAAACATTCCATATGATCAGCTTCAGGATACGGCTACAAGTCTCCGAGACCAGCTGCTGCGGGTTCAGGATGTCGCCGATGTCGATATCATAGGATTGCCGGAACGACAGATCCTTGTGAATCTCGACCCTGTGAAGACAGCCTCTCTGGGTCTGTCGATCGCTGAAGTGACCAGAGCCATCCAGGAGGAGAACAGCACGATCTCCGGAGGAACTCTGAACACGGGATCCAGAGAATACCTTCTCAGGACGATCGGCTCGATCTCGACTGTCGATGATATATCTGATGTGATCGTCCGCCGTTCTTCAAGCGGAAACGGAGTTGTGAGAGTCAACGATATCGCCGAAGTCATCGACGGATTTGATGACGATTCGTCAGTTTCCCGGTTCAACGGGGAAACTTCAGTGTCACTGAGGATCACGAAAGTTCCCAGAGGAAGCAGTGTTGCGGTGGTCACCGGGACGAAGGAGATCGTCGAAGAAGCTCAGAAGAACTTCAATGCCGGAGCGAAAATCACACTTTTCAACGACTCGACGGTGCAGATAGCCTCTTCACTGTCTGTTCTCACTACCAATGCGCTGCTTGGGCTCGTCATCCTCGTGATCGTGCTGTGGCTTTTCATCGGGCTTCGAAATGCTCTGATGACTGCTCTGGGAATTCCCGTCGCCTTCGCTCTTACATTTCTCGTTCTCGATCTCAGCGGCGAGACGATCAATACGAATACGCTGTTCGGACTTGTCCTCGTTCTCGGTCTCATCGTCGACCACGCAATCGTCGTCATAGAGAATTCCTACCGGTTGCGCCTGAGCGGCTATGACAGACATCAGAGTGCGATAATGGGGACCGACCAGGTCGTTTGGCCCGTCATCGCTGCCACGGGAACGACTGTCGCGGCATTCTTGCCGCTGATGATCATTCCCGGGACGATCGGAAAGTTTCTTCGGGTGATCCCTCTGACTGTTACGATAGCTCTGCTCGCCAGTACAGCCGAATCGCTGATCATTCTTCCAAGTCACTTCGCCGAGTGGGGCAGAAAGAGAGAAGCAAAGAGGAAAGAGAAAAAGAAAGAAGCCGGACAATGGTTCACTCCGATTCAAAACAGATACGGAAAGATCCTTTCCGGATTCTACAGATTCAAAAAGAGTACTCTGCTTCTTGCAGTCCTGATCACTGTCGGTTCGTTCTCTCTTATTTCCACATTGAATACCGATCTCTTCTCTGCTGAAGATTTCAGTTACTTCACCATCGATATCACGACCCCTGCAGGAAGTTCCATCGATACTACCGATACTGTCGTCAGGCAGTTCGAGGAAGTTCTGCTTTCCAAACTCGGTCAGGGTGAGATCGTCTCCATAAGCAGCAGTGTAGGCACCTCCTCTTCGAGTACCGGTTCTTCCGCATCCAACACCGCCGAGATAACGGTTGATCTGTACGAGATGGATGAGGGGAGGACCCGGAGTATCGATGAGATCATCGAAGAGATCAAACAGGAAACCTATTATATCGCAGGAGCCGAGCAGGTCTTCTTCCGGAAGGCCCAGAACGGGCCTCCTTCTTCCCAGCCGCTGGGATACCGCCTCAGCGGAGATGATTATGATGGTCTCATAGAAGCATCGAAGGACATCATGGGTTTTCTTGGCACGATCGATACAGTGAATACGATTGAAAGCGATTATCAGAAAGGTTCTCCAGAACTGAGGATCTATCTCAACGAAGAAAGAGCTAGTGCTCTTGGACTGAACGTATCGACAATCGGTTCGTTCATCCGTTCCCGCTTCGAAGGAGTCGAAGCAGGTATCTTTTTCGAAAACAACAAAGAGATCCCGATCGTCGTCCGGATCGACTACGACCGGCAGGCTAAATATGCAGATCTGGAGCAGTCGATGATTCCGACTTCCGACGGAAGACTCGTACCTTTCAGTTCCGTGGCAAGAATCGAACTGGGTTCCTCGTTCGGATCCATCAAACGCGTTGACGGCAAACGGGAGATCCAGGTTTCTGCCGATATAGAGGAAGGTGTGGAGACCAGCACGATCGATCAGGCTGTAAGCGAATACTGGGAAAACAACCTGAAGGACGACTATGAAGGGATATCCTTCTCTGCAGGGGGCGATTTTGCAGAATTCTCGTCCCTCCTCCTTGATATCCTGAGGGTGTTCCTTCTCGGTATATTCCTTATCTATCTCATCCTGGGAGCACAGTTCAACAGCTACTCACAGCCTCTTCTCATTCTGCTTTCCATACCTTTCGCATTCGTCGGTGTGATTCTCTTTCTCTTCTTTTCGGGGACTCCGTTTTCGACAACTGTCATCTATGCCGGTGTCGCCCTGGCCGGGATCGCCGTAAACGATGCGATCGTCCTCATCAGCTTCATAAACGAGCTGGTTGCGGAAGGGAAAAGAGTGAAAGATGCTGTCGTAGAGGCTGCCAAGAAGCGAATCAGGCCGATACTGCTCACTTCATTGACGACTATCGGTGGATTGTTGCCCACAGCTGTCGGTATCGGCGGCACCTCCGTAGTATGGGGTCCCATGGCAAGTACCATCATGTTCGGACTTATCTTCAGCACACTCAGTGCACTGTTTGTCATACCTCTACTTTACGGACTGCTGTATGACAGAAAATCAAAAGATCCGCAAGGGAGTACAGTATGAAAAGAGAACGAAGATCCTTACTGCATATCATCATCACATCAGTTCTAATCGTGGGAACGGCATCCCTCTCAGGTGCTGTCACACCGTCCCTCTATCCCGATGTGAACGATCTTGAGGTCATCTCCTCTTCGAATATGAGTATGCTGGATACAGATTCTCTCGAACAGTTCCTGTTATCCTGGGCTCCCGGCGAAAGCCGGCAGTTCAGTGATCTCAGAAATGAAGTCGTGACGAATTCTACGGCACTGGAGAGTCTCAGATCATTATCAAAGATCCAGGATGCACAATATGAGCAGACGAAGAGGGAAGGATATCCGAAATTCTCATTCGTGACCTCTCCATCTTCTCCTCTGTACGGCTATTCGGACTATACGACCGATGTCTACGGTGTTAGATATTCATCGCTTACTCATACGGTTTCGCTGGCAGCGGCTGTGTCGCAGCAGCTTCCTACAGCAGGATCATTAGACCTTTCTCTTTCGAACATCACCACCTATACATCGGATGATGGAGGCTCCTCGTGGACCTGGGAGCAATCTCCGTCGGCCACGCTCTCATTAAGTCAGCCGCTGTTCGTGAACGGTAAGATCCTCGATTCCGCTCTGGCATCGAAGGCTCTGAAATTGAGTGAACTGCTCAAAGAAGATGCCGATACCACTCTTGAAGATTCCATCGGTTCCTCTTCCCGCAGAGCTGTCGCTCTGGTCCATACCTATCTTAATCTGAAAGAGAGCCGCTGGCTGCTTCATAAAGAGGCACTTCTGAGTGAGAAATCGCTGGAGAACGAAAAAGAGAATGCCATGAAAGGCCTTATCAGTGACAATGACCTTGTTCAACAGAAGAATCGGCACCGGCAGCTTCTTATCCAGCTCGAGACGATCGATAATGAGATAAACGCCATAGAGGATTCTCTTCGAAGTTCAGGTCTCTCTTCTCCTTTCGTCCCACCGGTTATAGATATTGATGATATCACCTACGTCTCATCATTCAATGCAGATGGCCTTGTGGACAATGAAAATTATCTGCAGATAGCCCTTACCAACGACCAGGATTATCAGAAGGCATTACGGAACCTTGAGGTTGCCCGTATCGAGAACGAACTCGGACAGGTCGCAGATGCACCGCTTCTGCAGCTTTCACTGAACTATTCTCCCTATTATTCTCCCTCTTCGGGGAATACACTCGAACAGTCTTTCTCCTCTCTGTTTTCCTCCTCCACCGAACACAATGTGAGCTTTTCAGTCTCTTTCACAGCTGCCGATTTCTCCCGTTCCCTCTCGAAGACGAGCAGCGAAATCGCACAGCAGCAGCTGCTTCAGGCGCAGATAGAGCTCCAGAATGCCTATGATAAGGTGAAAGAGAAGCTGCGAGATCTCCAGTCGAGGATCAACACTGCATTGGATACGCTGATGGTCAATCAGGCAGAATACGAACTCGCCGATGAGAATGTCGAGATAGAACAACTGAAAGCTTCAGTAGGCCTCAGCGATGAACAGAAGATAGAGCGGGCCTCGATCGAAAGGTACCAAAGCGCCTTTGCTCTGATCGCCTCTGTCAGAACGATCTATGAATTGAAACTCGAGCTCGAAAGTCTCATCCTGATTCTCTGATCAGTCAGCCGGTGATCCGTTCACCGGAGGGCTTTCTAGATATCAAAGATCAAACCTGGAAAATGTTTAAAACGGCCTCGTTTTTCCTTCCACATTTCTGAAGATATAGTATAGTTATACTGCCGGCAGATAAAGGAGGATCCCTTCATGTCAGAACAGGCGATCGTTGCCATTGACAGTTCTCTTGATCTCTCAAAGGTTCTTTTCTCCATAAAAACCCTCCGTCAGCTGAATATACACTCGCTCATTCTTCTCTATCTTCCCAGGTACCAGCGTCTCACAATAGATATCTTTCCTTATATTGCACAGATGGAACAAAAGAGACTCGATGATCTGAAAATGTCTCTCATCACCGCGAACTTCAAAGTGAAAGAATATCTCATCTTCGATTCCCTGCTCACAAAGGCTGTCAGAGTGGCTGAAAGTACCCGTGTTTCCACGATCGTGACTTTCGCTGATCATCCTAAACCGGAAAGAATCTCTCTCAGTCCTATTGTTTTGAACCACAGGCCGCTGCAGCTGCTCATACTGCCTCTCAAAGAGGGTGATGAGGTCAATGATGTATCCCGGCATCTTCTTTATCTGACCGATTCATCACTTTCAGTTCGAAGTGCGTTCTCCCGTCTGCTTCTGCTGGTAAGTTCCGTCCCGTTCCATAGCGCCACGATCATGTCGGTATATGACGAAAAGCTGGTGGGAGACCGCGAGGTTCTGGAAAGACAGAAGCTGGAATCGATGGCGAATCATCTCAAATCGGTTGGAGTCCATACGGTAGATACCTGCTTGCGGTGCAGCACTTTTTCACAATGTTCATTCACTTTGCCAGGCAGTCGGGATATCTCTTTCGCGATCGTCCCGTTCGAAACCGCACTTCACCTTTTCGGTGGAAAGATCCTCGGTAAATCAAGAATCTCGGTCGGACAGTTCACAGTTCCGCTTCTCCTTCTAAACGGTGACAAACAGGTCTGAACAACGAAGAAAAAAGGGTAATTTGACACTTGCGGCGTATTATGCCATGCTTAAATATAGGTAAAAAGAGGTTTTATATGTATATAGCAATGATCAATATTCACGGGCTTTTAAGAGGTGAGAACATCGAAATGGGGAGGGATGCGGACACCGGAGGTCAGACGAGATATGTCGTCGACCTTGCCAGGGAACTGAGCACCCGTGATGACCTTCAGGTCGATATTTTCACAAGAAAGATCTCGGACAGGAAGGTGAGCCCCGATTATAACAGGGCAGTGGAGCCCATCAGCGACAGCGTCAAGATCGTCCGGCTTCCCTGCGGCGGAAAGAAGTATATCCGAAAGGAGAAACTGTGGCCTTTTCTCGATGAATATGTTGATTATCTGATCGAATATTTCGTGAAACAGAAAAGAGTCCCGGATGTGATTCACGGACATTACGCAGATGGAGGGTATATCGCCAGCGAGATCGCATCCTACTTTCATATCCCTCTGATCTTCACAGGGCATTCTCTCGGACGGAACAAACTCGATTATCTGAGATCGTACGATATGAGCGATGAGAAGATAGAGGAGTATTACAATATCTCAAAAAGGATTGCTCAGGAGGAGAGGACGATCGCGAATGCCGATATGGTCATAACGAGTACCAACTACGAACGAGAAGAGCTGTACAGCAGCTACGAACACAGAGATCTTGATCGTTTCTTCGTAATCCCTCCCGGGTTGGAACTCGATAAGTTCTTTCCCTATTACCACTATGAGATTTCCAGCAGTACGATCCCGGAGGATCAGAAGATGGCACAGTACTCGATGCTCAGCGAGATCAACCGGTTTTTGACCAATGCGGACAAACCGATCATCATGGCCCTGTGCCGTCCCGAGGCGCGAAAGAATATCGATACCCTCATAGAGCTGTATGGAAAGAGCAAGGAGCTTCAGGCGATCGCCAACCTGGCGATCTTCGCAGGTATCCGTGATGATATCAACACGATGGAGGAGGGGGAGAAGCAGGTCCTGACCGACATGCTCCTCCTTATGGACAGGTATGACCTGTACGGAAAGATGGCGATTCCCAAGCATCACAATCCGGAACGGGATGTACCCGAACTCTACAGGATCGTAGCGCTGAAACAGGGTGTTTTCGTCTCTGCAGCCGCACTAGAGAATTTCGGACTCACCTTCATCGAAGCATCTGCCGTCGGGCTTCCGTTCATCGGTACAGACAAAGGCGGAGTTCAGGATATCAGGAAGAACTGCGACTGCGGACTGCTTGTCGATATAGAGAAACCGAAACAGATAAGTGATGCCATCATGAAGATTCTCACCGATAAACAGCTGTGGTCGACTCTGTCGGAGCATGGTGTCGAACGCATCAGAGAAGTCTACAACTGGAAATCTCATACAGACCTGTATCTGTCTCATGTCGCGAGGGTGATAGAACAACAGAACAGCAAGGGAGAAGAGAACCGGTACGAAATGAGCATGGGCAGAAGGATGAACAAGATATCTCACCTTCTCATCTGCGATATAGACAACACGATCACCGGAGACGAAGAAGGAATCAAAGAACTGCGTGAACTGATACGAAGCCGTTCCAAAGATCTCGGATTCGGTGTGGCCACCGGTCGGTCTGTGGAATCTGCAGTGAATATCCTTACTTCCTTGTCCTTTCCGATGCCTGATGTGCTCATAACGAGCGTCGGTTCGGAAATCTATTACGGCAAAGGAAGAATACAGGATAAAGGATGGGCACAGTACATCAGAAGGCGGTGGTACCCCGAAAAGATCAAGAACATTGTCGGTGAATTCGAACAGCTTGTTCTGCAGGATGGTGACGGAAGTCAGAGGCCTTTCAAGATAAGCTATGACATCGTCGGCTGCAACGACCCTGAAAGGCTGAAACAGGAGGTCTCAGACCGGCTCACCGCCGTGAAATGTCCTCATCACGTGATTATCTCTCACGGAACCTTCTTCGATATCCTTCCCTACAGAGCCGATAAAGGAGCTGCCGTGAAATATATCTCGTGGAAGTGGAATATCGAACCCAAGTCGATCATCACAGCCGGAGATTCGGGAAACGACGCAGATATGCTCTCCAACCCGTTCAAGGGGATCGTCGTGGGAAACCATGAAGAATCGTTGGATGCTCTCAGACGGAAACGACACATCTATTTTGCCAAAGATCATCATGCCTTCGGGATCATTGAGGGGCTTAAGAAGCATTCAGTCATACCAGACGATTGAGAGCGTACCGTAGAATCCCTCCGTTGAGGTAATAGGAGATCTCACTTTCGGTATCAAGCCTGCTGATGAGCGAGACTTCCTTAGAACCCTTCTCATCTTTGATGATCATCTCGATATGCTGATTCGGAATCAAAGTGGAAGGCAGGTGTATATCGAACAGCTCTCTTCCTGTGACCTGGAAGGAATCTTTCCCTTCCCCTTCGAGGAACTGAAGAGGAATGATACCCATTCCCAAAAGGTTGCTCTTGTGAATGCGTTCGAATGACTGTGCGATGACCGCTTTGACACCAAGCAGTGCGGTTCCTTTCGCCGCCCAGTCTCTTGAGGAGCCGGTTCCGTATTCTTTACCCGCTATGATTATCAGGTCTCTTCCCTCTTTCTTATATTCTTCGGCCACATCGTAGATATATCCGATATAACCTTCAGGGTACTTGGTGGTGTATCCGCCTTCTTTTCCTTCAGCGATAAGGTTGTGCAGCCGGACGTTCGCGAATGTTCCCCGTGCCATGACCTCATGATTTCCCCGCCGGGACCCGTATGAATTGAATCTCTCTTTGCTGATTCCCTTCTCTTTGAGATATCTGCCTGCAGGGTAGTTCTCATCGATAGCGCCTGCCGGAGATATATGGTCCGTCGTAACCGAATCTGCGAAGACGGCAAGAGCTCTTGCGTCTGTGATCGGTGTTACGACTCTCAGATTCTGGTCAAGATCGTTGAAAAATGGAGCCGGGGCAATATAGGTCGACTCTTCATTCCATTCGTAATGGTTCGAGAGAGCCTTCCACCTTGAATCTCCATCTCTGATCGATCCATATACATTCGTGTACAGATCGCGTTTGAGATATTTTTGTTCGATCTGTGCTATCTCAGCCTTCGAAGGCCAGATGTCTTTGAGAAACACATCCTTGTCTATAGGTTCTTCCATCAGGTTTCTGTTGATATTCCCGGCGATCGCGTAGGCGACCACCAGCAGGGGACTGGCAAGGAACGCCCCTTTCACGCTCTGATGGATCCTTCCGGAGAAGTTCCTGTTTCCCGAAAGCACAGCTGCCAGTTCTGTTCCAGCCTGCGCGAGTTTCTGTGCCTGCAAAAGAAGCGGTCCGCTGTTGCCGATGCAGGTGGTGCATCCGTAGGCGTCCACATAGAATCCGAGCTGATTCAGATAGGGAAGAAGACCGCTGTCAGAAAGATATCCGGTGACGACTTTCGAGCCCGGAGCAAAGCTGGTTTTGACCCACGGCTTTACGGTGCATCCCTTTTCGACTGCCTTCTTTGCAAGCAGGGCGGCTCCTATCATCACTTTCGGGTTGCTTGTGTTGGTACAGCTGGTGATCGCAGCAATGACGATGTCTCCATCGTGACCGGCTGTGTTCAGGCTCTTTTTGAACTGATCTTTTACAACCAAAGGAACATCAGCCACACTGATGCGGTCCTGAGGACGGTATGGTCCTGCAACGCTCAAAGTCAGAGAGCTCAGGTCGAATTCAACAACTCTGTCGTAGGACACGAAGGAATTCGGGTGATAAAACAGATTGTTTTTGATGGCATACTCTTTTGTCCTAGCGGCACAATCATCTCTTCCTGTAAAAGACAGATATTCGATCGTTTTGGAATCTATCGGGAAATAGGCGCAGGTCGCACCGTATTCAGGGCACATATTTGCGATCGTAGCTCTGTCGGCAATATCGAGCGTCTCATATCCTTCTCCGAAGAATTCGATGAAAGCTCCCACTACATCGGTCTTTCGGAGAAACTCCGTGACCGCCAGCGCCGCATCGGTAGAAGTGCACATTTCGGGGATCTTACCGGTGAGTCTGACTCCGATGACTTTGACTGCCCCTACCGCATAGGGAAGAGACAGCATCGTCGATTCCGCCTCTATTCCTCCGACACCCCAGCCGAGGACACCCAGCGCGTTGATCATCGTCGTATGGCTGTCGGTCCCTATGAGGGTATCGGGAAACAGAATACCGTCTTTCTGCCTGACCACCTGAGCAAGGTGTTCGATATTCACCTGATGGCATATCCCGCTTCCCGGAGGAACGATCGACAGGTTGTCGAATTCTTTTTCAGCCCATTTCAGCAGATGGTAGCGCTCCTCGTTCTGCTGATACTCTCTATCCTTGTTGCAGTTCAGAGATCCCTCTCTTCCGGAGCATTCGATGGATACCGAGTGATCGATTACAAGATCTACCGGAATTTTCGGTGAGACGAGGTTCCCTGAAAAATAGATCTGTTCCATCGATTCTTTTGCCGAGGCGAGATCGACGACCGCAGGAACACCCGTGAAATCCTGCATCAGAACACGTGCGGGGTAAAATGGTATTTCCGCGACGTTTTCGTTATGGGCCCACCGGAGAATCGTGGCAGTCTCGATCCCGCTGTCCTTCTGATTCCTGATGAGGTTCTCCAGGAGGATCCGCTTGCAGTAGGGCATGATCATCACAGAAGGTCCGATCATATCCCTGATTGAAAAATAATCGTAGGCTACATTCTGTATCTTCAGTCTTTTTTTCATGAACCCCTCCTTGGTGACCCCGGTGCGTTCAGTATATCAGATCGGTCTCAATACCTAATCGTATCGCATAATCCCCTGTTGTGCTACTTATTTCACCGCCGATAAATGGAGCAAGAGTGATGCCGCTGCCCATCAGATAGTCGAACGAAAGCTTACCTCCGAAGATAATCGTATCAGACCAGTAGGAACTGGTCTCATCGATGTAGAACGAGCCTGCCGCATAGGTCTTGAAGGTGATCTCACGAAAGCCTCCCCATAAGAAAGGCAGATCGAGACCGCTGACCGATGCTAGATAGGAAAGTCTCACGTTCATTTTTGCTTTCCCGTCATCTCCGATTCCCGTCAGATAATCGGGAGGGAGGATGGACTGAGGTGATACAGCATTGGAAAAGAGTCCGCCGTGACTGTAGGCTCCTTCTGTTTCAATCCGGATCAGATGATTGCGGATGAACGAGGGTACCGAGACTGTCAACTTCGCGAATGAGAAGAAGTTATGGGACCAGCTTGTCAGATAGATGAGATCCTGAAGGGTATAGCGTGTGCTGACCGAGGTGCGCCCCAGTGTCTCAATGGGAGCGCTTTTTTCACGGTATGTGTAAGAGGCTGAAGCGGCAAAACTCATCCTATTTGTTCCATCGCTATTCAGAAACGATCCTTTTGAGGCGAAAGATGCCGAAGATGTTCCCTGCGGCCGCTGTGCATTCCACAGGGGGAGAGAGAATGACAGTGAGGCACTGCTGCCGAGGTAGGGGGAATTCAGGGTTCCATCGAAGGTCAGCTGAAACGGACCGGGACTGTACTGGTAGGTGAGATCAGCCCGAATCAGGTTGTCTTCGAACGAATAGCCTGCCTGAGTTTCGACCATATGTCTGTGCAGAACAGAATCCCACAATGTCCAGATTCCCGGCTGTATCGAATTCTCATCCGTGTAGGGAAGGGGAAGCCACAGCAGGAATCTCGGAAGGTCAAGATATGAAGTCTGTTCGAACTGTCTGATCTGAGATTCGACATTGAAACCGGTGCTGCTTTGATCTTCTGTGATCCTTGCCTCTATCTTGGACAATGAATCCGATTTCACCGAGCAGATTGAGGGGAAACCGTTCACATACGTCTGGTAATACAGCGTATCAGCGATGAGAATTCCATCAAAGATTCCGATGGGATCTTCCAAGAGAAGGGAGACTTCTTTTGTGTCGAGATCGATCTCATAAAGGGAGAACGGAGTGTTTTCGTCACTTGTGAACAGAAGACGGTCCTCACCGACAAATCGCGGATTGCGGATCTCCGACATGCTCAAGCCTGTGAGAGGCACGATTGTGTCTCCTACTATTAGAACGAGTGACGATCTTCCCTTTTTGATTCTCACGGCTGCACCCTTTTCCCCGTCGGGTGAATAGGTCGGAAAGTAGAAGCTTTCACCGCTGTGGTCGCTGATGATGCGTTTTTCCATCGTCTCCAGATCAATCTGTATCAGCCGGTAGCGGTCACTGACTATCTCTGTGGCAAGTATCCGGTTGCCGTCGGGGTGGATCGAAATGCGATCCAGCTTCATTTTGTCTGTGAGTCTTTTGTATTCTCCGGTTTTCATGTTGTATGACCACAGGTCCCTGTAACCGATAGGAGCATTGTCGAGGGCCGAACTGTCAGAGTATTCATAGTGCTGGAATATGAAATAGACAAGCGACCGGTACGCATCGACAGCTATTGCCGTCTCGTCAGGGCTGTTGATGCGTGAGAGCAGAGGTTCTTCACCTAAATGGGAGAGTGTGATCCCCTTATCGAGGGTGTAGCGGGAAAGATAGAGAGAGCCATCATTCGCTATGATCATAGAAGACGAATTCGCATCAGCACTTACGACGGTCCTTTCGACTGTATCTGCAACGGACAGCTCTTCGACCGCCTTTGAGTAGATTGTCTCGGCAGTGAGTCCCGTTTCTTTCTCGATCGCATTCGAAAGGCCGAAAAAAGGAAAGAGAGTGAACGATCTGTTGATTCTGTTGAATGTGTCGTAGCCGAAATTCTCGATGATGTAGTTCACCATCAGGTACCCTGTCAGATAGATCCTTCCAGACGGAGCGGTGAGTGACTGGTAGGCTCCTTTCGATAATGACCACATCGCACCGTCAGCCGCTGCCGAGCGGATAGTGGAGAGGAATCTCTGACTGTCACCTCTTCCACCGGAGGCAAGGTGCGTCTCGTTGTAGGTCGTGATTCCCTCGATCCACCATCCCGGCATGAAGGCCATGTTCATCGTCGTTATTTCCGGACCGAAGATCGGTTTCAGGACAGAAGGGGGTCCTACAGGGTTCGTAAGGTGGATATAATGGGTCAGTTCATGAGTGAACAGAGAATAGAGCCAGTTATCTACCCGGGATCCGAGAAAAAGGGAAGATGGAGAAGTGATGAACAGTGTCACTTTCGAGGGCATGGTGGAGTAATACCCGTTAGCCCAGGTCGGTCTGCCTGTGATGACCACGGGGATCTTCTCCTGCGGTCGGTACGAAAGACCTTCGGTAACCTTGTCATAGACTTCATCAGCGAACGATGCGACCATCATTCCCTCATCACTGAACTCGCTTTCGAATATGATGAGATGGTGGTCAGTCTCTATCTGCTTGTATCCGGCAGCTGCTGTCAGTTCAAAGACAACCATGCATAGCCCCAGAAAAATCAGTGATTTCCTTTTCATATTCATAATATATACTATAGGCAAAATATGGGTGCTTCTCAATCATAAAAAAAAATACTTGATCGATAAAGACTCGAAGATAATGTAACCGATAGGTAATAAAAACATTTCATTATTGTATACTCTCGTGTAAAATGGAAGAAGCAAAGAATTTAATTAGCATGGAGGCTTATATGAAAAGTATGAAGAGAATCATTGTCATCATGATCATCTGTGTGACAATGGGTACAGCTTTCGCCGCAACACCCAGCGTGTTCGATGTCGGAATCCTTAACTATTATAAGATTCAGAATCTGGTGGATCAGGATTTCGCATCCTATACTCCCGGAGTCCGTCTCGAAACTCATATCACACCATGGTTCGGTCTTGGCGCAGATGTTCTGCTTGAAGCTCCTTTTGCCGCAGGCGCCCCCGCCGGCACCTACAATTTCATCGGAACAACCGATGTCTCTTTCAGAGCCTCTCTCGGTTTCTTCGAACCGTTTTTGGCAGTCGGTCCGGCTTATCAGGTTACAGTGGATTCAACTTCAGTGACACTCACCACAGATGTTTCCTACAGCGCCAGAGCGGGATTCGATTTCAATATCACCGATATTCTGACTGTCGGAGCAGAGGGAAAGCTGATCGTCAATGATCTTCCCGGTCTCATAGATGGTTCGGTCACGAGCGTAGACTGGCTTGACGCCACCTATGTGGGCCTTTCGATAAAAGCCAAATTCTGATAGTTTCAGAACGTTCAGGTAACAGGAGTATCCCGATTGTGCGATACTCCTGTTTTATTTCTTCTCGCTGCCTGGAGGATTATTCTTCAGGTATTCGTGTTCTTCACCCACATCCTGTACAACCTCGCCCAGTCTCATCTTAAGAGAATGTTCTGTCGTCATCGCGAAGGCGATGTCGACCTCTTTGCCGAATTGCTGTTTCACGGCTCTCATCAATGCGAAGATCTCTTCGTTGGTAAAGCCGTGGGCTATGACCACTTTATGTTCTTTGTTCATGTTCTCAATGTATCAGAGAGATTCGGCCCGTTCAAGAGACACACACTGCTCATTGTGCTATAGTGACACCTATGAATACCTTCACATCGTGCATTCCATGTTTCTTCCATCAGGTCGAGGAGGCCAAAGTCCTTTTCTCCCTTGATGACGCTCAGACACGCCAGATTATGAACATCCTCGGCGATTCTCTCAAACATTACACCGACGAACAGAGTCCTCCTGAGCTTGCGGTCGTTACTCAAAGAGAACTTGAAAGAGTTCTCGGCTGTGATGATCCCTACGATTCTATAAAGAAGGAGAGCAATGAGAAGGCGCTGAGAATGTACCCTCAGCTGAAAGAGAGTGTCATTTCAAGTAAGGACCCTCTCAGAAAGGCGATAGAGCTTTCATGCGGGGGGAATATCATCGACTACGGTGTTCTCGGGAACACTCTGGATGTCCGCAGGGAGATCGAGCGGATAGTGAGTGATTCAGAGGCACAGATCAATGATGAAGACCCCTCATTGTTCTCGATAGACCATTTCAGAGAAAGATTGAGAGAATCCTCTACAGTCCTGTTCATTGCCGACAATGCCGGAGAGATAGTGTTCGACCGCCTCCTTATCGAGACCATACATGAGAAATTCCCGTCGATAAGGATCACCGTTGCGGTCCGCGGCAGACCTATTTTGAATGATGCGCTTATCGCAGATGCTCTTTCGGTTCATATAGATGAAACGGCCAGGGTCATAACAAGCGGAGTGCCCACTCCCGGAACAGTCCTTTCACTATCTACTGCCGAGTTTGAACAGGAATTCAGTTCCTCCGACATGGTCATAAGCAAAGGGCAGGGAAATTACGAATCGCTCAGTAAAGAGAGCAGAGAGATCTTCTTCCTTCTCACGGCCAAATGTCATGTGATAGCTGACGATATAGGATGCAATCTGAAAGACCTGATCCTCCTTGCACGAAATCTAAAGGATGAATCTTTTTAGGGCTTCGGCTACACCCTCCTCATCGCAGCTTCCCGTCAGATATCGTGCTGTCTTTTTCACCTGATCCGAGGCATTGCTCATTGCGACAGAATGCCCTGCGAGCGCCAGCATCTCGAGATCGTTCGATTCGTCTCCGAAAGCCATCACCTCATCCGCTTTCAGGTCGTACATCTGAAGCAGTTTGCTCAGAGCAGCACCCTTCGTGGCTCCTTCGCTCATCATCTCGAAATAGGTCGGGTGAGAATAGACCATGTGAATATTCTCTCCGAAAGTTGTAAGAAGATGACGTCGGATCTTTTCGGTATGTTCCAATTCGCCGATGAACATAGCCTTGGTGAATTCGAGAGGGTGCAGTGATGTGAAATCATCAATGACGACTCCGATGGAGCTTGTCAGCGGTTCGAGAAAATCGGCATTCTTCGCATCAGGACGATAGTAGACCCGATGATGTCGGAAGGCCTGAAGAGAAGCCTCAGTCTTTTCTGCCAGAGAAACGATCTCTCTGCAGATCTCTTCGCTCATCGTACGATGAAAGAGGTCTTTCTTTTCGATCGGATCATAGATACACGAACCGTTATAGCAGATGACGGCATCGGTCGTACCTATCTGCTCGATGAAACGCTGACAGGTGGCAAGCGATCTGCCCGTCGCCACAAAGACTCTGATTCCTTTGTCCATGACACGATTGAGGACTTCAAGAGTGTGCCTGGTGATGATCTTGGAAGAGGGAAGGAGCGTTCCGTCCAGATCGATTGCGATTGCCTTGATATCCATACATTCACCTTTCTGTTATACTAGTGTGAACACACCCTATCATACATGAATGAAATTATTAAGAGGGTCGTTTATTGATAGTGTGTTTGAAAAAATCCGAGGTGAGTGATGATGAATCTGAAAATTATCGAAGCAGATTTTGCTGTATGTAAAATTGAACACATGAAATCGATCTCTCTGGAAGATGATTTCCTGTTCATTGGGAAGACCGATGAGGAACTTTCCATAGTCTGCAGCACAGATTCAGTTCCCGAGGGAGTACTGGAATGCGAGATGCCTTGGAGGGCATTCAGAATACAGGGTCCCCTCGATTTCTCTCTGGTGGGTATCCTTGCCCGAATAGCAGGACATCTGGCTGAACACGGAATCAGTCTTTTCGCAGTGAGCACATACGACACCGATTATATTCTGGTGAAAAGTGAGGTCTTCGATAAAGCGGTAAGAGTTCTCACCGGGTGCTCTTATACGTTCGCCTGACGTTTTTCTTTTTCTGCAAGGACTTTCGATACCAGTTCTACCCGACTTCGCGTGCCGGTCTTCTCGAAGATATGGGATACATGGGTTCGTGCTGTCGTGAAAGAGATGAAGAGTTTTTCACCGATTTCCTTGTTCGTGTACCCTTCGACGATAAGATCGATGACCTCCTTTTCTCTCTTGCTGATTCCGTAGGTGCTGATAAAATCGTCTTCCACCTTTTCCGATAGAGGGACCCTTCCTATAGTCGCAAGATAATGGATGAGCACCCTGGAGACGACCAGCCCCCATGAGCCGATTATGATGAAATCGAGGGAGACAGTGTTTTCGTATCCGAACCTGTCGAGGTAAGTGTAGATCACCGCCGACAGGGGGGCGAAGATCAGTGTCGACAGGCCCATCTGCCGGACCATCATGTACGCCGCGCGATTCCATTCGGGACGATCGACTCTGTACATCAGAACCCCGATCAGAAACAGGTATGCAGAGATGAAGAAGATGAAAGCGGTATCGAGGAGATTGAACAGACCTGCCGTGCTGAGATTGTAATAGAGGAACGATCTGACAGCCTGTACTGCTATGATCGCTGAAGTAGCAGCGGCCGCTATGGTTCTGTTTCGCCCGTCAATCTCCACAAGGACAAGGTAGCCGAGAAGGTAGATCGACAATGCAATGAAAACCGACAGAGATACTTCTACAGCCGCAGGGAGAGCTGTCGTGACCGTTGAGGTTTGCAGATAGAGGACGATGAGGATCCTTCCCAGACTGAACAGAAGAATGAGAAACATGAATGAGAAGTATCGTGTCAGCTTCATCTTCAGGCAGGTATGAAGAAAGAGCATGCTCGCACTTCCGATACATCCTATCGAAAACAGGAATATGTGAATAAAAAGGATGACCGATTCCATACTGCATTATCTCCGTTTGTCATAACTTCGGAAAGAACATTCCTGTTTCGTCCTTATAGACCACATATTCCATTCCAAATTCCATTTCCATCTGCCGCTCTTCTTTCTTTGCCTGTCTAATATACACTATGAGGATGACCGGCCACAACAATAATTGTCCTAAAGTGAGCCATTCGGCCATCATTCCCAATGTGATGAGGAAAATGCCGGTGTACTGGGGATGTCTGATATATGCATAGACCCCGCTTTTGACCAGATGTCCTTCCCCCGGTTTTCGACTCCAGTAATCTTTGTAGATTAGATTCCACCCTGATATGATCAGTACGGTTCCTGTTACCATAAGGATAATCCCTAGATACATTCCCCAATATCCGATCGAATTGTAAAGAGTGTGTCCCCACAATAGTCCTTCGGGCAAATTTACCTTGAAGGCCCATGCAGCGAAATATAGAGAGAAAGGGATGCCGAACATCTCGAAAGCGAAAGCGATGATGAATGCCAGATAGGAGCTTTTTGGCTTTATTCCTGATTTTCTGTGAAAAGGAAGAAACAGCAGTATCGAGCCATACAGAATAATCCAGATAATGAAGGCCCCCCATTGATGAAAATGTTCTGAAGTCTGTTCTACAGTCATTGCATACCCTCCCTGTTTATATTCACGAATTCTGGGAAGTTTGAAGAAATTCCGCAATCGGACATTCGTATGATTTTCTCATGAGTTTTAAAAAATGAATGAAAATCATACGGATGTAGAATATGAGAAGCCTCCTATTACCTGTAGATTCCCAATCAAGGAGTCAAGAAATGAAAAAGAAGAAGATAGTTTATATGATTGCTGTGGTACTGGCCCTCGTGATCATCAATTGCATCCCTCTCATCAGTTTCACATCGAAAGGAATGCGGCAGTATGATGTATCGGATGTCCGGTTATACTGCCTTCCTGAAGACAAGGAACATGGACAGCAGCTGATAACACAGATTCTCGAAAGAAGAGAGAGCCTGGCAGCAACGCTTTCGGGAACCGATATAGAAGGTATCGATGTGGTTGTCTATCCGTCGCACACCTCTTTGCATATCAACACATTCGGTCTCATCGGATACTTCCTTCCCGACTGGTACATCGGGAAGAACACCAAAAACCGGGTATTGATCACTTCGCCGGCACATCCCGGACCGGTTCATTCGGCAGATTCAGTGAGCAAGGCGGCGGTCCATGAATATGTGCATGTGCTGACAGACCGGATCAATCGTGATATCGGATACTGGTTGAAAGAAGGCCTTGCTCTCTATCTGGCGCAGCAGGTCCCTTCAGCAGAAGATGTTCTCGAATATTCCCAGGGTGTTCAGTATGACGATTTCACTACACACAATCCATTCACTTTCGCCAATTACGGAGGGTATTCTATGGCCTACTCCTATATCGAATATCTTGAGACTGTCTACGGGTGGGAACAGGTCGTGAATCTCATTCAAAAGGGATCTTCGTATGAGTCTGTTTTGGGAATCAGTGAGAAGGACACCTTCGTAAAGTGGAAAGAGTGGGTGAGGCGGAGAGAAGGATAAGATGAGAAACATGCTGATTACTATAGGAATGAAGACTGGAATCCTGCTGCTGTGTATCCTCCTCCCCGGATGCTATTCGGATTACCTTTCCAAGAGCAGATTCTACTATAACCGGCAGTTGATCGTTCAGGAGGCAGATTCTTTCTCCTATTTCAACAGGATAGAGACAAGAGAGGAAAATTTTCTTTCGTTGAGGTTCACGAACTTCTACGGCAAAGATACACTTCTCAGATTCGATGGTGCTGATAATGTAAATTTCGGAATCGATGTGTCTTTTCACCATCTGCATGGCAGATTCGTTCTCTATCTCGTGGATCCCGACGATAATATCATCGCACTGATCGAGGAGGACGGAGAAAGAACGTATACCTTCAGAATGAGAAGCGGGCCTTATCGGCTGGTATCGGCGGGGATAGAGGCCTCGGGAACTATTTCGATCATCACCGAAAGACAGGAAGAATCAGCATGGGAATAATACGGATACTCATATGTCTGGCTGCCATTGTATTACCTGTAACCGGCTGCACAACAGGAGAAGAGATAAATGCCCGATACGAAAAAGAACTCCTGCGTAAGGATTTCAGGCAGTTCAGAAATCACATCGAAAAAGAAAGCGCCTTCCTCTTTGCCGATATCGAAATGATAGATGAACTGCTAGATGAAACCGAAAAACAGATCAAAGACACGATGAGCGAGCTTGAGTTCTACCGGCTTTTGAATCCCGTGGTAGCGCGCTTGAGGTGCGGACATTCGTTTCTCAGTGTCTCCACATCGTTTCAGCAGAATATGGCTGAGTCAGTGAAATACTTCCCGCTGTCGGTCAGAATATCCGATGACAAACTGTTTGTGATTGAAGACCGTTCAACGGAAAAAATATCCTGCGGGGCGCAGATCATGTCGATCAATCAGATAGATAGCCGGACGATCATCAAAAAGATAATGAGTAATATGTCGAGTGACGGAGATGATGTTTCTCGTCACCGTTACGATGCTGAACGCCATTTTGCATCGATGTATTATTTGTTTGTCGATGAAAGTCAGGCATTCACTGTCGAACTGCTTGATGATGAATCTCTATACGAAGTCACCCTGGATGGAATCAGTGACGCCACACTTGCCAAAACCCCGATGACAATCATGTTCGATACTGCATCTTCCCCGTGGAGTCTACGAATCGACGATACATACGCACATGCTGTGATTCCGACTTTCGCGATGGATGATGTTCGCCGGTTTGAAAGAGAGCTCAAGATTTTTTTTAAAACAGTCAAAGAGAGAAAGACAGGTTCTCTTATAGTGGATCTGAGAGGGAATTACGGAGGATCTGTGCGCCCTGTTGTCACACTCTTTTCCTATCTGATCGACAGACCTCTCCGGTTCTTTTCCAATGATAATCCTTTCTATCTGTTCAGGTGGAAAAGAGAGATCAAAAAAGCTGATTACGCCTTCGATGGTGATCTGTATGTACTGATGGACGAGGGCTGTTTCTCGATGACCGGTTTCCTTCTTTCTCTTCTGAAAGAACACGATATAGGGACACTCTACGGAGTGAAAAGTTCGGGAGGAAACAAGTGCAGTGACGCTTCCAGAAACCGGGTGCTGAGAAACACCGGATTACGACTGCGTTACTCTACCGATATCTTCCAGTCTGCCGTTGAGAGCATACCTCAAGGAGAAGGTGTACAAAGCGATATCGTCGTGAATATGACAATCGCTGATTACCTTTCCCTCAATGATCCTGTTCTCAATGCTGTATTGGAAAGAATCGGATCAGATTGATCCGATTCGATTTATACCGAATCCTCTTCGAAAGAGAGATCGACCTGCTTCCTTCTCTCTTTTGCCCCATGTTGCGAGATCTCGACTGCCGGACGCAGGGTGAGATGAGGGAACGGGATCTCGATACCGTTTTTGTCGAATTCTTCTTTGATGGTAATCAGAAGGGAACTTTTGAGCGCGGCAAAATCGGCCGTATTTCCCCAGACTCCGAAAAAGAGATCTATGCTGCTCGATCCGTATCCTGAGACCATGAAGAACGGCTTAGGATCTGTGAGCGCCAGAGGTTCTTTTTCTGCGACCTGAAAGAGGATATCACGCGCCTTTTCAATATCGTCGTAATATGATATTCCGATTTTCAGCGGGACGCGCCGTACAGGATACTTGGTGATCGTGGTGATTTCTGAGCGGATGAGTGTCTCGTTGGGGATTCTCATGTGCAGTCCGTCGAAGGTTTTGAGCTTCACCGACAGAAGGTCCACACTGGTGACCGTCCCGACGAACTCTCCAACCTCGATGATGTCTCCGACCTGAAAGGACTGTTCTGTCAACAGAAAGATGCCGCTGATGAGATTACCCATGGAATTCTGTGATGCGATACCGATGGCGACTGTCGCGATACCGGCAGTTCCCAAAAGAGCCGAGAGAGGAACTTCGAGACGGTTGAGGACGAGAATGGAGATGATGAAGATCCCGACGAACTTGACTGTCTTGCGTATCAGCATCTGAGTCTGGCCGTTTAGTTTCAGCTTCGTGCTTCGGTCGATGATCTTCAGAATCGTTTTCAAAACTATCGAACCGACCACGATGAAAAGAACGATGACCAGGAGGTTCGGAATGAGCCTGTCATAGAGAAAACTGGTAAAAGTGTCTGATAGAACGGTATTTGATGAAGTCGTTGATTCAAGCAGCATATGAATATCTCCTATAGATGGTCAGAGCCATTTTTTCTTCCGGAATACGAGTATCATGATCACAGCGACGATGGCAAGGGCGCCGAGGAAGATGAAATAGCCGTACCGGTAGGTGAGTTCGGGGATGTAGGAAAAGTTTGTTCCGTACAGTCCTGCAAGGAAACTCAGAGGGATGAAGATGACACTGAACACGGTAAGAAACCTCATCACCTCATTGAGCCTGTTTGCAGCCGATGCGCTCAGTGAATCTCTCTGGTCTTTCAGCATCTCCCGGTAGTTCTCAAGTGTTTCTACAGCCAGATTCCCGCTTTCCAGAAGGTCTCTCAGATAGAGCCGGCTGCTTTCGGATATGACTTCGGTCTCATCTCTCATCAGTTCTCTCAGCGCATCCCTCGACGGACGGATGTTCGACTGCAGAAAGTTCAGTTCGCTTCTCGACTCATTGATCCGGGTGAGAAGCGCTTCATTCGGATCCGCTATCACTTTCTGCTCGTTCTCTTCTATCTGGGACCCGAGAGCTTCTATGAGATTCAGGTAATTGCCCACAATAGCATCGAACAGAGCATACGAAAGGTAGCCGGCATCACTTCTTCTGATTTTACCCTTTCCTTTCCTTATACGCTCTCTTACCTGTTCGAACACATCTCCCGGCCGTTCCTGAAACGTTATGACCAGGTGATCCGAGATGATGCAGGTCAGTTGTTCACTGTGGATTCTGCTGTCGCTCTCCTCGATCCTCATCATCTTCAGGATGATACTGCTGTAATCATCGAAGGAGGCGGTCTTCGCTCTACCTCCTGTATTGATGATATCCTCGAGTGTGAGAGTGTGAAGAGAGAAGATGGTTCCGATGGATCTGATGAGGGATGTGTCATGTACTCCGTTCACATTGAACCAGTTGATGCACCCGCTGTCGAAAAGAGTTCTCATCTGTGATACATCATCGATTATCTGCTCACTGACAGTTTTTTCACTGTACTGAATGAGGCTCACTGAAGAACTGGATACTTTCTGTTTTCCCGTAAAGATGAGATCACCGGGAACCCGATGGACTGCCTTCCTGTTTTTGATATACCTCGACATAGACACCTCTCTTTTCTGATTCTAAATGAGTATGACCCCTCTTACAAGCAGATATATTCCCAGCCCAGTGACCGAAAGGATAACCGATATCAGCATGCTCTGCAGATTAACCTCCACAGTTTCCGTCAGATGCATCAGGTGAGAGATCGTTCTGGATCTGATCGAGATGTAAAGGATAGTTCCGATGATGATGGTGGTGACACTCTTCATCCATATCTCACTCTCATAGAATTCAAGATGGATATCGCTTTGCGAAGAGAACACCGATGAAAGAAGGCCTGTGATGATCGGACTGTGATATACGGCAGTCACCGTCAAAGCAGCGATGAGAAGAACATAGGATAGAACGGGAACTTTTTCTTTTCTGATCGTCTGAGTGTTTTCAACAGGCCCGGGACGAAAGAATATGGCAGAGAGCTTGAGAAACGATGCAGTGGTGAACACTCCGGTGATGAACAAAATCGTGTATATCCACTGATGGTGAAACGACGAAGTTATCAGATTCTTTGAATAGTATCCGTTGAAAAACGGAATGGCGGTGATCGAAAGAGCGGAAAGGAAAAACGCGATGATCGTCAGCAGATGCTTTCTGTCTGCAGAAATGAGTATTCTGGCTGCATTTCGATTCTTATAGACATTGCGCTGGGCTGTCACATCAATGATGGTGCCGCAGCTGAGAAAGAGTGTCGATTTGAAAAGAGCATGGAAGATGATATGGAGGATTGAAGCGGTATAGAGAATCCTTCCTGCTTCGGTGGCGAGAGAGAGTTCCATCGCATAGCCCCATGCCGCCGTGATATACCCCATCTGACTGATCGAATGGTAGGCAAGAAGTTTTTTTATATCACTCTGACAGAATGCGAAGATGACGGCGAAGAACGCACTCAGGGCCCCGAGAATCTTGATGACGGTTCCGATGGACTGAGAGAAATCGAACAGCTGGACAAAAGGGGTGAGTGCGATCAGAGGAATCTTTATGAGAATTCCTGAAAGAATAGCTGAGACAGGATGCATTGCCATCGCATGCGCGTTCGGAAGCCAGAAATGGAGGGGGAAGAGAGCACTGCGCATCAGAATAGCGACGATGATGGACGATGCGGCGAACACGGTCGCAGGAGACATCGCTGTTCCCTTCAGTGTCTCCCGTATCTGATGATAATTCAGAGAACCTGTAAGACGGTAGATCAAGTATGTACCGAGAAGGAAGAAGATCATGGCCGCAGACGAGGAAAGAAGATAATACAGAGAGGCGACCGAGGAGCGGACCTTTGAACTGAAGGCTATGAGAACATAGCTTGTGATCCCCATGATCTCGAGGGCCACAAAAAGGTTGAACAGATCTCTGGTGAACAATGTTGCTCCGATCGAGAACAGCTGAATCATGAGAATGATCGAGAATTCGATCTGTTTCGTCTTCTTCCTGTCATTGTAGGCCCATGAGGTGAAGGAGATGAACAGGGCAACGAAAAAAATGATCAGACCATCCAGGGAGAATGTGTAGGAGATTGCGACCTCACTGTGATGGGCACCTATGTAAAACGAAACAGGGCCTCTCTGGTTCACCTTCGTCAGTACGAGGATCGTGAAGAACAGCGAGATCAGAAATCCCGAGATGGTCGAAAGATAGTAGATGACAAAACTGAGTCTTTCGTGATGATGAACAGTCTTCGCGAGCAGGAGAAAACCTGAGGCTAAAAGGGGCGCCATCAGAAAGATGAAGGCTATACTCTCAAGATTCATCGTCACCTCTCTTCTCGATGGTATCGATATCGAAGGTTTCAAAGCGGCCCCACAGGTGGACGATCAGAGCAAGAGAGAAACTGGTGATACACACTCCGATCACGATCGCAGTCAACATCAGAGCCTGTACCATGGGATCGACCATCCGTGCCCCCTGTTCGCCGGTGAATGCCGGTGCATCACCGATTGAAGATCCGCTTATGATGAACAGAAGGACGACCGATGTGTTCACTATGCCCAGAGCGATAACTTTCTTGATCACGCTCCTGTGAAAGATCAGAGCATACATGCCGATGATAAAGAGAATTCCGAGCAGAATGTATCGTATCATGTTCTCCTCCTGCTCATCATCGCTATACACATCAGAGAGATTCCCGAACCTACTTTAAGCCCGATAAGAGCATTCAGGGCGATGATGTAATACTCATATTTCACACCGGCCGCCTCGAGCGGGTTGGAAAAGAATATCCCGGAAGTCAGGATCGACAACAGTGATACCAGTATGAACAGGACGAACGCTGAGGCCTCTATCGTGGAGAGAATTTTGTTCTGTCTCATCTCGGTAACTTTGCTGTACGGGTTTCCCAGGATGAAAAGCATGATCCCCGAGGCGATGATCGTTCCTCCCTGAAACCCTCCACCCGGCGAGATGTGGCCCTGTCCCATAACATAAAACCCGAAAAGAAGTACGACGGGACCGATCTTTCCGGTTACGACCTCGAGAAGGTGGGTTCGAAGCTTGTGAGAAGAGCGTTTTTCCTTCACAAGTGAAAAATCATAGGTGACAGCTGTCGTCGGATCGTCCGAGATCTTCTTGACTGATTCGACCACACTCATAGTCCCTATGATCGCTACGATGAGCACGATCGTTTCACCCAGAGTATCGAAGGCACGGTAGGCGAGGTAGATCGCACTGACCAGATTCTTTGCTCCGGTATCCTTTTCACCGTCCGAGACCAGACGGGTTCGTACATCCGTCGGCCACGGGGTATCATCGGGGATGAACAGACATCCTGCTAGAAGGACAAGTGCGAAGATCACGATCACGTGAACTGCGGCAGTCTTCATCTTCATATATCCTTCCTTGATGTGTGTTTCAGAGCCCAGACGAAGATGATCGTAGTGACACCCGCGCCGACGGCAGCTTCGGTGATTGCGACATCGAAGGCCCAATGAAGTGTGAAAATCAATGCACTGAGCAGACTTATCGCCGAAAGGGCGATGACACTATGGATCAGATCCCTGGAGATGAGGGAGAATACCGCAAGAACTATGATGAGAACAAGGAGCATTTCAGTCATCTGATTCCTCCATTCCGGTCTGCCAGATCAATCTCGACACGATATAGGTCGAAGTCGGACTGCTTATCAGAAAGAAGAAGATGATCAGGATGAACCTGACGAGAAAGGAGGGGGAGGGAGAGAGAATCAGCAATCCCACAAACAGAGAGAACACCGCCGTCGTTCCGCATAGAGCTCCTGTCTGCATCATCTGCAGAGGTTCTTTCGACCTGAACAGGCCGATCATTCCGACGATGCCGAAGAATACCGAGAGAAGAAAGAAGATCACAGCCGACAGTTCACGAATCATGTGATTCCTCCCGGTCCTTTTTATGTCTCACCTGCGGAAGAAATCTTGCGATCGCAAGAAGTCCGAGAAAACCGAAGATGTCGTAAACGAGCGCCACATCGAGAATGAATATCTGATCGCTGTCGACGGCGATCAGAGCGAGGAGGGCAAGTATGACACTCGAGAGGATCATCAGAGCGATAAGTTTCTCGCTTCTGTTTTTAGCTATGACGATCTTCACGACCGAGGCGGCTGCGAAGATGATGAAGATGTACTTCATGACGGTGAGAACAGTTGAGATCATGCGAAGACCCTCCCTATGGTACGCTCCAGAAACCCCTTGATCTTCTCTCCGGATTCCTTGTTGTGAGATGTGTCGGCAAGCAGCCAGTGAACACTCAGATGATCATCATTGAGATCTAGGCAGATCGTCCCCGGGGTGATCGTGATCGACAGAGACAGCAGCATTCTTGCCGCATCCGAACGAAGCCGCGTTCTGAAATGGACGATCCGAGGGGTACTTGTGCCGGTGAACACAGCTTTGCAGGTGTGAAACGAACTCTTATACAGAAGATAGATCATCACAAGAAGATACCATATGAGAAAGAGAGGATGGGCTATGAGGTAGCGGGCACTCGCCTGGTGGGATGGAATGAAGATCTTGTATGTGATAAGAGAGATCAGAGCTGTTCCTGCGATTCCCATCAAGAGCGAATAGAGAGTGAATGATCCTGAAAGAAGGATCCACACCCCCATCAGAAAGAGAAACGTCAGAGAGAATCTTATGAAATTCCACAGGAGTCCTGCCTTGTTCAATCACCCCTCCTTCGAAAAGAGACAAGAGTGAAATTCCTGAGGTGTGGTCGCATCGATAAGACGGTTTCTTATTTCCCTGTTGTGAAGCATGCGGGCGAGCTGTGAGAGAAGTCTCAGGTGCACGGATGCATTCGCAGACGGTCCTGCCAGCAGAAAAACCAGTATTACCTCATCGCCGATATCGTCCCACGTAACTGGTCTGCTCAGGGATGCACAGGTGACTACCGTCTCTTTCAAAGAAGCGATGTGCGCGTGAGGAATGGCGCAGAAATCACCTATATAGGTAGCTATTTCCTTTTCCCTGTTCATGATCGCATTAAAAAGATCATCGTCTGGTCCGACTGAACAAGTCTTACACAGCCGGTCGATTACCTCCTCCTTAGAATCATATTCGAGATGAATATGGATTGATTGTACAGGCAGCTTCGATTGTAAAAGTGTCATAGAGTATCCTCCTCATCCCGGATCAATCCGGCAGCCCAGTCGATCTCGAGAGAGAACATGATTCCTGTTCCCGGATTATCCAGTGGTCCGATGATGCTCTCCACGAGTTTTTTTACCCGGTCTACCACTTTCTGGGAGGAGACGACCGAGAGTATTGTCTTGTTGTAGGGTTTATTTCCCTTCATAAACTCCTTGAAACCGGAGAATAGAGGGATTTCATAGGTGAGAAATCGGCCCATTCCTTCAGAATCGAGGATCGTTGCCCCGGTGACTCCCGCCTCGATATAAGCCTGAATGACCTCTTCGAGGAATTCTTCGTTGTTAAGAACAAAGACGAATAACTTCATCACACCTCCCTTCTATCGGCGGATGTGAAATAGTAACACACCTTTTTACCTGTTCACAATAATTAATTATTGTGATAACAGAAAGAAATGTGTTGTGTTATGATTGAATCACAGATATGAGAGGAGGCACGGCCCATGAAAACGCTTATCGTTTACGAATCAAAAAAAGGATACACTAAATCTTGTGCCGAACAGATAGCGGGGGAACTTGGAAAGACAACCGTGATTGTCACAGCAAAGATGGCATATAAGGAAGTACTCGACCAATATGATCTGGTCATCATCGGATCTGCAGTGTACGCGGGAAAAGTTCCTTCCCGAATAAGGAAATTCTGCAAAGTGAGGTCGGAAGAGCTGCTCAATCGTCCTCTTGCCCTGTTCATGTGCGGAACAGGTGAGGAGTTCAAAGATTCCTATTACGAGAAAAATTACCCGCAGTCTTTGCTGGAACACTCGTTGGAGAAAGGATGGTTCGGCGGTCTGATAGTTCTGAATCAGCACAGGGGAATCACGAAAATGGTTCTCTCATCCATTCTCAAGGGCAAACAGGAACTGCACGTCGAGAAGCAGGAGAATATCTCCGGGTTTGTTTCTTCGATCACAGGTAAGTAAAAAAAATGACTGCTGCAGAGCAGCAGTCAGATGTATAGATCGGCAGATGACCTCTAGCCTTTGAAATCTCCCGGAAGAATTTCGTCACCGTAGGTATCTCTTGCTTTTGCAATCTTAGCAATCGCTTCATCCCAGTAGTCGAAGATCTCTTTCGGAGCATTCTTGTCCATCTTGGCGAAGTATGCTTTCGTTCTTTCAAGCTTCTCGATCCATTTCGTACAGCGGAAAGTGAACAGGTATGTGTAATCCTCTTCGCTGAAATCTTCATCGAGGTGTTTTTTGAACAGGTCTTTCAGATCTTTGTACAATGGGATCTTTCCTGTGGGTGTGTCGTAGGAATCATATTCATTGTGGATTCTTCCATCCGCCCAGTGAAGCCAGACTTTCTTGGCAAGCTTGCTTGTCATGAAATTACCATCTTTGCTTCTCATGAAGTAGTTGGTGCTGAAAATCTTCGGAGTATCTTTTACACCTTCGCCGAAAGCGATGTTGTTCAGAGTGTACTGACCCAGAGGATAGGATACGAAGTCCATGTTAGCCATGGGGGAAGGAGTTCTCACACCCTCTGCGCCCAATGTAGCACTTGTCGTCTCTGATTCGAGTGTAGCAGCCTTGAGAAGGATACCATCTTTCCAGTTGGGAGATTCTTCGACAGGGACGGTGATATCGCTGTCGCGTCCGCCGTAGAGAACACCTTCGACCTTGACACCATCTTTGGCTTCGAAGCCTTCTTTGTCGATGTTATCGAGATAGTCGAGACGCATCGTGTAACGGGCATTTCCGTGTGCAAGACCGACTTCTTTACCTGTTGAGTCAACAGTTCCCTTCTTCCACTGACCGAAATGGTTTCTTCCTTCTTCAGGAGCATCTACTCCCATGCCGAGCCAGTAGGGTTTGTTGTCCGGTCCCTGAAGGATGTTCGAGAAGATCACTTCCTGATTCTTCATGAGGTTTTCGAAGATGACAGGGTCATCTTTCTCGTTGACATCCTTGATGATACCGAACATACCGAATTCAACGTTTACCGCTCTGAATTCACCATCGATGTTTCTGAAATAGGCAATGTCATCACCAACGATCTGCTCGCCGGGAATCATAGCGGTTGAAGTCTTACCGCAGGCTGAAGGATAGGCACCGGTGAAGTAGGTCTTGCGTCCTTTTTCTTCATCAATAGCTGCCATGACGAACATGTGTTCGCACAACCAGCCCTCTTTGCCGCTCTTGTTGATAGCAAGGCGCATGCTGTGCTTTTTGAGACCTACGGAGTTACCTGCATACTGAGCGTTCATCGAATAGACGATGTTGTTCTGTGTGTCCATATAGATTCTTCTCTTGTCGAGATTTACTGAACAACCGTTCTCGTCGAGTTCTCCGGCGCTGTGGATGAAACGGAAGAAGTCATCTTTTTCATCTTCCTTCATTTTCAGAAAGTGGTTGTATGCAGATCTGTAGAGAATGAACTCCGAGTGAGCGACATACCAGCTGTCTGTGAACTGAATACAAGGGATAGTGAACGGTGATTCTGTAGGGCCTTCACTGAAGAACTGGACTACAGCGTCTTTGCCGCTCATATTGCCTTTTGCAATATCCATGATCTCTGCATATCCTTCTTCGTACTCGATCGAGTTCATGGAAGCCATGTTGTCAAGATTCTCTTTGTAGACCATAAAACGGGTGTTTTTCTTGTCTCGTGCCTGATCTCCGTATCCGTCCCAGTGAATGGTCTGCTTTGAATTAGCCAGCTGATGCTCTTCGCCCTTGGCTAATGCTTGATCACGTACGTATTGTACATCTTCTTCACTGTCGCTACAGACAAAGATTGACTTAGGGTCGCAGTGCTCTGCGAAAAATCCCACAAAATCAATTACTTTCTGATTATTCAAAGCGTCGAGTTTCTGATAACTCGCATCACTCATCTTGTTTTTGAGGATTTCTCTGTAATCTTTTTGCATACTTTCTCCTTGTATATCTGAAAAAAATTATTATCTTACAGATAATTTTATATTACTTTGCGAATCGTAACAACCCATCAGAGGCACTGCAGTATGATTCTGTTCATTATTGTTGTATATTTAACGATAGAGGCATGAATTCGTGTAATCTTTTACTTTTATGTATAAATAAAAGCCAGTGTTCAACAATCAGCTACAAAGAAGGAATTCATAATATTTCTCCCTTTTGAATATATAGTTCCTATCTAATGGTCATTCATGTGAGAATTGTCATATAAAGAGGAGGATGATCCCGGCTCATTTGAACCTCAAAAGTGAAGAACATCATCTATCATGTGTAATGTCACAATCTCTTAGAAAGTTCTGACCGTACGATCTTAAAAATTCCCGGAAGAAAAAAGCACAGGTTCAAAAAAATACCCGATAATGCAAAAAAAATACCGCAATCGGGTAATACTGTTCTGACAAGAGTGATTTTGCCTGATGATATTAAAGATAATATCGGATGTGATTGTTGTCAGATGAAAGAAGTGTTTTTGGTGGCGGCAGGACCACTGTTTCACTTATAATAATGATTTAAGTGAATTTAGCAATGATAAGATCTGACAAAGAGATTACAAAATCAGGAAAACAGCCTCTGTCATAGAGCAACAATTGACATGTGTACCTAACATCTATCATAATCGTGAACTTCTTACATTTTATATCGAAATAACGAAACCTCTTTCAAAGGTGGTCATTCGTGTGTCAGGTTCTGCACTTCTGTCGAAATAGTTGCAGAAGATCAGGAAAAAAGCATAAGAGCAAAAAAATACCCGTAAAAGGCAAATAAGTACTGTCGTACCTTAAAATGATTCTGTCAACAGTTGTAAAATTCTGAATCTAAAGTAATTGAATGATCCAAAACCTTTGTCAGATGAACTGAGTTGTTTATAAAGGTAATACAATAATAAAATACCTAAATGATTAATATAAAAAGAAATATTAAAAAATAATATTCCAAAACATCGCTAAAGTTCTTCCAAACATAAGAAAAAGCTGAGGTTTTACGCCTCTGTCACACCAGCCGAGTTGACATGTGTACCTACATTGTACAAAGGTCGGCTACTTCTTACATCATCTATCATTTTCTGAAAGAAAAAATGTAGAAGGTTGAAAAAGGATTTCGAATGAAATGATTCGGACGGCATGTAATATGGCATCCTGAACCTGCCGGAATTTTTGTTTTGAACTGCTTACAGGATAGAACTCGGAGGTAGCTCCGATTTGAGAGGTGAATGACCATCTAAAGATGTCGGTAAATCAGAGAAGAGAGAATATCTCATCGAGCTTTCGGGATGTGAATTCCCCCTGAACCCATCCTTTTACATCTCCTCCGGAGTCGACCACCGCCACAACAGCTTCCTGACCGAACGGAAGACCGGCCTCTTTGGCGAACTTCTCCGCGTCTTTGACAAAGAGAACCGCAATATTCTCTTCTGATACGGTTTGGGAATAGGTCTTGGCAAGACCGTTTCGGATGAATCCTTTGACAAAACCCGGTGCGCCGGCTATCACCGGAAGATGATAGATCTGAATCGAAGGGTCATACATCGGGCTGGAGATGAGCTGCTGGTGCCACAGCAGCAATTCCTGCTGCTGTCTTTCTCCTCCCTCTCTTGAATCGCTCAGGACGAAAGCGAAGATTGCGGAATCTCCATCGAGGAAGTCTCCGGGGAATGTGATCGTCTTTCCTTCGCCTGTCTTTGTCTTGAGATCATCAAAACTCGAGGCTGATAAGACCGGTATCAATACGGTCAGGAGGATGATTGCTGTAATGAACCTTATGTGTTCTGTTTTATGAATACTGTACATATATGAAAAGAATACAGCATCATCAAATCCGGAACAACCTGTTTATCATAGAATAATCACTTGCATGCGCTCTTTTGTTGTTTTACGATACTTGGGATGAATATCCGCAGATTTGATTTCTTTTATGCAGCACTTTTGTCAGTTGCCATCATCTGTTCCCTCTCCTGTACTCTACAGATGCCGTTACGGCAGAGCGAAAGGGAGTGGGTGTTTATGATCTACATGGATGCAGATAATAATCTGGAGAATGCCTCGATCGAAGATTTTCACGAAATGAGCTACGGATTGTATCAGAAGTGGCTTGACGATTATCAGATCGACAGGAAGTTTGCGATCGTTGTTCAATATGATGATTATTTCAGGAAGCAACAGGGGCGATATGAGATTCAGAAGAGTAGCTTTTTCGATGAATCTTCCACTCTCACAGGAAAGATCGAAGGTACCGGAAATGAAGTCGATATGGGCTCTGCTCAGACACTGAAAGATTTTATCAATTTTTGTAAGGAAGAATACCCGAGTGAACACTATGCTTTGTTTCTCTGGAATCACGGGGGAGGGGTGAGAAGCTCTTCAGATGAGATTTTCGACCGTGCGATCTGCTGGGATGAATCGACCGAAGACGGCGATCCTCTCTACACCGGAGAGATAAGCGACGTGCTCACAGAAGATGAGTCGGTAGACCTGATCGCCATGGATGCATGTCTGATGGGTATGGCGGAGATTGCCTATCAGTACAGACCGAAAGAAGGGGCCTTCGGTTCTCAGATCATCACCTTCTCGCCGGCGACAGAGGCGGGAGACGGGTATGAATACGATCATCTCATCTCTTCCTTGGGGGATCTGGAAACCCTGACCGCCGAAGAACTGGGAAACAAGATCGTTAGAAGCTATGAAGCGAGTTACGAAGATCGGCAGGGAGAGACGCAGACAGCAGTGGATCTGACGAAGATGGAGAACCTCAAGGCGGCCTGGGATGCTCTCGCTTCTGAGCTCACCGGTCTCAAAGATGATATCGGGGAAAATGTGAGAGGAAGCGGTGAAGAGGTTTACGCATTGCATTATTTTCAGGAAGGTTATGCGTATCAGTGGAACGATTATGCGATCTTCGACCTGTATGATGTGGTGCTATCCATAAGAGATAGAGACTACTCTGCTGTCGTCAACGAAAGATGTGATGATCTTCTTGATTCTGTCGATGACGCTGTGATCACATCGTTTTACGGAGGAGATGAAGATGATTTCGAGGACGGGAAGAATGGTCTGGGTTTCTTCTTTCCCGACGGAGACACAACCTGGTCCGATCAGTATTTCTATACATCATTGGACAATGACCAATTCATCCTTTGGGCCGATGAGAACCGCAGCAGCTGGGACGGGTACGGGAATATCGAAATGTGCGACGGAGATGATGATCACGTAGTCGAATCATGGTTCGAACTGCTTCAGTACTGGTATAACCCGACCAGAGATGAGACAGTTCATCCGGGGCCGATGTGGTGACACACCGGCCGTCCGGCTTTGAATTATCTTTTACAGTGACTGAAGAGCCTGGTCGATATCTGCAAGGATATCAGCGGCATCTTCGATTCCGACTGAAAGACGGATGAAATCGCTGCTGATACCGGCTTCTTCAAGTTGTTCGTCGCTGAGCTGTCTATGAGTCGTGCTCGCGGGATGGAGGACGGAGGTCCTTGCATCGGCTACGTGAACGACGATAGATGCGAGTTTAAGTGCATTCATGAATTTCATGGCGCTCTTGCGTCCCCCCTTCACACCGAATGAGACCACTCCGCTTGCCTGACCTTTCTCCAGATACTGCTGGGCGAGAGGATAGTTCTTGTCCGAAGAAAGTCCCGGATAGGTGATCCAGCTGACTTTTTCGTTTCCAGACAGGAACTGGGCTACTTTCAAAGCATTCTCACTGTGGCGCTGCATTCTGAGTGCCAGAGTCTCAAGGCCCAGATTGAGAATGAATGCGCTGAACGGCTGGTAGGTCGATCCGAGATCTCTCATAAGTTGGACCCTTGCCTTTACGATGAATGCAGCTTCTTTGAACTGGGTGGTGTAGGTCACCCCGTGATATGAAGGATCGCTCTCACTCAGCTCGGGATACCGGTTATCTTTTTCCCAATCGAAAGAGCCTCCGTCGACGATGACACCACCGACGACAGTCGCATGCCCGTCCATATACTTGCTCGAAGAGTGGATGACGACATCCGCTCCGTACTGAAGCGGTCTGCACAGTATCGGCGTGGCGAAGGTATTGTCTATCATGAGAGGTACGCCATTACTGTGGGCAAGACGGGCGAACCTTGAAATATCGAGAACCGCAAGAGACGGATTGGCGATGGTCTCGCCGAAGACCAGTCTGGTATTCTCATCAAAATAGCTCTGAATCTCTTCATCGCTCATAGCATCGTTTACGAATCTGGCTTCGATGCCCATCTTCTTCAACGTGACCGAGAACAGGTTCGTCGTCCCTCCGTAGAGATTTGACATGCAGACGAAATTCTGACCTGAACTGCATATATTGAGAATCGCGATCAACGTCGCAGCCTGTCCAGAGGAGGTACACATAGCTGCCACTCCACCTTCAAGGTCGGCGATCTTCTGTTCGACATACTCAACGGTAGGATTTGAGATCCGGGTATACATATGCCCTGCACTTTCCAGATCGAAAAGTTTGGCCAATTCGTCCCCGCTGTCATATTTATAGGTGGTTCCCTGGTAAAGGGGAAGAGTTCTTAACTCACCGTTTGCTGGTTGATATCCTGATTGGATACATTTGGTGGCTGAGGTGTATTCACTCATACTAACTCCTTTCACAGCATGAAATTTAATTTTGTATTGATAGCACATTTTTACATGTTTAATCAATGTCATAACGGATTCTTTGGATAATAAATGATTACTCGTATCTCCAAACAGATAAAATTCAGTTTGAGTTTATCTCTTTTATGGTACAATTCAGATATCCGCTTTCCCTTTATATTCTCGGCAGGTTTCCTATCAGAACAGTACAGCCTCTTTATGCTTTTCTTCGTCTGAATATATCCCTTTTTCAGTCAAGAACTCTTATAAGAAAAAATTTATAATTCTATATAATATAAAAAAATATATAAAAATTCTTGACAAATGATTAGTAATAATAAACACTTTATTTATACCTATTCAGGAAAAACAAACGCGGAGGAAACTATGAAAAGAAAAGTAGTGATTATTCTCATCATTTCCTTGGCAATGATCATCAGTTGCACAGGATGTGAAAGTGAAATCGGATCAACGATCGATCTGACCGGAAATGACCAGATCCTTACTTCATATCTGTGGGTGAAGGATCTTGACGGGGAAGAGGACAGCTACCTCGCATTCGAGGCGGCACCGATGGCTGCTGCCGAGAACAGATTCACCATGAGTATCTACGAAAACGAAGGATCGCCGCAGTCGATGATGGGTCTCATCATCCGTGATCCTGACGGATCACTCACGGCGACATTCGGCGGAAACAGTTATTCTGTCAGAATCAGCTCCAGTGAGAGCGAAGTTGTCACACTGTCCCTTACAGAGGTCTCAGAGGATCCGCAGATTCTTTATTTCTCTCCTGTAGATCCGTTCTAAAAGAAGAATCTCTCTGGAGAGTCCCGTCCGATTTAAAAAAAGATAGGAAACATAAAGCGGTTTCGGACGGGCTCTCCAGCATGTCATCTAAAGTTTTGTTGATAACTTTTTAACATTTTTAATGCCGTAAATTAGTGTCTTATCTCATAATATTTAGTATATTCAATATATGATATGATCTATCTCTTTTCATCAATAGAAGATATTGACAAGAGGTTATTTGAGTATTAAAATCATTGTGATATCAAAAAGATATCATGTTGCATGTACAGATATTCTGTGGAAAAGGAGAGAAACTATGGCAGCCGGTTCATCTACGATAATCGCCTTAAGAGATGTATATAAGGTATATCCTTTAGGAAAGACCGAGGTTCACGCGGTAAACGGTGTGAGTGCGAACATCACCAGAGGAGATTTCATCAGTATCGCAGGTCCTTCAGGGTCGGGAAAATCCACGATCCTGAATATGATCGGCTGTATAGACACTCCGACTGAAGGGACCGTCGAGATTAACGGGCAGATCACCACCGGTCTGAAAGACGATGAGATAACACGGCTTCGTCATCAGACCCTCGGTTTCATCTTTCAGAGTTTCAATCTTATCCCTGTCCTTAACGTCTATGAGAATATCGAATTCCCCCTTTTGCTCGATAATAAAAAGAAACAGAGTCAGAAAGAGAGAAGAGAGTGGATCGATTATCTCATTGAAGAGGTGGGGCTCGAAAAATGGCGGACTCACAAACCGATGGAACTGAGCGGAGGCCAGCGCCAGAGAGTCGCTATCGCCCGTGCTCTGGTCACTAAACCCCTCATCGTACTTGCGGATGAACCTACCGCGAATCTTGATTCGGCCACTGGAGAGGCGATCATTGATCTTATGAAGAAGATGAACACCGATGTGGGCACCACATTCATATTCTCCACTCATGATCAGACCATCGTCGATATCGCAGATCATGTCATCCGTCTGAAAGATGGTGTGGTGACAGAGAACCGGCGAAAGAAGAGGAGCTAGAAGATGTCTTGGATACTTGTAAGGATCGCTTTCAGGAATCTGCGCGAACATCTGGCAAAAACGCTGATCATCGGATCACTTATCATGCTGGGCGTCATGCTTCTTGTCGTCGGTAATTCTTTCATGGATACGATTCAGAAGGGGATAGAGAAAAACTATACGGAAAATTATACGGGAGACCTGTTCATCGTGAACAACTCAGTCGAGGAGATCTCACTGATCTTCTCCTATGACGCTATGTCGAAAGGGCCGAGAAGTGTTCCCGAATATGAGAAGGTCGAGAAGATCGTCAACTCATTCGATCAGGTAGATAAGACCACAGGACAACTCAACGGGCTCGCCACCGCAAAATGGGGTGAGCTCGGGGAAGCCTTCGTCGTGCTCTTCGGTGTGAATCCATCCTCCTATACCCGGATGTTTCCCGATGGGGTCAACATTCTCGAAGGTTCGTTCCTGCCGGAAGATGGGAGCGAAGGGATCGTCCTCTCGAAGACCGTCGCTCAGCAGTTTTCCGATACGGCCGGTCAACAGATCCAAGTCGGTGATACCATTCTGCTGACTACGATCAACACCGTTTCGGGAGCCAAGATCAGAGAGGTCACTGTCAGAGGAATCCATGACTACGGTGATGCTTCCTTCGATCTGCAGTTCATATCCTTCATCGATGAGAACAATCTGAGAATCATGAACGGTATGGTCGCGAACAATATCGAGGATCTGGACCTTGAAGAGACTGAAAAGGAGGATCTGGGAAATGTAAGCGAGGACGAGCTGTTCTCACTGTTCTCTGACGAGAATCTGTTCACCGTAACTGATGATGTTTCTTCAATTCAGGACGATGATGATTACGATTCTCTTCTCGGAGACACCAGTGACCGGGATATCGCCCTGGAAGTCGATCCTCATGCATGGAATTATCTGCTGGTCAAACTCGCAGATTCCGGCGATACCGATTCGATGGTGCGAAAGATCAACAGAGAACTTGAAAAGCAGGGAATCGATGCGACCGCATATCCGTGGATAAAAGGCGCGGGGATGAGCGCGAAGCTTGCCGATACTCTTTCGATCGTGTTCAATGTGCTCATCATAGTCATCGCGATCGTTGCTGTGATTATTATCATGAACACTCTTGTCATCTCGGTGTCCGAAAGGTTCTCAGAGATAGGGACAATGAGAGCTATCGGGGCGAAGAAGAATTTCATCAGGAAGATGATCACGCTGGAGACGATGATGATCACTCTCACCTTCGGGACTATCGGAGTAATACTCGGGATCATCACTCTGGTGATCTTCAGAATGGTGGGGATCGAAGCGACCAACCAGTTTCTCCAGATCCTTCTCGGAGGAGATATATTCAGACCGTCTATCTCGGTCAGCGCAATATTCACTTCGGTCATCTCCGTCACGATCGTAGGAATCGCCGCGAGTCTGTATCCTGTCTCGATCGCGCTGAAGATCTCTCCGCTGGAAGCGATGAACAAAGGGTAGGGGATGAAACTATGAACAATATTTTGAAAATAGCATATAGAAATGTGAAAAGACAGAAACGGAGAAGCAACCTTCTGGGTCTCGCGATCGCCTTCGGTGTAATGATGATCGTTCTGGTCAACGGACTGACAAGCGGTCTCATCGATAACACCATGAGGAACTTCGAGACTCTGCTCGGAGGCCACGTCTATATCTCCGGAGATGTGATGCTGTCGAACAAGAAAGTTGTGAACCGCATCACCCAGGTGGAGATAGTGGATGCTGTGCTTCCCTCTGTCGATTCGTATGTCAAAGAATATCAGAAAAGGTCGGCGATCGAAGGAAAGTTCATTTTCAGATCGAATGTATCCCAGCAGGTCGTCTACGGAATAGACTGGGATGAGGAACAGAACCTCATAG
This sequence comes from Sphaerochaetaceae bacterium, assembly GCA_028532915.1. Classification (GTDB taxonomy): domain Bacteria; phylum Spirochaetota; class Spirochaetia; order Sphaerochaetales; family Sphaerochaetaceae; genus SABI01. Next base: position 46,180 of record JAQQAI010000054.1, read on the forward strand.
AATCGCTCAAGATCGTGCAGGGTTCGATGGACGGAATAAGGGATGAACATGCGATCGTGATCCCGGAAAAAGCTGCCGAGGAGCTCGGAATAGTCATCGGGGAAGAGTTTCTGATCAGTTTCGAGAACGTTACCGGTCAGGCGAATGTGGGAACATTTGTTCTGAAAGCTACCTACGAAGATGTTTCCGGCCTGGGCTTTACCGCCTCGTATTCAGACATCGGATATATCAATTCACTTCTCTCTCTTGAGGAGAATGAGTTTCAGGCATTGAGCCTGGTTCTCTATGATATGAACATGATGGACCCTGTTGCCGCGATGATAGAAGAAGGTATAGCCGAACAGGGAGGGTATCTGAAGCCTGAAAGTGATGAGGACGAGAATGATCCGCAATCTCAGATGCAGGCGATGTTCAGCTCCGGGGTCGATGAGGAACCCTGGGATGATACCCGCTTCGAAGTCGGCACACTCAATGATTTCATGGATGCGGTGACTCAGATAGTCGCCATCCTGCAGGGAATCGCTCTGGGAGTGTTTCTGGTGATGCTTCTGATCACTATGGTGGGGTTGATCAATACCTTTCACATGATCATGATCGAGAGGGTGAAGGAGATCGGTACGATGAGAGCGGTAGGGATGCTCAGACGTGATGTATCGAAGCAGTTCATTGCCGAAGGGATGATTCTCGCTCTCAGAGGAGCATTCTTCGGAATCGCGGCTGCTATAGTCATCACTCTGATAGTCTCACTGTTTACCATTCCGCCGGAATCCGATTTCGGATTCATTCTCAACAATGGAAAGATATCCATTATCATCGAACCGCTTTCGGTTCTCATGATACTGATAATCGTAAGTGTGGTGACTCTCATAGCGGTGTGGAGACCCTCACGTAAAGCAGCGAAGATGTCTCCTGCAGACGCTCTTCGATCGTAAATCAATGAAATATAAGGAAGATACGAGATATGAAAAAAATAATGACAGTCCTGGCAGTCTCAGTTCTGCTGCTACCTCTTTATTCTATTTCGATAGAAAGAGGTAGAGAGATCATCAATGAGGTTGATGAGAATACGACTTTCTCCGGAATCGATCTGTCAGCACAGCTGACGATCATCAGCGAGGACCCCTCGGACGGGATCGATAAATCGAAGGTCCTCCAGTTCAGAAACGACGATGATGACAAGTTCCTCATGCTCATAGTTGAACCTGTCGCCCAGAAAGGGCAGGGTTACCTGATGATTGATGACAATCTGTGGTTCTATGACCCTCAGAGCCGAAAGTTCAGCCATACATCGATGAAGGAACAGTTCAACGACAGTGATGCGAACAACTCCGATTTCCAGGAAAGTTCACTGATTGAAGATTATGATGTGATTCAGGTCGAAGAGGCGAAACTGGGATCGTTCGATGTGTATAAGATCGTCATGGAGGCGAACAATAACGAGGTTACCTATCCGAAACAGATTCTCTGGGTGACGCAGAAGAACTCTCTCGTTCTCAAAAGTGAAGATTACAGTGCCAGTGACCGGCTCCTCAGGACTTCCTACTACCCGTCCTACACGAAAGCCGCCGACACCTTCATTCCCAACAAGATGATATTCATCGACAACCTTGTGGAGAACAAGAAGACCACCATCACCATCAGCGATATTTCCGTGAAAGATCTGCCCGATTCTCTGTTCACCAAAGCGTACGTTGAACGGGTCAACAATTAAGGAGGATCCCTATGGCCAGATATTCGAAAACCGCAGTGACGGTTCTTCTGATCTTTCTCTGTTCGGCTTTTACTGCAGGTGCAGATGCGTTCGAAGACGAGCTGTTCGGTACATCTGATCAGTCTGAATCGGCATTCTTTACGGACGATGAGGAGGATCTGTTCGGCTCATCGGATGAACAGTCGCTATTCTCTGAAGACGGAGATTTCATTGTCGATGTCGAACAGACCGACAAGAGCCTCGATACACTGCTTCTTTCAGAAGAAGATGAGACGGTCCGTATCGGAGGCAATTTCAGCTTCACCGCCAAGCCCGGTTTCACATGGGACTATGACGACCAGATGGAAGGGACCTTCTCGGGTTCGATCGAAACTCTCACCTTCATCGATGCCAGAGTCAGCGATGATGTGAGAGTTTACAGCTCTTTCACCTATGATCACTCTCTGGCAGAAAACACTTTTGAATTCGCCATGAAAGAGGCCTTCGCAGATCTGACCTTCGGCGACAATATCTTCATACGGGCCGGAAAGCAGATCATCAACTGGGGGGTCGGCTATTTCTTCTCTCCTGCGGACGTGCTCAACCTGAGCGACATCGATCCGACGAACGTGAGCGATGATGTCGAAGGACCTGTAGCGGTGAAAATGAATGTCTCGCTCGGGATCGACAACCTGTATGCCTATGTGATTCTCCCCCCGTCTATCGAAGACCCTTCAGATCTTGCATATGCGGTCAAATACGAAAAAGTTATCGGGGGAACCGAACTCGGATTCGGCGGATACTACCGTTACGACAATCCTCCTTCGGCTCAGATCACATTCTCCTCGGGAATAGGGGAGATAGCCTTGTTCGGAGAAGGAGTCCTTCAGTACGGTTCGAACAAGACTTTCATTACCGGAAATGATACTACAGCAACCTACGATGACCGTTTCTACTTTCTTGGTACAGTCGGAGGGATGTATACCTACAGCTCTTCTGAAAGTGATTTCTCCCTTTCGGCGGTAGGACAGTATTTCTACAACGGAGAAGGATACGAAGATACCGAAATGTATGACTATGTACCGTCGGTTCTTACTCAGATCGAACTCTCTGATCTTCTGCTGCCCGGCCGCCATTACATCGGAGCTACCCTTTCAGCTTCATTCACAGATGATCTAGGAGCCTCTGTTCTGGTGATCTCCAATATGACAGATTTTTCGGGTCTCGTGATCCCTTCGATCACCTATTCGGGAATAGACAACCTGAGCATCTCGCTTTCGGCGAATCTCAACTACGGTTCAGACGGAACCGAATATGTCTTCGCTCTCGATGAGACGTATCAAATAGTGTATCCCCGGTATCTTTCCCCGTCGCTTTCGATAACGTTCGGTTCGATCAGTTTCTGAAAAGAGAATATGGGGTGAGAAATCACCCCATATTACTTCAGAATACACTTTCTCTATTTGAGGATGCCGTCCTTCATCAGATCATTGATGTTCAATGAATTCGAATATGGCACTTCAAGCGTTCCGTCATTCACCATTTCAATGATCTCATCGCGGTAGGGACTGGATAGATCGACACCCACGATCTTCCAGTTGTTGTCGACTGTCGGGTGGATCACTCCCTCTTCTTTGATGTACTGAACAAGCATGTCCCTGATTGAATTAGGAGATTCCCATTCTCTTTTTCCTTCAACAAGATTCTGGGCCTTCAGGGCGGATGAGTAGCGGTAATTATTCACAGCCAGAGTGAGATTCTGATCATCTCTTAGAGGTTCCCCTTTGAACATCACATTTCTGATCCGACTGCCTTCGGGCTGTGAAAGATCGATCTCGTAATCGACACCTGCGAACATATCGTACAGATAACCGGGTTTTTCCGGGTTGAAGCTGATGGAGATGTCGCCCTTCTTCCACTGATTATAACAGGCAGCGGACCACTCCATGTAATCTTTCAGTTCACGTCCGGTGACAGGGACTCTGTAGAGGGTATTGTCATATTTATAAATGCCGAAAATCGTCCCGTAGTTGATGTCGCCTTTCAGGATGTTGCTGGTATCGGAGAACAGTGCCGCTGCCGAGACATCGGCACCACTGTTTTCCAGCTGGACCTTGTTGATGAGATCCATAACAGCAGTATCTCTCAGTTTTCCTTCAGGGATTCCCCGTATTTCGTTTTCAGGCTGAAAATCGACACTGGCTTGCCCGAAGATTCCCCCGGAAGGCTGCCCGTCTTCCCCCTTTGTTCCGCCGCTGATAAAATCTCTGGTTGCCTGATGTGATTCGGCGATGAAATCGAGAGACCTGAACTGCTCTGACGGCTCATAATCGTCCATATCGATGACCTGAACCGAAGAGGCAATCACCTCTTTGTTCTCATCGACAGTAAGATCGAACCGGACGACCTCTCTTCCAAGATTCCTTGCCGAACCGACCACGGTGTTTCCCATCTTTTCCTGCAGCGTCGTATGAGCATGCCCGAGAAGCAGTACATCGATATCGGGATTCATCTCGAGTATCTTCATCCCTCCGTCGCTTCCGAAATCTTCGTCATATTCAGGATAGAGTCCTACGTGAGCTACCACGATGATGACATCGGCCTTATCCTTCACGATATTTACGACCCTCTGCGTAGCAGGGCCGACCGGTGCAAAATTGAATGCATCAACTTTCTCTCCATCCCAACGGGGCGCATTGGGATTTGTCATTCCGATGATGGCTATTCTCAGTCCACCTCTGTTCACGATGGTGTAGGGGAGAGCCGCCATGGCACCGTCAACACGGGAGAGGTTTCCCGCGAGCACAGGGAAATCAGCAAGACTCTGCAGCCGGCAGATAAGATCTTCACCGAAGTTGAATTCATGGTTGCCCAGCGTCATACTGTCGTAGTCCAGATAGTTCATTGCCGAGATCACCGGGTGAGGGCCTTCCTGCTTGTTGTAGATGTCATCGGTCAGAATCGTTCCCTGCACAGTGTCCCCGTTATCGACGAGGATCACATAGGGCTCTTCACTTCGCACCTGTTTCACATAGGAAGCGATACGTGCCATACCGTTGTTGGTCGTCTCCTTGTCATTCTCATAACTGAATCCCCAGATATTTCCATGAATATCTGTGGTCCCTATGATCGTAAGATCCATCGGACCGGAGAATTCTCTGGTTCCTTCAGCCCAAAGCGACGGGGTGACCAGAAGAATGATCATGAGAGCGATTCCTATAAGGAATCTGTTGCGTGATTGTTTCATCTGCCATACCTCCATAAAACAATATTGTATTTAGACCAAATGGTTTTTACTAACGTAACGGCAGCATCAGAGGAATCTCTTTGAATAACAATACCCAACTGCTTCACGGGTCATACGACAACATTGCTGTCCGACTTGATCTGTGCCATGGCAAGAAGGTTGTCGGTGCAGCGAAGTCTTCTTGAAATATCGCGGGCGAGATTGAGCATCATCATCGTATAGAGCGGAAGGTCGATTTTGGAAAGCTGGTAGAAATCTTTGTTATCAAGTGAAACGAGTGAAGTCTCCTTCCTCGCTATCGCCGAGGCCGCACAGGGCTGTACGTCGATAAGTTCCATCTCTCCGAAGGAATCACCTTCTTTTAGTGTTACGATGTTCCTGATCTTCAGCATGTTCTCGGGAGCATGCTTCACAATAGAAACAGATCCCTTTACGATGAAGTAGACAGTGGCATTGAACTCTCCCTGTCTGAGAATATAAGTTCCTTCTGTCACGGTTCGTTCTTTGATATACGGACGCACGGTATCAAGCTGGCGGTCGGTAAGACCACCGAAAAGACTGTATCTATTAAAGAATGAATTGGCAATCAGACATTCACTCATATATCAATCATACTCTCACGTCATCGGGAAATCAAGAGAGTGAGTGTGCTTCATGTGGGCCTTTCTGATCCTATCGAACGGGGATTTGAAAAAGGTGCAGCTGTTGATACAGATAGAGCATCCGTAACGGGTGGAGAATGGAACAGCACATCGAGTGTAATCGAGATGATGGTTGTCTGATGTATCTTCTATAGCATGAGACGGGCAGGCGGTGACACACCTGTTGCAGCTTTTGCAGAAATCTCTGATCCACATATATTCATTCTCTTTACTGAAGGGAAGGTTCTCGATATCAGTAAATACTGCAGCAATGCGGATGCAGGGGCCGAATGTGGGCGTGATCAGAAGGCCGCTTTTTCCCACCGCCCCCAAATTGGCCTTCTGTGCGAGATGAGGGTATTTCACTTCTCCTCCCAGAGCCGGTCCTGCTTCTCCGTGAAAATTGTTTTCATTCAGATATCGTTTGATGCTGTTTACCGCACGATTCAGTGCATAATAGGTTCTGAAGATCTCCTTTTGAGACTTTTTTGAAGGAGCCGATTCCATGATCGTTCGATCCATATGCATGAGCAGGACGATCGCATTCGGATAGACGATCTTCTGATTCGAGAAGATATCCGAACGAGCCGTCTTCGCCCATCCTATCTCATCTATACCCAAAGAGAATATGAATTCTTTCAATTCACACAGACCTTCTTCGTCTATACTGGTTCTGAATGATTCAGGTTGATCATTGACCTCTTTGTACGATCTTTTCAACTCTCTTATGCATCCTGCCAGGTATGGTCCTATACGAAAAACCGATCGCAATACACTCGAAAACTTTCCGTACCGCAGCACGATATCGGGGACGAACTGCCCTTCTGATGAGTTCTCATCAGGGAGAATATAGCGGGTAGTTTTCTTCTCATACGAATGGATCGACGGAAGGTGTTTCCTGATATCAATCATGCTTACTCCTTTCTATCATGATAGCCGATTAAAGATATTTATCAAATGACTGTTACCGACAATTCTGTCGCTCAAAACGATAACAGCTGGACACGAAAAGAAAACTGTTCTATTCTGTTCAGACATTCATAAGGATGAGAGAGCGAGGAAGAGGAGTGAGAATCTCCCGCGGACCCGCCACTGTGAGGAAGGAACACCGATACACGAAGCCACTGGAACATAGGTTCCGGGAAGGCGTACCGGTGAAGGCCTCCAAGCCAGGATATTTGCCTCTTGTCATCTTACTAAACACAGCTTCGTGGTCTGAGTTGTTTTAGGGTAGACTCTTCATATACACCCATACCCGCATCCGTTCAGATTCATTTGAAGCACAAAGGAGATTTTGATGAAACACATCAATCGCTGGCGTGCCGTACTCGGTACAATCGTATTGGCAGCTCTTGTCGTCTTTGCTTCGACAGGATGTTCTCTGTTCCTATCTTCCACGATGCCGCCCGAAGGGAGCTACGAACTTGTGGGCGATTATGGAACTGAAACCTGGGATATCGATGAGGATACCATCAGTTATGACAGCGGCTATACTTCATATGAAGCCGATATCATCTCTACAGTCGTAGATTCCTTCAATGCCGGTGACAGCACGATCGTAAGTTCAGGTTCATCTCCATCGGGAGATTACGGGTATATGGTGATTCAATATACAACAGTATCTGATGAAGGAACAGGAGAAGTGGGCAAGTACAACATCTTCCGCTGGCAGGAGAATGCCGATGATGCATCCGCGATGGATTTCACTCAGGGGTATAAGGATGCAGATGGGGAGTCTCCCTATATCAATGCACTCTTCGATACCGCACAGGATGCTGTCGATGGGGCTACCAATGACAACGGCTACTTCTCATTTGCCTCTGAAGGGGCTGTTTTACAGACATTATAAGGGACATCGATGAAAAAAGCCCTTGTCCCCATGATTGTCGCATTCTCATTTCTCTTTGCCGCCTGCTCCACTGATGCAGTTACTCAGTCGCCTTATATCGTCGGGGTGACCGAATATGTGTACGGAGTAGGGCAGCATGCTCAATTGGTATCAGAAGGGGAAGAAGAGAATCTGATCGGAGCAACGACGAATTATGTGAGACTTGGCGGCTGGGGCGGTTATATCACCGGCCGGTTCGACCACAGTGTGGTCAACCAGGAAGCTGAACATGACGGATACGATCTTGCAATCTATCCTCAAGGCGGAGCGGGAAACGAACCGGCTGTGATATACGTGATGAGTGATACCAACGAGAATCAGAAGGCTGATGATGTATGGTATCAGATCAAAGGAAGCGAATACGATTCGCAGCAGACTGTCACCGTACGGTACTACAAGAACGAGGATTCTGAAGGTTCGATCTTTTACACGATAGACGGAGTAAGTGACGACTCATATATCCTTACTGCGAGTGAGTCCTACAACGGTCCTTCATCTTTATGGTGGTGGCCTTTCTACGACACGCTCGATTTCGAATCCATCGAAGGAGCGTCCGCCGGTGATGACGAGAAGGGAACATACATATCATTCACTGCTGTGATGCTGCCCGATTCAAAAGAGTTCTCAGGCACTTCATGGATCGATATCCCTGACAGATTCCTGTATGGATACGGTGAGAATTACGGCGGTGAAGATTATCATCTCGTTCCGTTCGGAAAGTCCGAGAAGATGGCGAATTTGATCGACATCTCGGATGCAGTTGATGATAAAGGAGATGATGTCTATCTTCCTTCGATCGATTTTATCAAAATTCAGACCGGAGTGTTTCAGGTGTGCGGTGATCTCAATGAGATATCCAGCGAGATTGCAGCTGTTGCCGATCTAAGTATGCTGGGGGACGAATGGGAACTCGAATGAGAAAGTATCTTGCATCTATTCTGATCTTTTCAGTATTTGTCTCTCTATCCGCACAGATGCCGCAGTATGCGAACGCGAGTGAGAGGGCTTTCCCGTTTCTGGAGGCCCTCGATGTACTCGATACGATGAGCGCGATCGACTCTCTTTCGTACGTTGTCAGCGAAATTAGTGTTCGCACGATCGTTGATAATGATGCGGTCATTGCGGACACCTTATCCTATCCTCCTTTCATTTCGATCGCTTCGGCATATCCATCATTCATATTCGTTGACGAAGAGAGTTTTCCGCAGCTGCTTGTAAAACAGAAGGTCGTGGTTTATCCCGGTGTCCATCCGCTTTTCAGACTACAGCTCATTCTTAAGTTCGGACGGATATTCGGCAGACAGAAGATGGCTGTGGAACTGTATGAGAAGGAAAAGGAAGAGTATCAGAAGCTTCTTGATTATCTTTCCTATCAGAAGTTCGAAAAACCTCAGGTGACGCTTTTTAGTGAAGATGAATATCTTGAGGCGTTTTTCATCGATGCGGGAGCTTCACTCTCGTATGAGAACAACCCGCCTTCTACATCTATCATCTTCAGCTTTGATGGAAGATACTATTCGTTCGACAAGAGGGAGAACGGATCCGGATACAGCGATGTTAACTCATCGGCAGTTATCCACCCCCATTACCTGCTGTCAGATATCATCACTCTTTTATACAGCGGTGACCGATCTTCTCTCACCTACATTGAAGAGGTGAGTTCATGAGAAGAGCTTCTGTTCTGTTTCTGTTTATCCTGCTCTCTTTTCATGCGCTCTGTGCAGAAGATGTTCAGACCTATGTGATCACCGCGGAGGCTGTTACGGATAAAACGGAGTATTCGTACGACAGGAGGGTCATCGACGTCAGTGAGATGAATGTGAGTGAATCGGATACACTTGAGGACCTTCTTGCACAGGATGCTCAGGTGACACTGATATCAAGCGGATCGTCGATGATGTCGACGACCGTAAGCCTTCGCGGATCCGATGCAGAGCATGTGGTCATCTTCGTAGACGGAAGAAGAGTGAATTCGCTCCAGACCGGCTCATACGATCTGTCGGCGATCCCTCTCTACAATGTGCAGAAGGTTGAGATCCTGCAGGGCGGGATGAGTGCAGCTTACGGAGAGAACGCCATCGGCGGTGTGATCAACATCATCACCAAAGAAGGGCGTGAAGGAGCCTCCTCTTTCAGTGCCGATGTATCATACGGATCATTTCAGACTGTGAAAGGATCTGCCTATCTCGAAAAGAGCTGGATCATCTCCTCTCTGGATTCCCATCCGTTCACTCAACAGGCTCTCAATTATCCTGAATCATCTCTTCAGCTCTCTTTCGGTGCCTATGGAGAAAGCAGTGACGGAGATTTCACCTATACCCATGAACTGACACAGAACGAACAGATCAGAATCAATGCCGGAGGATACAGAGCCGGTACAAGCGGGAAACTTGACTATGTGATCAGCAAATCGAAAGATATCGGAATCAAAGCGGATTTTCAGCTGTATACGGATGAAAAGGGTGTGCCGGGTACTGTAGAATTTCCTTTGTCGGATTCTCTTATGAGTGACGACAAAGTCCTCGCAGCGCTTTCTTTCTATGCCGAGAATAATCCTGTTGCCGATTTTACTGCTGACATTTCGGTCTCGTCTGTCAACAGGACATATGATCCTGATACGGAAAGTACCGATGAGACCCGTTTTGATCACCATTATAATGATACATATACACTTTCTGCAGATGCGAAACGGACAGACGTATTCGGCCCTCTGATAAATACACTTTCACTACATACCGATATTCAGCTGGATTCCCTTGTTTCGACCGCATTGGAGACTCCTTCGGATGACGGAACTGTCGAAGAGGGCTCTTTCTCCCGCTTCCATACAGCGCTGGCAGTGCATGATGAACTATCCTACGAAAAAGATAACCTCTCTTTATCTTTTCTTCCATCGTTGAGATATGAGAACAGCGAGATCACCGATGAGGATTCTTCCTATCTGAAACAGAGCACCAACAGTGCATGGAACATCGGGTTCGCAGTGAATCTGGGTAAATCTTTTTCTATCAGAGCGAATACGGGGACCTCGTTCAGAGTCCCCTCCTTCGATGATCTTTTCTGGTCTTCAACCGCCTTCGCGGTCGGAAATCCCTATCTGGAGGACGAGACGGCTGAAACATTCGATATCAAAGTAGATGCACAGCTTCTCTCCTCCTGGTCGGTGATGGTTTCCTATTTCTCCCAGAATCTGGACAATATGATCCTGTGGAGTCCTTCTCCTACCGGACAGTGGTCTCCCGACAATATCGGGGAGGCAAGAAAGAGAGGCGTAGACATCTCGACCTCTCTCTCTTTTCCTTTTGCCTCCGATACCCGCTCTTCGGTAAAATTGAAATACTCATATCTCGATTGTGTCGATATGACCGAAGGGACTGCCACATACCTCAAAACGATCCCGTACATACCGAAACATACCTTCTCGGCGTTTGTCTCACTTGATATCACCGAACGGGTAAGAACGACTTTGTCGGTCACCCACACTGGCTACCGGTATCTGACCGCGGAGAACACCAAGATCATCCCCTCGTATACGAAAGTCGATCTTTCAGCTTCATGGCAGGTCACTAATCGATGGAAGGTTCTTGCAGGTATCGATAACCTGCTCGACCAGCAGTACTATGATATCCAGTTCTATCCTGTCCCCGGTATCAGCGCCCGAATATCGGTCAACTATACACGAAAAGGAGTCTCCAAATGAGCAGAAAAAACACATTCACGTCGGCGGCAGTATTGTTTTTGACCTTTCTATTGTGTATCGGTTGTGATCCTCAACTCACTTCTGGGTTGAGAGAGCAGGATGTCTCGAGGGAGATATTCGTCATCAACAGCCTTGCCCAGACGATCTCGTATTATGATATCGACCGGCAGCAGCTGTACAACCGCAGCGCCGACGGCATGCCGTTTACCGTCGGCACTGCTCCGAACCAGCTTATCTACGATGACACGCGCGATTATCTGTACTGCGTCAATTCACTGAGCAATTCGATTTCCATCTTCGATCAGGGGACGCTCGAGATGCTCGATGAGTTCTATCTGGGACCGTCGATCAATCCATGGAGCATGACTCTCAATGACGATGATTCCACGTATGCCTATGTGAGCGCCTATGTGGGTGACACGATCGAGATCATCGATTTGGATACACTGGAGACAGTAGAGTCTGTTTCGATTCCTTCAGACGCATCAAATCCGGAGCAGATCGAATATCATGAGGGTCATGTATATCTCTCATACGTGAACTATGATGATGGTGATTTTCTCGAGGGAGGGATCCTGGTTTACACGGCCGAAGGCGGTTCTCTCTCTCTGTTGCAGCAATTGAAGGTCCACGAGCAGGCGAATCCGCAGAGTTTCTTCATCGATGAGAACAATAGTCAGCTCCATCTGATCTGTACGGGAGTGAATGAGTCTGAAGCCGATGACGGGACGGTCGAGATCTTCTCGATGAAGGATGACGGTTCTGTGGAATATAGAGATACCCTTGAGATCGGAGGGTCTCCCACTTTCTTCCCATACGCAATCGATTATGACGATTCGATCATCTATCTTGCCAATACAGGCGGCTATCTCACATCATACTCACTTCAGAACGGAGAGAGAGAACCTGCTGTCGTTCATGATTCGTCCTCCCCATTGTTCGAAGATGCAGATGAATCTCTGTTCGCCGGTGTCGCCATCTATGATGATAAGATCATGATAAGTGCCTTCAGCAGCGATGAGTTGCTGATCATAGACGAGGAGGGTGAATTGCTGAATGAGATCTCAAGCGGGGACGGACCTCATTACCTGCTCGTTCAGGAGGATGACTAGATCATGAGAAAAGCATCACTCCTTCTTTTCCTTGTCCTGATACTCACCGCCGGCTGCACCACGATGGAAAGCGAAAGAGAGCCTCTTACCTATGCTCCGTTCATCAAAGAACAGAGCCTTCCTCTTCCGGTGTATCTGAAAAGGTTCCTCGTTGAGAAAATAGGAGAGCATCTTCAAGTTGAATCTTTTTGCGAGGCAGATGACTATCTTCAAAGTGATACCTATCTGTTTGTATCTGTCACCATAGAAGAGGGTGATCCTGCCGATTACAATCTCTATCCCCGCTACGATTTTCTCAGCAGGAAGACTGTGTGGGTGCATCCCGAGGGGGAGAGGAATAAAGAACTGCATCTCGATATCACCTTCTACGACGGTCGCGATCTGCGCGATTTTTCGGTGTATACACCGGTATATGCTCTGCATTCTTCGACCGTTCTTTCCGATTCACAGCTTCTTCTCGATACAGAGGTCCTCGTTCAGATTCATATCAACGATCTGCTTGATTCTCTGAAGGAGAAGGATCTATGAAGAGAAGGAATCTTCTTCTCCTTTCCGTAACCGTCTCGATGGCGGTGCACATCATGATACTCTCATCAGCATTTGATATGGAAAAAAAGATGGAGAAGAAGGAGACCCCTCCTGCTTTGATAGCCCCTGTAGCTTCCTTCGTAGAGGAACTGCAGGGCGTTGAACCGCAGATTGAAACGGAGGGAAGCAAAATGGCAGAGGAAGAGACTACCCCTCCTGCCATTGCTCGGGACCAACAGGAAAGAAATGATGAGACGGTTGTAGAGGAAGGCGGCGAAAGCATCTCTTTCCCCGGTATCTCAGCCGTCCTGCCGGCGACAGCTGCACAGGGGTTGCCGCCTGTGCAGACATCTTCTGCAGATCATGTCGCCTTCGAACAGCTGCAGGGAGGTGAATCGCTGCCTCTTCCCGAATATCCGCCAGATGCCCTGACTGCCGGTATAGAGGGGGAGGTGACAGTGCAGATCGTGATAGGGACCTCGGGAGAGGTCTCCTCCGCACAGATCGTGCGGTCATCAGGGTACGACGTGCTGGATGAGGCCTGTCTATCGACAATCCGCTCATCCTGGAAATTCGACAGTAGTGAGACGATACGGGTCAGTACGAAACGTTTCGTCTTCTCTTTACGATAGGAGGAACGAATCATGAATCAATGGATATCGAAAGGCGGCATCCTGATGTACCCGCTGCTTCTCTTTTCGGTGATATCGCTTGCGATCATCATCTATAAGCTTGTTCAGTTCAAAAGCGCCCATATCTCGCACAGGAGAATCGAAAAGGATATTCTCGTGATGGAAGAACAAGGTATTTACAGTGAGGAGCTGCAGGATGAGGGGCTGCGCCATATGATCGGCCGCCTCGGAGAGTGTGAGAATGCGACAGTGGAAGACAGTGCCCAGCGTTGGGCCGCGATGAAAAGCGGTGAAGCTGAAGAGTATCTGCATATCCTCCAGCTTATCGGTAACATCTCGCCGATGATAGGATTGTTCGGGACAGTGACAGGACTTGCCATATCATTTTATGATATCTCAAGCGTATCATCGACAGTCGATGCATCACTGCTTGCAAACGGAATCTATCAGGCGATGATCACCACCATCGCGGGTCTTGCGGTCGGCATCCCTTCACAGATCGCGTATCATCTTCTTATCAAACGGGTTGATTCGTGGTCGTTCTCGCTGCAGATAGCTCTCGATTATATTGTGAACTCTTTTAAGAACAAGAGGAGATCATCATGATAGATATCGGCAGATACAGAAGAAGAAACAAAAGAGGAGATGTGAAACCGGGAGATCTCACATCTCTGATTGATGTAGTCTTCCTCCTTCTGATCTTCTTCATGGTCACCAGCATAAGTTCCAATCAGATAGAGACCAAAGGAGTTGAAGTAACAGAAAGTGAGGTGGGGCAGACCTACGAGGATCCTCTGTACATACTCGTATACTCTTCTGACTGGTATATGATCGACGGAAAGGGATATAATCAGCAGCAGCTTCTTTCATTTCTCAAGCGATTCAGAGCTGATAAAAATGCTCCGATCGCTGTTGTGGGCAGTTCGAGAAGTCTCTACAATGAGGTTATGAACGCTGTGGATCCGATCATCGAGTCGGGTTTCACGAACGTTTCGTTTGCTCTTGATGGCCGGCAATAGATGCAATGGAATCGACTTCCTTTTTCAGTGAGAAAGGAAGGTTCATGATATCATCGCCGATAAAGCCTCCGATCATCAGCGAGATAGCTGTCTGTTCATCAACAGATCGGCTCATCAGATACTCTACCTGCTGCGGAGCGATCCTTCCGATGCTCGCTTCATGGCTCAGCTGAGCTTCGCTGTTGACAGCGCTTATACCCGGAACAGATTCGATTTCCCCTCCATGATCCGTGTCGAGTATCATCCCGGCACAGTCGACATGACCCTTACACCTGTTGTACCCGCGTACCATACCTCCCTGAAGCAGAGAACCTCCGGCGCAGATGCCCCGGTGCAGAAGCTGGGCATTGGAGTCAGCCCCTCTGAGAACCACTTCTCCTCCGATATCGAGGTTCGAATGATCTTTGCACAGAACCACACTTTTCAATATGGCAGATGAGTTATGGCCGTTCAGCGAGACAGTAGGACGACTGTTGAGACTTTTTGGCGGATGAAGAGATATGTAGGTGTTCACATACGTGCTGTTTTTTTCTACGACGGTAGCAGAATGCATGGAGACCTCGATATCGGGAGACTGCCAGTTGTGCAGCATAATCTGAGTAAATTGGCAATTGTTTCCGATGTAGATCTCTTCGACAGAGTAATGTGCCGATTTCCCTGACGCTATATTACCCGCACATCCGCTTATCAACTGCACAGATGCATCGTCTTCGACCACGATCACCGAATGGACGTATTGGTCCTTTTTGAGCTCATCCATGTAGACGCTCAGCTGGCAAGGCAAGACGATCCGAGCTCCCTCCAGTACATGGATGAACAGACCTACAGGGTTGTTCATCCCGGCCATGCGGGAGGTGATCTCGTCCTGGTCAAAACGGACATTTCTGAAATAGTATCGGTCCAAGAAATCGGGGACATTCTTTATTGCATCTGAAATTGTCATAATCTCCAATCCGGTTTGTGATGTTTGTGAGATATAGGTGCTGGAATTGATGATAAAAGATTTTGCACTGCGGTCTTTCTCGCTGTATCCGGTTCTCTCCAGATCTTTTGCCATTTCCTTGTTCTTGAATATATTGAAGTTCAATATTTTTCTCCTTTGCAGTCCATGCATCTCTCGTATCCGTAAAGCGAGATTGATTCGAGTAGTTTTCTGCTCTCTCCGCTGCAGACGATGGTGCCGTTTACCATCACATGAGCCATATCTATTCGAAGGTAGTTGATGATCGCTCCGCTGTGTGTGATCAAAAGAGCTCCCGGATTCACTTTATGATCTCCTCTTGCAGGATCGAGAAGGTCTTCTATCAGGGCGGCTATCATCTTGATCGCCTGCAGGTCCACTCCTGAATCTATCTCGTCAAGAAGACTCAGATGTGATTTCATGCACAGAAGCTGGAAAAGCTCGCTTCGCCGTATCTCACCCCCGGACAGTCCGTCGTTCAGGAATCTGTTCAAAAACCTTTCGACATCAGCTTTTTTTGCAGATGTTTCGTTCATGCATGCAGTATCAGGAAAATTCTCTTTCAAGCGGTCTACGAGTTTCTGCAGAGATACTCCGTCGACGGTAGGCGGACGCTGAAGAGCCAGCGATATACCCTCACGAGCTCTTTTATCGACTGACCATGAACTGATATCCTGTCCCTTGTACAGAATATTCCCTTTTGTGATCTCATAACCGCTGAAGCCCATGATCGTCATCAATAGAGTCGTTTTCCCGCTTCCATTAGCTCCCAACAGAACGTGAACTTCTCCGGATGGTATATGCAGATTAACATTATTAAGCAGTTCGACACCTTCATATTCCACGTGTAGACCTGTTATTTTCAGCAGTGAATGATCTTTATCATTTGTATTACTCATAACACAACATTATTCAATGTTATGAATTAGTGTCAAGTGCTCAAGTTCGCTGAAAAAGTGAAGCTTCATGTTATTGTATGAATTACAATGAATTAATGTTAATATAAATTAACATAAAAATATTGTTATTTGTTTATTTTCTTCAAAATGAATGATAGGCTCAAAACGATCATAACGGCAGGTCGATCAATTTCACGATAAAGAGGGCATGACGGATTGAACATATTTTAATATTTATCTATATTCATTGCTAATATCATAAAAAAATAATAATATATTTGATGATATTATAAAAAAATATTATTTGGAGGCAGGTATGAACAATTCCACCTGTGATTTCAAGTGGATAATCACTCCTCATGAGAAGAAAGATCTTTCAGCAGCAAAGAAGATGTTTCCCATAGAAGTCTCAAGGACCGCCCGACGGTTTCACCGGCAGATTCCCGGATACAGGATGAGTCCGCTCGTATCTCTGCCGAATCTGGCCACTATGTTCAAAGTTGGCGGGATATGGGTGAAAGATGAGGCTTCCCGTCTGGAGCTCAACAGTTTCAAAGTCCTGGGAGGTTCCTTTGCCCTGTACCGGTTCATCCAGGAACGGCTTCATATCAGCGATGAGCAGATGAGCTATTCCTATCTGATCTCGAACGAGGTAAAAGAAAAGCTGGGAGACATCACCTTCGCCAGTGCGACAGACGGGAATCATGGAAGAGGGATTGCCTGGGCTGCTCAGAAGCTCGGACACCGATGTGTCATCTATGTTCACAGCGAGACCAGTCAGCGTCGAATCGATGCGATCCGGGGATATGGAGCGACTGTGAAAGTGATCGATGGAAATTATGACGATGCTGTACGGCAGATCGTAGTCGATGCGAAAGAGAACGGATGGGAGATCATCAGCGATACAAGCTGGGAAGGATACTCTCAGATACCGACGTGGATCATGCAGGGGTATTCGACTATGATGGCCGAGATTCAGGAACAATTCAGTGCTCAGGGGATAACCCGTCCCACTCACGTGTTCGTTCAGGCTGGAGTAGGGGCCCTGGCTGCATCAGTCATCGGTTACTACCACTCGCTGTGCGGTGAGAATGCACCGACATGCGTGGTCGTCGAACCCGAAGATGCGGCCTGTCTGTTCGCCAGTGCTTCGACCGAAAATAGAGAGATCAGAAATGTGGATGGGGATCTTGATACGATCATGGCCGGGCTGGCATGCGGATCACCGAGCGAGATCGCATGGAATGTTCTCAGACAGACAGTTGATGCGTTCGTCACTGTTCCCGACTACATTGCAGCAAAAGGGATGAGAGTCTATGCGACCCCTCTGAAAGGAGATCCGTTCATCGTAAGCGGCGAAAGCGGAGCTGTGACTCTGGGAGCTCTTCTTTCCATCCTGAGAGAGAATGGAGCAGACCAGCTCCGAGACTTCTTGAAGATTGACGAACACAGTCAGATCCTTTTGATAAACACGGAAGGAAATACCGATCCTGTCCTGTTCAGACAGATCATCTGGGAAGGAAGCAATCCCGTACCGGAAGAATACTGGTTTGACAGAGAATAGGTTGAAAGCCTATTAGATCTAAAATAAAGCCGCAGAAAATCATGCGGCTTTTTGAACTTTCCCGTTGGGATTTTTTCAGAATCTGATTGAATGAGAAATGTACTCAATATTTTTTGCTTTAGACATGTAAATGTGTTACTATACGCAGTATTGCGAGGAATATCTGGTTCACTGATCTTTGATTTCCTTTTCTGACCCAATGATGAAAGAGATTTCGATTTTCAATCCAAAATGCAGCCTTTTTATCTGACACCGATCGGTAAGGTTCTGCACTGCACCGGGTATTATCCTTTTTCAAAAGGTTGGTCGGAGTGAGAAATAATAGGGCTTTTTCATCTGTTCTTTTCAGAATCCTGCTTTCTAGGACACTGCTGATCATTATGTTTATCGTATTCTCAACTCTTTCGCTTTATGTTTCTATTGCTCAGCGGAATGCTGCTTTCGACGATCTTGAACACCGTACACATAATCATCTAATGAATCTGATTGCTCAAGGGAAGAGTTCTTATCAGCAGATACATATGGCGGTGTTGAATCTGAATTCGTCCGATTGTAAACGATCAATGGAAATATGGGAACAAAGTGCTGATAGAATTCTCAGAAGCAATGATGCGATAACATTGATCGAGTATGGAGAGTATGAACTGTCAGATATGGATAGCAGATTATTCTATTTGAACCGTCCGATTAAAATCTCTGAAGACCAGGGTGGATTCACAGAATTTTTACCGTTTTCGAAAGAAGATGACAAGATCGAAGGTGTTTTTCTATCGATCGATTATGGTCCATTGTTCATCGGCAGTATCTATGGAGAAAAAGACTCGTTCCAATTTGCTCTGAGAGATCAGAAACAGGTTCTTTATTCTTCAGACAACTGGGCAGATGTTCAAGGTAAGGATATCTGCATTTCAGAACCGTTAAACATCCCTATAATTTCTCACCTGGTGATGACTGCATGCCCTACTGATGATGCTATACATGAAATCAGTGCAGATTATTTGCGTACTCAGATTCTGAGTTTTGTACTGGGACTCTTCTCAATACTCATTCTTTATTTTGCCCAGCGTTTTTATAAATTCTATAAACTAAACGAGAACCGGTTCAAAAATTTACTTGACGAAGTGACTCTTGCCACGGTGATGATAGATACTAAGGGGACTATTATTTACTGCAATGACTACTTCTTGCAAAAATCGGGATGGCAGCGGGAGGAGGTCATCGGAATTAACTATTTCACAAGATTCGTTCCTCAAGACTATATCGATGAGAAAGTCGATGTGTTCGGGGCTCTGATCGAGGGACAAAAGATCCCATCGTCGGAAATTCCTCTTGTGACAAAAAGCGGGAAGATTCTGTGGTTCTTGCTGGATATGGCACCACTTAGGAACACGAAAGGAGAAATCATCGGGGCTGCAGGAGTAGGAAATGATGTCACAGAGAACAAAGAGAATTCAGAAAGGCTGGAAACTCAATTGGAATTCAGTAAGACTCTGATTGCATTGGACCAGAATATCTCTTCAAGAAAGACTCTTCATGATATTCTGAAACCTGTGCTCGGGCTGCTTCTTGCCCGTTTTTCTATAAATGCTGCAGCTATATTGATTTATGATGAGATTAAAAAGAGTTATGTTTATGAGGTAGGTGAAGGGTTTAAAACTACCTTGGTCGAAAGTGTCAGTGTGCAGCAAGGAGAGGGCTTCACAGGCCGTGCTGCCCGAGATAATAAAGAAGTGTGGAGTTGTGAGCTTCAAGACGATCAGATAGATTTTACTCATTTCAAAATATTGAAAGAGGAATCTTTTTCCTGTTATCGTGCGATTCCAATGGTGGTCAATGAAGAGACGATCGGAATACTCGAATTATACTGTTCAGCCCCTTTTGATTATGACGAATTAAATGCAGGATTCATCAGAACACTGGCACAGCATACAGCGATAGCGATAGATGATACCAACTTGTACAATAATCTGAAAAAGAGAAACAGGGAACTTTCAGAGGCATATGATTCTACGATTGAAGGATGGTCGAGAGCACTGGATCTGAGGGATAAAGAAACCGAGAACCATTCAGTCAGGGTCACTGACATGACACTCCGTATCTGCACATATGCTGGGATCGACGGTGAAGAACTTACACAGATTAGACGGGGAGCACTATTGCATGATATCGGCAAGATGGGGATTCCCGACAGAATCCTTTTGAAAGTCGAAAAACTGACAGAAGAAGAATGGAATATCATCAAAAAACATCCCACTCTTGCCTATGAATTGCTTTATCCAATTGACTATCTTCATCCTGCGCTTGATATCCCTTACTGTCATCATGAGAAATGGGATGGGACCGGATACCCGAGAGGTCTCAAAGGAGAAGAGATTCCTTTTGCAGCCCGAATCTTCGCTGTCGTTGACGTGTGGGATGCTCTGCTCAGTGATCGTCCATACAGAAAAGGGTGGCCGCCAGAGAAAGTTTATGAACACATAAGATCTCTGTCCGGATCGCATTTCGATCCGGAAGCTGTCCGGCTGTTTTTTGATGCTATCTGATAATCTAAATTCTACTGGTCAGAAATAACTGAGATCTTATTTGAATCTCACTGCAGTGCCGTAGACAAGAACTTCTGCGGCACCCTGGGCAACATTGCTTGTAGCGTACCTGATATTCACGACCGCATCGGCCTTCAGTGCTTCAGCTTCCTGAACCATCCGCTGTGTCGCGATCGCTCGGGCTTCATCGATCATCTCGGCATATCCTTTCAGCTCTCCGCCGACGATCGTCTTCAGACCTGCCATGATATCTGATCCGAGATGTCGTGCCCGGATCGTCGACCCTTTCACGATCGAAAGAGTCTCAATTTCCTTTCCGCTGATGTGGTCAGTATTTACTAATATCATTATCCTTCTCCTCTTGTATCTCTTTGTTCCTCTCCAGAAGCAGATAGACCATGACTGCACAAAGCAGAAGCAGTAAGGCTGCGATGATGATCTTCACGATCACAGGAAGTTCCAGAAAGAAAAATATTGCTGCATACAAACCGGTCATTATCAGAAAGATCACGGTGAAAACGACCGGAAGGATCATCTCTCTTTTCATACATCCTACCTCTCAGTACTATACTATATACGGTGAATTACTCCGCCGCAACAGTAAAGATGTAGTTCTATAGTGCTGTTTTTCGGTGTAATCCTGAAAACATTATTCTGCCACAATTTTCGGAACTCAATCTTCCAATCAATCTGTCATCCCCCGAACAGTTCAACAGTTGTCTATCAGATGAATGTTCTTTGTTATCGAGCATAGCGAGGACTTCTTCTTTTGAGATTATCGGATCAGAGTTTATTTGGAATAGAACTGAATCGTAATCTACATAGGCTCCTTCAGACTTTCCGGCAATTGAGCTAAGATTTCCGGATGATTCTTCATGCGTTCGTATTCCTCTCCATCCAGTCCGTAAAGCAACATCTTCAAATAATTCTCCCTCGTATACTCCAACCCCATATCCCGCAGGTATTCCATAATCAGGGGATCGGTATCTAGATCTTCTAAGTATTCCTTCTCTGCCATGTTCCCTCCAGATATTGTTACTCTGATTATTGTAAGTCTCCTTCATTTTTTCGTCAAACATATTCATAGATCTGACCCATACAATGCTCTGTATCTGTATCGGCAATAAACGAGGCCTCTCAGCGACAAACCTCATGAAGATGACTCGAGTTCGTTCCTTAGCGTCAGCAGCGCCTGGACGATATCTCCGTATTCTGTTTCTAACGAGATCGCTTTGGTGTATTCTTCTTCGACCAGGATCTTCATTCCTTGCAGAATATATGGATCGAGTCTCTGTTCAGGCAGTCTTCTATCTTTGTTTGAAATATGAATATGTTCAATCATCGGAAGATATCTTTGGAGAGTCGAGATGTCCTCGCCATTATTGTACATATGTGACAGATCCGCCATCAGAGAGAATCTGGATGAATTCACCCGGGTGACAATCTCAGCAGCTTCCTCCACGGTATTGATGAAATCACATTCATTATAATGAAGCGGTTCAAGAAGGACCGTTATTCCGAAACGTTCGCATTCGGGAAGGAGCACTTCCGTGACTGTGCGGATGAAGATTTCTTCCGCTTCTTCGCGGGAAAGTTCATTTTTATCGCGTGCTTTTGCACTGCCGAAGACCACAGTGTGTGTGCCCAGGTTGTTGCAGCGTTCGAAGGCCTGTCTCAGATATGTTCTGATACTGTCGTATCCGGAAAATCCTTTCAGAAATCTGATCTCTGCTGGAAAGAGGTTGCACATGAAAGGGGAGGGAAGAGAGAGATCTTCCAGGAGCTCTCTCAGCTTCCCGAATCCGGGACCGTCAAGTTCACTTATCGACATGAGCGGAAATTCGATATAGTCATATCCGCTCATTTTCACTTCTCTTACAAGACTTTCATCGATCTGCCACCGGGGCGTGGTTGCGAAACCTGTACAGAATCCTATTGTGTTCATAGCGGTAATCTGACCGGCCTGTGTTCTCTGGCGCTGATGTAGATTGCTTCGATCACCTCTACAGACCTTTTTGCTTCAGATGCACTGAGAAGAGGTTCTCTGTTCTCTTCGATCGCTGTGACAACATCTTCGAATACCATGGCGTGACCGTGATATCCTATGGCACCCGGATCGGAGGCTCCTCCTCCGGTTTTCGTATTGTCAGTCATTCTCTCGAAAATCTTTCTGTCCTCATCGGTCTGATCGGCAAATTCATATTTTAACAGGCTTTCTTCTTCGATGGACGCGCTTCCTCTGGAGCCGCAGATATCGATCTTCTTCAAAAAGCCGGGGTAGGCGCTTGTGGTTCCTTCGATGACACCTAGACAACCGTTGGAGAACTTGAGAATTGCCGTAGCAGTATCTTCCACCTCTATATCTGTATGACTGCGAAGGGCGGTATATGCGGTCACTTCCTCGACTTCACCGCAGAACCAGAGAAGCAGGTCGATGGCATGTATACTCTGATTCATAAGAGCTCCGCCGCCGTCGAGAGCCCATGTTCCACGCCACGATGCGCTGTCATAGTATTGTTGTGAGCGATACCACTTGACCTGCGCATCACAGATGCTCAGGGTTCCGAATCTGTTCTCATCCACTGCCTTTTTGACCAGCTTCGGAGCTTCATGGAATCTTGATTGGAAGATCCCTGCTGCAATCACTCCATTTCTTTTTGCCTCTTTGATGATCAAATCGCAGCGTTTTGAAGTGATTTCGAGAGGTTTTTCGATGATTATGTGCTTTTTTGCTTTCAATGCGCTCACAGCAGGCTCTAGATGTGCTCCTGAAGGAGTGGTGATCGTCACAATATCGATTCTTTCATCTGAGAGAAATTCATCGATGTTGTCATAACCTGTAGCTCCTTCATATTCGCTGCAGAAGGCTTCAGCCTTTTTCGGCACAAGATCGTATCCTGCTACGAATTCACAGTCTTCGAGGGACTGTATAGCCTGAATATGTGTCTTCGCGATGTTTCCTAAACCGATTATTCCAAATTTTTTCATTACAGAGTTCCTTCTTTTGATTATTCGATGACGACAGCTTTCATCTGTGCTTCGATCGTGAGTTCCATTGACTTGAGAATATGAGACTGGGTGATTTCGTTCTCGGTCCTGTTGATCATATCCTGTGCGACCCTGTAAAAGAAAGGAAATCCTACAGAACCTCTGCACTCGATTCTGTTCTCCCTTTGAGCATCAGTGAAGATGACTATATCTCCATCATCAAATTTCTCATTTCCCGCATCAATATATTTGCGTATCTCTATAGAACCTTTCTCGCCGACGATAAAGACTCTTCCATCTCCCCAGACCCGCATCCCGTCAGGAGTGAACCAGTCCAGGCGGCAGTATCCTGCTGTCCCGTTATCGGTGACTATCGAGAATTCTCCGAAGTCATAGAAGTCCTTTTTATCCTTGTTTGCATAGTTCGCAACGGCACTGTGGACGATCTTCGCATCTTCTGCACCGCTGTAGGTGAGAAACTGTTCCATCTGATGACTTCCGATATCCTGGATGATCGCACCATTTTGGTTCTTGTCGAAAAACCATTCGGGTCTCGATTCTTTATTCAGGCGGTGAGGCGCCAGAATCGTTATCGAGAGAACTCTTCCGATCTTTCCATCTTCAATCAGTTTTTGTGCATATACAGCGCCCTCTACATGCACCCTTTCGCCGAAATAGACAATATACTTTCTTCCCGTCTCAGAACAAGTTTCTCTGATCTTTTTGACTTCATTCAGTGTCAGTGCACCCGGCTTATCGACGAAATAGTCTTTTCCATGGAGCATTGCCTGTAATCCCAGATCTGTTCTTTTGTCGGGTCGGATGGCACTGACGATCAGATTCACGCAAGGGTCTTCCATGATTGTCTCAACAGAAGTCACACAGGCTGGTATATGGTGCTTCTCAGCAAAGGCTTTCGTTCTGCTGAAATCTTCATCATATACTGCGACCGGTGTGGCTCCTATCTCAGTCAATCCCTGTGTCATCGCATGGATATGACCATGATCGAGTCCGATCACTGCAAAATTCAATTCCCCTTCCTTCAGCCGCTCGGATATCTCTGCCAGCGAGACAGGGGAATAGTTCATCCCATCTTCTCTATTTATCTCCATCCTTCTTTCCTTTTCTCTTTATCAAGTCAATCAATCCTGTCTGTTGGAAAATCATAAATAATATCACCAGAAGGAAGAAGATGCAAATAGGTCTTTGCAGCATGGGAAGCATCGAGCCGTTTGACAACCTCAAACCTCTTCGAAGATTCGAATCAGCCATCGGCCCGAGGATGACTCCCAAAAGGAAAGGTGCTGCCGGGATATCGAGTTTCGTGATCAGAATCCCCACCATGCCGAATACGAACATGACTTTCACATCGAACATGTTATAGTGGATCAGATAGGCGCCGATGACGCACAGTGTATAGATGATCGGCATAAGAATCTTCTTTTTCAATGCGAGCAGCCTGACCGTTCCATGGCTGATGAGAAGAGCAATCGCCCACATGGCAAATGATGCGAAAGCGAGATAGATACATACGTTATAGACGAAAGAAGGAGACTCGGTCATCAATAAAGGTCCCGGTCTATATCCATGCATCAAAAAAGCCGCGAGAAGAACCGCAGCCGGAGCGGAGCCCGGGACTGCAAGACTCAGTACCGGGATGATAGCTCCGCCGATGCAGGAATTGTTGCCTGATTCTGCGGATATGATACCCAGCGGATTGCCTTTCCCGAAAGATTCTTTGTCTTTGCTGTTCTGTTTGCTCGCCCAATAGCTTAACCAGCCTCCGGTATCTTCTCCGACGCCGGGAATGATTCCCACACCGACTCCGATCGCAGCCGATCTGATGATGGCAACGATATTCTTTCCGATGAGCCGGAATCCTTTTTTCGGTTCGAATCTGGTTAAGCCTACAGTCCTGTTTTCCTCTTTTTTCACGAATGATTTGACGATCTCGGGAAATCCGAACAGACCGATCATTACCGGAATCAGCTGGATGGAGGACATCAGATTGACGTTGCCGTAACTGTAGCGGGGGAACGTGTCCACGATGTCCATTCCGATCTGCGCCACCATCAGTCCCAGAATACCGCTGATCCATCCTTTGAGAGCATTGCCTCTGGCTGTGATAGATCCGCAGATCATGATCCCGAATATCGAAAGAAGGAAGAATTCCCAGGATGCGAACTTCAAAGCGAACTGTGTCAGAACAGGGGTGAGAGTCAGAACGAATATTACCGAGAGGAATGTCCCGAGGAATGAGGATGTGGTAGCAAGAAAGATCGCCAGACCTCCCTCTCCCCTTCGAGCCATCGGAAAGCCGTCCAGAGCGGTTGCTGCCGATGCCGGAGTTCCGGGTATGTTCAACAGTATGGCAGACTGACATCCGCCGCTGATAGCCCCGACATACACGCCCAGAAGACTGATCAGAGCCGACTGGGTGGGAAAGTTATACGTGAGACCGGTCAGAAGCGCTATCGCCATCGTGGCACTGAGACCGGGAAGCATTCCCATGAGCAATCCTGCAGCTGTAGACAAAAACAGGATCATTATGTTCAACGGTTGCGAAACGGTGAGAATCGCATCGAAAAGATATTCAAAAGCCAAAACGGTTTCTCCTATGGTAATACGGTGTTAAAACAAACCTGGAACAGCAGTACCAGAAGTGCGATCGTAACAACAGAGATGATCACGATCT
Organism: Sphaerochaetaceae bacterium; assembly: GCA_028532915.1. GTDB lineage: Bacteria > Spirochaetota > Spirochaetia > Sphaerochaetales > Sphaerochaetaceae > SABI01. Next base: position 72,287 of record JAQQAI010000054.1, read on the forward strand.
TCCACAGGTTTGTCGATCTCAGAAACAACATGAGCGCTATCAGAAAAATCAGAGATGAGACCACAAACGAAAAATTAGCCAAAAGAACGAATGTGTAGAGAGCTACGATGAGAATTCCCCCGAGTGTGTAGATCACATTTTCGTTTCCTTTAAGACTTTCTAGCCAATTTTTTGTTTCGTGAATATGGTTTCTGACAGACTCTCCGATTGACAGTTCGCTTCTAACACTCTGTATCCACAATATGACAGAACAGAACAATAACACATATCCAAGCACGACAGGCAACAGACCTGGGGACAGCACGAAGCTGTCGATATTGTAAGGGGGCAATGACGCCTCATGTACTATCTGGTACCCGGATATCACGGCGAACAGGCTGAACAAAGCTAAAAAGCATGAGAACCAAAAATCTTTCGTCTTCTTATCCATTTTACATTCCTTGTAACTAATTCCGGGCATCTAGAATGCCCGGAACAGATCATTTTATCCTATATCATTAACGCCGGGTGATGCCGAACTGTGCAGGATCGACTTTCGCGGCACCTGCATCCCAGAGGATATAACAGGCACGGCTGGCAAAATCATCGAGGAACTTCTGAGATTCTTCTCTTCCCATCGGCATGACGGTAAAGCTCTTCTGGTCGCAGAACTCGATGAAGGCAGGGTCTTTTGTAGCGACTTCAAATGCTTTGTCGAGCTTCTGAAGTTTCTCTTCTTCAAGACCTTTGGGGATCAGGATTGCAGTGACTTCTCCCATCGGAAGAAGCGGGGCAGCTTCAGGATAGCTGTTGAGGATTGATGGTACTACAACCCCGGGAGCCAGTTCGATATCTTCGGTCGAAAGTGTGCACAGAGCTTTCACGTCGCCGCTGATGATGGCATCTTTGTACTCGGCAAGAAGCTGAGGACAGAACTGTACTTCTCCAGCCAGTGTGGCAGTGAAAGCGGGACCGCCACCTGCATAGGTGATATGCTTGTAATCAGCACCTGCAACGGCCTTGATGACTTCAGCTCCGAAATGACCGCCAGATCCGATACCGGCAGTTCCGGCAGTGATCTGACCGGGATTTTTTCTGATCGCATTAATGAGGTCTTTGATAGTGTTGAATGGACTGTCTTTCGGTACTACCACTACGTTCGGAGCATATGTGGCAATCCACACGTCCCAGTCTTTATAGGTCTTGTCGGTGAATCCGTTCACGGGCATCGTGGAGATACAGAGCATACCGTTTGCCAGCATCGTGTAACCGTCTACCGGAGAATTGAGGACATTCAGAGTTCCTGCACTTCCGCCGGCACCCGGAGTGTTTACGACGTTGATCGTGACACCCAGTTCTTTCCCCATCGTGTTGGTGATCGAACGTGCGGTAAGATCAGTTGTTCCTCCTGCACCGTAGGGAACAGTAAGATTGATGTTTTTGCTTGGATATTCCTCAGCTTCTGCAGTTGCGAAACAGAAACTTCCAAGTACGAGCATTGCGAGACAAAGAGTAAGAATCTTCTTCATCTTCTACCTCCTATAGTATTCTTTACAGATGCACCTTCTATCAGGATGCAGCTGCTGATTTTTCTGACAGTTTTGACGACTTTTTTACCGATGATCTCCATCATCAGGTTCGCAGCCTCTTTACCGAGTTCTCTGGAATTCAGGTCAATGTGTTCGATATCGTTGTTCCCGATCTTCACCCACTCGGGACTGCCGATGATCGATATCGAGATGTCATCGGGAAAAGCGATGTGATGTTCTTTGAGGTATCTCATACCACCTGCCGCCTGGATGTTGAATCCGTAGAAAATAGCGTCGACATCGGGATGATCCTCAAGAACCTCCTGAGTCAGATTGTATCCGTCCTCATCAGAGATCGGTCCGTTATAGACAAGAGTGTCGGGATGTTCCATTAGAGCTCCGTTCATTCTGTCTTCCAGAGAGGATATTCCGGAATCCCAACCGATATATGCGATCTGTTTATGACCGGTATCAAGAAGACGCCTCATTCCCATCCTGCCAGCCTGAATGTTGTCCGATGTGAGAAAATGATAATCGCTGAGTCCTTCCAGGGGACGGTCGACGACTACCAGCTTCACCCCCAATTCACGCAGGATCTCGGTATTCTCACTTCCTTTTATAGTAGGGGAGATGATGATGCCGTCGACTCTCTGGCTGAGAAGTCTGTAGACGATTTCCTTTTCTCTTTCAGGGTCATCGAAGGTGTTGCAGATGATCATATCGAAATTATGAGTGACGAAAACTTTTTCGGCCTCGAGAATCAGTTTCGTGAAGAACTGGTTGGCGAACTGGGGTACCATGATACCTATCAGTTTGCGTTCTTTTCCTTTCAGCGAAGATGCCCCGTTGAACTTCACATAGTTGAGTTCCTTGGCGACCTTGAGAACTCTTTCTCTCATTTCTTCACTGATGTACCGGCCTTCTTTGTTGCTCAGAACGTAAGAAACAGTACTGGCAGTCGTATTAGCTTTTTTCGCAACATCTTTCATCGTAGGGTATTTTGCCACAATCTGTTCCTTTTACCTTTTAATATAAATAGGCAAACGTTTGCCTATTGCTCAAAAAAATATATCAGCGACTAAGCAAACGTTTGCCTAATCGATAAAATTTTATACACACAGTCTAGAAGAGGATTTGGTATTTGTCAAATGAAAAAAATAAAAACTTTAAAATAGCCTCTTAATGGTGAATACCAGCAGAATCTTCCGCAGGGAAGGCAATGCTGGTCGCATTTTCTTTGTGCCAACAGAACATCATCTTTCCTGACAGCACACTATGAACGTAGCCGGTCAATTTCAGGTATGAAATATTGATCTATGATCTTTCTTTTATAGTGGTTAAATCTGCTATTATAAGAAATTATCTCATCGTGCTGTAACTTGCCCAGAACGATCGAAGGGTCTACTCCCACCTTATTCGAAATTTCGATCAATTTCTTTTCTGCAAAATAGTTTGCAATCGGTCTGCTCAATGCCACTATTTCATCATAATACAACATTTTTCCCGCCGTTCTATTGGCTTCCTCCTCTCTCTCATCTTCTCCTTCGATCTCAAAATTATCGAGGATATATTCAGAATCACTTTTTTTTAAATGAAGCAGGATATGAGAGATTTCATGGGCCATAGTGAACCAGAAATGATCGATCCGATCGTATCTGCCTGTGTAAACGATCACAGGGTTGTCACCATCAAAAAAACAGGCTCCATCCAGATAGGTCTTTTTGAGGGGTTTCTGGTACAAGAACTTTACTCCTGCATCTTTGAGTTCTTTCTGTAAAACATTAATACCATCAGGATAAAGAGTAAGCTTGGAAAAATCGGTTTGAATCTGTTCTAATTTTGTACGATCATACAGAGGTACCGATATTTTTTCAGCTCTGTTGTGTGCAATCTTAAGCCAGGTCATGCTATAGAAGCAAGTATAATCGGGATTCTCTTTATTGTTGCGAGCAGCATACTGAGGGGATTTTTCATATACCGATGTGTCATTATAATCTGTTCCCCAGATCTCACGGAATGTAGCTTCATATCCTTTTGCTGTGTTATCAGATGTTTGAACCCAATTGTTTTTCTGTATTTCTAACACCGGCATATATCTTCTGATCTTTGCTTTAATTGCAGCAGAATCTTCTTTTGATTCGGAGTTTACTGATTGCAATCTATATTGATTGTCAAGATTCAGCCAGAATTCCGGATTGTTGTTGAATGCTTTTGCCAGGACTTTTGCCATCTCAACGGAGATCGCCTGTTTGTGATTGATGATCTGGCTGATAGTTTTGACCGACACCCCTGTGATTTCTGCTAAATCTACCTGATTCCATCCTAGTGAGTTTAAATAGCGAAGTATAATGTTTCCCGGTCCCTTGACTCGCGCCGGTTTAAGAGTTTTTATATTTGTCATGAAATTATCCTCCTATCGGTAATGAACACTTATCTCTTCAATACCAATGATTCCAATTGTCTTTTCCTTATTTTCCCAGTCTATTGTGACTTCCAGACGGAATTTTCTGTTCAATCTAAAAGAATAGGATTTTTCAGTGCTTATCATTCCTTCAAATTTTAAAGATGGTTGATTCCTGAAATCATAGATATTTTTAGCCGCCTGAATAATTGCCACAACCTCAAAAAAACTGTCAATGACATGATCCTCAAGAGGGTATTTCTTATCCCATCCAGTAGTGTAGAGCTTCTCTAGATGTCGGTTTTGAAAATACACTTCCACAATTAGAGTATAACCTCATACTCTGAATATGTAAACTATGAAATTACCATAAAGGTAAACATGTAATTGATTTTTACTATAATAGTAATTTGATATACATTTTAACAAATATATAGTGCATGAGATTTTGTGATAAAAACAAAATATGAATTGGTTATTGTTTCATTATGAAGACTTTTAATATAATACTGGTAGATCTTCTCCGTTCGCACGGGGGTGTTTCTATTTATGTTAATAAAAGGGTATTCTTATAATTATTTAAATAAGTTAAAGTAAAGGTGAGGTTTCTGTTCTCTTTTTATATTGAGGTTGCGGTTACCTTTTGTGTTTTTTATCGATATTTCTCATATTCTGGCCATGTTATGGCTGAAGGAGTTCATCATGTGCGGTATTGTCGGATTTACAGGTGCTATGGTCAAATCTCAGGACATTTCTTCAATTCTTCTAGATTGTCTGTCGAAGCTTGAATACAGAGGATATGATTCTGCGGGTATCGCAGTTATCTCGAATGACAGAGTTGAAGTGAGAAAGGCAAAAGGGCGGCTTTCAAATCTTACTTCTCTTGTCGAAAGAGAGCCTGTGAGCGGTTTCACCGGTATCGGGCATACACGCTGGGCGACTCATGGTGAACCCAGTGATATAAACTCTCATCCGCACACCAATGTCAGCGGTGATATCGCTGTGGTACACAACGGAATAATCGAAAACCATGTTGCCATGCGCAGGTGGCTTGAAGGTAAGGATGTCACTTTCAGAAGCGAGACCGATACCGAGTGCATCGCTCATCTGATCGACTTCTATTATGAAGGCGATCTGGTCACGGCTCTTTCGAAGACTCTTCAGAAACTCGAAGGTTCCTATGCTCTGGCTGTAGTGTGCAGAAACGAACCGGAGAATATCGTTGTTGCACGTAAGGATTGTCCTCTGATCATAGGTCGGGGGGAGGGGAACAATCTTCTCGCATCAGATGTGACACCGCTGCTCGAATATACGAGAGAGGTTCAGTATCTGGATGACAATCAGGTGGCCAAGATCACTCCCGAGAAAGTCGAAATTCTGGATCTTGAAGGGAATGTCATCGATCTGGCGGTCTCTCATGTAGACTGGGACCTCCAATCTGCTCAGAAGAACGGGTATGAACATTTTATGCTCAAAGAGATCTGTGAACAGCCCTATGCGATAGATCAGACGTACAAGGCCCGTGTTTACGGAGAGAAACTCGATCTGGGAGAAATTACCAAGACAGTGAAGGATGCCAGAAGAGTCGTCATCGTAGGCTGCGGAACAGCCTATCATGCGGCGGTTGTCGCCAAATATGCCATAGAACATTATTCGAGATTGCCGGTTGAAGTCGATGTTGCCTCCGAATTCCGGTACAGAGACCCGCTTGTCACCGAAGATGATCTTTGCATAGTCATCAGTCAGTCGGGAGAAACAGCAGACACTCTGCAGGCAATGAGGATATTCAAAGAGAAGGGAGCAAAGATCATCGCCATCACCAACGTAGTAGGTTCGACAGTCTCCAGGGTAGCAGATCATGTGATGTACACTCAGGCGGGACCTGAGATTGCCGTTGCTTCCACAAAAGCTTTTACCACGCAGCTCATGTGTGTGTTTCTTCTTACCTGTGCACTTACCAAAGATGAACAGAAGCAGAAAGAGATGATGGAAGAACTGTCGACACTCAGTCAGAAGGCCGAGGCTGTCGTCTGCCGGCAGGAGGAAATTCAGCGTTTCGCCGCCCGCCAGTTCAATAAGACGAAAGTCTTCTATTTCGGAAGACAGAGTGATTTCGCCATCTCGTTAGAATCGGCACTGAAGCTTAAAGAGATAAGCTACACCCATTCTGAAGCATTCGCTGCAGGAGAACTCAAACATGGCCCTATCGCACTGGTGGATGAAAATACTCTTGTGGTTGCCTCATGCTGTCATCCAAAACTCTACGATAAGATGGATTCGAATATCAAAGAGGTGAAAGCCAGAGGTGCAAAAGCGCTCGCGATCACGTTCGAGGGTAATGATGCATTCGAAGGTGTCGCTGACGAGGTTTTCCAGATCCCGAAGACCGATCCGTATTTTGCTCCGATGCTCAGCGTGATCGTCACCCAGTTGTATGCATATTACTGTTCGGTGAACAGAGGAAACGATCCCGATCATCCAAGAAATCTTGCCAAGAGCGTGACAGTGGAGTGAACAAGTAGCCAACTTCATCTGAAAATGGTAGCGGGGAACTGGATAAAACTTTATAAATCAATGGTGAAGACAGGCCGGGATATCCATCTTCAAAGCCCGTCTTGTAGGGATGTAGGCGACGATCATCGAGAGGAAGACACCCGATACCAGTGCTGTCAGGTAGGTACGTAAATCCCAGGCTCCTCTCATGATACTTTGGATCCGGTACCCGATGTCCATATCGCGCATCATGAAGGACATATCGATCCCTACATCAACAAGATAGATATTAATCATTGCCCCAAGTAAGAGCCCTGCTACGGAGCCGAACAGACCGATCCCTCCTGCTTCAACCATGAATGAAAGGTGGACAGCTCTGTCACTCATTCCAAGAGCTCTCATCATTCCCAGCTCCCTGATCCTCTCATACATCGCCATCAGCATCGTGTTCGAGATTCCTACGGCAGCAATGATGAACACCAGAAGAAGAATCAGCTTGGAACCGGCCTTATCGGCCTGAAGGACGCTCAGGTAATCGTGTGCCAGTTCTTCCCAGCTCATGATCTCATAGTCGGTATTCTCAAGATCGAGCAGAGCTGCTATTCGCTGTATCATCTCGTCGGTGTCGCTTTTCTCGGGAAGCTTGATGTCGATCTCGGTCGCAAGGTCTTCC
>JAQQAI010000055.1 GCA_028532915.1 Sphaerochaetaceae bacterium
TGATCTCGACACATCTGGCCCCCCTGATCACATCTCTCAGTAAGAAGGTAGGAACGGCAGTGCTGGACGACAGAATGATCACAAGCCTCACAGACGGAGGGAATCCTTTAAGATTCTGGGCACTGAAAATCTTCGAAGGTAACCTTATCGCGATTGTGATCATCCCTCTGTTCATCCTAATGCTCATCATTTCCTACCGCAGGTATAAGAAGGAAATGTAAATAACAAAAAGCCTAAGCGAGCAATTTGAATTCAAGATTATTAAAAAATCAGACTTCCCCTTTTCATTTTATCAACATCCACGGTTCTGGTATCTTCAACCGTTATCATGATTATGTATCTATTCCAAAATTACAGATCATGTAAACTGCTGAATAATTTACCAGTCACGATTTCAGGTTCATTCTCTCCTTGTCAAATGTATATGCACTTTCTTCGTAGAAAAGACAGTCCTCATTAAAAAAACAGATTACAAAATTGTTTGACAGATCAGCATTTATTATTCTACAATTCAAATGTTGAACAATCATACAATAATACAGATGGAGAACAAATGAATAATCTGAGAAAAAGACTGGAAGAAAATCAGCTCGCTATCGGAACTCATATATCTTTCGATGACCCGGCAATTTCGGAAATGATGGGTTATGCAGGCTATGATTTTTTATGGATCGATGAAGAGCACACACCTTTAGGCAAACAATCCATTCAAAATCATATTATTGCTGCAAAGGCTGCAGGAACGGCTTCTATCGTCAGGATTCCCTGGAATGATCAGATTCTAGCCAAATCAGTACTTGAGATGGGACCTGACGGAATAATATTCCCTATGGTGAATACTGCTGAAGAAGCAAAAGAGGCAATAGCTTCATGCTGCTACCCTCCGGAAGGAATTCGAGGGTTTGGACCGCGGCGAGCTGTAAAATACGGATTTGATGATTCGATCGATTATGTTAAGAAAAATGGAGATTTTCTAAAGATTCTCCAGATTGAAACAGCCAAGGCTGTTGCAAATCTTAACGATATCATCAAAGTAAAAGGGATAGATGCGTTTATCATTGGTCCATGCGATCTGTCATTATCCCTTTCTCTGAATGTTTTTGGAGATAATGTAGACGGATCGTTTCTAAAAACAATCGCGACAGCGATACAGAAAGCGAAAGATGCACACATACCTATAGGAGTATCAATGGGATCGTATTCAAGTGAGGATATGAAATTCTGGATCGAACAGGGAGTTGATTTTCTTTCGGTCGGAGGTGATGTTTCGTATCTCAAACAGGGAGCCGTTGATGCAATACAGAATTTCAAGGAATTAAGTTGAGTTATGGCAATAAGAAATCTGAAATTTGAAAAGAAAGCTTTACGTGATTCCATAGCTGACAAGCTGGAGGAGATGATTCTCAACGAAGAAGTGAAGGTTGGCAGCAAGATACCTTCCGAAATCGAACTGGCTGCATCATTCGGAGTAAGCCGGAATGTTCTTCGGGAAGCTCTCAACATCCTAAAAGAAAGAGGAATGGTTTCTGGAAAAGCAGGCGATGGGACCTACATTGTCAAACCGGAACCTATGATTCTGTCCAAAATGGTCGGGAGACTGATCACCTTGAATGACCTGAGTTATGAAAATATCTTCGATGTCCGTTTATCTCTCGAGGTATTAGGCGCAGGGTTGGCAGCCGAAAATTCGACAGAGGAAGATCTTGTGGAAATGGATACTCTCATTAGCGAGATGGGAGAAAACATCAATGATGTTTCTAAGTATATTGAAACTGTTTTCAGGTTACACATCGCTATTGCTGAAGCCTCAAAGAATCTTTTGATCCCCACCATTATGGAGCCTCTTCATACTGTGCTTCTGAGAATATTCTCAGAAGGATATTCGGTCGATCAGAATGATAAAAACGGTCTTGTTGAAGATCATAGAAAACTCGTCGAGCTGATTCGTAATAAAGATAAAAGGGGTACGGAAAAGCTGATGAAAGAACACATATTGAATTCAAAAAGGAAGGTTTTTAGAAAAAGTTCTTCATAAAGAACTAGAAAATAAGGAGGCTATCATGAAAAAAGGGTTATTGATTATCTTAATGATAATCGGATTCTCATTAATCTTTGCAGCTGGGACTCAGGAAACAGATGAAAAGGAAAACTTCGTACTCACCTTCTCCTGTGCTTCTGTACCAGGGCAGATTCAGACCAGGGCAATGTACCTGTTCAAGGATGAGATCGAGAAATTGACAGATGGGCAGATCACTGTGGAAGTCTATCATTCTTCCTCTCTATTTCCACAGGAAGGGGAATTGGATGCCACGATGAGAGGAAATCTCGATATGATGTGGAGTTCGGTGTTCTATACATCTAACGATTTACCCTACACTTCCATGTTTGCATCAGCTTATATCTTTGAAGACTACAAGCACATGGATAAAGTGATGAACGGAGAAGTCGGTCAGAAGGTAAACGAAGACATAGTCGATGAATTAGGAGTGAGAATTCTTAAGGCGTTTTATGTAGGGTCAAGAAATCTCTGTCTCCGTGATATCGGTAGAGAGATCAGAACTCCTCAGGATATGAAAGGAGTGAACCTCAGGATGCCTAACATCCCAGCCTATATTGAAATAGGAAAAGCCCTCGGGTCTAATCCTACTCCAATCAGTTTCTCAGAGATCTATACCTCACTGAGCACCGGAGCTATCGACGGACAGGATAATCCGCTACCGACTACCAAGGCCGCAAAATTCTACGAACCATGTAAATACGTTATACTCACGCACCATGTCATCGAACCTTTAAGTCCTACGATCAACGAAGAAAAATGGCAATCTCTTGGACCTGAACTTCAGGAAAAGATGATGATTGCACTCGAGACCACAAGGAAAGAAGCAGAAAAATGGACATTGCAGGAAGAAGCTGAATTAGTGAAATTCTTTGAGGATCAAGGCCTAACAGTAATCGAACCGGATATAGATGCCTTCGTAGATTATGCCCAAAATTATTACATGGGTCGAAAGGATCTAGTTTCCACTTGGGATATGGACCTATATGAAATGGTAAAAGCCGCTGCTGAATAAGTAGAAGGAGAAAAGCATGGTCACCTTAAGAAAAATGGGAAAAATCGTAATCAACGTATTTGAAACTTATCTTCCGATGATTAGCTTTCTGATAATGTTCATTGTATTCATTATTCAGATCTTCTTTCGATATATTCTGCAATCACCATTGAGCTGGACAGTCGAAATAACTCAAATCGCCTATATTTGGACCATTTTTCTTGGGGCCTGCTTTGTTGCCAGAAAAAAAGAACATATATGTTTTTCAATAGTATATGATTTATTCTCAGAGAAAACCCGCGCAATTCTGACGATTATTGCATCTGGTTTGATCGTTTTCTTTCTGCTTCTTAGCATCCCATCTACTCTGGAATATTTCAAATTTCTGACACGCAGAAAAACCAATGTTCTGTTCATCCGCTTTCATATCGCTTACTTTCCCTATCTGGTGTTTCTTGCTATGACATGCTCTTATGGTGTCCGGGATATCTTTCATGCTGCATCTACCCTGAGACAAATAAAAAACAATCCCAATATAGGAGGCATATCAAAATGAGTGTCCCATTACTTCTGGTGTTCGTAGTTCTGATAGTCTCTTTTGTCGTAAAAGTTCCTGTAGCTTTGAGTATGATGGTCTCAGGAATCTTTTATCTACTCATTACGGGTCAGGATATAGGCCTTGCAGCCGAATTGATACTCTCACGGTTATATGCCAGCTACCTGCTGATGGCTGTTCCTTTATTCGTTTTCACCGCAAGCATTTTAAACTCCGGAGCGATAACTGAGAAAATCTTCAACTTTGCAAGAGTATTGTTCGGCCGATGGAAAGGTGGACTCGGTCATGTAAATGTTTTCGCTTCTCTGATCTTCTCAGGAATGACCGGATCTGCAATCGCCGATGCTTCAGGTTTGGGACTCATGGAAATTGATGCAATGAGAAAAGAAGGGTACGATGATGGGTTCAGCTGTGCAGTCACAGCATGCTCTGCCACAATCGGCCCTATCTTCCCCCCCAGCATTCCTCTTGTGATATACAGCATGCTGTCAGGAGCTTCTGTAGGAGCCCTATTCTGGGCAGGGATGGTTCCTGGTGTGATGATTGCAATTGCTTTGATGATCTACATCATGTTCATCGCAAACATCAGAAACTATCCGAGAGGAGAAAAATACAAGTTCAAAGAATTCATCAGCTTTACTGCAAAGGCCTTTCCAGCATTATTAACTCCGGTAATACTGCTTACAGGGATTTATACAGGTGTGATGACTCCAACTGAAGCTGGTGCTGTTGCAGCATTTTATGCATTACTTATTTCGATTCTGATCTACAGGACTGTGGGATTTAAAAGCTTATGGTCGGTAGTCCTTGATACTGTAAAGACTACGGGAACCATAGGATTGACTGTAGGCGCAGCGATGTTCTTTTCGTATATCATTACCAATGAGAATGTGTCTGAAAGCGTCGGCGCATTTCTGATCGGATTCGGCGGAAACCGCATTATATTCCTGCTTGTCGTTAATATAGTTTTACTGTTACTTGGAATGTTTTTCGATACTTCGACAATTCAATTAATATTGATACCGATTCTAGCTCCGATAGCTGAGCAGTTGGGAATTGATCTTATCCATTTTGGAATAATTTTCACATTGAACACAATGATAGGGCTTTCAACTCCTCCGTTCGGAATCCTATTATTTATTCTATCTGGGATATCAGGGGAGAAACTCAAAGTTATCATCAAAGAGACGATACCGATGCTAGGTGTAATGTTGATAGTTCTAGGTTTAGTTACCTATATTCCTGACATTGTTCTGTTTGCCCCGAGGATGTTTGGATATTAGGAAAAATACTCAAGCATTATCAATAATTCTGATGTAATGTCGCTTTAATCTTACTTTAACCCAATTGAGTCTTTTATTGCCGGATCATCAACAAATCTTTACAAACCATGCTTTCTGTTGTACACAGGAGGTATGAATACGTTCACAAAAATACTCGCTGCAATAGGAATACTGTCACTGGCCCTCACGTCTTCTCTTTCTGCCTCTTCGGCCGATGAGAAAGAGATTCTCACCCGA
>JAQQAI010000056.1 GCA_028532915.1 Sphaerochaetaceae bacterium
GCTCCCGAGATGATGCCGTTACTCATCATCGGCACCGTGATCGAAAAGAATGTTTTGAGCTTGCTGCTTCCCAGACTGATCGCAGCCTCTTCCATCGACATGGGAATCTGTCCCAGGATAGCAACAGAGGATCTTATCGTATAGGGAATCCTTCTGATGATCATCGAGATAATGATGATTGCGACAGTTCCGGTCAGTACGAGCGGTCTCGTATTGAATGAGGATATTAACGCGATACCTACTACCGAACCCGGCAATACGTACGGGATCATGGACATTGTATCTATCACCTGACTTTTGACGCTCTTTCTTCTGACTACAAGGTAGGAGACGAAGACCGCTAGAACGAGAATGATGAGAACGGAGACGAATCCGATGATCGTAGTATTTCTCACGGACCTCATGAGACCTCTTTTTGCGACCTCTTTATAACTCATCAGTGAATACCCTTCGAGGAAGACGTTACCGCTTGAACTGGTATTCTTGAATGAGGTGAACCACAGATATACCTGAGGCAGCATGGCGATACTCACTAAAAGGTATGAGTAGAAGTGGATGAAAATATTCATTGCCGGCTTTGCTTTCTTTGACTCGATGGTATGCATTGCATTGATCGTGAAACTATATTTGCTCGTTACCCATTTCTGCACGAGAAAGACCAGTGCTGTTATCAGGATTGCGACGATGCTGATTGCTGCGGCAAATCCGAAGTTCTGTCCGACTTCTCCGACATATGCGTTGTATATCTCCACCGGGAATGTTCTGAATCCTTCCCCTATCATCAATGGAGTTCCGAAATCGGCCATCGCTCTCATAAAGACGATGAGAGAGGCCGCCATGATGGATGGCATGCAAAGAGGTACGATGACTTTGAAAAACATCTTCACACCCCTGATTCCGAGATTCTGGCTTGCTTCGATGAGAGAGTTGTCGATACTCTTCAGCGCACCGGATACATACAGGAATACCATCGGAAACAGTCTCGAGGTGAGAGAGATCACTATCCCTTTGAATCCGTAGATGTTCGGCATCGTGAAATTGAAGATAGCTTCGAGAAACCTTGTGATCACTCCGTTTCTGCCCAGCACCAGAATCCATGCATATGCTCCTATGAACGGAGCAGACATCGAGCAGAGAATGATGACCACCTGAAGGAATTTCTTACCTTTCATCTCATACATGTTGTAGAAGTATGCGAGAGGCACTCCCAGCAGCAGAGAGAAGAATGTCACAACGATCGATACCTCAAAACTGTTGACCAGTGTTTTGAAGTAGTATGGGTCGCTGAAAAATCGTTTGAAATTTCCCAGACCTCTGGTACCGTCCGACATATCAAAGGAGGACCGGAGGATCTTGAAGAGGGGGAAGATCAAAAATATCAGGTAGAGGGCAACAATGAGATAGGCTATCAGATTCCATATCTCGATCCTGCTTTTCTTGGAGAGTCGGCTCATATTCACGTCTCAACTCTCCTTGTCATTCTCGACACCGAGAAGTATGTTCTCGCTGCCGTCTGCTGTGAATACATTGATTTTTTCTCCCTTTATCTGAAGAGAGACTTTCATCCCTTTGCTGATATTCGACTGCAGAGACGATTCCTGGATGATCTCCACTTCTTCACCTGTCAAAAGCAGTACATTGTAGTGTGTGTTAAGCCCGAGGAAGGTATTGTCGGTCACAGTCCCTTCCAAGCCTTTTTCAGTTCCATCACAGAGGATGAATTCTTCAGGACGGACCGATATCTGAACGTCCTGATCTTTTCTCTGTTCGGGTTTTATCCCGTCAAGACCGATCTCAAAGCCTCCGCACAACCGCACAGCAGCTCCTGACTCTCTTATGACCAGTTGCCCCTTCACCATATTTGTTCTTCCGATGAAATTTGCCACGAACACATTCGCCGGACGCAGATAGACATTCTTTGGCTTTCCGATGTGTTGGATCACTCCGACATTCATGACAGCGATCCTGTCGGAAACAGCCATTGCTTCTTCCTGATCGTGCGTTACATAGATTGTGGTGATACCGACATCTTTTTGAATCTTCTTTATCACTCCCCGCATCTCGACTCTTAACTTCGCATCCAGATTTGAAAGAGGTTCGTCCATGAGAAGAACATCGGGAGAGATGACAAGGGCTCTCGCAAGTGCTACCCTCTGCTGCTGTCCTCCCGACAGCCGTTCGGGAATCCTGTCAGCGTACTGTTCTACATGAACCAGTTTCATGAATCTGTCTGTAAGTTCCAAGATCTTATCTTTCTCAAATTTCTTGTTCTTGAGACCGAATGCGACGTTCTTGCGAACCGTAAGATGAGGAAATATGGCATAGTTCTGAAACACCATCCCGATATTTCTTCTTGCAGGGTCCAGATCGTTGATCCTTTTCTCATTGAAATAGAAATCCCCGTTCTCGATGGTATTGAAACCGGCTATCATTCTCAGCAGTGTGGTCTTCCCGCAGCCCGACGGACCAAGCAGGGTGAAAAACTCACCGTCTTGTACTTCAAGACTCAGATCCGGGATGATTATGTTCTGTCCGAATCTCTTCTGTGCATTCCTGATGTGAATATTTACGCTCATCTTTCATTCCTGTCCTAATGTTGGTTTGTATCTTCTATCCGGGATAAAGAGGCGTGAGAACCGGATGAAAAGATCCACCTTCTCATCCGGCATATGATACTTCTTTTCTGCCGCCTCTGGTTAGTATGACCTTCAAACTGATGTGCCCGATGGTATATCGTCAGATCAGGTTATTTGCTGTATTTTGCCCAGATGGATTCCCAGCGTGCGACGATTTCAGCTCTGTGTTCAGCAAGATACTGCTCATCTCGGAACATCAGCTTGAGTTCGTCCATCGGGACCCTGAAATCGGCGGTATTCGGCAGATTCAGATTTGCCTGTCTGTGTGTTCCATCCCGTTCCATATGCATCTGGGTTTCATCAGCAATGAGGTGGTCCATGAACAGTTTCGCATTTTCGAGGTTGTTGCAGTCCTTTATGATCCCGTTTCCGTGGAAGGATGCTGTAGTCCCTTCTTCCATATAGACGAGTTCGACCTTATCTCCCTGTCCGGCCTTGATGTATTCGATACACGGGGCTTCGTAAGTGACACCGACAACATATTCACCGTTGAACACATTCTTGTAGACACTTGACGATGAGCCGCTAATCTTTCCGTCAAGCTGTTGTGTGAATTTTTCGACATATTCCCAGCTCTCTTCTGACCCGAGGCCGCCCATCACTACAAGCATCGTGACAAGCTGGTCCCATGCTGATGAAGAGTTTGACGGGTTGGCGGAGATGATCTTTCCTTTGAGTTTGGGGTTGAGCAGATCGGCATATCCTTTGATCTCTACGCCCAGTTCCTGCGCGAGTTCTTTATTGACGAGAAGGTTCACGCATTGAGCTACCTGATAGGTCAGATAGCCATCGGTCATCTCTCCCTGTGCATCTTCGGGCATCGCTTCGTTATTCTTGGCTATATAGGGCTGAAGATAGGGTTTCATCTCATTGAGGTCGGAGTAGGTGATGCCTGTCACGATATCACCCTGGGGATTGGCGGCTTCCGCTTTCACCCTTGCCTTGAGTTCTCCTGCTCCGCCTTCGACCAGCTGAACATCGATTTTTGGGTATTTCTCTCTGAAAGAGTCGATCAGAATGTTCTGCAGATCATTCGAGTAGGATGTATAGATCACCAATTCTCCGGAAGGTTCTCCCTCCACTGCCATTTCTTCTCCGGCTCCGCCGGCGAATGCGAATGTACACGCTGAAAGAAGGACGATGAGAAACAAGACGATCTTCTTCATCCTTGATGTTCCCGTTTTAAACCTTTTCATATATACGCTCCTTTTTGTATATTTACCTCCCAAAAATTCACCACAGGTGATTTTTCCGGTATGTTGGTATCAGAATGAGAGTTCTGCCTCGAAAAAGAGGCCGTGAATGAAACATTCTCGAACTGAGGTATGATTACGTAAAGACAGGCTGTCGACTATGTTCTGTGAATTTCCCGTTCTCTCTCCTTTTTGATCCTACTGCTGCACCAGCTTTTCAACTTCGAATATGTTTGTATGATCAAGATATTGTTTATCGTTCAGTGTGCTCGTGATTATGGATGCACTGTATATCTCCGCAAAAGTGATAGCGGTGAGACTGCCGAATTTCGAGGCGTCAGCAAGAACATATGCGTTCTGGCATCTGCTCAGAGCTGCGCTTTTTATCGATGCCTCTGTCGGATAGGATGTTGTGAATCCCTCTCTGATAGAGACCGCGTTAGTCCCGAAGAAACCCTTGTTGAAATTGAACTTCTTGAGTAGTTCCAGAGTATAACAGCCGACGACCGCATCGGTGAGTAGTCTCAGTTCTCCTCCAAGGAGAATACTCCTGAAACCTCTCATAGTCAGTTTCCTGTTGTGTCCCGGGCAGTTCGTCACAAAGAGTGCATGTTCGGTCTTTATATGATCGATCATGAACTCGGTAGTCGATCCGGCATCGATATACACAAAATCGCCATCTTCGATAAGAGATGCGGCATATGATGCAATAAGGTTCTTCTCATTGATGTGTTTTCTTTTTTTTGCCTCGATCTTATCTTCGGTGTGAATGAATGTGGAAGTGTTGATGACAGCACCTCCGAAGACTTTTTCGAGCTTTTTTCTATTGTGAAGAGTGTTCAGATCGCGTCTGATCGTAGATTCAGACGTATCCATCAGCTCTGCCAGCTCTTTTACCGTGGCACTCTGTTTTTCTTTCAGGATCGCAAGTATCTTTGAATATCTGGTTTCACTGAGCATACTGAAAATTATACGACCCCAAAAAGTCAATGTCAAACAAAATCAATCAAACAAATTCATGATAATTAGCGAAATGCATCAAATATATGCAAACTATTCCAAAAATCCCAATAATGACAGCTTGAGCGCATCGATCGATGGATTTACAACGCTATCTTAAACAAATCATGATGATCCGATCCGACACGAAAATCCTGGAATGATTCTTATCCGACAGTAACCCTGTTCCTACCATTCTTCTTGCTTTCGTACATCAGAGTATCAGCTCTGTTGATAAGTGATTCGGCAGTATCATCGGGGAGGGCCAGTGTTGCACCCACTGAGACTGTGCAGTGAAGCTGTGTTTCGTCTTTGAGGATGAAAGCCTGTTCGATAAGGATCCTGACCTGCCTGGACAGCTGCCGAAGATATTCGATGTCCGTGTTTTTGATGATCCCGATGAACTCTTCACCTCCCCATCTTCCGAAGATATCGAAGGGTCTCGTGTTTGCCGACAGCGTATCCGAGACCATTTTCAGAATCTGATCGCCGGTATTGTGTCCATACTTATCATTGAAGACTTTGAAATGATCGATGTCTATGAACATCACTCCGAAAGGTATCAGATATTTCCTTTTCTCCGAGAATCTGGCTGAGAACTCTTTCATTAAGAACTCCCTGTTCGCCAGCTGTGTCAGTGTATCGAGCAGTGCAAGCCGTTCGAGTTCTCTGATTCTCAATTCCGTCTGTTCTTTTCCGCTCAGATCGGTGAACAGTTCGATACCGTGGGTGACATTACCCCGATCATCTGTGATGTAGGAAGTCCTGACCGATACAGGAACCCTGTAGCCCTCTTTGTGATGAAGAAACAGGGATGCCTCCCGTTTTTTTCTGTCAAAGATGGTTGCGTGAAGCGGACAGCCGTTTTCACATAGGTTGATACCATCTGCATCAACATGACGCAGAATATTGTCTGAACACCTGTGCTGTTCGACCTGTTCTTTAGAGAAGCCTGTTATCTGTTCGGCAGCATCATTCCAATATGTGATCTTCATCTCTCTGTCAACGATATACAGTCCTTCATGAAGATTGTTCAGAAGGTTCTCATATAATTCGGTAGGTAAAGCACTCATTCGGTTCTCCTGTCCTCGATGATACATTTATCGTAATATAATGAGTCTTTTTTTTCTATGAAAACCTATCCGCTTTTTCATGTATCAAGGACGATAGGGCAGAGTGGGAAAAATAGAGAATATCACATATCCATCACAAATAGGCCGTATCGTAGATGCATAAGTTAAGAACAGGAGGACTTAGATGAAAGCAAGAAAGATAACCACATTGTTTCTGATCACGGCAATGCTCTTCACCATGAGCGTCATTACCGCAGGCGGTCAGAAAGAAGAAAAGAAGAGACCTGAATCCAAACCGCCACAGGTGAATATCGAAGAGGTCGTAAAGGAGATCCTCTCAGATTATGACCCATCTCATCTAACAGCGGAGGATGCGACAGCAATTTTTAAAGCATTCAGAGAAGCAAGACTTCCTGTCGGCCAAGAGCTTGACGCAGCAATAAAGAAAGCAGGATTCGACCCAGAATTACTCAACAGTCTCCTTCCTCCCGGGGCAGCTGAAGGTGAAAGAGACGATAAGACGGGGCCTCCGAAGGACAGGGAAAACCCTCCGAAGAAGAGTACAAAAGCCTTCGTATCGCTTTCTAAAGATTTCAATACTCCCCAGTTCACCCTTACCAGCAGCGCAGTCAAAGACGGCGAGCTTTTGGAAACGTTCCTGCCTGAAAGAGGAAACAGCGACAAAGTAAGCTTTCTTCCACTGAGGTGGAAGCATGTTCCAGCAGGTACGAAATCTCTTGCGATAGTGGTATATCATTATCCGGATCCTGAAGATGAGACAACAGCAGATTCTTCGCTCATGATCTGGGGGATTGATCCGTCTGTCAATAAAATCGATGCAGGAGAGTATATCAGCGAGAAGTGGTATGTAGGAATGAACAAAGGTCCGCATATGCAGCCGCCGAAAGGGGGATCAGAGAATGCTGAAATGCCTTCGAAAGAGGATGAGCAGACTTCAGAGTTCAGAATCGCGATCTTCGCACTTGCCGATTACCCCGCATCTCTTCCGAAAGGAAGTACGGATGAAGTCGATTTCGTCACATTCATGGAAGCGATCGAAGATTCGACGATTCTGGGAAGAGCCGACCTCGTGTTCGAAGAGCTGGCTCCGCCTTCAGTTCCTGATGAGAATTAGAAGGGATCATATTTGAATATCCGGGAGGGCGGCTGTTCGGTTCATCGACGATAATGCCTGTTATACAAATTTTATAAGCTAGTTTACGGCACATACAATATTCTTACAGCCGCTCTCCACATATATCATCTTCTGCAGTCCTCACTGGCCGCAGAAGATTTTTATTCGTATCTTTTTTAGGGTGATACACGAAATCGTCACATTGAAGGAATCTGAAAAATGCTCAAAGATTACATAGAGAAGCGGAAATCTACAAGAAAATATGATATGAATCCTCTCGATGAAGATACTTTGAAGGAGATTAGGCAGTTCGCATCTTCGATGAGACCTCTGGTCGAAGGAATACAGATAGACTACAGATTCGCCTCGGCAGGAGAGGTGAAGAACATCCTTCCGATCAAGGCTCCCCATTATATTATCATCTCAAGCGACCCTGAAGATTTGTATCTGCCCAATGTTGGCTTTCTCTTTCAGCAGATGGATCTTTTTTTGTCCTCCAAAGGACTGGGGTCCTGCTGGCTCGGGTTGGCCAAGCCGTCAAAGAATGTCCACACGGAGAAGGAATTTGTGATCATCCTGGCCTTCGGCAGGGCCCTGGGCAGTCCCTACCGTGACATGTCGGATTTCAGAAGGAAATCTCTATCAGAGATCTGTGACACTTCAGACGAGAGACTTGAATGCGCCAGACTGGCACCTTCGGCATCAAATTCGCAACCGTGGTATTTCATAACCGATCAAGATACATTCCATGTATATCGGGTGGAAACAGGGACTCTCAGATCGATGATCTACAAGAGAATGAATCAGATCGATATCGGCATCGCTCTTGCACATCTGTATCTTTCTTACCCGAAATTCTCCTATACGTTCCAAACGGATCCGAAACACATCAAAGGATACGAATATATGGGGACGGTATCTCTGATCTGACAACCGAAACGACCGGTGGACAGTACAAGTAATTAGCTGAGAGCTTCATTCGTATTTTTGCATTGCAGGGGAGGAAGCCATGCTCGGGGCAATCATCGGGGATATCGCAGGATCAAGATTTGAATGGGAGAACATGTATACGAAAGAGTTTGACTTCTTTCACGATGAATGTTTTTTCACAGATGATACGGTTATGACCTGTGCAGTGGCACAGGCGATCATCGACTAGGATGAGGAAACTGGGAGCAGTGTATCCTGACAGCGGTTACGGCAGTTATTTCTCCTGCTGGCTCGAAGATGAAACGATGGGACCATATAACAGCTGCGGTAACGGCAGTGCGATGAGAGTCTCACCTGTAGGATGGGCAGCTTCTTCGCTTCAGATGTGCATCGAGATGAGCCGTGCGGTCACACAAGTTACCCACGATCATCCTGACGGGATAAAAGGTGCACAAGCGACGGCTGTACAGATCTTTCTTGCCAGAAACGGCGCGACTTTGGATGAACTGAGATCTTTTGAGGATGAACACTACTATCCGATAGAATATGATATGAACTGGCTGAGAGAGCATTATACATGGAGTTCTCTGTGCGACCAGAGCTGTCAGCCCGCCTATGTCTGTCTCTATGAATCAAAAGATTTCGAAGACTGCATTCGAAACTGCATGAGCATCGGAGGAGATTCGGATACGATCTCGGCCATCGCAGGGTCGATAGCCGAAGCTGTCTACAAGATTCCCGATGACATCACAGCAGAAGGTCTTTCATATCTCGATGATAATCTTATCGCTATCTACAAAGACTTTGCAGGAAGATATATCTACCTCTAAGCAGACACAATGTGAGGGTTATCATCCCAGAGATACTTTTGTGTGCAGAGAGCTCAGTCGGAAGAATAACTGAGATTCCCTTTTTTCTCTGCTGTTATCCTGAAATACCCGTGGATCTTCTGTTCTACCGTGAACGGCATCAGAAGACCGGCAACGGCATTTTGCACCATATGGTACGGAAGCAGAGCTGTTATGATCTTTGCACGGACAGGCCTTTTAAAAAAATGAAGTGAATAATACTGCAGCCTGAGAAGATTCGGCATGATATTTTCAGAAAGGTCTTCTATGGTCACATTCTCAAAATCTGCATCGTAAAGAGCCTTCATGAAAACGTCTTTGGTTCTTTCCTTGCCGACCGCCATCGATGTTATCACCAGTTCAGCTGCGGTTCTCATATCGTGATCCAATACTTCAGGATTGATTTTTGATAATTCATCAAAAATCACAATCATTCCACCTTTTTTGAGCATCCTGGCAGCCTGTGCAAGTACCGTTTCGAGATCAAAGGAATGACAGAGACTCTCGACGGCGAAGATCAGATCATATGAATTGCTTGTAAGATTTGGATTTTCGAAATCATCCTCGAAGAACTGAACATTGTTAAGAGTTTTCGATCGTCTTCGACTATCTCTGACATGAACGGGTGTAAGATCGATACCGGTGAACCGGACATCAGGATATCTGTGTGCCAGATATATCGAATTATATCCGTTCCCGCTTCCCAACTCGAGTACTGACCTACAGGATCTTTTCCGTATGATGTGTCCAACGAATTCTGACTGGCGAATATAATCTTCTTTGGAAAAGGTTCCATCATCAGATAGAGCCATATGAACAGCGCCTTTTGAGGAGTGCAATAATCTGTAGGCCGGATGGCTTTCCTTATAATATTTCGCGACTGCAGTCTTGTCATCTGCTCCCGAAAGGATGGTATCAATACCGAATATCGTATCGATCATCCGGAGATATGTCTTTAGGTTGTCCCTGCTGACATGCTGTCTGTTGGTCTCTGGTGTAATGTTCATCAATAATCCTCGCCCGGCATTATTGTTCCAAATATACACCATTATCATAGCTGACAACAGATGAATCCTGAATATATATGAGAAACCAGACGATGAGCAGAAGCTGATAATCTCCATTTTTACATCAGATACACACAGATCACATCTGAATGCAACTGTACGTCATGTCGCCCCGATTGCCATTTGATTCTATCCGGCTTTGTTCTTTTCAAGTCACCGAAAGAGAAGAGTTGGAAGGCTATCAATGATGTCCCCGAAGGATATCGTTATCCATCACAGGTGAATTCCGAGGTGATTCAGCAGGTTTTGACCGATTACAGTCTGGCCCCGACTACTTGAATATGAACAAGGTCGATATGGTCAGATTCCAGTATAGATCCGTTATATTCAGAGGAAAAGACGGAGCTCGCATTCTTGAAATTTTTACCAATCTGAGGATGCAGGTCGTTACCACACTTCATCCCATACTGCAGTCTCTGTCTGCCGGACAGGAATCTTTCAAGATATATCAGAGTCGTTTCGTGATCTTCTTATCTCACGCAGATCCCGGTAGATTGTGAACTGACTTTTCCCTGTTTCCTCGCTGATGATTTCGATTGCCCCTTTTATGGAGAAAAAACCGTCGCGGTCAAGCTTATCAAGGAATTCTCTTCGTTCCAGTTTATCCGCATATCGCAACGGTACACCCCCTTTGATGTTCTTTGCCTCATCAAGAAGAGCTCTGATCTGTTCTCTCGGATCGGAACTGAACGTTTCCTTGACCTTTTCCAGACTTGTTACCTGCTGGACATTCGTCAGAAAATCAGCCATCGATTTCACTATCGTTGCGCGGGTAAGGTCGTAGTTTATACAGAGAAAACCGATCTCTTTGCGATTCTCATCCCTGATAATGATAACACTCGAACGCATAGGAGAGCCATCAGGTCTGAAGGACTTGTAGTTGGAGATATAATCAACATCTTTATATTCATCCGAGTTGAGAAGAGAATATCCGAAGTTCGTCATCGGGGAATCTTTAGTACGCTGAGTGAGATTTCCGTTACAGATCTCAACAATGAAATGTTTCGGTCCGGAAATGTCGTGAAGAACGATCTCATAGTCCGGCCCCAGAGTCTCGCATAGGCCTCTTACGACGGGGATAAAGGGGAGAAGGAGTTTGTGACATTTTCGAGAATTGTTTTCAGACATTTCCTTAAACCTGTAAGCAGGATCCGGTTGTACCGGATCCTGCCTGTTCACTGTATATAAAGACTCCTCAGCTGTCAAGCAACAGGCCTATTCCCTGTTCTCTGGCTTTTGTGACGATCTGCTGCGCAGCGACTACATCGAGGGCTGCGAATCCGACCGATTTGAATACCGTGATGTCAGATTCTGTCTTTCTCCCCTCAAGTGATCCTTCGAGGACTTCTCCCAATTCTCCTGCGATCCTGTCAACTGAGAAGATGCCTGAATTGACCGGCTGGATGATGTCTCCGGCTTCCGAGAGTACTGCCTCGCGGTTGTCGATGAAGATCTTATCCGCCCGTAGTAGCAGCTGGGGATCAAGTTCGGCCATCTCGGGCGTGAAAGCTCCTATCCCGTTGATATGAGCACCCTGCTTGACCATGGATCCGGGAAATACCGGTTTACGTGAGGTGGTCACCGCGGTTATCACATCGGCGTCTTCGACTGCCATTTGAGCACTTTTTGAAGGCACCAGTCTGGCTCCTCTGGCCGATGCCATGTCCTGCTGTTCGTTTATGAATGCTAGGATACGGTCGTCATCGATATCGTAGATCCGAACTTCCTCCAGTGCCCTTGCTTCCAGCATGGCCTCGAGCTGAGACGCTGCCTGTCCGCCTGTTCCGAACAGAGCCCCGACTTTTGAGTTCTCATTAGCCAGGATCTCGGTGGCTGCACCGGAAAGTGCCCCGGTCCTCATTCTGGTCAATTCCGTTCCGTCGATTATCGCAGTGACTTCCCCTGTCTCGTCATCAAGAAGTACCATAGTTGCCGGTACGACAGGTTTACCCTTGTTCGCATTGTTCGGGAAGACCGAGACGATCTTGATCCCTGTCGCATCTAATCCTTTGATATGGGCCGGCATGAAGAGCGCTTCGCCCTGGCCCCGTTCCACATCGAATTTTGTTCTGAGCGGGCTGATGCATTCTTTTTTGGACTGTCTGATGAAGGCGTTCTTGTTCGCATCTATCGCATCTCTCATCGTGAATACCCGTTTTATATCGTTGCTGGATAAATAGATCATATTATGCTGCTTCTCCTGTTTGTTTCTTTGAAAAGAGTTCTTCCCACAACATAGTAATTCCTGCATAGAAGATGACAGCGGCAACGATCCACTGAAGAGCTCCAAGGTTAAGACTCTTGACGATGAAGACAGCTATCAGTACACCGATGATACCGAACAGACTTGAGAAGAACGTGATCTTACGCCCGTAAGAACCCAGACGGACGAATTCCATAGCTCCCATCGGGACAGAGAATGTGCATGCTCCCATCATGATAGGGAATGCTACTGCCGGGTTCAATCCGAGTGCATAGATCGTTGCCATTGTAGGTGCATATGAGCCGATACCTACATTGTTGAGTGCTCCATAGATAAAAAGAAGAACGATTGCGGCTATGAGTTTTCCCCCTGACAGTGAAGTTGCGATACCACCTGACGCTATGAGATTGAACTTGTTTGCCAAAATGAATGCTGTGGCGACGAGAAGCCCGATTCCCATGAACATTCTTATGAACTTCACAGAGAGTTTTACAACCAGTCGAGGTCCGAGATAGGCGCCGGCCATCTGAGCGACTATACAGAGAATGAGAGTGAGAGGGTCGACAGATACTGCAGAGATGTAAGCCAGGGCCATCACCGCCACAGGTATCGCACACTGAGTATTCAGCGTTCCGGGAAGATTCTTATCATCGACAAGCTTTCTTGATCTGTACATCACTGTCGAAAGGGCAAAATCCGAGATTCCGAAAGTGGAGAGAAAAAAGATCGCGGCTCCCCAAAGTGCCAGAAGAATGGGATTACCCGGTTCTTCTGCAGTCTCTTTCCTGTGTTTCACAAGGTCCCTTGCCAGTCGGAAAGCATATAACCCGTTAACAACCAATATTGCCGCCAATAACACAATTACGATATTCATACGTTCGCTCCAAAAATTTGATTTTACCGTGTGCACCGGAAGATGACGAAATATATCAACGTCATATATGAACCTTATAGCCAAAAGACAAAAAATTGTCAATATAACAAATAATTGTTTATCGATAAAACATTGACGATTAAAATTGGTAATCATCTGTATTTTGATGAATAATGAAAGATCAAGATTCCGGGTAAGAGATGATCATACAAGTAATCTTCTTGATTCGGGTTTATACCGCAGAAATGGAAGGGCACGACGAAACAGCACGATAGGGGAGAACCTTCGTGTCATCGGCGAAAAGTGATAGAGAAAAAGAGATCAATCCTTCTGGTAGATGTTCCTGGATCTGATAATCCCCTTCTTCCAGTTTCCCATGATCTCTGTCGAAAGTTCCACGCTCATGAAGGCGTGCGGATCTATATGGTGAACAAAATCTTTGAGCTTGCCCAGGCGGTGTGACGGGACAACGGTATAGATAACCTTGACCGGTTTGCGTTTGTATGCCCCCTGACCTTCAAGGATGGTTGCGCCCCGGATGAGATTCTCGGTCACATAACGCGCGACAGGTTCCCATTTTTCGGAGATGATCATCACGGAGAACCGTTTTTCAAATCCCTGGATGAACTGATCGATGAGATAAGATGTCACAAACATACTTATCAGGCTGTACATCGCCTTATAGACCGGGAAGAAACAGGCTCCGAGTGATACGACAACTACATTCATGATGAAGATGCTCGTTCCCATATTCACAGAAAACTTACGTTTTGCGATGGTGCTGATCACATCAGTACCGCCGATGGATGCCCGGTTTTTGAAGATCATTCCCAGTCCCAGACCGTTGAGCGCCCCGCCGAAGACCGCTGCCAGAATCTCATCAGGAACGTAGAGGGCTCCTGCGAAGGGTCTGAACAGATGAAGAAAGAACGAATAGGCTACCAGCCCGATCAGACTGGATAGCACGAAATGAAGATCAAGCTCGATGAATGCGAGAATGAAGATCGGAATATTCATCAGAAGCAATGTCGCCGATACCGGGAACTTGAGAGTGTAATCGAGAATCAGCGCTATACCGCTTACTCCTCCGCTCAGGAAATTATGCGGGATGAAAAACAAGACGACAGCGAGGGCGGAGAGAGCTCCCCCGAGACAGATTGGAAACAGTCTTAAAAAAAACACCGTCATATCCGGTAAATCATGAACGAGCTTCTTCTTCATATTCAGTCCCTCTGTATCTGTGATCTGATAACGAAACAAGCTGTCGAAAACAATAGTAGAAAAGAAATATCCGGCAACTCAAAACGCCTGATTATTACCTTTGCACATATGTTTGTCAACACTGGTCGGCCCGACATCTAAGGATAAACTGTCAAACGTCTTGCAGTGGATAAACCATGTCATCATGGGAAAGATCCAATGAAGTGATCAGATACGATTCTTCAACAGTACATTCTGTTCAGAGTGTATGAAACTGAATCAGATATTTCTTCAATTCTTCTGGAACGCTTTTGATGAGCAGGTCGACCATCTTCTCTTTTGGAAGATCAAGATACCCTGTTGCCCATTTGGAGGTCATATCAATGGATCCTCTACAATACATTTCAAGCAGAAAGGACAGATCTTCCGTCAATGGTTTTTTTGTCTGCTTGATTATCGCTTCTTCATAAAATCTGTAGATCATCTTAAAATCATAATGTATCAGATTATTGTAATCATCACTTTTAAAAGCCTGAGAAAAAAAGACCTTTTCGTTCTCGATGAATTTGAATTTTTCGCAGAGGGCGTCATGAAGATTCAATTCGACTCCCATGAGAAGAAAGCTCTTGTCACAAAGCTGTTGAAAATACCAATTCACCAGGTCGTATTTATCTGTGAAGTTCCTGTAGAAGGTCTGTCTGGTAAGACCGCAGTTTTTACAGATCGTCGAGACCGAGATCTTATCCAGACTCTGTTCTTTCATCAGCGATTTTATTTCAAGCGCGAATTGTAGTTTTGTCTCCATCAACACATCCTTTCTGACCTGGATATTGCCAGAGCCTATACATAACTTAGTATCATGTTAGAAATTAATCAAATGCTTACTCATGATAATCGCTTCTCTAAAGATGTACTTCTATATGGTGGCGAATAAAAAATAACCCTTCGATATTTTTTTCAAACTACATAAAAGCATACTGTATAAAGGGTTGTGGAAAAATCTTTGAATGCGTTTTCATGATTCTGCTTTCCAGAGTTACACATCAATGCATCTGTAACTTGAATGAAATGGTCTGAAATAGATAATTATATATAGATAAAAATTTATTGGAGGCAACCAAATGGTTCAAAGATTCATATTGAATGAGACATCGTATCATGGTGCGGGTTCTATCTCTGTCATTCCCGAAGAGTTGAAGAGTAGGGGATTGAAAAAAGTATTCGTATGCACAGATCCCAGTCTGATCGAATATAATGTGGCAGCCAAGGTTCTCGACATATTAAAAGATTCAGATATAGAGTTTTTCCTCTACTCGAATGTAAAGCCTAATCCTACTATCGAGAATGTCCAAACCGGTGTGAAGGCGTTTATTGAAAATGAAGCCGATTGTATTGTAGCGATCGGCGGCGGTTCTGCTATGGATACTGCAAAAGCCATCGGTATTATCATAAAGAATCCAGAAAATAGTGATGTGAGATCTCTCGAAGGCTTTTCACCGACTGTAAATAAATGTGTTCCGATCATCGCTGTCCCGACTACTGCCGGAACAGCTGCTGAAGTTACGATCAACTATGTGATAACCGACATTGAGAAACAAAGGAAGTTTGTCTGTGTGGATCCCAAGGATATTCCGATCGTTGCTGTAGTAGATTCAGATATGATGAGCAGCATGCCGAAAGGATTAACAGCTTCTACAGGTATGGATGCGTTGACTCACGCTATCGAAGGATATATCACTAAAGGTGCGTGGGAATTATCTGATATGTTCCACATCAAAGCGATCGAAGTGATCGGTCGATCCTTACGAGCTGCTGTGAACGATGAGAAATCCGGCAGGGAAGGCATGGCTTTAGGACAATATATTGCCGGCATGGGATTTTCTAATGTAGGGTTGGGGGTCGATCACTCTATGGCACACCCTCTAAGTGCATATTATGATACTCCCCATGGTGTCGCCTGTGCGATTTTATTGCCGCCTATCATGGAATTCAACAGAGATTTTACAGGAACGAAATATCGTGAGATAGCGCGGGCGATGGGCGTTGAGAATGTAGACTCCATGACTCAGAAAGAGTATAGAGATGCCGCCATCAATGCAGTAAAACAGCTCTCTTCAGATGTTGGAATACCCGAAGATCTTAAAGGTATCGTCAAAGAAGAAGATCTTGATTTCTTAAGTGAAAGTGCATTCAATGATGCATGCAGACCAGGGAATCCTAGAGATTGTTCTATCGATGAGATCAAAGCAATATACAGATCGTTGATCTAGGAACGATTTTACCTCTGAGTGATTGCTAAAGTGATCACTCAGGTAGTCTTGCAACTTCGCAAATTCGACTCACGACAAGCCGGTACTACGAATTTGACTGTTATAATTGCTGCAGGTTTGCATAATATTGGAAGCTTACAGCATTTTGAAAACTGTTTGACTTATTAATGAGTGGTTGGCAGTATAGAACTGATATATCCTTTCAGAGATCAAAATTCTTCATTCCAGAGAAACCAGGGTAATCAATATATTGATTGAAATAGTGCATCTTGAATAAGATGATTCTATTAAGCAGGCGGTATCCTGGCCGATTTCATGAACAAGAATGATTTTTACTGAAAGAGGTTTTTAAAATCATCATATCAGGGAGGGGCATCTACATGCTGGATTATCAAAAGAATGCTGTAAATCGGGTAAGAGAAGCATCTCTGAAAAAGCAGAGAGAGTCATTTGAATTTTTAGAGACCCTGTGCAGCCCCTTTGAAGTTAGAACTCAAGATTTAGTATCAAAAGTATTGCACAATAGTATCACGTTGAATTTTCATCCTGATAGATTTTCCAATAATGGAAAAATGGTGATTGAAAATATTAATTCTCAGGGCTTATATAAAGGACAGTTTCAAACAGGAACGACAAATGGCGGGAAGACAGCCTATAAGGGTGGAGACCGTTATCATTGGGAGGAAGCATTATTTCAAAGTGCTTATCCTGAAGATAGTATGGAACGTCCTAAATATGGGGCTTTGAATCTCCTGAAATATCTGGATGGTGCGTCTGTCCGGTTCGGTTCCAGTTTTTTCACATTGAAACATGAGGTTATGGATAGATGCACATTTTCCTATGGAGATAGCTCTACACATCCGGTAACCTTATCTACCGGCGACACATTCGAATGTGTGCTTGTTGATCTGTTCGAAGATGTATTAGAGAATCAGAAAATACTGAATATGATGGTTCCTTCTGTTCAGGAGGCTCTTGCCGTATTGATGTTCAAACGGGACTCTCTGAAGAATATGGGAAGGAATTTGGATTACTGTATTGAATCTCATGTGCATGGAGATGTTTCGCTTTTGGATGATGTGGAAAGTTTTTATTTAGACAGCAGTTACAAGAATACTGAAATAGAAGAGATCTCCTATGATATGTGCCGCAAATATGGAGTGAACCTTGAATGGATACCTGTTAGAGAATTGGAAGTGAAAGATATTGACGTGTTTTTCAGAGGACCTAAGATTCTTAAGCTTGCAAAGACCATCGATAAAGTCTGCACAGAATGCTCGGGAACATTGAATGCAAAGCTGCTGGGTGATGCTTCCAGGGATAGTGAATTGAATTTTGCAAACTGGGAACATATCGGAAGCAAAGATGAGGTCTTTCAATATATAAAACAACTGTGGCATACTCTCGGCTTTTTGGGTTGATATGAATAGAGTAGGACAAATCTGATATTGATCAGATGGGGTGAATGACCCATAGAATGATCTCAATTCAAGAGATCACCATTCGCCTTGGAAAGAGTCCAAGATTTTGTTCGCACCCCCTTTTTTAGGTCTGTATTGACTAAACACAAGAGGCAATACGCTAGGAGGTGATGTTTGATTACATTGCCCATCATCTAAGCATCGCCGGCACCGAAGAGAAAATCTTCAACGATGATGCTCTTACAGCTATTCACCAGGGTTCCTAAGGTCTTCTGAAAAAGGCAAACAATGTGTGCAGAGCTTACATGATGGCGGCGGCTCCTAAGAAGAACTGAAAGGTCTCATCTGGTCATATCAGGATCGCTATGGCCGATCTCATCTAGCATTTTTTTTGATATTGCACCTTGTGCTGCTTGTCAGCACATTCGTGCTTGCCTTCCTACTTTTTCCTTCTGAGAATTTCTCTCAGCCAATGTTGGAGCTTTGATTATTATAATTTGAGAATCTACACCCGTGGGAAACTGGAATTGGATCCATTGTCACTTGTTCAGCTACCCACACAATTCGTTGAATAGCCGAAAAAAGGCAACCAATTCTTTATATTTGAACCAGTTGCCTGATGGGCGCGATTGGGTTTGAACCAACGACTTCTACCGTGTGAAGGTAGCACTCTCCCGCTGAGTTACGCGCCCGGTGGATGGTTTACTATGTTAGGCATTTTTTTGCATTTTGTCTATAGAATTTTT
>JAQQAI010000057.1 GCA_028532915.1 Sphaerochaetaceae bacterium
AGTAATGAAGAGGTTACGAACAATGAGCGAAGCACAAGAGAAAATTGACATGATTATTATTGGCGGAGGACCCGCAGGTCTTTCGGCAGCACAGTATGCCGCAAGGGCTGGACTGAAAGCATATCTGCTTGAAGAGATGGCTCCCGGCGGACAGACCCTGGTCGTGGATGATCTTGAGAACTATCCGGGGTTCGTCGATCCTGTGAGCGGATTCGAACTTGCAGATAAATTCCAGAGACAGGCCGAACAATTCGGTGCAAAGATAGTTCTCACCTCGGTTGAGGCGGTCGATCACAACAGCGATGGAAGTTTCACTGTGAAAACGAGTGACGGTGAATACACTGTCCCGGTTGTGGTCATGGCAACCGGAGCGAAAAGAAAAGAACTGGGGATCCCCGGAGAAAAAGAGTATCAGGGAAAAGGTGTCTCCTACTGCGCAACCTGCGACGGACCGTTTTTCAGAGACAAGAAAATCCTCGTCGTCGGCGGCGGAGACAGTGCCTGCGGAGAATCGCTGTTTCTTTCAAAGATCACACAGAACGTCGTGATCATACACCGCAAAGACCGTTTCAGAGCACAGCGTTCGATCGCGGGCATGGTTGAACACGATGACCATATAGAAACAAGATTCATGCATACACTCAATGAGATCAAAGGGGACGGATCCAGAGTTACCACGGTCTCCCTTCATGATATCGAACATGACAGAGATTATGATGAGCAGTTTGATGCCGTGTTCATCTTCATCGGAGCCAATCCGAAGACGAACCTGATACCGTATGCCGAAACTGATGCCGACGGATACGTTGTCACCGATGAACTCATGAGAACGAGCATCCCCGGCCTGTACGCCGTAGGTGATGTGAGAAACGGGCCATTCAAACAGATCATAACGGCAGCTTCCGACGGAGCCGTAGCAGCCCATTTCGCTTCTGAATTCATCGATGAACTCAAAGGACAGTCATACAAATAGGTGCGATCTTGATACACCGTAAGGATATCCTCACAGATTGGATATCCTTATTTTTTTGCGAATATGTCCGCCGTAACTGACGATATGAGGATTTATATAATTTGAGAGAAATTCCTTGACCTTCTCTTGCAAAGAGTGGTCTAATTATCGTATGAGAATATTAATGACAAGCAGCGAAGCGGTCCCCTACTCCAAGTCGGGAGGGCTCGCGGATGTAAGCTCTTCTCTTTCGATTTCATTGGGCAGACTCGGACACGATGTACGTATAATCCTGCCCGATTACGGGTTGACTGATGACAGCGGTTTTTCTCCTGTCGACACGGAAATTTCAGTCTCTATAGGGGGGAAAGAGCAGAATATCTCGATCCTTGAGCAGAAAGTGAATGATATCACGGTCTACCTGATCAGCCACCCTTATTTTACAGACCGGGCCGGCATCTACGGTGATACGTCCTTTGCCCCCTACCATGACAACCTGCTGCGATTCACCTTGATGAGCAAGACAGCTGCAGTGTTGTGCAAACAGATCGGATGGATTCCCGATATCCTTCACTGTCATGACTGGACAACGGGATTTCTTCCATATCTGATCAGACAGGATAAGACATTCAAAGAGACAAAGAGTGTATTCACCATCCACAATCTCGCCTATCAGGGGGAATTTCCCCGTCTGGACCTGCTGCTTGCCGATATCCCGAGCGATGAAAGCATGCTTTCCGATTCGACAGTCGATGCGAGGGTCAACATGATGAAATGTGCACTGCTTCATGCTGATACGATCACCACAGTAAGTCCGACCTATGCCAAAGAGATCCAGAGCAAACAGCAGGGATGCGGCCTCGACAAGATCCTTAAAGACCGTAATAGAGATCTGTACGGGATACTCAACGGCATCGATCTGGAGGAATGGAATCCATCCGTTGACCGATATCTTCCCGTCCAGTTCGATTCGGACAGTATGGAAAAGAAGAAACTGGTGAAAAAAGAGCTGCAGAAACGGTTCGACCTTCCAGAAAATGATGAAATCCCCGTTATATCGATGGTCTCCAGAATCGCCGAACAGAAAGGATTTTATGAGTTGTGTCAGGGAACACCTTCGGTGCTGGAACAGATCCTGAGTGAGATGAAGGTTCAAGTTCTTATTGTCGGGACAGGAGATGAGAAGATCGAAGAGAAGCTGATGACGCTGAACCGGCTCCATGAGAATCTCTCGGTCAATCTTGTCTTCTCGAACGAGGCGGCGCATCTGGTTGAAGGTGGGAGTGATTTCTTCCTCATGCCGAGCCGATACGAACCGTGCGGCCTGAATCAGATGTATTCGATGAGATACGGAACCGTAGTAATCGCCCGGAGGACCGGGGGCATAGCCGATTCGGTAACAGATGCTGAAGAAGCGGGAGGGACAGGCTTCCTCTATGATGAAATTTCGGGAAGCGGGATCTACGCAGCGGTCAAGCGGGCTGTTGACGTTTATTATAATGACAGGAAAACGTATGAAGAAATGAGAGTGCGCGGAATGGAAAAAGATTTTTCATGGAAGAATTCTGCTCAGGAATATGTTAAAGTTTACCATGAGACAACAAAGGGGTAACAGATGGGAAAGAAGAAAGCAATTGCTATAGTATTGGGGGGAGGAAAAGGGACACGCCTGTATCCGCTGACAAAGGACAGATCGAAACCGGCTGTTCCTTTTGCCGGTAAATACAGACTCGTCGATATTCCTATCTCCAACTGTATAAACAGCGGAATTAAACAGATCTACATCCTGACCCAGTTCAATTCTGCGTCACTGCACAACCATATCGCCAATACCTATATCTTTGATACATTCTCGAACGGTTTTGTCGAGATCCTAGCTGCGGAACAGACCTTCCATAACAATGACTGGTATCAGGGTACAGCCGACGCAGTCCGTAAGAATCTCAAACACTTTGCCGACCAGAACGCGGACTACTACATCATTCTCAGCGGTGATCAGCTGTACAGGATGGATTTTCAACATATGCTGAAATCCCATATCGACAGCGGTGCTGTCTTATCGATCGCAGCAAAAACCATCAGCAGACGCGAGGCTACAGGTCTAGGCATCATCGGAGCCGATGAGAACGGACAGATCACCGGTTTCTATGAAAAACCATCCATCGATGAGGATATCTCGAATCTTAAAGTGCCGGCTGAACTGCTCAAAACCACATTAAACAAAGAACCTTCCGAGGAGAATGAATATCTGGCTTCCATGGGAATCTATATCTTCAATGCCACACGTATGGAAGAGATCCTCTCCACCAATCCGTCAGCGGATTTCGGAAAGGAGATCATTCCCGATGTGATAAGAACCGAGAAAGTGTCAACGTATGTCTTTGACGGGTTCTGGGAGGATATCGGAACCATCAAGGCTTTCTATAATACCAATATCGATCTGGCTTCAGTGACTCCGGCTTTCAATTTCTACAACGAAGAGGTTCCGATATATACCCACCGTCGTCATCTTCCCGCCACTAAGGTAAATTTCTGTAATATCAGCTGCTCTCTCACCAGTGAAGGTTCGATCATCACGAACGCATACATCGTCAATTCAATCATCGGTGTAAGAACCCTCATCGAATCGGGAGCTTCTCTGGACGGAGTATACTGCATGGGAGCAAGCTTCTATGAGACAGAAGAGGAAAAAGCGGAAAATGCTGCCAGGAAGATCCCCAATATCGGAATAGGACGGGCAACGATCATCAGAAAAGCAATAATCGATCAGAACGCCCGTATCGGTGACGGCTGCAGAATCGGCATAGATGATATCGAAAGGAAAGAGGGAGACTACTCTAACTATTCGATTCATGACGGTGTGATCATTATACATAAGAATGCGATCATCCCGCATGGAACGATTTTGTAAACTTAAAAAGGGGCATTCGCCCCTTTTTTTTATGCGAAAGAGAGATCTTCGAGGATACTGACAAGCGGCTGATCGATCATTACCATCGACATACCCGCCAATTCTTCAAGAGTCACCCACTTGAACGCAAAACCTTCTCTCGCCCGGATAAGACCGGTTCCTTTCCTGGATATCCAGTAGACTCTTCTTTTGAACTCCTCCCCGTTGCATGATACTCTGTATTCCTTCAGCAGATCCTGCACTTCCACTACAATCCCGAGCTCTTTTTCGATACCCGTTTTCAGGTGACGTTGTACAGGTCCCTTGTACCGCTGAAGACTGCAGGGAAATGACCACAGGCGGGAGTCGGATTGCGCATTATGACAGACGATGAGATATCTTCCTGATTCGAACAGCACGCCGGCGCTGGATTCCCGAATCATCGATATCATATTATTCATATCAGAATTCCCTGAGGGTAGATAAGATGCATCAGTGTGATCAGCGAAATACATAATCCGATATTCCGTTTATGAGTCTCGATGAGAGTATGAGTTCTCTCGACGACGAACGAAGAGTGACGTCTGGAGGGTTCCTCTTCTCCATGATGAATTTTCCCGGGCTCTTCGCTCTCCTCTTTTTTCCGGAAGAGAACATTCATTCCATAAAGAAAGAGCACAAAGAGAGCTATCTGTACGAACAGTTCACCGAGAAGGACCGGCCCGGGAGAAACGGGAAAGAACGTGTTGAGCACAACCGCGAGCGCTGAAGCACCTGTCAGGACTGCAGATGCGACTGTATGCGTATCGATGTAATTCTTGAATTTGAGAAGAGTGATATACTTCCATCCGTAATAATCCGAGAAGAACAGCATGATTGCCAGAAAGAGAAGTACGATAGTCAAAACATAAATCTGATACATCTCAGATAGTCACCTCTTCCATCGCCTTTCCGATATACTCCAGAAGCAGTTCACTGTCGAACCATCTGTGAGTATCCCGGGCGATCTTTCCGGCCCTCTGATGGAGAAGTACTCCCTTGAGGGCACATTCGAATGCCGGCATCTTAGCAGCGAGCATCGAAGCAATGATCCCTGTGAGCACATCTCCGCTCCCGGCAACTCCCA
>JAQQAI010000058.1 GCA_028532915.1 Sphaerochaetaceae bacterium
TACGATAAGATCCTCTGTTGCTATCCTGGGACAGATTCCCATGTCGATGGAAGAGGCTGCGATCAGTCTGGGAAGCAGCAAGCTCAAAACATTCTTTTCGATCACGGTGCCGATGATGAGTAACGGCATCATCTCGGGAGCACTGCTGAGCTGGGTCACCATCATTACCGAACTGTCCACATCGATAATCCTTTATACCGCTCACAGCCAGACATTGACCGTCTTCACCTATGTGTTCGTCACCCGCGGCTCTGACGGGCAGGCTGCCGCGGTCGCCACCATCCTCTCTCTGTTCACGATCATCTCGCTCACTGTGTTCATGGCTGTTTCAAAAGATAAGGATGTGACGATGTGACGAAAATCCGAAGATAAACTGCGTATCCACTTGCTTAAGGAAAACTCACATTGACAGTCCTTTGATCAGAAGCTATACCATGATAATATAAGGCATTGAAAATAAAGGAGGAAGGCTTCACATGAACAAAGAGACACAGCTCGACCGGATGATGGGTATTCTCTCGATAACAGCCGCAGCAGTCCTCACTGCTGCTGACTATCTGCTGGAGTTTCACAGCGAATACGGACTGGGAACATCAGTCGTTGAACCGGCATGGCTCACTATGGGCAGCTGGCGATTCACCCTCTCCATTCATCTATGTCTGTTCATGATCCCCTTCTATCTGGCAGGTTTCTTTCTGCTCCACAAAGCACTCAGCAGGACTCACAGGGCAGCTGCCGTGATCATCCCGGTTCTGTTCTCTTACGGAGTGATAATGGGATCTCCTTTCATACACGGAGTGATGAATCTCAATGCTCTTGTGTATAAAAGCGGGGTAAGACTCGGAATCTCGGCCGAGGTGCTGACTGATCTCATAGAAAATACTGTGACCGGTGCGATACTTCCGGGATTTCTGTTCCATTATATCATCACCTGGATCATCGCTCCTTGCGCTCTGTTTTTCACCATCATCAGCGGCAAGAGTGTGTTCAGAAGGTGGACTGCCTTTCTCAACCCGCTCGTGTTCCTGATCGCCGGGACCGCAGGGTTAAAGCTGCTTCCGTCAGTATTCGCCTATCTGGCACCTGGAGCGATCAACAAGGGAAATCTTGCCATGTTCACGCTGGTGACCGTCAAAATGTGGAAAAGAAAAGCTGAACCTGATTGAACGAACTTTTACATTCTTTAATATCATGCTATTGTCTCATTAAGATTTATCCTAGATAAAGGAGCGACGGATGAGCATTTTCGAAGCACTGATGCTGCTTGCCTTCGGCTGTGCATGGCCGGCATCGATCTACACTTCTCTCACATCAAAAAGTACTGAAGGAAAGAGTCTACCTTTTCTCATCATCATCGCACTCGGTTATGTAAGCGGTATCACACACAAGATTCTCTACTCTCTCGATTTCGTAATCCTGCTGTATACGTTGAATCTTTTGATGGTGCTGTTCGATCTTCTCCTGTATGCGCGAAACAGAAAAAGAGAGAAAGCAGCTCTTCGTTAGAGAGATTCTCGTGCTGCCGTGCATGCATGGAGACAGTATGTCCACAGATAAAAGGAACGCTGCCTATGAGACAGGATCTTGAAAGGAACAGAGAATCTGCGATCGATTTCTATACGGTGGCATATCATGGAAATCCTTCACAGGCTGTAAGAAGGTATGTAGGGGAAAACTACATACAGCACAATCCTCTCGTCAAAGACGGGAAGGAAAGATTCATTGAATACTTCGAGGGAATAGCCTGAAAAGAAGATCGAGTTCGTCAGATCCATAGCTCGGGGAGATCTCGTAGCCCTTCATCCCCATCAGATCTGGCCCGGTGATACCGAATATGTCACCATGGATTTTTTCCGATTTGACCAGATGGGTAAGATCGTTGAACACTGGGATGCGATCCAGGAGATTCAAAAACAGACAGCATCGGGAAATACTATGTACTGAAACCAAAAATCCTATCGTAGTGAACATTGACTAGTCGCCAATCACTACAGGGTTTTGATCCGATTAGTGAACACATTCTATTTTTATTCCCCTCTGCAGCTCTTACAATTCAACTATCTTAATCGTAAGGAAACAGAGGTTGAAAATATGGAAAGAATCAGGATTTTCGGCGACTCGATACTAAAAAGAATAGTCTATAGTGAACAGGATAACAGATACAGGACTCTGCCGGTAGAGCAGGTCAACGAACTGGGAAAGGCTTTGGACCTTGAAATCGAAACCACCACGATCTTCGGTTGTACTGTCACCAAGGGAATGCAGCTCCTTCAGAGGGCTATGAAAAAGAATCTCGAATGTGACTATGTACTTCTCGAATTCGGTGGCAATGACTGCGATTACCTGTGGGACCAGGTAGAACAGTACCCGCAGCAGCCGCATGACCCTAAGACACCTCTACCCGTGTTCTCAGATATGTTGATAACTATGATCTCACTGCTGAAAGAAAAACACATCGAACCTCTTCTGGTCACACTGCCGCCTGTTGATTCTAGACGTTATCTCGATCATATCTGCAGCAGCGGTCTTGATAAACAGAAGATTCTCTCATGGCTGAAAGATGAGAAGACGATCGAGCGGCATCAGGAACTCTACTCCCTTCAGATAGCGAAGATAGCTCTGGAGACACAGACAAGGCTGATTGACATCAGAAGTGCCTTTCTTGAAAGAAAGGAATGCAGTACTCTCATCTGTAAAGACGGGATCCATCCAAACGAGAAAGGTCATGCCCTTATCCTTGAGACATTTGCACAATATAGAAGACACAAGAGCACCTCCAGAAAATTATCAAGTTTCTCCTTCGATGCTCCCGTCTGTGCCGGTTTCTGAATCGATATCTGAATTATCGTCAGACTTCTGTATAAGAGTGATGAACAGGTC
>JAQQAI010000059.1 GCA_028532915.1 Sphaerochaetaceae bacterium
GGTGGCTTTGACTCTCTCGACATGTTTTTGAGGACACATGGGAAGACGAGAGTCATCCAGGAAGACTCCCGGGGTAAAACAGACTGTCGTGTTGTATTCTCTTATCGCTTCGATATCCTCTTCATCGACCCAGTAACAGTGCTCGAGAACATCCACCCCCTCCTGGCAGCATAACTGGAGAGCTTTTCCGCCGATACAGTGGGCGGCAACTTTCTTTCCGACACTGTGTGCTTCTTGTACAACGGTTCTGATTTCTTCTCTGCTCAGAAATGATGGAACCAGATCACCGACGGGAGGGGCTCCCGCTGTGACGAAGATCTTAAGCCAGTCAACACCTTCATAGAGATTCTCCCTGCTTTGTCTGCGAAACTCTTCAGAGCCGCTGAAACCTTTGCCGACATAACCGTGCCCATGGGAGCTTTTCATTCCGATTCCCGCAACCGACAGG
Organism: Sphaerochaetaceae bacterium; assembly: GCA_028532915.1. Lineage (GTDB taxonomy): Bacteria > Spirochaetota > Spirochaetia > Sphaerochaetales > Sphaerochaetaceae > SABI01. The sequence goes on from JAQQAI010000059.1 coordinate 449, forward strand.
CGGGGAGAAATGAGTTGACCGCTACTGCCCATGTCACGAAGAAGCACATCTATGTAATAGCGATCTCCAAGAGAGCGTAGTGTTGTAATACCCGCCTCAAGATTGCTGTTAAGGCTGTTGAGAGCCCGTATTGTCTGCTTCGCCTCACTGTCATCGGTCATACCGAGATGACCGGGAAGTCTGGCATCGAGAGCAAGATGGGTATGACCGTCTACAAGGGCGGGCATCAACGTCATCGTCTCACCGAGAACATGATCACAATCTTTCTTGCTTCCGGATTCAACCGATACGATCTTTCCGTCAGTTACCTGTACGACCATGTCGTGTCTGAGCTGAAGATCTTCACCTTCCAGCATGTTATATGCGTAGATTTTCATAGCCTGTTCATCCTCTCTTCGTCTTAGCCATATGCTTTTTCACCATCGGCCAGAAGAATGAAACCACGATGAACAACGCGAACAGGACTGTGAGCGGACGGGTGAAGATCATGAAGAAATTATCGTACATGACATTTGTAAGAGTTAGAGCCTCTTCAAGCATCGGTCCCAACAGCAGCCCCAGGGCTACCGGAGAGAGAGGATAATTGAATTTGAGCATGAAATACCCGATGATGCCGGCTATGAACATCACTACCACATCCATCATATTCTGCTGAATGGAAAACGATCCGACTACAGCAAGAACAACGATGATAGTAGCTAAAATGGCTTTGGGTATTTTGAGGATTTTCCCTGCGAACCTGCAGAACATCCACCCCACAACGAACAGGAGAATATTGATCACCGCGAAACCGACAAGCAGAGTGTAGACAGTCTTTGCATGATTGGTGAATAAAAGAGGACCCGGTCTCAGTCCGTGAATGATCATAGCACCGAGGAAGATGGCGGCAGGAGCGCTTCCCGGAATCCCCAGAGTGAGCAGAGGTATGAGAGATCCTCCTGTAACTCCGTTGTTCGCAGCCTCACTGGCAACGATACCCTCACAAGCACCTTTTCCAAACTTTTCACTTTCCTTACTTGCTTTTCGAGCTTCATTGTAGGCCATGAAGGAGGCGATATCAGGTCCGGCTGCCGGAATGATTCCGATACCTATTCCGATCAGAGTCGATCGGATGAGGTTCACAATATTTTTCCCAATATCTGAGAGTTTCAGCCGCATTTTGCTTACTACTGAAACTTCTTCATTTTCCTCCTGCTTCTCGAGCATTTTCAGTACTTCAGGAATACTGAACAGCCCGATGAGAACGGAGACCACCTCCAGTCCTCCTGTGAGCTGATAGAATCCGAAAGTGAACCGGGGATAGCCCAGAACAGGGTCCTGGCCTACAGTCGCTATCAGAAGGGTGACAATCCCGACAAACAGCCCTTTGAGCATATTCCCTTCACTCAGCATTGAAACAACGGTGAGACCGAAGATGGCGATCATCATCTGCTCGGGAGGTCCTACCTTCAGAGCAACTATCGCCAATAGCGGAGCAAAGAAAAGGAGAGCCACCGAACTGAGCAGCCCGCCGAATGAGGAGGCGAAAGTCACAAGCGCAAGAGCCTTCCCGCTTTCCCCTCTTTTTACCATCGCTCTGCCGTCCATACTCGTAGGGACGGAGGCCGGAGTACCGGGAATCCCGATCAGAACGGCAGGAATCGAGCCGCCGTATACGCCTCCGCAGTAAATCCCGCTGAGAAGAAGCATGGCCGCACCGGGTTCCAGTACATATGAGAAGGGAACAAAGACGGCAACACCCATCGTAGCGGAAAATCCCGGAAGTGACCCGAAGATGATTCCGACAACGACACCGATGATAATGAACAGTATATTTTCCAGTGTGAAGACACCGGAAATCCCTAACAATATATTCTCAAACATAATTTGATCTCCAGGGAATCATAAGTAGAGTCCGAACCAGGCACCTTCAGGAAGAATCACTGAAAGAAGACGGGTGAACAGAAAATAGAGAACGAGTGTGAGGACAAGGGGAAATGTTATCAGCAGGATCTTGTTCTCAAGTCTCAAAAAGAGTAAGGACGCATAGAGAAACATAGCCGTGGCAATGATATAACCGACCTTAGTCATTAAAAACAGATATATTACGACCATGGCTAAAAAGATAATAATCTTCCATACGATATGGATCTGCAGCGGATCCTGTTCGATCGGAGTGTCCTTGAAGAACAGAATCAGACTGAAGATAAAGGCCCCGATCAGAAGAACAAGAGGATAGCTTCTTGCCTCGGTCGGAATAGTAGGGATCTTGGTCGCAAAGGCAAGCAGCACCGCCATCGTGACGAGCAAATAGATTCTATTTCCACTTAATTTCAACATTTCTAATTCTCTCCATTGGTGAAGGGCTGCTCGAGACGCAGCCCTTCGTAGTGCAAAAGATTTCCGGTTATTTTGTTTCCAGAATCATTTTTTCATATGAGTCGTGACTGGTATGGAAAGAATCTTTGAAAGTCTCATTGCTTTCATAGAGTCTGAAACTGCCAGCTTCGAGAGCAGCCTTCTGATATTCAGGGTCTGCCATCACCTGAGCGAGTGCGTCATCAAGAATGTTCACAATCTCCTGATCGACACCTGCCGGTGCAACGAGAGCTCTCCACATCACGTGGGTAAAATCGATCCCCTGTTCAGTAAGAGTCGGAATATCGGGTGTAATGGCGAATCTTTCCTGACTTGTGATCGCAAGAGGGACAACATTTCCCGCTTCGATCTGAGCCAGTGCTTCGGCTACGAAAGGAACCGCTATATCACAGTTTCCGCCGGCGACGGCATTGACTGCAGCAGCACCGCTTTGGAACACCATTCTGTTGAACTCGATTCCTGCGAAATTCTCAAGATTGATTCTCAAAAAATCGTGAGAAGACCATGCGCCACCCAATCCGTAAGTCAATTCTCCGGGATTAGCTTTTGCCTCTTCGAACAACTGATCGACCGATGTGATACCGGAAGCCTTCGAAGCTACGATGATGTGAGGATCACTTGCATACATTGC
>JAQQAI010000060.1 GCA_028532915.1 Sphaerochaetaceae bacterium
CGGTACGTCAGGTAATGGCTAATATGAGAAAATATACTGATGTGGGGATTGAGATTATTCCGTTTCAGATCGGTGAACCTGATTTTTATACACCTGTCAGCATAATTGAAGCAACTAAAGAGGCTCTTGATAAAAAGATGACCCGCTATTCATCGAATAGAGGATCTCTAAAACTGAAAAAAGCTATATCCACGCTATTGTCCGCAAAAAACTTATCTTATAACCCTGATGATGAGATTTTGATGACGGTAGGAGGAGCAGAGGCGATATATTGCGCAATAACTGCATTCATAAGCGCTGGGGATGAGGTCATTATTCCTACACCCTCATATATGAATTATAAGAATGATGTGGCAATGGCTAAAGGTACTGTTATCGATTTACCTCTTCGTGAAGAAGATGATTTTCAGATAAATATTAAAGCTCTTGAAGAGAAGATTACTGACCATACAAAGATGATTGTTATTAATAATCCAAGTAATCCAACCGGTGTCGTGTTCAGAAAAGATGTTTTGGAAGCTGTTGCCGCGATAGCCGTTAAATATGATCTTATAGTTTTTACAGATGAGATTTATGATGAAATAACATATGACGGAGTTGAATGCGTTTCTATAGCATCCTTTGATGGGATGAAGGATAGATGTATCGTGATGAATGGTTTTTCAAAAGCATTTGCTATGACAGGCTGGAGAATCGGTTACCTGGCAGCTCCAGCAGAAGCGATCACCGCTATGCTCAAGGTTCACCAGTATGCAGTTACATGTATTCCTACATTCACTCAAGAAGGTCTTGCACAAGCCATGTTGAGCAGCAGTTGTGTTGCTGATAAGAATAAAATGGTGGCATCTTTCTCCCGAAGGCGCAAGCTGATTTTAGATTGCCTAAAGGAGATCCCTGAAGTCAGTTACGCAATCCCACAGGGTGCGTTCTATGTTTTTATAAATATAGGGGCAACCGGTCTCACAGGAGAAGAGTTTGCCTCAAGACTTTTGGAAGAAAAGCATGTCGCTGTTGTTCCGGGTAATGGATTTTCTGATGATGCAGTTGGCTATATCCGTATTTCTTTCGCAACCTCGGAAGAAAATATTAAGATGGGAATGCAGCGTATTAAAGACTTTATCGCATCGGTTAAGATCGAGAATAACAAGTAAGAGATCTGAGCAATAATCTAAATTCCATAACCCCTTTCATAGGACAGTAAAAAAATGGACTTCTTTGTGATTTAAGGGGTCCTTTTTGCAAACCCATTTCATACATGTCTATCTGCAATAGGTTTCAAAGAAAAAGCCAAACAAATAATCAGTATTTTTTTATTGACAAATACAGATTTCGGTTTTACCATAAACTTGTAAGTTGTAATACAACTAACAACTAATGAGATTTTTTTAGGGGGAAAACCATGGCAAGAAGGCAGCAGAGTGCTGATCAGCTGGCTGTGACAGCGCTGAAACTTCGAATGAACCTGTTACGCATGCTTAAACCGGGAAAAGTCGGGCATCTTGGCGGAAGCAGTTCGATTATGGATGTGACTGCAGCATTATATTTCAATGAGATGAATTTCGACGGGTCAAATATCACTGATACTAATAGAGATCGTCTGCTCTTCAGTAAAGGGCATGCCGTCCTTGCACAATATGCGGCCCTTGTTGAACTAGGATGTATCGGTCGGGAAGAATTGGGCAAACTCAAAACATTGGAAGGAGTTCTACAGGGGCATCCCGATATGGAAAAAACTCCCGGTATCGAAGCTGTAACCGGTTCTCTGGGACAGGGGCTATCGATCGGTGTCGGAATGGCCAAGGGATTCAAGATCGATAAAAAGGACAATCGCGTCTATGTGATCTGTGGTGACGGTGAGGCCGCAGAGGGGCAGATCTGGGAGGCTGTGATGTCGGCAAGTGCCTTCAATCTCGATAACCTCACCATGATCGTCGACAGGAACAAGCTACAGGCTACCGGATCCATCTGTGATATTTTCCCGATCGATTCATACGGGAAAAAGGTCGAAGCCTTCGGCTGGCATGTCATCGAATGTGACGGACACGATATGAACGCCATCCTCAAAGCATTCAAAGAGGCAAGAGAAGTACATGGGAAACCTGTTGCTATTATCGCTCATACAATCAAAGGAAAAGGATTCCCGTTTGCAGAGGGCGTTGCTTCATTTCATAACGGTTCTCTGACTCAGCAGCAATACGATGAAGCGTTAGAACTGCTAAACAGACAGCTTGAGGAGGTGGCATCATGTTAAAGGAAAGTCTTAGAAAAGCATATGGGGAGGCCTTAGTAGAACAGGGATCAGAGCACTCCGAGATAGTCGCCCTTGAGGCAGATCTGGGTAAATCGACAATGAGTTGTCTGTTCCAAGATGCCTATCCTGAACGATATCTTCAGATGGGTATTGCCGAGCAGAATATGGCATCAACTGCTGCCGGTCTGGCATTGGTCGGGAAGATCCCGTTCATTCATTCTTTTGCAGTTTTTTCGACCGGACGAGCCTATGATCAGATCAGATCTTCAATCTGTATTCCAAATCTGAATGTGAATATCTGCGGGTCGAGCTGCGGTCTTTCCGATCACGGTGATGGCAAGACCCACCAGTCGATCGATGATATTGCACTGATGAGAGCTCTGCCTCATATGACAGTCCTGGCTCCTGTAGATGCTGTCGAGACAAGAAAGATGGTGAAGGCGATGGCAGAGGCAAAAGGCCCCTCTTATATCAGAATGAGCCGTGCCGATCTGCCTGTACTGAGCGATGAGGGTACACCCTATCAGATCGGCGATACTCCCGTAATGAGAGATGGAAAGGATGTTCTGGTGATTGCTAACGGAGTGATGGTTTCGATTGCTCTTGAAGCTGCTGTTATGGCAGAAAAGGAAGGAATATCTGTCAAAGTCGTTAACCTTAGCACAATCAAACCATTTCCTAAGAATGCCGTATTGGAACATGCGAAAGGTATGAAAGGAATCATTTCAGCAGAAGAGCATAATATCTATGGAGGAATCGGCAGCGCATGTGCGGAAGCCCTTTCTGAAGAGAAGGTCTCTCTTCAGATTATGGGGATTGAAGATATCTTCGGTACTTCTGCAGCACAATATGACGAGCTCCTGCAGAAGTATGGACTTACTGCAGAGAAACTGTTTGAGCGCATTGTAAAAGCTAATAAGGAGAAGTAAAATCATGAATATTGCATTTATCGGCTTAGGAATCATGGGAAAACCCATGGCAAAGAATCTGATTAAAGCAGGGCATACTCTTTATGTCTATGATATCGTAGAGAGTGCTGTAAAAGAACTTATTGAAGCTGGAGCAACTGCTTGCGGATCATCGAAAGAGGCCGCCTCGAAAGCTCCTCTGATTATCACGATGTTACCTAATTCCCCCCATGTGAAAACAGTAGTGCTCGGAGAGAACGGGGTGATCGAAGGTGCTTCAGAAGGTTCGGTACTGATTGATATGAGTTCGATCTCCCCAATTGCAAGCAAAGAAATCGCTGCAGAGCTGAAAAAGAAAGGAATCGAGATGCTCGATGCTCCTGTAAGCGGCGGGGAACCGAAAGCTGTTGACGGGACTGTAGCCATCATGGTCGGCGGAAAGAAAGAAGTTTTTGATAAATATAAAGATATTCTGTTGATCATGGGATCGACTGCGACTCTGACAGGAGAAATCGGTAGTGGCAATACTACAAAACTTGCAAATCAGATCATGGTAGCAGCAAATATCGCAGGGATGAGTGAAGCTTTGGTCATGGCAACAAAAGCCGGTGTGGATCCTGAGAAGATCTATATGGCAATTCGTGCGGGACTTGCAGGATCGACAGTGCTTGACGCAAAAGCCCCATTGGTCCTTGAAGGAAAATTTGCCCCGGGGTTCAGAATCGATCTGCATGTTAAAGATCTCATGAATGCCTATGATACTGCGGAGGCTGTAGATACCCCGATCCCTGTAACGAAAGTAGCTTTGGAAATCATGAAAGAACTTCAGAGTGACGGAAAAGGATCCAATGATCATGGTGGAATGATTCAGTACTACGAAAAACATGCCGGGATTGAAGCAAGAAAAGAATAGAATGAAAGATTGAAAAAAGTAATGATATTGCACTGTTGTAATCGAATCATTCTTTTGTTTAGAAATGTCTACTTGCATTGTATTATGAACAGGATTTGTTCCATTGGTTGGTAACCGGTATGCAAGTGATGATTATATTGTATGGACTTTTTTTCAAAGGAGGATGAAATGAAAAAAAGAATAATCAGTATTCTGATTGTGTCAATGTGTGTATTTTCCCTGTTCGCTCAGGGAGCAGAGGAGGCTTCCGATAAAGTATGGCCTAAGACACAGCCTGTGGTGTATATCGGATTCGGCGCCGGCGGCGGTACAGATACTTCAGTACGTCCTGTTATCGCGAAGATGGAAGAATATCTGGGTGAGACAATCAACGTTGTAAACCAGTCAGGGGCTTCTTCCGCTGTCGCTGCAAACAATGTTATCCATAAGGACCATGACGGATACAGCATGTTTGCCACCGGTTCTGGGGCTTTTTCCGGATTCAGAGTCAACGGTACCAGCGATACTTACTGGGCAGATTGGATTTCCTTCCACCCGTTCACAGGTCCGGCGGTTCTTGTTGTCCGCGAAGACAGTGATCTTAAGGACTTCGACGATGTCATAGACCGGCTGAAAAGCGGGGACATGATCAACTTCGCAATCAGCGGATTCGGTGTCGGTCCACACGTGCTGTTTGACGCTATCAGAAGCGAAGTAGGTGCGGCGCAGCCTAACTACATCACATCAGGTTCATGTAACAAGGCAGGTGTAAGTGTGATCGCGGGAGATGCAGAGATGGCTATGGCAACTTTCGGTTCGGTTATCGATTTCATCAAAGCCGGACAGTTGAGAGCTGTTGCAATCACATCTACTGACGATTATACCAAGTTCGGCTTGAACATTCCTGCGATCGTTTCTTTGATTCCCGATAGTGACTACATCCCGATGCTGAGTGAGACCTGGCCGATAATGATCCCGAGAGACGCTCCTGCAGATATGGTCGCCAAGATCAAAGAGGCCTTCCTGTGGGCGATAGAGCAGGATGAGATTGTCGATTATGCTGAGAACATGGGATATGAATTGTGCGGATATACTGATGAAGAAGCAGATAAATTCTATGCTATTCAGGAATCCGGATATTCATGGGCACAGTGGAATTCAGGAATGGTGGAAAATGATCCTGCCAAGATTGGAATTCCTACACTCGAAGAGTTCGATTGGGAGCAGATGAAAGCTCAGATCAATTAACAAGACATGCAGATTCCCGGGGGAGCTTCAAGGCTTTCCCCGGAGTCTGTAAGGAGGGTTATGTGACTAACTATTCAAAAAAGGATGCCAGTGATCTGATAATGGGGGTCTTCCTTGACATCTTCGGCATCTATCTTACCTATGCGGGACTTCACATGAAAGTCTTCAAGACATTCCTTGACGGACCGGGTTTCTTTCCATTTGTTCTCGGACTGATTCTGCTGACATTAGGGATCATTATGACGACCGTTGGGATAAGATCCGGAGGATTTTTATATTTGAAGGAGAATGTCAAAGGGCATAAAATGCTTGCGTTCTTCACTCACGAAGAGACTGTCAGGGTTCTCATACTCATCGCTATGATGGCAGTCTACATCTTCGGTCTGATCGGAAGGATGCATTTTTCGGTTGCTACCTGCATATATCTGCTGGCAACAATGTTTTATCTTCGTTCAACCAAGTGGTGGAAAATAATCATAATAAGTGTGGTCGCCTCGATTATGATCTCATTTATCTTCCAGTATTTCTTCAAGATTCCATTACCTTAGGAGGTTGCATCATGTTTTCAGCAGTAGGACAACAGCTTGCATATTTTGCTCAGGCTGTAGCCGTATCGTTTACTCCAATGCACATCGCAGTGGTCGCTGCAGCGACTATCATGGGTATAATAGTCGGGGCCGTACCGGGACTTACGGCAACGATGGCGTTGGCACTATTAATTAATCTAACATATTCAATGGAGATGGGTAATGCGATAGCATTTCTCCTCGGAGTCTATATAGGAGCGGTTATGGGTGGCTGTTACTCAGCTATCATGATAAATATTCCTGGCACCCCTTCCGCGGCAGCTACAGCTCTGGACGGTTTTGTTCTGGCAAGACAGGGCAATGGAGGACGGGCTGTCGGTGCTGGTATTATCGCATCCTTTGTCGGCTCTACTATATCGATTCTCATATTGCTTCTTCTCACTCCTTTCGTCTATAGAGTTGCACTGAAATTCGGACACTGGGAGAATTTCCTTCTCGCCGTCTTCGGGATCATGATCTGTGGAAATCTATCGACCGACAGCTCTCCAATAAAAGGATGGATCGTCGGATTCTTGGGCTTTTTCACGGCGATGATCGGCCTTGATGCCGTTTACTCTTTTCCCCGGTTCACCTTCGGAAGCTATAATATGATGGCTGGAATATCGTTGATACCTGCACTAATAGGTGTATTCGGTATTTCTGAGATCCTCATCGTACTTCAGGATCGCACTCCATATAAGATCGAAGGAAGGGTGGGGAAAATACTACCTGATAAAGGAATTTTGAAACAGATTCTTACTCCCGCAGCAAGATCAGGCGTGATCGGATCAGCAATCGGAGCTATTCCGGGGGCAGGTGAAGATATTGCCGCATGGGTAGCGTACGATGTAGGAAAAAGAAGAAGTAAGAATTCGAAGATGTTTGGGAAAGGTTCATACGAGGGGTTAGCGAGTGCCGAAACAGCGAACAACGCCTGTGTAGGCGGTGCCATGATTCCTCTTCTCACCCTTGCTGTTCCCGGCAGCCCTCCTGCAGCGATGTTTCTGGCGGCAATCATGCTTCACGGGGTGAAGCCCGGACCTATGCTTGCTTTCGAACAGCCTACATTTCTCTATCAGACAGGGACAACGCTGTTCATAGCAACGGTATGTATGCTGATTTTCGGCTTGCTACTGGTCAAACCGATGGTTTCGATTCTTAAAGTTAATAGAAAAATTCTGATGCCGATAATTGTTCCTTTGACGGTGATCGGTGCATATGCGGGGAATGTAAATCCGTTCGACATCTTTGTGATGTTCATTTTCGGTATCATCGGATATATCCTGCGCAAACAAGACTACCCTATGGCTCCACTTGTGTTGGGTATCATATTGGGTCCGAATGCCGATATCTATTTCAGACAGGCTCTAATGCAGGGGCAGGGATCGATCCTTCCTCTTCTAGCCAGACCCGTAGGAGCGATTCTTATCATCGCTATCGTTCTTATTGTCATCAGCGGTGCAAGAAGAGCGAAGAAACTTGCTCAGGTAAATTCACAAGGAGTATCAGAAAATGAGTGATTCAACCAAAACAGTTATAGTAACAGGCGGCGTCGGCGGTCTGGGATCTGTGATGTGTGAAAAGTTTGCAGAAGCAGGGAACAGAGTTTATGCTCTCGATCTCGATAAAGAGAAGGGAGAGAGCATGGAAGTAAGAATGAGGGAGAAAGGTTATGATTTCTCTTTCATACAAATGGATCTTACCAGTGAAGAAGATTGGGCCAAGGCTGTCGCCTCTATCGTGAGGAATGTCAATTCTATCGATGTTCTGATCAATAATGCAGGTATCAACATCAGAAAACCTATTGAAGAGATGAATATCGACGAATGGAACACGATGATGAGAGTGAACACCGGATCGGTTTTTCTGGGATGTAAATATGTGATTCCCGTGATGAAAGAACAGCATGACGGAGTGATCATCAATATGTCCAGTGTATGCGGTCTGGTTGGCCATAAATACACTCCCGAAGCCTATACAGCTTCAAAGGGAGCCGTGACCATGCTGACAAAGGCCGTCGCATCCAGATATGCACAATTCGGGATCAGGTCGAATTCCATTCACCCAAGCACGGTCGATACACCTTTAGTACAGAAGCTGTTCGAGAATCCGGAGAGAAAGGCGGAGAGACTGGGAGAAGTTCCTCTCGGTCGTCTGTGCAGTGCGGATGATGTTGCAAACGCGGCAGTTTTTCTGGCAAGTGAAAAAGCATCTTTTATCAACGGATTGGCGATGAGTGTGGATGGTGGTGTTACCTGTTATTGACAGGAACATCTGCCGCCCTCACGCAGTTAAAATCAAATATTGGTTCTTTCACGATGGTGAGGTTTTTTTAAATTACCTCACCATCTTTATCTGCATATTCCAACTGGTATTTTTTTTCGACGGGAAATATGCTCTCTCTATTCTTTAATAGTTCAGAGTAAGATATACTTGCAGATATTTTTGTATGGTATAATCTATTGTTGTAATATATTATATCGCGAACATTAAATGGGTGGTATACAGAGGTGAAAAGCAGTCTCAGTCAAGTAAAGAAGTTAAACGTACAGGAGCAGATTTACCAACAATTGCGGGAGAACATCTTTTCTCAGCAATGGCTTCCCGGTGACAAGATTCCCTCAGAGAATGAGCTTTCACAGATTTTCAACGCAAGCAGAGTGTCCATTCGCGGAGCGATTCAGAAACTCATTGCTCAGGGATTTCTGGAATCTAAACAGGGTGAGGGGACTTTTGTACGTACTTTGACGATCGAGCATGCTTTCGGCAGCCTTATGACCCTTATCAGTCTGAGCAAGCGGAATATTCTTCAGGTCCTGCAGTACAGAAAGATGATCGAGGTGGGAATAGCCGAGATGATCATCGATAACTGCACCGAGAAGGATATTGTCTACCTGAGAAATAATCTTGAAGAGATGGTGTCTTCCAAGAATAACTATGATCATGCGGCGGATATGGACCTGCAGTTCCATCTCTATCTTTCCAAAATGTCGGGAAATGATCTGGTCGTACATATCAATTCGATTATCTTCGAGATTTATCAATCAGTCATGCATGAAGTCAAACAGAAAGTAGGTGCTGAAGCCGGTGATTTCTACCACAAGAGAATCATAGACTCCATTGAACAAAAAAACAGAATAGAGCTGAGAAAGAACATCGAGGAACACCTTGATTGGACAATTGAGAAGATCAAAGAGGCTGAGATTATCTAGAATAATTACTTTTCAGTTGTTGATAAATAATCTACGATTCTAATAAAGTAATATTTTCGATAACTTTTTTAAAAGCATGAATATATGCATCTATCTGCTTTTTTTCGAAATGCTTAAACCATGGGATGGCAAGTGAATATTTTTTAATGTTTTCTGAATTCTTTAATGTTCCTACCCCTTGTCTTACGTCTCTTTGACCAAAAGAAATTGACGTTGGTTTTCCCGTATTAAAAATATCCGCAGTATGGAAAAAAGGGTGAAGGTGCAGCGGCTCATTTCCCCCAGGAAAGCACCAGGAGATACCTTCTGCTCTTATTGCTTCTGCAAATTTACTGCATTCAATATTATTTAATTCTTCGGAATTGAATAATGCTTGCGGGTAATACCATGCGCCCATTGTATAATTTGTAGAAGGGCTAATTCGATGTGGCCTTATTCCCGGGACATCAACCATCTGGTCCCAAAAATAATTCATTGCAGCCTGTATTTCTTCAATTCTCTGCTGAAAATATCTTAATTGAACTCTTCCCATTGCAGAACAGGTTTGATTGATCCTTCCTTTCATAGCCCCAAGTGGCAACCC
>JAQQAI010000061.1 GCA_028532915.1 Sphaerochaetaceae bacterium
GCATATGACGGTAGAAGGTCTCATTCCGTGCAATCAGGACAAGTCCCCGAGTCTCTGTATCAAGTCGGTGAAGCACATATCCTTCATATCGGTCTCCGAGAATCTCGGGATAATCTCCTGCCAGCATCGAAAGTAACGTGGTCTTGTCGTCATGATAAGACAGTGGAACTGTTGCCAGTGAATGAGGTTTTTCTACTACTAAATAATTATCAGTCTCATCAACGATGGTGATATCGCTCATTGTCATAACCTGATCATACCAAAAAAGCGGAGAATTAGGAACACTGAAGTGAGACTGCCTGGTTTATTTAGAACATCCGTACGATCTCCTGTTCGACAGAAGCTGCATCCAGACCATACTCTGCCAGCAGTTCATCAGGAGTCCCCGATTGTCCGAACATATCGTTGATCCCGATCTTCTTGAACGAAAAATCACCGTTTCCGATGAGGACATCGGCAATAGCATCTCCGAGTCCTCCTATCACACTGTGTTCTTCCAGAGTGACGACCCTTGTGCATCGGCACGCGTACGAGAGAACACACCGGGCATCTATCGGTTTGATGGTATGAACATTGATCACAGCGATGGAAAGCCCCTTCTCACGTTCAAGCTTCTCAGCACATTCCAAAGCAGTCTCAACCATGATTCCACATGCGAATATGACCATATCGGTTCCATCTTTCATCACATTTGCTTTCCCTAAGGTGAACGGCATCTGCTGAGGAAAGACAGCACTTGGAGATCTTGCCAGACGCAGATATACCGGACCGTCGTATTCAGAAATCGCCATAACGGCATTCTTCGCCTCATTTGCATCACACGGGACAACGACTGTCATATCGGGCACGACTCTCATAAGAGCGATATCCTCAACAGCCTGATGGGACCCTCCATCCTCCCCGACTGTGACACCCGAGTGGGTGCAGCAGATTTTGACATTGAACTTCGGATAGGCGACAGAATTTCTTATCTGCTCATATGCACGGCCTGCCCCGAACAGCGCGAATGTACTGCAGAAGGGTATATATCCCATTGTCGACATTCCTGCTGAAATATTCACCATATTTGCCTCAGCTATACCGACATTGAAAAAACGTTCGGGGAATTTCTGCGCAAATTGAGCTGTCATGGTGGCGTGGGAAAGATCGGCATCAAGCACGACCACATCCGCGTTACGCTCACCCAATTCGACCAGAGCCTCACCGTATCCCGATCTTATCATCTTCTTCTCTTTCATATACGTTTCTCCTGCAATTCTCTGACAGCCGCCGCCAGCTCCTGATCGTCGGGAACTCTCCCGTGCCAGCCCACCTGATGTTCGATGAACGAAACCCCTTTACCTTTGACCGTATGAGCCAGAATACACCTGGGGGTATCTTTCACAGCAGGCTGGCTGTATGCTTCGAGCACCTGATCGATATTATTACCGTCTTCCACTGTGATAACGGTAAACCCGAATGCCTCGAATTTTTTCTGCAGATCGCCCATCGGAAGGATCTGCTCGCACGGACCATCGAGCTGAAGTCCGTTGACATCAACTATGAGAGTGAAGTTATCGAGTCTGTATGCCGAGGCTGCCATACAGGCTTCCCAGACGACTCCCTCCTGAATCTCTCCGTCACCAAGAAGCGTGAATACCTTAACCGGTCTATGTTGCGCCTTTGCAGCCATAGCCATTCCGACTGCAATAGAACAACCCTGTCCAAGCGACCCTGTAGCTGCTTCGATTCCGGGAAGCTTCTTTGAATCAGGATGCCCCTGAAGTCTGCTATGCAGTTTTCGGAGGGTACTCAGTTCTGCCTTCTGGAAAAAGCCGAGATCAGCAAGAATAGAATATAAAACAGGTGCTGCATGTCCTTTACTCAGAACGAATCTGTCCCGGTCAGGATCTTTCCAGTTCTCAGGTCTGATATTCAATGCATCATAATAGGCTCCGGCTATCAGTTCCACTGCAGACAAAGATCCCCCGGAATGACCGCTCTTTGATTGATTAAGCATCGTAAGTACCTCAATTCTGATATCGGCACACTTTTGGATAAGAGATGACATAAACTTTTTTTCCTTTTATTTTCAGATGAACAGAGAAGAGTCTTCTCCGCATAAATCTTTTATTGCTTTTTCTATATGAGATATGCTCTCGGTCTCTGCACGCTTTAGATCCCCATCCTCGATAGCCTTGATTATATTTCTGTGGGGAGTCAGCGCATTTTCAGCATTCTCCTGAAGAGAAAAACTTGCAGTCCTGAGCTGTTCAAAGTAATAATTCACGATCGTCACCAGTGCAACTAGCAGATCATTTTTCGTTATATCCACTATAGCTTTATGAAAAGCTGCATCATATTCGGCCATCTTCTTGTTATCACCGGCTTCATAGCTCCTTTCAAATTTCTGCTGAAGCTTCTTCAGATGAATCACATCTCCTTCTGTACGATGCTTGGCTGCAAGCTTCGCAGCCAAAGGATCAAGATAGAGTCTTACCTCCAGATAATTATGCATCTGGATGTCATGATCTTTGAACCAGTTTCTCGTTTTCTGAACGATATCTTCTTCTTTGCTTTTCACAAAGGCTCCATACCCGTTCTTGATTTCCAAAAACCCCTGAGATTGAAGATCACGATAGACTTCCCGCAATGTCGGTCTGCTCACATTCAGTCTGTTGCACATCTCGTTCTCCGTAGGAAGCTTGTCACCGATCGAGATCGAATCACTCTGAAGGAATTCCTTAATCTGTTCAGCCGCCATGTCTACTACCGATTGTCTTTGTATCTTTTTCATATCACCGCCGTTAGAATGAACTTCCCAATAGTAGTTTCGGTACGAACAATGTGATCTCTGGGAACACATTGATCAGTATCAACACGATTATGAGACCAATATAGTAAGGCCTTACGGCCTTGAATGCACTGTTGAATGAGATTCCTCCGATCTTTGAAGTGAGAAAGAGACAGATCGCCATGGGTGGAGTCAGCAGTCCGATCATGAGTGCGAAGATGAAAATCACACCGAACTGGATCGGATGCACTCCGATCGCACTTGCGATAGGCAATAATATCGGAGTCAGGATGAAGATACTGGCATTAGTCTCCATAAACGTACCCATGAACAATAATATCAGATTCATGAGGAAAAGAATAACATAATGATTGTCGGTCAATGTAAAAATCGCTGAAGCAGCAAGTTCCGCGATCTTCTCCATTCCCAGAACCCAGGCAAAAAGTTTTCCTGATGCCATAAGAAGCATCACCATACCCAGATTCTCGATACTGGAAAGAAGTACTTTCGGCAGGTTCTGGATTTTAAAATCCTTGTAGATAAAGATACCTACGATCAGCGAATAGAATGCTGCTACAGATGCGGCCTCAGTCGGAGTAAAATAACCCGAAAATATCCCTCCGATGAGAATCACAGGAGCAAGCAATGCAGGCAAGGCCACGACAAAAGCTCTGAACTGTCTGGAAACCGGATATCGCTCATGCCTGGGATAATTTCTGTTCTTTGCAATGAGATACACGGTGAGCATCATCAGCAACCCCATTATGATCCCGACGGTTATTCCTCCCATAAACAGACCACCGATCGAGATACCTGCTGCAATCCCGAAAAGAACCATAGGACTGCTTGGAGGAATGATCGGACCAATGATGGATGATGCTGCTGTGATACCGACTGCGAATTCGGCGTCAAAGCCCTGATCCTTCATTGCCTTTATCTCGATGGCTCCCAATCCTGCAACATCAGCTACCGCTGCTCCGGACATCCCCGAGAATATCATACTCGACATGACATTAACGTGCCCCAGACCTCCGGTGATATGTCCTACTGAAGCATCCGCGTATGTGAATATTCTTTTGGTTATACCGCTGTTGTTCATCAGTTCTCCTACGAGCATGAAGAATGGAATAGCCAGCATCGTATATGATGAGACGCCGCTTATCATGGCTGAAGGGACAAAAGACATATTCACAGCTCCTGTGAATTTAACGAAGAAAAATGCTGTAAGTATCATCGAGTACCCTACAGGAACACCAATCGCTATCATAACTAAAAAACTGATAATCACCCACATTTATCTGTCTCCTTTCTCTGAACCGGACTTCCTTTCGTCAAGCAGTTTCGAAATATCATCGAGAAGATGGTCAAACAGGAACAGACTTGTGCAGGCCATTCCCAGCGGGAAGGCCAGATACCACCACCCGGCATTCGTAGGAAGAATAGCCAGAGGAATCTGAGCCTTTTTCAGCATCAGCTTCCATCCGTATCCGACAAGATCGACCGAGGCGTATAAGGTTACAAGAGTTATTCCGATCTTCAGATACTTCTGTGATTGAGAGGGGAGTTTATTTGAAAACACGTCTATCTTCACATGGACTTTTTTCTTGGTTGCGTAAGCAATAGTGAAAAACCCAAGCCATGCAGCCATCACGATGGAGAACTCTTCAATCTCTGTATAAGAGTTTCCGGTGATGACTCTCCTTGCAACCTGAAAGAAAATGGTACACAGAAGAACCACGACTACAGTCATTGCTATATATTTCACGATCTTCTCGAGAACATCGGAAATTTTTGAAATGGTCGACGCGATCGAATTGAACATAACTCCCCTCCCCTTATTGAAAAGCTGCGCTACATCAGATTACTGATCTTTTCGTAGGCACCTGCCGGATAGAGATCTTTGTTCTCTTCCAGAAGTACAGGTATTATAGCATCCTTGAATGACTGGATATCAATCTCGTCTTTAGGAATGAAATTCATACCTTTGTCCAGGAATTTCTGAAGAAGTTTTTCATCTTCGGCATTGACCTGTTCATTGTGCCAGGTGAATGCGTTGTCGATAGCTTCTCCTACTATCATCTGCTGATCGGCAGAAAGAGATGACCACCATTCATTTGCCATATAGACAAAATAGTTGGTGTACTGGTGCTCGGTCTGCATCAGGTAGTCCTGCACCTGGTACATTCCCGCCTGATCGATATTCGCAAGAGGATTCTCCTGAGCGCTGACGATACCATTCTGTAATGCACCGTACAATTCACCCCATGCTACCGGAGTGACATTAGCTCCTGTAGCTTTCCATGAAGCGATGACCCCTGCATTGTTCGGAGTCCTAAGTTTCATTCCCTTCATATCATCTACGCTGTATACCGGTACATTGGTTGTAAGGTATCTAGGACCTCTTAATGCGATTGTTTTGATATATGCGTATACGTCGAATTTGTCAAGCAAGTCCTGAGCGAGCTGAGCTCCAACATCACTTTTCCAGAATGCCTGAAGATGCTCCTGACTGTCGAAGATGAAGGCCATATTGAACAGTTCCATCCATTCGGGAACAGCCCAGTTGAACAGCATTTCAGCGTTGATCAACATTTCATAGTTTCCTTCTGACAGACCGGTACATAGATCTTCATCATTATCTCCAAGCTGTCCTTCGAGATAGAGAACCGGTTTCAGCTGTCCACCTGATTTCTCTTCGATCTCGGCTGCCATCTTCTTTGCCGCTTCCGTGACCAAAGTAGAGGCATTATTACCCACGATCTTGAATTCGATGACACCGTCATCTTCCTGAGTTCCCTGTGCAGGAAGGACGACCAGCACTAAAGAGATCAATGCTACGATCAATAACCCTTTTTTCATACACTTCTCCTTTTCATCCGGCATTTTTTGTTTGTTTATTTGTTTGCCAGATTGTTTGACAATATTTTTTATAACCCGCCGAAGATCACAAGTCAAGAAAAATTTTCACTTCATATTCTCCTATGTATTCAAACAAGAAGAGAATATAGAATTTTAAGTTCAATCAAATAGCCCCGATTGGTAATATTGAATTCCAAACAGGTTTTTCTTTTATTCACAATTGATGTATAATTGCCTTCATGCAGACGATACCGATAAATACAATCAATTCGCCCACAATAATTTTAGAACTTATATACCGTTTAAAAGTAAAAGATGTGATGACTCACAAGCTTATCAGCGTTACCCGTGAAGCTACTTTGCGTGAAGTGCAGCATCTGATGAAAGAGAATTCGATCACCGGTGTCCCTGTAGTCTCCGACAGGCGTCTGATAGGGATCGTCAGCATGGACGATATCATCCAGGCCCTTGATTTCGGTTATATAGAAGAAGCCGTAGAGAAACATATGAGTCAGAATCTCATAGTTCTCGAAGAAGATATGCCGGTCTCATTTGCAATCAGCTACTTCGACCGGTACAGATATCATCGGTTTCCTGTATTGTCAAAAGAGAAGGAGATCGTCGGAATGGTAACTACCAGAGATATCTCCACAAGGCTTCTGTGGGAGATAAACCATGAAGTAGAAAATTTAGAAAGAATGATACAAACAACGAAAGTCACCGATGGGCTCACTCGTGAAGTTCAATCCTTCTCCATATTGAAGCACGATTTTGAGAATGCGGGATTCGCTTCAACGGAAATAAAGAAGAAGCTGAAACAGTCGGGACTGTTCCCGAAGACGATCAGAAAGGTCGCGATCGCATCCTATGAACTGGAGATAAATATCGTCGTCCATTCGAATGGAGGAAGGATCACCGCGGAATACGGTCCTGACGAGGTCATCATCACCGCAGAAGACAACGGGCCCGGCATAGAGGACGTCGATCAGGCGATGCAGACAGGTTTTTCCACAGCGAACGAGTGGATCAGGTCTCTCGGATTCGGAGCCGGAATGGGACTGCCCAATGTAAAATCTGTCTCCGATGATTTTTCGATAAAAAGTGGGGAGAACGGAACAACCGTCGTCTCCAGGATACTGTTCAGCGAACAGGAAAAGGTACATTTAGGTACAAAAACAACAAAGGAGTGATAGAGATGGCAACCGTAGAACAGATTCAAGATGAGCTTAATTATAAGGTCAGGCAGGCAAAAGGTATTGAAAAGACCATCACCGGAGGGTACACGGGAGATCTTCTATCAGATGTGATGGGAAATGCCGAGGAAGGAAATGTGCTCATCACCATTCAGGCACATAAGAATTCTGTTGCAGTCGCATCACTGCTCGGACTACCTGCGATCATTCTATGCAACGGACGGACAGCCTCAGACGATATGATCGAGGCCGCCGGGGAGCAGAGTATTGCTCTATTCGAAACAGAAGACTCACAGTTCACAGCAAGTATCAAGTTGAATTCGCTGCTATCAAAATGAGAATAGCTATTGATCTTCATAATCATTCATGCCTCTCCCCCTGCGCCGAAAATGCGATGCTTCCCTCGATCATCGCGCTCGAAGCTAGTGAGAAGCACATAGACATGGTTGCCCTGACCGACCACAACACGACCGAGAACCTTAGCGCATTCAAAGATGCTGCTGAAATCGTAGGGATCACTCCTGTCTACGGCATGGAGATATCGACAGTGGAGGAGGTTCATCTTCTCTCGCTGTTCGAAACGATAGAGCAGGCGCAGCAGTTCGGCAAGATCATCGATGAGAGTCTCATCAAATTCCCGAACGACCCGAAATTCTTCGGTGACCAGCTCATAGTCGATGTCGAAGGGAATGTTACAGGTCAGATAGAGCATATGCTCTACGGTCCGTCCACTTTGAGCCTGGATGTTCTCGTTTCTCTGATCCTTGACCACAACGGTCTTGCCATACCGGCTCACATAGACAGAAACAGCAACAGTATCATCGCCAATCTGGGATTCATCCCCGATCTTCCCTACAGTGCTGTCGAGATCGTCAACATCCCGGTCGAAGAAGATGTTTCGAAGTGGGCAGTATTACAGGGATCTGACGCTCATTATATCAACCACATCGGACGCCGGTTCTGCTATATCGAAGCTGACGAGCCGACATTCGCCGGACTTCGAAATGCTCTCATCACAAAACAAATCTCTTATCGAAGATGATCTCAAACCCATTTCTTACCGGTAGGTATTGATGGATTTCCAGCACACCTCTCTTTTACATGTTATATAAAATCCACTGAAATTACTTTGGAGAAACTGTCATTGACAGGATTCAGGGTATAGAGAAAACCCCGGAGAAGAATAGGATTGAAGAATGGTTATGCTCTGTGGTTGAAGCTAAGAATTCAGCATTATTGCCTGCTTTGCATGAAGAACCTTCATTATTTGTCCATAACCTTTAGAGTACGTAGCAGTCGGGAAACAAGCTTCACTATTTTCTCTCGGTCTATCGATACCAGCTGAACCGATGTTTACGGCGATAGCAGAACTATGATAATCAACTGTATCATTCTCGATAGACTCATCTAGCACTTTGATAAAAATCTTTGACTCCGAGAACTCGTGTGCATGTGGATTATTACCATACTTCTGGAACCATGATTCCAAGATTGACCCATTTAGATCGTATGTTTTGC
>JAQQAI010000062.1 GCA_028532915.1 Sphaerochaetaceae bacterium
TTATAGTGACTTAAGGTAAGCGTCTGAAGGGAGTCGAACCCTCGTCACAAGCTTGGGAAGCTTGGGTAATAGCCGTTATACGACAGACGCGGAAAGCACATTTGTGATAATAGCCAATTGCACCCAATCTTTCAAGTCATTTTTGCAATCCGGACCTTTCCTTTTCCAGCTGTTTCACCATTTATAAAAATATTCAAATAGCATAATTGTTACAGAAATGCAAAAATCATTTTATTGTTCTGCAAATCGATGTGAGAGAAAATTAATTAAGAATGAAAATCACACAAAGAGGAGAAATATCATGAAAAAACTAGCAATGATATTGTTGATTGCTCTGATCGCTCTTACCGGAGTCTATTCCCAGGGAGCTCCCGAAGCCGTTGAGGAAACCCCGCAGCAGGAAACGGCAGCGGGTGAATCCGTAAGCGCCTATACCACTTTGGAAGAACCTCTTGCTGCTGCACTTTTCAGCATGTTCGAAGAGGAGACAGGGATCAAAGTCAACTTCGTACGTCTGAGCGGTGGAGAAGCTGTCGCGAGACTGGAAGCCGAAGCTGCGAATCCCCAGGTATCGATCTGGGTAGGCGGTGTCGGACTCGATCATATCACAGCCAAGTCAAAAGGACTGACAACACCCTACGTCTCGAGGTTCGCATCGAACACACCAGCTCAATACAGAGATGCCGAAAACTACTGGATCGGACTGTATGTAGGTCCTCTGACATTCGTCACCAACCTCGACAGGGCTGAAGAGCTCGGTCTTGAAGTGCCGAGAAGCTGGGCGGATCTGATCAAACCCGAATATAAAGGGTATGTAAGAATGGCGAATCCGAACTCATCGGGAACAGCATACAATGTTCTGACCACCATGAGATATGTACAGGGAAGCGAAGAAGCAATGATCGAGTATATGAAGAAACTCGACAAGAATATCGACCAGTATACCAAAAGCGGTTCTGCCCCCGGAAAGAGCGTAGGTATCGGAGAGATTCCAATAGCCATCGGATATGCCCACGATCAGGTGAAGATCAAAGATGCGGGTGCGAATATCGAGATCACAGCTCCTGCTGAAGGGACAGGATTCGAACTGGCTTCGATGTCTCTTGTGAAAGGCGGAAAGGATGCTGTGAATGCCAAGAAACTGTACGACTGGATTCTCTCTTCTCCGAACGCCCAGAAGAAATTCACAGAATGGTACGTAGTTCTCGTCGCAAAAGGCGCAGCCAAACATCCTGAGGCTCTGAGCATTGACGATATCAAGACCGTCGATCAGGACTTCACATGGGACGGTGACAAAGTCAACAAGACAAGACTGCTCGATGCCTGGACAGAGGCTATCGGCCAATATCGTTAATCTCATAATAAAAAAAGAGACAATATGTTCAGAAAAAAACAACTGATTCATTTTATCCTTGCTGCGGTGATCTTCATCACCGCAGACATATGGATATATCACACTCTAACCTCCTCGTTCGATAAATATGTCCAACAGCGCGATTTCAACGAAATCTCCCTGTTCGTGCAGACAGCTCCTCAGAAAGAAGAGAATATTCCTTCATGGTTGAACGAGGTATCATCAATCATTCCCGGTGCTGCCAGTCTTTATCTATCCTACGATTTTGACAGCGGAAGTTTCGTTCCCTTTGCAAGCAGTGATGACAACATCACACTCCTGTATGAACAGCAGCGGGATTCTGAAGAATTCAAAAAAGCGATGGAAAGCGCCTACTATCTTGAAACAGAACAGATTTCAAGACAGTACACGCTCACTTTGAACGGACAGAAGGTACGTACAGGAGTCTTCGTTGCTCCGATCATCGCGGAAAACGGATATGAAGCCACGGGAACACTCATCATTGCTGTTCCGGAAAGCACCTCATCCTCCTACGGAAGACTCATAGGCACCTTCGCTCTTCTGTCTGCGATCGCGTTTATGCTGATTGCCTGGGTGGTGAGTTTCTCACGGGATCCGGTCACAGGATTCATGGTACTGGCTCTGTTCATCATCGTCGGCATCTTCGTCGCTTTCCCTCTTATCGAAGCTCTCAGGTTGTCATTCATGACCGACGGAGAGTTTTCCTTCGATAAATGGGCCTTAGCTCTCTCCCCCTCCTATATCGTCGCCCTGTGGGGCTCACTGCGGCTGGGAGTGAGTACGGCGACAGCGTCCACGATCATAGGATTTCTGATAGCATTTCTCGTGGAAAGAACAAGCTTCAAACAGAAGCGGACAGTCTCAACTCTGGCGACCATGCCGGTGATCTCGCCTCCGTTCTCCCTGTCTCTCTCCATCATCCTTCTGTTCGGTAACAACGGACTGATAAGCAAACAGCTGCTCAACATGGGCAACACTTCCATATACGGACTGGGCGGACTGACGCTGGTACAGACGATAAGCATGTTCCCCATCGCATTTCTGACCATCAGCGGAGTTCTGAGGCAGATCGATTCCACGGTGGAGGATGCATCACTCGATCTGAACGCATCCCGGTGGCAGACATTCAAATCCATCACGTTCCCTCTCACCGTCCCGGGGATACTCTCGGCATGGATGCTGGTATTCACAAACTCTCTTGCAGATTTTGCTAACCCGTTGCTGTTGAGCGGAAACCTGCGGGTCCTTTCCACCGAAGCCTATATGATGGTGACAGGAAGGATGAACGATCTGGGAGGCGGAGCCGTTCTGTCATTCCTTTTGCTGCTTCCCACCGTGAGCGCCTTTCTGGTACAGCGGTTCTGGGTGAGTAAAAAGAGTTTCGTCACAGTCACCGGAAAACCTTCGACGACTCTGACCGAGTTGACTACCGCTCCGGTACGCAGGATCCTGACTGCAGTCGCCTGGATCATTCTCGGATTTATACTGATGCTCTATCTCACCATCATCGCAGGAGCCTTCGTGAAGAACTGGGGAATAGATTATACATTCACCCTGGCTAACTGGAAGGCGATCCCCGACAGCTGGGATTCGATAGTCTCCACATTGCTTCTGGCTCTCATCTCGGCACCGGTCGCAGGAATCATAGCTATGGCGGCGGCCATGCTGATCGTCAGAAAGAAATTCCCGGGAAAGAAGTTTCTTGAAGTACTTATGATGACACCTTATGCAATACCCGGGACCCTCATCGGTATCGCATACGTCATAGCATTCAACAAACAGCCGCTCATCCTTGTCGGGACAGGAGCGATCATCGTGATCAACTATGTCATCAGAGAACTGCCTGTCGGACTCGAGAACGGCATAACGGCACTTCATCAGATCGACCCGTCAATCGAGGAGTCGGCGCAGGACCTCGGAGCTGATGTGCCGACGGTCTTCAAGACGATCGTCCTTCCTCTGGTGCGCCCTGCATTTCTGAGCAGTATGACCTACACATTCGTCAGAGCTATGACAGCAGTGAGTGCTATCATCTTCCTCATCTCGGCAAGATGGTATCATCTCACGATCAAAATACTTTCCTACTCGGAAAATCTCAGATTCGGACTGGCAAGTGTCCTTTGTACCGTACTCATCGCCATCGTTTTAGGTGTATTCGCCCTGATGAACCTTCTGGTCAAAGATGACAAGCTGACCAGGAAGACCATTTCAACCCGATAAAGGATCTACCATGGATAAAAAAAGTGTTTCAGTGACCTTGGAAAATGTCACAAAGAGATTTAAGGATGTGAAGGGGAAATCGGATGTCATTGCCGTCAAAGATGCCCGTTTCATTGTCGAAGGGGGAGATCTGGTCACCCTTTTGGGCCCGTCAGGGTGCGGGAAGACGACCACTCTCAGAATGGTCGCAGGCTTTGAGCTGCCGACGGAAGGGAAGATCTTCATCGGTGACAGCGATGTGACGTTTCTGCCCCCCAACAAACGTGATACTGCGACCATGTTCCAGAGCTACGGACTGTTCCCTCATATGAGCGTTTTCGATAATGTAGCTTATGGACTCAAACTGAGAAAGGTCGACTCTGATGAGATAAAAAAAAGGGTTCAGGAATCTCTGGATCTCGTAGGTCTTTCCACCTACGGAGATAGAGCACCGGGAAAACTATCGGGAGGCCAGCAGCAGCGTGTGGCTCTCGCCCGGTCTCTTATCGTCACTCCGTCGGTCCTTCTCCTTGACGAACCCCTTTCGAACCTGGATGCTCTGTTGAGAGAGCAGATGAGAGTCGAAATAAGAAGAATTCAGAAATCTCTTTCCATCACGGCCATCTATGTTACTCACGACAGAGTCGAGGCGATGAGCCTTTCCGACAGAGTAATAGTCATGAAAGATGGTGAGATCAGACAGATGGGAGCACCGGATGAGATATACGAAAAGCCGAACTCCCGTTTTGTAGCAGGGTTCGTCGGAAAAGCGGCATTCTTCCCTGTAACTCTCAAAGAGAAACGGGATGACAAGTGGATATGTCTGTTCAACAAACACGAACTTGTTGTCAGCCGGCCTCCGGTAGAGATGAAGGAAGGAGATAAGGGAGTTCTCATGGCAAGACCCGAATCTCTTAGACTTGAGGAAAAAGGCAAAGGTTATATCGAAGGAACAGTACGAATGAACGTCTATCTCGGAAACAGCCTCGAATCATTCATTCAGACGCCCTTCGGAGAAGTTCTCGTACAGATAGATGATCCTCATTCCAAAAAAGTTTTCGCGGAGGGAGAAGCAGTTTCCATCTCCTTCAGTGTCGACAGAGTGAGATTGCTGCATCCTGATGAGAATTAACCTGAATCGAAGCATAAGGTGAAAGAGCCGATGCCCGCCAGCCGGCTCTTTCTTATATCTTCGACCACTTCTTCGTTGACATGGAGGTGATCCCCTATTACAATTTTGTTCATAAGATAAATAGGGGGCTTTTATGGCAACAGTGCAATTGAAAGACATTTGCAAGGTTTACGATGGAAACGTAAAAGCGGTTGATACGGTTAATATCGATATCAAGGACAGAGAGTTCGTTGTCCTCGTTGGTCCTTCCGGATGCGGAAAGTCAACAACTCTACGAATGGTGGCAGGTCTTGAAGACATCACAAGCGGAGAACTCTACATTGACGGAAGACTGGTCAATGATGTTCCGCCGAAAGACAGAGACATTGCCATGGTATTCCAGAACTACGCGTTGTATCCTCACATGAGTGTGTATGACAACATGGCGTTCGGATTGAAGATCAGAAAATTCCCGAAAGAAGAGATCGAACAGAGAGTACGTGAAGCGGCTAAGATCCTCGATATCGAGCAGCTTCTCGACAGAAAGCCGAAAGCTCTTTCCGGAGGTCAGAGACAGAGAGTCGCAGTCGGTCGTGCTATCGTCAGAAAACCGAAGGTATTCCTTTTCGACGAACCTCTGTCAAACCTGGATGCAAAACTCCGTGTTCAGATGAGAGCAGAGATCTCTTCACTGCATAACCGCCTCAAAGCGACTATGATCTATGTTACACACGATCAGGTCGAAGCTCTTACGATGGCAGACAAGATCGTTGTCATGAAACTCGGTATCATCCAGCAGATCGGCGGACCGCTTGAGCT
Organism: Sphaerochaetaceae bacterium; assembly: GCA_028532915.1. GTDB lineage: Bacteria > Spirochaetota > Spirochaetia > Sphaerochaetales > Sphaerochaetaceae > SABI01. The sequence continues at coordinate 5,505 of JAQQAI010000062.1, forward strand.
GTACAACGAGCCCAACAACAAATTTGTCGCAGGCTTCATCGGATCACCACCAATGAACTTCATCACAGTCGATATCGAAAAAGAAGGAACTGACATCTTCGCCAATGAAGGTAATTTCCGCATAAAACTCGATGATAAGAACAAGAAGCTTCTTACTCCTTATGTCGGCAAGAAAGTCACTTTCGGTGTACGACCCGAGGATGTCGAATTCTCCGACAGCCCTGTTGCAGATACGACATTAAATGGTCAGGTGAGTGTCATCGAACCTCTCGGCTCGGAGACTCACATCTATGTTTCACTTGGAAAGAACCAGGTGATCGGTAAGATCGATCCTTCAATCTCTTTGAAGGTTGATCAGAAGATATCTCTTATTCCGGATATGGAGAAAGTCAAATTCTTCGATTTTGAAACCGAGATAGCCATCCGCTGACGACAACTGCAAAGCAGTAAAAAAAGGACCCTCCGGGGTCCTTTTTTTTAGTATCATCATACTGTCATCAGGAGAATAGAACATCGTAGAGAGTATGAATGACCTCTTTCACCTCAGATTCTCTGATTCCAAACAGGGCCGTTACCGGAGATGCTCCGATATTGACGAATTCCACCGACAGTCCTCTTTCCAGCAGTGCGGGGAAAAGCCTGGAGACAGCCTCGGCTTCACAAGAGAGACCTTCTCCTGTGACAGCTGCAACAGCAAATCCGGCTTCTACAGATGAACTTTCAACCGAGAATCTTTCCTTGAGCAGTGATGCGACAGTTTCACCTGACTGTGGACCCTGGGCAAAATAGGTAAGATCGTCGATTCCGGCAACAGTGAAATCCAACGAGTACCCCTCTTCCCGAAGAGCCTTCTCTATTGCATCTTTCATCTCAGGACGTTTGAGGAGGAACAGTTTATGTACCGAGATCTTCACAAAGTCTTTCTTTGCCGAGATTCCGACGACAGGGTCTTCACTTGCATCACGTGAGGCGACAATCGAAGTTCCTTCATCCTGAGGTCTGTTAGTGTTCTTCACCTGAATCGGGATGCCGGCTTCTCTCACCGGAGCGATGGCATCTTCATGGAAAACATTGAACCCGACAGCGGCAAGTTCTCTCACTTCGCTGTAGGTGAGCTTATTGATGACTTGAGCATTCTTGACGATTCGGGGGTCTGCCTTCGAGATACCGGAAACATCCGTCCAGTTCTCATAGATATCGGCTCCGATCGCTCTTGCGACGATTGCTCCGCTGATGTCCGACCCTCCTCTCGAGAACGTTCGGACTATGCCTTTCCTGTCTCTCCCGAAGAATCCCGGAACGATGTAATGAAAACCGGGTTCTACAGCTTTCCCGACAAGCTCGTATGTCTCATCGGCAACAGTTCCGTCATCCTCGATGATAACGACATCCTGTGCATCGATGAATTTCCATCCGAGATATTCGCTGATGAGAATCCCGTTAAGGTATTCTCCTCTTGACGCCGCATAGTGAGGACCGGCTCCTTCACTGATATTCTTATAGACCTGATCAAGGGCTTCTCCGATATTGCTGTCGAGAGCAAGCTCCTGAGCAATCTGCAGATACCTTTCACGGACATGCTCGAATTCATCTGTAATGGGTTTCCCCTCAGAGGCAAGTTTCTCACATCTGTACAGTCTGTCGGTAATCTTGGTATCGTCTGAAGAACGTTTGCCGGGGGCAGAGACCACTGCGACTTGTCTGCTCTCATCAGATTTCAGAATCTCAGCGACTTTCCTGATATGGGCGGCATCACACAGCGAGCTGCCTCCGAATTTGCTTACAATCATAATCACACACTCCTTAGAATATTCTACATCATAACAGTTTTTATCTTTAATTCAATCAGAAATTGTTATTTCTCCGGATACAGAAAAGCAGGTGTTAAAACACCTGCTTTTCAGATAAATCAATTAATTATGTCTAGTGTTTATACAATGGACGCTCGGTATAGGTCGTATGCAGCAGATGGTGAGATTTCTCTGAGAGAGGAGCTCCAAGATAATCTGCATAGATCTGCTTGATCTCGGGATTCTGGTGAGAACATCTTACTTCGGACTGTTCATCATCAGTGTAGAGACCTGCAATCCTCTGCGCTCTCACTTCGTCGGTCGTAGCATACGGCTGACCTCCACCGGAGACACATCCGCCTCTGCATGCCATAACTTCTATGAAATGATATGGAGGTTCATCTCCGTTCGCCTTAGCTTCTCTCACTTCTTCGAGAAGTGTGCTGACGTTTGCCATGCCGTGAGCTACAGCGACTTTGAGTGTTGTTCCCTTGATATCGACTTCACCGGTTCTGACGCCCTCCATTCCTCTGACAGCATCGATTTCGACATTCTTGAGATCCTCGCCGGTCATGAGATTGTAGGCGGTTCTCAAGGCTGCTTCCATAACACCACCGGTATTACCGAAGATCGTTCCGGCTCCCGCATATTCTCCGATCGGAGAATCGGCCTTCTCATCTTCGAGAGTGAGGAAATCGATTCCGCTGGCCTTGATCAGGCGGGCGAATTCTCTGGTAGTAAGAACAAGATCGACATCCTTGAAACCGGAAGCGTGCATATTGTCATCACGTCCGATCTCGTACTTTTTAGCGGTACACGGCATGATTGCCACCGAATAGATGGTTGCAGGGTCGACATTCGCCTTTTCTGCATAATAGGTTTTCGTGATAGCTCCCTGCATCATCATCGGAGATTTTGCCGTCGAGAAATTCGGAATCATATCAGGATAATATTTTTCCATATAGTCGGTCCATGCGGGACAACAGCTGGTGATCTGCGGAATAGCGCCTTTTCCTGTAGTAAGGCGTTTGACCAGTTCACTGCCTTCTTCCATGATTGTGAGGTCAGCAGAGAAGTTCGTATCGAACACTTTCGCCACACCGAGTCTCCTAAGTGCCGAATAGATCTTCCCGGTCGTGATCGTACCTGCAGGCAGGTTGAACGATTCACCGAGAGCGACACGCACAGCAGGAGCGATCTGAGTGACGACATGCAATTCAGGATTGCTGACTGCTCTGACAAAATCGCCGATCTCATCTTTCTCGTAGATCGCACCGACAGGACAGTGAGCTGAACATTGTCCGCACTTAATACACGGGCTGTCATTCAGAGGAAGATCTGCTGCGGGAGAGACGACTGTATGGTCACCTCTGCCGATGAACTCGAGAGCAAATACTCCCTGCATATCCTGACAGACCTGAACACAGCGTCCGCACTTGATACATTTCGAAGGGTCGAGAACGATCGATGTCGTCGAGGTATCTTTCGGAAGGTCGACGAGTCTCACTTCGTAAGGCTGTTCTCTCACACCGAATTCGGCCGCAAAACGCTGAAGTTCACACGTGCCGTTACGGGCACACATGAGACAGTCGTTCGGGTGAGTGGAGAGAATCATCTCGATAACTGTCTTTCTGATTTGATAAAGTTCCGCATCATGAGTGATGATGCTCAGATTCTCCTGTACCGGAGCAGCACATGCTCTCAAAAGCTTAGGAGAGTTCTCCTGTTTGACCACGCACAGTCCGCATGCTGCCCATGCCGGTAAATCTGGATGGTAACATAAGGTTGGAATGTTAACATTTGCCTTTTTCGCGGCAGCTAGTATGTTGCTTCCTGCTTCGATTTCTACAGGCTTGCCATTTATTTTCATATGAACGGTATTCACACTTATCCTCCTCAACTATCGAAGCCCTTAACGGACTTCGATTGCTCCAAATTTACAGGTGTCGAAACATGCACCACATTTGATACATGCTGCCTGGTCGATAACATGTACTGATCTTCTTTCTCCCGAGATCGCACCGACAGGACATTTTCTGGCACAAGCGGTACATCCGATACACTTGTCTTCCAGGATGTTGTATGTTATCAGGCTCTTACATTTGCCTGCAGGACATTTCTTGTCTACGATATGAGCCATGTACTCATCTTCGAAGTAATTGAGTGTCGACAGGATAGGATTGGGAGCGGTCTGCCCGAGAGCACAGAGAGAGGCTTTCTTCATAGCAGAACCGATCTCTTTCATCTGCTCGATATCCTTGAGCTCCCCGTTCCCCTTGGTGATCTTCTCGAGAAGGTTTGCGAGAGTCCTTCCGCCGATACGGCAGGGAGAACATTTTCCGCAGGATTCCTCTACAGAGAAATTGAGGTAGAACTTCGCTACATCGACGATACAGTCATCTTCATCCATAACGATCATTCCGCCGGAACCCATCATGGATCCCAATTTGGTGAGGGATGCGAAATCGATAGGTGTATCGAGGTAGTCTGCCGTGATGACACCGCCGCTCGGTCCACCTGTCTGAACAGCTTTGAACTTTCTGTCGTTGGCGATACCGCCGCCGATATCATAGATGATCTCTCTCAGAGTCGTACCCATCGGAACTTCGACAAGGCCCGAGTTTCTGATCTTACCGGTAAGTGCGAAGACCTTCGTTCCGTGACTGTCTGCGGTACCGATCTGGCTGAACCAGTCTCCGCCTTTCAGCATGATCACGGGAATGTTCGCCCAGGTCTCGACATTGTTGATGACAGTCGGCATTCCCCAGAGTCCTTTGACGGCAGGGAACGGAGGGCGGGGAACAGGCATTCCTCTTTTACCTTCGATGGAAGCGAGCAGAGCGGTCTCTTCACCACAGACAAACGCACCGGCACCGAGGCGAATCTCGATATCGAAATCAAATCCGCTGTTGAGAATGTTTTTCCCGAGCAGTCCGTACTCTCTGGCCTGAGCCATGGCGATCTCCAGTCTGTGGATCGCGAGAGGATACTCGGCTCTGATATAGATAAAGCCCTGATTTGCTCCGACGGTTCTTCCTGCGATTGTCATCGCTTCCAGAACGGAATGGGGATCTCCTTCCAGAGTCGAGCGGTCCATGTAGGCACCCGGGTCACCTTCGTCAGCGTTACAGACTACATATTTGCATTCACCATTTGCCTGTTTGGTAAAGTTCCATTTCATCCATGTAGGGAAACCAGCACCGCCGCGGCCTCTGAGTCCTGCTGTCCGAAGCTCATCGATTACCTGATCGGGAGTCATCTCGAACAGGACTTTCTCCAGTGCTGCATACCCTTCACGGGCGATATACTCATCGATGTTCTCGGGATCGATGAAACCGCAGTTTCTCAAAACGATTCTGAACTGCTTCTGATAGAATTCAATATCTTCCACCTTGGCATGTTTCTTCGATTTGTCTTTATTGTAGAGAAGGCGTTTAACTTCACGACCCTTGACGATATGTTCCTCTACAAGTTCTTTTGCATCAGCAGGAGTCACCTGAACATAGAAGGAATCTTCAGGAAGAATTTTTACAATAGGACCCTGTTCACAAAACCCGAAACAACCGGTTTTGATGACCTGAACCTCTTCTGTCAAGTTCTGATGTTTGATCTCATTTACTAAAGCTTCGTAGATCTCTGTTGCTTTACTCGATTCACAAGCTGTTCCGCCACATACAAGAATATAGTTTCTATATGACATTACTTGCCTCCGTCTTTTAGAATATCGGCTGAAGGTCTGTCGAACACATGGTCAGTAACAAGCTTGTTTCCCATGATATGTTCTTTTACAATCGTTTTTGCGACCTCTACATCAACTTTTCCATAAATCACAGAAGGCATTCCCGGTGAAATAACCTCTACAGTCGGTTCGACATAACAAAGTCCCATACAGCCTGTCTGAGTCACAACGACAGAGTTCAGGTTGTGTTCATCCAGTTCTTTCAGGAACGCATCAAGAACTTCTTTCGCTCCGGCTGCGATACCGCAGGTCCCCATACCGACAATTATCTGAGTGTCTTTGTCGTCGACTACCCGTTTCTGGATTTCCGATTTTTTCGTGTCACGAAGTTTGCGTAACTCCTGTAACGTCATCTTTGCCATTCCAGCCTCCTGTTTTGGGTTCTAATCCCGTTGTAAAAATTCTTCTATAGCAGTCTCCTGGGACTGCAGAAACTCTTTCATCAGGACGAGATTTCCTGCCGTCGAAAGATCCTGCAGGACCTCGAGCAAGTCACTCTTGTTCACCTCGTACTCCTCTTTCGCTTCTCCTTTTTCTGCACACCGGTAGAATCTCAGTTCAAAATCTCCCGGATACGCCATAAGCGAATTCAAAGCAGAAGGAATATCTCCTGATGGGGGAGAGTCTATATGGTCCAGAGGAACCTTCCAGTTCACTTCAGTACCCTCTCCCACTTTGGAACTGATGGAGAAATCCCCACCAGTCTCCTCTATCATCTGTTGCAGGAAAGGTAATCCCAATCCCACTTTTCTATGTTCATGCTTGACCCCGTCGCTGTAGAACGGGTCCAAAGCTTTACGCAACTGTTCCTCACTCATGCCTCTGCCGTCATCTGTGACCTTGAAGGTCATCGCATGCTCATCCTGATATATCTGAATCGAAATGAGGTGCGATCCTGCTTCGATACTGTTCTGAACGATATCGGTGAGAAAATCACACAATGACGCATGCATGTGATAACAGGTCCGTTAACTGAATTTTGAAATAATTCCGGGCAACTGATCTTTGGTGACTTTTCCGAACACCTCTTTACCGACAGTCAATACCGGAGCAAGGCCGCAACATCCGACGCATCGGACACCTTCGAGGCTGAATCTGCCGTCTTCGGTAACTTCGTTCAGACCGATTCCCAGAAGAGAACCGAGTTCCTCTACCAGCATATCCCCGCCTTTGAGGTAACAAGCTGTTCCGAGACAGACCTGAATATTGTGATCTCCCGGTTTAGTTGTTTTGAAGAAGTGGTAAAATGAGAGCACTCCATAGATTTTCGCCAATGGGATATCAAGCATATAAGCGACCTGATCCGCCGCTTCACGGGAGACATATCCGAATTCTTCCTGAACCTGATGCAATATCATAATCAGATTCCCCGGCTTGTTACGCCATTTTTCGATGAATGAAATTAGTTCGCGTGAGAACATATTCTCTTTTTTCTTAGCTGACATGAAAACCTCCAGAGCACTGTGTTCGAAGAATATACTATAGGGAAATTCGCATATTTTCAACCACAAATTCAATATATAAGTTTTTTTTCAGTGATATACTTCACTTTATATTTTAAATATTGCCAGTTTTTAAGTTTTCATGTATAATTTTTCACATTAACGAGGAATTTATATGAATAATGATATGATAATCAGGATTACAAGATACTACAGGATTCTCAACAGACTCAGATCGCTGGGACTGGAACGGGTGTTCGCCCACAACCTCGCGGATGCGGCGGGAGTCTCCGCAGCGATCGTCCGCAAAGACTTCTCCCTTCTGGAGATCTACGGTCAAAAGAGGGGCGGATACGATATTTTGGACCTGATCGCATCTTTAGGAAAAATTCTGGGAAAGACGGACGAACCTCAGAATGTCATCATCGTAGGATGCGGAAGAATAGGCAAAGCACTGATGCATTACAACGGATTCGAACCTGACGGGATCAGGATCGTCGCAGGATTCGATTCAGATCCTCTTGTCTATAACGAGACGACACATCCGGTACCGGTCTATCCTCTCGGACGCCTGGAGGAAGTCGTGAAATCCAACAACGTCGAGGTGGCTATGATCACCGTGCCGGAAGGAGCAACCAGCGATGTATTCCAGCGCCTGATAAGTGTCGGTATCAGGGGAATTCTCAATTTCTCCCCGATCACGCTGAAGGCTACGACCCTGAGTGACGGAACAGCCCCGGTCGTCCATAACGTCAACATCGCCCTGGAACTTGAACAGATATTCTACGAACTTCAGTTTCCGAAGAAATAATCCGTTCAATTGATACTCAGCTGCACATAGACAGGGAGATGGTCGGAAAAGCCCTCATGCCCGTAGGGATCATATCTGAGAGGAAGGCCCTTCTCATCAAGCAGAAGAGGCGCATCCTTTATGCCGCCCTTCTCGAATTGCAGCCCGATACCGTCAAAGAACTCTTTCGACAGAAGGATGTGGTCAAAGCTTTCCCAGACGCCCTGATAATAATATGAACCGGGTACGCTCAATGTGTTCATCTGGTCTGAATCGAGATAGAACGTATACCACGTTCCATCGTTGACGATCCCACCGGTGATCACAAGAGACCCGGAAGATAGTTCGTCGCTTTCCGATATTGCAGCTGCGTGCGGTATCAGTGCAGTCTGTATCGATCCGCCGTGTTTCTCGTAATCGGTGACACTCTCATTGAAATCACCGGCGATGATGCACGGCAGCGGTATCCCGGCAGAATCGTAGCGCTCTATGATCGCTCTCAGCGCCCTTATACTCTGCAGTCTTTCGGGCTCGCTCTCTTCGAAACCGTCCCGCTGCGACCGCAGGTGAAGGGCAAACAGCCGGATTGTTTCTCCTTCGACATTTATCACAGTCTCAAGGATCGGGCGCTGCTGATGAACGCCGTGAATATGTGCATCGACTATCTCGAAGCGGGAGATCACTGCCACCTCTATAGGAGAGAGAGGATCGTCGCTTACGACATAATATGAATATCCCCTCTTTTGCAGATACGAAGATAACAGATCCCTCACCACAGTGTCGTTCTCAACCTCCTGCAGTACGATGATATCGGGATCGGTATGGTGATTCTGGGTCAGAGCCCGGGCGAGTGATTCAAGCCGTCTGTGATACAGTGAATGAGAGTATCCTTCTTCAAGGGTGAACGGAGAGTATTCGTCGCCATGATCGACGCTGTCGAAAAGAAGCTGTACGTTATAGCTCATGATACACACCCCGCTCGCTCTCCCGCCGTCGTAGAAAAGATCGCAGGAACAGCCTGTGAACATCACGGTGAATACTATTATGGAGATCAAAACCGATCTGGTACAAAAGAGGGTCATACCGTTGTTACGCCGTATGCAATCGCTGTGCTTCGTCTTCAGTGACTCTTTTTCTTCACCTGATAGGAAAAATAGAGAGCCGCCAGAGCATCATCTCCGTCGGTCTGGGCACGGGGCATGGTCTGGGCTTCCTGAATTGCGGCATTGACATGATGAAATCGTGGAGAATCGATTATCAGAGAACGTGTCATGGCAAAACAGATTGCCCAGATTCTGGACCACTCTCTGTGTTCGAACGCACTGAGGATTGCACCACGCTGCTGATCAATTTCTGCCACATCTCTCGATTCTTCGAGAAATTCGATCAGAAAATCCTCATGAAGCAGATTCTTCTGTTCATAGATGTCTCCCAAAGGAGGTTCGACCTTGAGAAAGTATGCAAGAAGCGTGTAGCGTGTCTGCCTGAATGCGGCACTTCTGCCCTGTCTGGCCGCCAGAAACAGGTCTTCGAAGAAAGCTCCGTCACTATCCATGATATTCTTTGCTATCAGAAAATTCAGCTCTTCAAGGATCGTTTCAGCTCCGTCCGATAAGGCCGTAACGCGGTCCAGATACCGTGAGTTCTTCGTGACTCTCGCCAGAGACTTCGCCGCAGTCGACCTCACCAGAACATCCCCCTTCTCGAGAAGATAGACGAGTGCATGTTCCGCTTTCTCGTTATGGACAAGCGCACCGAGAGCGAAGATCGATTCGAGCTGTGTGTAGGAATCGAAACAGAATGCATCCTGAACAAGCTCATTCACCAAAGCGACCCGGGGACGGTCGAACAGCCCCCGTATGACTTCGGCCTTGTCGTTGTAAAACGGATTTGCAAGATTGGATCGTATCTCGCTGGTGGCAACTCCGGTGAGATTCTTTCCGAGACTCAGCAGCAGTGATTTTCTTTTGATGGGATCGGTAACTTTTTCAAGCTTGTCGATATTGATGAAGGCCCGTATCCCGTGAAAAGAGAACATCAGCTGAGTCGCATCTTTTGTTGAGAGACTTCCTTTCTCCTTCATCGCTATCGTGAAAATCAGTGCGGACACGGAAAAGACCAGTGCGAGAGAGAATGTCAGGTAATAGGTGTTGCCGAGATCTACAGATAACAAGGAAAGCCTGTAGGGAACCGCCGCACCCAACGATGCAAGATATCCTCCCAAAAGACCGCTGAACAGCGCGAATATCGCGACGACGAAATTTGTCATGGAATTGAATCCGACTGCTTCGTCATCTGGAATAACCGATGCGAGAAGACGGCGGATGAGTATGCTTACGACAGCAAGGAAGAAGTTCGTAAGGAACCCGAGAACGAAAAACAGATAGACCTCATGAGTCGGAGGGATAAGCACCCAGAGAACAAGAGACAGGACCAGTCCGATACCGTTCGCGACGATCAGAGGTCTCGATCCCAGACGGTCACTGAAGAATTTACAGAAATTACCTGCAAGTACGACCGAAAACGATACTGCGATGGTATAAAGAAAGATGACATTGGAAGGGAGAGCCACCTCTTTCGACAGAAAGGCGATACTCATTCCCATCACGACTGTGACACTCATGTAGGACCAGAAGACCAGAAGCCGTATTCTCGCATCCTTGTCCCTCATCGCCTCCTTGAAGATGACAAAGAGGTTCCGCCCCTTTTTGTACTCTATCGTCGCACGGCAGGGAATCTTAGAAAGAAATAGAGCCGCAATGGTATTCATGATCACTCCGAACATCTGAAGACTCACCAGGCCGATGACTCCAGAGAGTGTCCTGATCGAGGTGATGATGAAATTGAGGAATTTGGCGATGATCGTTGAGGACTGAAAGGCTACATTCGCATTCCCTATGACTTTTCCTCTGGTCTTGTTGCTGGTAATGGTTTTGAAGGTATAGTCATAAAGAACCGCACCGACGAGCCTCATGAGACAGAATAATGTATAGACTACCAGAAGCAGCGTGACTGCCCTGTTTCCCTCAAGCCAGAGCAGAGGAAGATAGCCGATCGAGACGACGCCTCTGAGAACCCATGTCACAGTCTGGACCTTCACTACGTTTTTATGACGGAACAGACTCGCCATCACCGGCAGAACGATCCCGACGATATACATAGCAGAAGCTATATACCCGAGAGCGAGGTTGCCGGCATTGAACTGGACTGCGAGGATATAGACGATCGTATCGCCCAGCATACTGAATCCGAGGCCGTTGAAGACCTCGGAGTGATAAAGGTTCTTCTGTCCCTCTTTCTTTTCAGAGTCAGAAAGATATTTAGTTAGAACCATAGGGAACCTCGACGTTAGGGTTCATGTATATTTCCTTAAACCTTATCTATGATAGATCACTTCGCTTTTCAATGATTTTACTTATGAGATGATAAGAAAGAGCCCCTTTCGCATCAAGCCAGAAATCTCTGTCGGTATCGCGTGCGACCACATCAAGAGGCTGCCCTGTCTGTTCACTGATGATCGCATTGAGGATATCCCGGGTCTTCTCCAGCTGTTTCGCATAGATTTCCACGTCGGTGGCGACTCCTTCCATCTTGCTCATCGGCTGATGGATAAGATAGGTGGAATTGGGAAGGCCGAGACGGTGTTCACTGTCGACAGCGAGCAGAACGAGAGTAGCAGCGCTGGCAATAAGCCCCATTCCGATCATATAGACATCATTTTTGATGAAGCGGACCATATCGAAGATAGCCAACCCGGCTTCGACATCTCCTCCCGGACTGTTGATGAACATTTTTATCGGTTCATCGCTCTCATTTTCCAGTATCAGAAGCTGTTTGATCACCTTCTCTGCAGATTCCTTGTTGATCTCGCCGGTCAGCATGACCGATCTGGTCTGCAGGAATTTATCTACGGGAAGTTCTTCTTTCGTCTCTTTATTTTCGTTTTCTGCCATTATGCTTCTCTCTTTGTCCATAGTAAGATTATTCAAGTATAACAAATGAAATGATGAAATGAAAAGAGTCTGCAGGCTGAGAATGCAAGTGTTTACTCTTTTATCATTGCCGTCTATTATCTTCGGTATGAAAAGTGCAACGGTATCAATAATCGGCAGACCTTCATCGGGAAAGTCGACCTTAGTGAATACGATCTGTGAGAGGAAGGTCTCCATCACAGCAAGATCTCCCCAGACGACCAGGAACGCGATCAGAGGGATATTTACCGATTCCAGAGGTCAGCTGATCCTCACCGACACGCCGGGGTATCATCTCAATGACCAGAAGATGAATCTGAAACTTCAGGAAACGACACGAAACGCTCTCAATGACACCGATATCATCCTGTATGTGATCGATTCGAAACGCTCAGACGGGATCGAAGAACAGGCGATCATTGAAATCATAAAGAGTTCGAAGACCCCTCTCGTGGTGGCTGTGAACAAAGAGGACATCGCAAAAGAAAGAGAGATCGAAGAAAGTGTCTCTTTCATCCGCTCACAGTTCCCGGACAGTCCGGTATGTCTGATCTCGGCCTTCAAGGATACCGGAGTAGATGAACTTCTGATCGAACTGTTCAAACTTGCCCCCGAAGGCCCCATGCTCTACGACAGCGAGGCCTTCACCGATCAGCCTCTGGAATTCAGGCTTGCAGAGATCATCCGAGAGAAAGCCATCCACAGGGTAAGTGACGAGATTCCTCATGCTATTTTCGTCGATATCGTCGATATAGAACACGATAAAGAAAAGAACAGCATCTGGATCAGAGCATCAATAAACGTCGAGAAAGAAAGTCAGAAAGGGATTCTCGTGGGAAAAGGCGGAGAGGGAATAAAAAAGATCCGCCAGGAATCCTTCAAGGAAATCAGGCAGATCTTTCCGAATATGAAGCTCCAACTCGATCTGAGAGTCAAAGCCGTCAGCAAGTGGCGAAAGAGAGATACGATTCTCAACCGCCTTCTGTAATCTATTTATAGCGTTCCAATATGGGAAGGATTTTCTCTTTCCCGCAGGTTTTGATGAATCCGGCAAGCTTCGGACCTCTCTCCTTTGCGATCAGCACCTGATAGCAGATACTGAAGAACTCGGGAGGGTTTATCTCAAAGCGCTTGGCGATCGCATAGATCTCCTCGCTGAATTCCTTCTCCGTGAAATCTTCCAGATGTGCCACCGAATCGGCAAGAGCGACAATCGCATCTTTTTGAACCTCACTGAGATCGGCAAGAGGGTCCTCCTGTGTTCTGAGCACCCATCTGAAATCTTCAGGAGAGTAGGTGGTGATCCATCTGTAGGCACATGTACACCGCTGTCTGAGACGCTCGACCTGTGAAGGAAGAACATCCGGAAGTGAAGCGATTACAGCATCGGCATCACCGCTGTGAACCTGGAGAAGGTTGCACAGATGTCTGAAAGGAATCTGATAAGAAGGTTCTTTTGGAATCTCTCCGACCTGCGACAGTTCATAGATTCTTGTTTCCTTGGCCTTTCTTTTCTCATTTGCAGCCTGCAGTCCGAAGTAGATTCTTTCGCAGCTGTCGTAATCTTCGTAGATCTTCAGAACATCGAGGTCGAAGGAGATTGCGAACTCGGTATTGGGACGAGTCCCCGCGAACAGGTACCGGGTGACTTCAGGGGTGTAGACTTCCAGTACATCGGGAAGTGATACTACCTCGCCTGTGGAAGAAGAAATCTTTCCTCCTCTTCCTTTGATGCTGATAAAATCGTACTGGAAGGAAACCGGTGGTGTTCCGTCGAACAGAAGAACGATGTCCTTCGAAGTATCGAAAGAACCTCCCTCACTGTGGTGGTCCTTTCCTGCCGGCTCGAAATCGACACCTTCGAATGCCCATCTCATCGGCCAGTCGATTCTCCAGGGAAGTTTGACAGCACTTGTCTCTCTCAGGTCGACAGTCTCTTCCTGCATCGTCTCGTCATCTCGGTATGTCAGTCCCCACTTGCCGTCCCATGCGAGTACGGTCGTGGTGTCCTTTCCTGTAAAATTGCTGAAAACGGAAACCGGAAACCAGTCATCAGCAAGAGGAGTGCTTCTGAAATTGTTCAGTATCGCCTTGATCTCTTCTTTCTTCTCCAGAGCTCTGCGGAGCCCTTCGGCGTACATTCCCTTCTGGTAACGCTTTGCCTGATACAGATATTCGGGAACGATTCCGACCACAGGAAGAAGAGCCTCCACGGCCTTCTCGTTCGCCTGTGCGTAATTATCCCATTTTTCGTTGGTATCGGGAACCGAGGTGATAGGTTTTCTCAAATAGGTTTCGAGCAGTTCTGGTTTCGGCATGTTCTTCGGAACCTTTCTGAACACATCATAGTCGTCCCATGAATAGATGAACCGGACGTTCTTCCCTTTCTCGCGAAGGGCCTTCACGACCAGATCGACAGAGATGATCTCTCTGAAATTCCCTATGTGAACCGTACCTGAAGGGGTGATACCCGAGGCACAGGTATATACATCTTTCTCACCCTTTTCCCGAATGATTTTATCGGCGTAGATATCCGCCCAATGTAAAGATTTAGTTTGCTTACTCATGATTGCGGATTATAGCCGAGCAAGACGTTTAAAGCAATAACTTGACAGCAGCACTGGAAAAAGTCGTCCTTTGGAGTATACTGGACAGGTATGAAAAAGAAACGTCAGCACCTCATGGTCATCATACTGATTCTCGCTTTCGCTTCTCCTCTGTTTTCTAAAGAGACGGGGATCGCGTCATGGTATATCAGCGACACTGATAACGCGCTCACGGCGAACGGCGAGATCTATGACGAGAACTCTTCAAACGCTGCGCATAAGAGTCTTCCGTTCGGATCACTTGTCGAAGTTCATAATCTGGAAAATGATAAGAAGACAATCGTAAGAATAAATGATAGAGGCCCGTTCGTGAAAGGAAGGATCATCGATCTCACACCCTACAGTGCAAAACAGCTTGACATGTATGAAAAAGGAATAGTCCAGGTGGAGCTGAGAGAGATCTACATCCCCGAGATTCCGGAGACGCAATATCTCAGACCGGGTGATACGAACTGGTATACCATCCAGCTCGGAAGCTTCAAAGACGCAGAAAGAGTCTATGATCATTATATGAAACTGTGGCAGCTTGATTTCTACCCGACAGTAGAGATCATCGAGGACCGGTTGCTTCGCCTGAGCATCAGATGGATACAGGAAGAGAAGAAGGATGATACTCTCGAGATCATAAGCGAACTCGGATTCAAAGATCCTCTGGTCAAAGCGGCCCTTCCACCTCGATAGACCTTATTGACACAGAGCCTGAATATCCGTATTATCGTTCTTTGTCGGGCCTATAGCTCAGTTGGTTAGAGCATCGGACTCATAATCCGTGGGTCGAAGGTTCAAGTCCTTCTGGGCCCAAAACAGAACTCCTTGCAATGCAGGGAGTTTTGCTATTTTATGAGGCTGCACGAATCAGGTTTCTTTCAAAGCGTACCAAAAAGTGTACCAAAACTCATTTAGTTTAATCAATTCAACTTGATTTTATAATGACAATGATAACCGAATAGCTCTCTACACATTTTCCCAGCTTCTCAGAATTCATTATATGTTCTTTAGCCAGTAAGGTGGAGTCTTATTCTCCAACCCCGCATCCACCCATTCCTGGAAGTCTTGCTCAAATGTAATGGCATCAGTTGATGTATCATAGCAACCATTAACTATATCAATATAATCGAGTCCAAATACGTAAGATAAGACACGCAGAAATGCGATCTCTATTCTCTTGCATTCTGGTAGATATTCGTCCTTTGATTCTATCGAAGTAAGTGCATTCAATAATGCACCATTCTCTTCAACAAGTATGAACGCAACAAGAGAAGAACGATATATCTCCTCTTCCTGCGATTCTTTCCATGTGAACCACAGTGTAAAACTTGTAGGATTTAGGGAAGAATCTGACCCAGCATCAACATATTCTTTCAGAGAGCCTAGAAAATTCTCACCACGGTCAATCACTCCTATGGTGTTATGTGGAAAGAGTAACTCATTATTATTAGGAATCCTTGCGGGAACACCACTCGAAACCTGAACAATCACTTCCAGGCCAGTATCATCTTTTATCGATACTATTTCATAATCTGTGTTCATTGTGTCCTCCAGCCAACGAGAAAGTACTAAAGATAGGTATAAGATAGACCTTTTTCGAGATCTCTCCAAAACAAACTACCCCACTCTCCCATCTTTAGTATCACCATCTATTATCGTCTCTTCTTTCTCCTAAAAAATCTCTCAATCACATTCTCATTCTTCTGGAAATCTGCGGCCGTCCACGGACGGATTGCCCATCAGCTGTGTTTAGTCAATACAGAACCCAGGAAAAATCACGGGAAATCCAATTTGGGGGGTGCGGACAAAAAGTTGGACACTTGTAGAGGAGAAACGAGTGTATTCAAGAGAAGAGAAATTGAGGGCAGTTAAGCTGTATATTCAATATGACAAAGATGCCACTGATGTGATGCGAGAATTGGGATATCCCTGTTTCAAGACACTCTGTAAGTGGTATGCACAATATGTAGAAG
>JAQQAI010000063.1 GCA_028532915.1 Sphaerochaetaceae bacterium
CTGCTTGCCATCTGGGAAAGTCCGAGAGCTAACGATAGCGATATGATGAAGCTTTCACCTCCTGAAAGGTTTTTCGTAGATCGTATTTCCCCCGCCTGATAATTATCTATGACATTCAGTTCGAGTGGTTGTTCGGTATCGCGGATGAGGATATAGCGGTCGTTCATGTTCCTGAGCTGTTCGTTCGCATGGGAGATCATCACTTCGAAGGTCAGTCCCTGAGCATAGTTTCTGAATCTTTTGCCGTCGGCCGCTCCGATCAGTGAATAAAGCTTTTCCCATCTTGTCACTTCCTTCTGCTGCCTCTGTATCTCCTGCTGCTTTTTTTCTATCCGTGCCAGTGTCTTCGAGTTTTCCATCAGAGCGAACTCTATCTGAGTTTTCTTATCTCTGACCGTTTTCAGTTGTTCTTTGAGATTATCTGACTGTGCGGTCAATGCCTCTTTCGATTCACAGGTCAGCTTCTTTTCCTGCTGTGTTTTCAGTCTCTTCTGTGCATTAGTCCTGCTCAACTTGAGTTCCTGTTCACGAGTTTCGAGTTCTTTTTTTTCATTGCTCAACTGTTCGACCTTATTTGCATCTAGACGGGATTCGGAAAATCGGGATTCGCTGTCGAACCCTTGTGCTTTCATAGCGAGGAGGAAATCTCTTTCATCTTCAATCAGTTCCTTCTCTCTTGTACTG
Source organism: Sphaerochaetaceae bacterium (assembly GCA_028532915.1). GTDB lineage: Bacteria > Spirochaetota > Spirochaetia > Sphaerochaetales > Sphaerochaetaceae > SABI01. Next base: position 685 of record JAQQAI010000063.1, read on the forward strand.
ACAGAGGACTTCAGTGATCCTATGAGAGTCTCCAAAGATGTTTTCTGTTCGCTTCGGGCGTGGAAAGAACGGCGGAGATTATCCTCCTTTTCCTGTTCTTCTTCCAGTTTCTTTTCAAGATTTTCCTCTTCTATGTCGGGATCTTTATCCTCAAACAACTCCTTCCTTCTATTCTCATTCGATGAGAATTGCTCCTCTAATGAACTCTTTATGGTAAGAAGCCCCTCGAGATCGGATCTATCCTGCCTTACACCATCTTCGGCTGATGTTATCTGATGTTTCATATCCCGGATGGTATCAGTGCCATTCGATACGGTTTCCTCTGCCTCGGCATATCTTTTTTGTCTCTTTTCGAGAGACGGCAGAATCATATTTCTGTCTGAATCTATATCCACTATCTGATAAAAAGAGAGTTCTTCGAGCAAAGTCGAACGGGCTTCTGCGATATTTTTCTGCCTCTCATGACAGGATGAAAGTGACTGTCTGCAGCTATCTTGAGCCTTCAGAAGGTTGCTGTTCTCCCGTTCTCTGTTCTCATTTTCATGATTCAGCTCCAACTGCTTTAAGTTGATCTTTTCATCGATGTTTCTGATTATGTCTTCAAACTCCGAGTATTTATCAATGAGAGATGAGATCGTGTCTATCTCCTCCTGGTTTGAATCTTTGTATACCTCAGAATCATCTGTAAACGGATGCACTGTGGAGCCGCACAGAGGACACGGTTCTCCCTTCAGGAGTTTTTCTCTTTCTGATTCGAGCTGAACGATCTTATCAAGAAGACGCTGTTCTTTCAGAAGATGTTCTTTTTCCATTTTCAATTCTTTCAGTTCTTTCCCGCCAAGGAGATCAGAACGCTGTTCGCAGGTTTTTTTCCTCTGATCTTTAAGATCATCGAGTGATAGGTGCAGATCATAGATATTCTGCTCAGTTTTTGACAGAAGAAGATGACATCTGAATTCCTCTCTGTACTGTTCATTGAGAGTCTCTTCCTTTTCGAGCAGGTCTTTCTCTCCGTTTTTCAATGCAGTAAACTTTTCCTTTATCCCGCTGATAGCATTTATCAGCTCACGGTCACTCTGATGGTCTTTCAGATAGTTCTCATCGGTTTCAATGCGCTTGACCAGTTGATCAATTTCGGTTTTTAATTGAGTGATTTTCTGTGTTCTCTTTTCGATTCGGCCATTCACTGTTTTGATGGATGCTTCATGATCCTCGCTCTGTGTTTTCAGTGTGTTCAACGACTGATCAAGAGAACGGACCTCTTTGAGAACCTTTCTGCATTCACTGAGGTCGGATTCTGCCTTCTTTCGTCTCTTTTCCTGTTCTTGCAGACTATCTGCGACCGACTGGAGTTCGACTGTGACAGAATCGAGTTCTTTTTCTTTGTTTTCCAATTTAGTACGTTCAGAATCCTGATCTTTCCGTTTTGCTGTCAGCAGAGAGTATGGTGTCTCTATCTTCGAGGCGAGAAGTGCATTCTCCAGGAGTATCTGTTTTTCTTTGAATTGATCGGCTCTCTGAGAAAGAATTACTTCATCCTCTGAGATCTTTTCGAGTTCTTCTTCTATCGCTCTGATAGAATCGAGCCACAGCAGTGCCCCGTTGATAGACTCCTGTTTTCCTGACAGTTGATTTTCCTGATGACCGAGATCTGTCAGATCAGCATTATGCTGTTGAATCTGTTCTTCTGTGAGAAGAGAGAAACCTGCGGTACTTTCTTTGAGAGTAGCGAGGGAGAGCTTTTCATCCTTCAGCCGTTCGAACACTTTCTGTGAAATTGTAGAATAAATCTCGGTTCCCGTGATCTGCTCGAGAATTTTCGACTTGTCGTCAATTTTTGCTTTCAGGAAGGTGTCGAAATTTCCCTGTGCAAGCAGCATCGACCGTTCGAACCGGTCAAAATCCATACCCGTCTTCTCTTCCACTACAGAGGGAACCTGACTTCTTTTGGTTTCGATCGGTTTTTTAGTTACCGCATCACTTATTTCATGGCGGGGATCAAGAAGGTTTCCTGAAGGCTTTCTTCGGGCTCTGTGCTGTTCCCATGTGCAGATGAACGTCCCCTGAGAGGATTCGAAGACGACCTCTGCCGAGCATTCCCCTGTCGCACGTGACATGATCTCGTTCTCGCTTTTTGTGATCCTTCCCAGACGGGGGGTCTGACCGTACAGAGCGAGGCAGATCGCATCGAGGATCGTCGATTTTCCGGCTCCTGTCGGACCGACTAGAGCGAAGATTCCGTTCGCTTCATAATCCGGATGAGTGAAATCTATAGACCACTGTCCGTACAGAGAATTGAGGTTGTTCCATCTGAGCGAAAGTATCTTCACGACAGGCCTCTCCTACATGGCATTGGTGTCATCCTCCTGCATGGAGATGATGATTTCCTTGAAAGAGTCTCGCAGTTCTTTCTTTTCCTCTTCATCAAATCCTGTGGTATGAAGAAGGCGTTCGAATACTTCATTCACATCGAGTTCATCAAGAGTCTCCGCTTTCTGCGACTGTTGAAGATATCTGTTCATTGTCACTCTGTTCTTGATCCTCAACAGGGAAAGAGATGTGTTTTTCATAATCTCTTCGATTTTCTCTCTCAGGTCCGGTATCATCTCACCTTTTGTATACTCGATTTCAATCCATGCTTCGGGGCTGTCGATTGCAGCTTCTGCGATCTTCTGTGTTATCTCATCGAGAGATCCGTCTATCTTGAGCAATTTTCTGAAAGAGGGGATGGACAGCTGTTCGATGTTCATTGCAGAGTCTTCGAAAGAGACGATGTTGATCTTCTTGGTCTGGTCGGCTTCACCGAATCCCATCGGAATCGGTGATCCGCTGTAGCGAAAGTGTTCCTTCCCGCCTACCATCTGGCTGATATGAAGGTGTCCGAGAGCAAGGTAATCGATACAGTCGGGGAATGATTGTTCGTTTATATGTGCAAGAGAGCCGACATACAGGTCTCTGACGCCATCATCTTCGGTTGTTTTGCCTCCTGCTGTGAACAGATGCCCGGTAGCTATGATCGGGATATAGGAACAGCTGTTTTTCATGAGTTCCTCCCGTGTATTCAATGCTATCGTGCAGACCTGTTCGTAATGCTCCCGGATGCCTGAAGTGATCTTCCTGTTCTTTTCATCGGCAGACTCTCCGCTTTCGACCAGGCGGATATCCTTGTCGCGCAGGTAGGGAACGGCAGCAATTATCGCCTCAGCCTTTCCTTTTTCGTTGTATAAGGTGATGACCTCTTGTTCAGGATCATTGCGTGCAGACCCTATCACCGTGATATTCATTGCCTGAAGCAGTTCTTTCGAAGCTTCGAGGAAGGTTGGTGAGTCATGGTTCCCTCCGATGATGATGGTATGAGATGCAGTGTTCTTTGAAAGAAAATTATAATAGAGTCGCTGTGAACGGTTGCTGGGTAGTGTGGTATCGAAGATGTCCCCGCAGATTAAGAGCGTATCGACATTCTCCTCTTCGATGACTTTAAGAAGCCAGTCGAGGAAGGCTTCGAACTGTTCATACCGTTTCTGCCCGTAAAGAGATCTTCCCAAATGCCAGTCTGATGTATGCAAGAATCTCAATATCGACTCCTTTTGAACACTATTGTTGCATAATTGTCTGTTCTAGTCGAGAATCTCAGGATTATTCTCTCTTGTTTTGCTTTTGTCTATCCATGTGAGTTCCGTATAGTTTCTGGCATCGACTTCAATGTTCTGCAGCATCCTCAGCGCCAGATCCAGGATCTGTGATCCGTAGTTCTCCGGGTTGTAGTGAACACATCCGAGAAGAGGGGATTCGCCCTGTTTAAGTAGCTCTTCGATCTGTTTTGTATAATTCTGACCGACGATGATAGTGTTTTTGATATCACGGTGTTCGAGAATCAGTTTGTACGAGGCAAGCAGCTGGCGAAGATTGAATGCCATAATAAGCATTTTGTCATCTTTCGGAATAGATTTCATCAGGTGAATCAGCTGCTGAGTCGGATTGACATCACTTTTCCCCCAATCGATGCTGTGAATCGCATTCTTTTTTACGTTAAGTCGATGTTCAATGTGTTCCAGAGCGCTCGAAATACGCAGTCTTGTGATCGGCTCGTGACCGTATTTTCCCAATACAACAAGATGGTCGACTCTGCTGTTCCAGTTGTTTTCTATGAATGAGACCGCTTTGTTTCCGGCGATTTTCCCGGCGAGAGCATTGTCTGCTCCAAAGTAGATCGCTCCGGGAGCCAGATAGTCTACCGAGATCAGTTTTACTTTTCTGGAAAGACACCGGTCTCCCACATACATCAGAGATTCCATGCAGAGGCTGTAATCGATGATCAGGTCCACACCTTCTTCGAGAAGGATGTTCAGGTTTGTGATGGTGGAATTATAATCTCCTTCACATTCCCTTATGATCAGAGAGACGGAATTCGATGTAGCAGCAGACTCCAGAAGGCTGTTATGTACTGCCTGAACAAAATAGTTTCTGTCTTTGTTCACCAGAAATCCGATCCTGTATTGCTGTTTCTTTACATTCTTATAGGTGTAATTGTTTCCGCACAAAACCAGAGGGATCTGCGGAGAGAATTGAATGCTGGCGCGGAAGGTCCCGACTCCGTCGTCTATCAGAACTTCCTGAATCTTGTCCCTGAATTTTCTGATTTCGAGAGGTCTGTTTCCATGTACGTCCATAAATCTGGATTCGAGTATGATATATATTTTTTCAGAAACGGAGCAAAGAAGTTCTATCGTGCCGGAATCTTCTTGTTCATGAAGATAGAAGCGGTTGTTCGAATATGAGAAACAGCAGATGAAGGCTTTCTGGATCTTCCCGAAAGGTAAAATAGTCTGATCCCGGCCGATTCTGAACAGACCGGAACTGAGATCAGCATGTGTGCCGCAGATATGCACAGGATAGGCATAGTTTCTTTCTTTTAAAAGCTCAAGGATCTTGAGACTGTTGGTAACAATCGGAATGTTTGAAAACGGAGGAAGGTTCTTTGCCACATACTGTGCGACTTCTCCTCCATCGAGAAAGATTGTCTCGCCGGGATTGATGTGTAAAATAGTATGCTGACCGAGGATCTTTATCTTGGAGGTGAACGGGGATTTTTTGTCTTTCGGGTAGGTGTCGAACGATGATTCAAACAGTCTGACCGCACCGTGTTTCCGTATAACAAGTCCCTCCATTTCGAGCGCAGAGATATCATTTCTGATTGTTATCATGGAGACCCGCAGTTTTTGAGAGAGAGTCGATATCCTTACCTCTTTCTCGTGTTCGAGCAACTTGAGTATTCTCTCTCTCCTCTGCGGTTTTGAAAGGATCCCGTACGACTGTATCAGTTTCCCGTTTTCAGCTGTTGCAATATAGGACACCTTTCCGTTTTGTCTTTCTATCAGTTGGAGATTTTCTAACGTAATCAGTTCTTTTCTGATTGTCTCCCGGCTCAGAGCAAATTGAGAAGTCAGCTCTCTTACTGTTATTGGAGAGTGCTTGGTTATAATTTTCAACAGGTCGGTTTCCCGTTGGGTTAATGGATTCATAAGACACATATTATCACAGTTGTTTATTAGTGTAAAACATAAATAAAAGATAAATAATATGGTAAGTAAAATATGTAAATATTTATATAATATATAAATAAAAACTCAAATAAACAAATAGCTTGCAAATTTGTTGTATATATATTGTTTGACAGATGATTTTCTGGAGTCGATACTGTAGATACGGGGGTTGCCCGTATTTTCTGGAGGAGTTTTGATGAAAATTGCACGCAGAATAGAATTGACAGCAAATGTCGGTCTTATCGGAGTCGGGCACAGTACATACTGGGGTCAGTTTGACGGACTGTTGGAAGTTATGCACAGTAAACTGAAGACGCTTGAGAAGAAGATCGGATCTAACAGTGTGAAGGTCCTCAATTACGGGCTTGTCGATAATTCTCTCAAGGCCTACGATGTGTTGGATAAGATGAAAGGAGATTCGCTTGATCTTCTTTTTATCGATATGGTGACCTATGCAACTTCTGAAACTTTCGCCCCTCTGGTCAGATCCCTTGATATACCTATTGTTCTAGTTGCACTTCAGCCGTTGACTGCAATGGACTATTCAAAGGGAACCACATTCATTCAGTTGTGTAATGATGATATCTGCAGTGTACCCGAATTCTGTTCTGTGGCTGTCCGAATGGGAAAAACCCCTCCTCCTGTGATTCTCGGGACTCTTGACGGAGATGATGAGGCAGAATCTGAATTAGCTTCATGGTGCAGGATTGCCCATGTTCTGCATGATCTTAAGCACGCGAAGATCGGACTGATGGGGCATGTTCTTGAAACGATGTACGATATGCATGTGGATCCTTCAATCATGACGAGAACCTTCGGATGCCATGTGATACCGCTTGAACCGGACGACGTGATGAAGGAGTACAGGAAAGCCTCCGATGATGAGATGGTGGAGATGAGAGAACGGATTCTGTCGTTCTTTGATGCTCCGGCTCCTGAATCTGATTCGATAACAGCAACACTGCGCGAAGAAGATCTTCAGCTCGCTTCCAGAGTCGCTGTAGCTTTGGAAAAGATGATCGGTGAGAGACAGCTTACAGGGCTTGCATATTACTATGAGGGAGAAGAAGAATCCGAAATGAGAAAGGTCGTGACCAATTTTATCGTCGGAAACTCTTTACTCACTTCCGCCGGATTTCCTATGTGCGGAGAGTTCGATCTTAAAACATGCATCGGAATGCTCATCATGGACCGCCTGGAGATCGGCGGTTCGTTCGCTGAATTCCATCCGATGGATTTTAACCGGCATTCGATTCTGGTCGGACATGATGGTCCGCACCATATCAACATAGCGCAGCAGAAACCTGTCTTGCGTTCGCTAAGCAAATACCATGGGAAGCCGGGAAGCGGGGCAGGCGTCGAATTCAAAATAAAAGAAGGTCCCATCACTATGCTTTCAGTCACGATCGGGCTCACAGGTGAGTTGAAATTTGTCGTTGCAGAGGGGATTTCGATGGAAGGAGCCATTCCTCCTACAGGAAATACCAATACACATGGATTGTTCAAACCTGATCTGAAAGAATTTCTGCGAAGATGGATGGCCGAAGGGCCGACCCATCATTTCGCACTCGGCGTTGGTCATCATGCACAAGAGATCCAGCGTGTTGCACAAGCCTTTGGTGTCGAGTGTGTCGTGATTCCGACAGTATGAGATAAGAGAAGGAAGTAATAATGAGGTCTGTAAAGAAAGTTCTGGAAAAGATTATGGCGGCAGAAGTCGTGATCGGGGGATTGTTGATCATTCTCATGGTCGGAATAATGGTCCTCGAGGTCATTATGCGCTATATTTTCAACAATTCCATCATCTGGGTACAGGAATTCGTCATCATGGTATTTATCTGGATCACCATGCTCGGTTCCAGCGCTGCGCTGATGACGAAAACACATGTTACGATCACAACCTTCAGCCAGTTCATATCAGGAAAAGGAAAGGCAGCCCTTCAGCTGCTTATATCGTTTGTGATTTTCGGTGTACTTATCTATCTTGCTCTTTATTTGCCTGAATCGATAAGAATTCAGAACAAAACGTTTACATCTTCTATGCCGATCAATATCGCAAAAGGTCATTACTATTCGACCCCTTTGTTCTGTGCGGTAATTTTAATGCTCATAACCCAGCTCTATTACCTCTATTACGAGATCATACATATTGCAGGGAAGAAACTTCCTGATGATTATATTCTTCAACTGAACATACCTTTTCTTAGAATTAAGGATGTTGAGGAGGATGCTGTATGAGTTTTTCCTGGATGATCGTGTTTATTTTCATCGCTGTGTTCCTCGAAGTTCCGGTAGCCTTCTCCTTCATCGCAGGCACAATTGTCTACCTGATTCTGGGAAACACATTTCCTATAACTGTGGTCGCGGGGCGGTTAGGTCCCGGTCTGGACTCTTTTCCTCTGCTTGCACTTCCTTTGTTCGTATTTGCCGGTAATCTTTTGGGAGGTTCCGGTATCGCGAAAAGGATATTCACCTTTGCAAACAGTGCGGTAGGACATATTCCGGGAGGGCTGGGGCATGTCAACGTTCTTTCGAGTATCGTATTCGCAGGAATGTCCGGAGTTGCGATGGCTGATGCTGCCGGATTAGGCAAGATTGAGATGGAGGAGATGCAGAGGCACGGATATCCTGTTCCATTCTCCGCCGCGATAACTGCTGCCTCGGCAACGATAGGTCCTATCATTCCTCCCAGCGGGCAGATGGTGATCATAGCGGTTCTGGCGAATATCGCTCTCGATAAGCTGTTTCTTGCCGGATTCATTCCGGGGTTGATGCTCGGTTCGTTTCTGATGATAACAATCTATCTTATGGTGAAAACAGGAAAGGTAAAGGTCTCTGTTCTCCCTAAAGAGCCGATGAGCATCCGCTTCAGGAACTTTCTCAGAGCGACTCCCGCACTTGCAGTCCCCGTCTTTCTGATCGTAGGGCTTGTTACCGGCGTAGCAACTCCCACTGAACTGGGCGCTCTGACCTGTCTTTTTGCAATCATACTGGGGTTTGTCTATAAAGATCTCACACTGAAAAAGTTTTTCATCTGTGCCGTGGAAGCGGCAAAGACAACAGGAATTCTGGGCATTCTCCTTCTGGTGGCGAATCCCTTCACCTGGCTTATGGGAGTAGGGAATGTCGGGATGCAGCTTCAACAGTTCATGCTTGATTTGACAACGAGTCCGGTTGTTTTCCTTCTGCTGTCGAATGTAGTTCTTCTTGTTGCGGGAATGCTTATGGAAACAACTGTCGTTGTTCTTATTGCAGCTCCCATCATGTTCCCCATTGCCGCAACCTACGGGATAGATTCAATTCATTTTGCTATGGTTCTGCTGATCAACCTCCTTATGGGAACCTTGACCCCGCCGTTCGGTTCTCTGTTGTTCGTGATGATGAACCAGACGAAGATGACACTGTCTCAGATGTTCAGAGCCGTAGCTCCATTTTATTTCCCGTATCTTCTCTTCTTGGGAATTATTACGTTTATTCCTTCGATCACAACGTTTATACCACGGCTGTTCGGAGCCTGATTCCGGACTGATATTGTTTCTTTTCAAGGAGGTATATATGAAAAGGATACTAGTATTGTTATTGTTGGTACTGTGCACTTTCGGTTTTGTATTTGCAGAAGGTGCAAAGGAGCAGCAGGAGAAGACCATTACTCTGGCAACCGGAGATGCCATAGGATCTTTGAGAAATCTGGCAGGTGAATACTTTAAGGAAGAGATAGAGAAGCATCCGGAACTTAATCTGAAAGTAAACCATGTCCAGGGAGCTGTGCTCGGTACAGCGAATCAGATCATGGATCAGGTTGTAGAAGGTTCGGTTCATCTGTTCGGAAACGACATAGCATGGATTGTTCCGTATGATCAGGATTTTCAGCCCATCAGCTTCGGTTTCATGTACCGTGATGCTGAGCATATGAAAGCCTATTTCAACAGTGATATCTTCAATGATCTTGCTGATAAGGTGGCTCAAAGCAGCGGAATGAGAATCATTGCACCTGTTCCGATGGCTTCCAGAATGTTCTTTTCTGTGAAACCGCTGAATACGATCGATGATTTCAAAGGGTTGAAAGTCAGAGCTCCCGGTCTTGAGATGTTTGTAAAATCATATGAAGCCTATGGTGCCAGTCCTACGACTGTTGCATGGAACGAAATCTTCCTGGCTCTGAAAACAAAGCTGGTTGAAGCTGCTCACGGTCCTGTTGCTGATGTTATAGCGAATAAATGGCATCTTGCTGCCCCGTTCATCACCCGCACTGAAGATATGTATGCCGCTAATGCATGGTATGTGAATGAAGATTTCTGGCAGGGATTGACAGACGCTCAGCGTGAAGGAATTCAGGATGCACTGGATGCGACCAACGAATGGTCCGCCGAGCAGTCGAAACTTTCAGAGGAATCTATCATCGCTGAGATGGTCTCACAGGGTGCGACCTACAGCAGTTCTTTCGCAGATAGAGAAATACTTAGAGAGCAGGCAATAGAAGCTGTGAAAAAGTTAGAGGCCTCAGGAAAATGGTCTGCAGGTTTAGTAGACAAGATTCAGGCTATCGAGTAGAAAAAGTAATGAGCATTAAGAGGGTCCCTCTTAATGCTCATCAATGTTCTGGAGGTAAGGGGAATCGAACCCCTGACCTATAGATTGCGAACCTATCGCTCTAGCCAACTGAGCTACACCCCCGTAACAGATAATACGCTACTTCAGTGACCCTCTTTTAGTCAAGTAGATATTTCTTTTTTTCAGCAACTCCCTTGCAGAAGTCTTCTTTTTCGAGCGGTTCGCTGAAGAAGAATCCCTGTCCGAGAGCACTTCCGATAGCCTTGAGATACCCAAGCTGTTTTCGGGTCTCCACTCCTTCGACTATCAGTTCGATATCCATTTGTTCGGCGACCTTCTGAAGCAGTTCCAGAAGGAATCTCTGATTTCCCTTTTTGACCGTATCCCAAAGAAGGGATTTGTCCATTTTGATATGTTTCAGCGGAAGATTCACCATATGGGAGAGATTCGAATAGCCGGTACCGAAATCGTCAAGGATGAATTCGACACCATGATCTAAGAATGGCTGCATCTTGGTAAGGACTTCTTCGAAGCTTGTTGTGATGAAAATGCTTTCGGTGATCTCAAAGATGATCTTTCCTTTCGATGAGGGGTGATCGATGATGTATGCGAGCATTCTGCTCATCAGTTTCTTGTTTGAGAAATGGCTTACCGAGAAATTGACTGTGATCTTCGGAACCGGAAGATTCTTTTCATCGAGCTGCTTCTGGACTGAGCAGACAACCTCTAACACTGTCATAGTGAGCTTTTCAATGATGCCGATTTCTTCAGCGATCGGAATGAATTCTGCGGGACTGATCGCCTGAAGCTCTGCATCATTCATCCTAAGAAGAGATTCGTAAAGAGATATCTCTCCTGTCCGCAGATCGACGATAGGCTGATACACGACACGGAGAGTATGATTCTCCAGTGATTCGTAGAGAGTGTTGATGATCGTCTGTTTTCTTCTGATGATATTGAGGATAGTATCATCGAAGGGGACATAAGTTCCTTTGTGAGTGCTTTTCGCATATCGTTTGAAATGATCAAGGAGTGTGATCGGGTCTGCATCTTTTTCCTGGGCGTTCGTGATGGGAAGGTTGATGCTCACAATCGTTGCACTGAGTTTTGTGGAAATACCTTCTACCTCCCAGGGAGAACTCAGTCTTTCTTTGATCTTTTTCACACATGAAATCTTATTCTTCTGGGAAACGATAAGGATGAAGTCGTCTCCTCCGTAACGGAAAAGCTGTCCCTCTTCGCAATAGGATTTGATCTCACTCGAAAATGCTTTTATGCAGGCATCGCCTTTTTTCTGTCCGAATGTATCGTTTACTGCCTTGAAGTCATCGAGACTGATGAGAATCATCGAGAATTCTTTTCCCTTACGCAGGCTGGAGTAGAGAGATGAGACAAAGTATTCCCGGTTCGGCAGTTGGGTGAGATTGTCCAGTGAGATTTTCCTGGTCTGAAAATTCAGATATACGCTCAGAATTCCAATCATCATGGCTGTCCCCGATAAAATAATCTCAGGGAAGAGAATCTGGGCTATCAGCACGAAGACTGATACGATCGGAAACCACGAGATGACGTAGAGAAAGAATGAATCGATATATCTGCGTTCAAGTACGAGAACCGAGACTCCGCAGATGATATGAACGAGAGCCAAATAGACCGGAAGGTCGTTCAGTATTCCCTGAATATACCGGAACTGATCATCAAAGTAGAACAGCCAGCCGTTATGAAGGTTCAGTATTACGAATATCAGGTACAGTGCGTAGGTTACACCTATGAATATGAACAGGCTCTTCTGCCGTCCGATATGGCCGGGCGGAGCCTTCTCATAGACATACAGAATGATATACCCGATAAGAAGATCCATCATGAAAGGGTAGACTGCAAAAAACAGTGTATTGACAACATTGTTCACCCACAGCGGTATCTGTTGTGCATAAGCTACTGTGGCTACGGTACCCAGATTTATTATGAAGCTGGCGATTGTGTAGTGAAGGAGGACAGAGAACAGTTTGTCGCGAACAGAAAGCTCAACATACATGTTTTTTGAGCTAAGCAGAATCACTAGGACCACGAAGGCCGCAATCAGTTCAGGCGACGCATGCCATACCATATTCTCTCCAATGTAGGCAACCTACTATCTCATTGTATTCTTGTCTAGATGCAAATACAAGTGAGAGGTGGAAAAAATGGTTTTATTATAATAATTAGGTATCAGGATACTGCCGATGTCCCCGCTGCCGTTTGAGGGCGGGCAGGGACATCATAGTCGATCAGAATACTTCGCCGGCAGCCTTGTAGACTATCGAAAGAAGCTCTTCGATGTTTTCTATATCGGTGCTGCTGAAGGCCAGTCTCAGGTATTTACCTTTGATCGAGATCGTTCCGACTCCGTAGTTGTCCAGCAGATGTGTTCTCAGCACTTCCGAATCTCCTTTGCATGTGAAGGACATGAAATAACCCGAATTGAAAGGAAGCGGTAAAAGATCATCGTTTCCTTCGTAGGTCGCCAGTACTTTCTTGATCACCTCATAACGGGATTGGATCTTCGCGATTCCAGATTTCTTTTCCTGATGATATGTCGGGCTTTTCATCCCCTGCAGTAAAAGAGTCTGAGCAGGTTTTGAACAGGAACTCACATTTCCTCTGATGGCTCCCATCGTCTTTTGAACCAGAGCTTCATATTGGGCCTCTGTCATTCCTTTACTGTTGTATGTGAGAAAACCTACCCTGAATCCCCAGACCATCTCTTCTTTCGTAGCCGCATCACCTTTGACGGTGAAGATGTTTTCGTGGGCATCGCTCAACAGAGAGAAAAGTGATTCTCTGCATACATCCTCTTCGAAAAAGAGGCCGAAATAGGCATCGTCTGTGAATACGAGAAGCTTCTTTCCCGCTTCTGCTTTCGATACCAGCATGGATACTATCTTTTCAGCTTCATCCACTGTGGGGGTGTATCCTGTAGGATTGTTGGGGAAGTTGAGAATGAGAGAGACTTTGTCTCCTGTGCATTCGTCTATAGTTCTTGAGAGTCCTTCGATGTTCAGCTTGCCGTTTTCGAACAGAGAGAAAGTCACATTCTTTGCCTTGCGCTGTTCGGTGAAGATGAGATTATAGTTTCCCCAGTAGAAATCGGGGACGATGATCTCATCGCCTTCATCCAGAAACAGGGAGAATGCGATGCTGATCGCATGAGTCAGTCCGCTTGTGACTACCGGTAGACTCGTCTTCTTTCCTTCGAGATTGGGATTTTTGAGAATCATCTCATCAAGCCATGCTTTTCTCAGATTCACATCACCGGCGGTAGGAGCATAGGGGAAAATGTCATTGGCGGTCAGGCCGTTTGAGAATCCGTCGTAGATAGAGGGGATATAGAGGGCCTCATTCTTCTCTGTAGCGATTCCGATGGTCGCATTGTAGCGGGTAGCCTTCTTTTTAGCTTCTGCAGACTGACTGATGATTCCTTTCGGGAAATACATCCTCTTTCCATAATCACTGAGCATCACATCTGCGATAGAGCCTTCCAATATCTCATTCAATTCCTTTGCAAGCGGATTCATACCAAGCACCTTCCTTTCCAATAATTATCTCATGTCATCATACAGGGAGAAACGTCTTTAGTGAAGAAGAATTTTACTGATTTGCGATGTTGACCCTTACCGGTTTCATCTGTATTTTGATTTTTTGCTTGATTGAACTCGGCAAGAATCTTTCAACATGTTGATATAGAAAAGATGGATTAAATGAAATGACAGTTCATTATCTTTTTGCGAATCTGTAATATGAAAAATGTGCGAATAGTTTATCTCCTCTTCGGATAACTTTCAAAAGTATAAGGTGTTCTACAGCTTCAACCGTCTATTCTCACGAAAATGGTAATGTATTTCTTTTACCAATTGGCGAAAGAAAATAACCTTTCTTATGTCCGGGGAAAAATGTTGTATCTCTGATTATTCTTATTGATTGCTCTTTTTTAAGATTTTCAATAAAAGATTAAAGAGTCTGAGTTTGCAATCTTTGATAAATTGTTTTTCTACTAGATTTTTATCCAAGAATATATCGAAAAATCTTGTCGACCAAATTGTCCTTACTTGAAAGGACAATTGATCAACGATCTTTTTATCCTTTCACTGCTCCTGCAGTAAGTCCTTCAACAAAATGCTTCTGGATAGCTGAGAACATCAGAACAATTGGTATTGTGGTTGAAGTTCCCAATGCCATGATGGCTCCCCAATCAATCTCTGTCGAACTGATATAATTTGCTAGACCGACGGTAAGCGTTTTCATTGTATCGCTAATTATCAGAACACTTGAGAGCAGATATTCATTCCATGAGAGGATAAAAACCATGATACCTGTGCTCAGGATACCTGGAATGCATAATGGCAGGATAATAGTAGAAAAGATTTTGAATGATGGTGCACCATCCATGATTGCAGCCTCTTCCATCTCCTTGGGAATTTTCTGGAAAAAGGGTATCAGTAACCAGACTGAAAAAGGGAGTGTAAAGGTGGTGTGTCCGATGATAACTCCCATATAACTGGAGTTTAATCCAAGCGCTGCCAGTATCCTGTATAACGGAATCATCAGCATGATTGGAGGAAGACAATATGAAGAGAGTATTGCCATCATAATAAGTCTTCTTCCTCGATAGGTGAATCGTGCAAGACTATAGGCCCCTAAAGTGGCTATGATCATGTCAATAATCATCGTCGATGAAGAAACTACGAAGCTGTTGAGAAAGTAGCGGACTACTACCGAATCTTTGAATGTGTTTTGATACCAAATAAGTGTTGGCTGCTTTGGTAGGATCTTTGGTGGCATCTTGAACAATTCCACTGATGGCTTTAGTGAGCTCAAAACCATCCAGATTAGTGGAAATCCCACTATGCATACTGTAACGAGTACTAATAGATAGAACCAGAGGTTTTTTCCCATATGTTTAATAATATTATTTCTCATACGTTCATCCTGCCTTACCGATCATTTGAAATAGTCTTTCTAACATAGAAAACGATGCAGACAAAAAGGCTTAATCCCAATATGACTGAAATACTTGAAGCATATCCGGTTTGAAATGTACCGAAAGAAGTCTGGTAGATCATGATTGGCAAATGCGTTGTAGACCCTGCCGGGCCGCCTCCGGTGATCAGCCATATAAGGTCGAAATAAGTGGCAGTCCAAACGATTCTCAAAATTGCCAAGACTGTTGTGGTGCTCTTAAGATGAGGGAGAGTGATGTGCCAGAACATCTGGAAAGCGGAGCAACCATCCACACTGGCAGCATCGTATATTTCATGAGAAATCCCTTTTAAGGTTGCCCAGTAAATAAGCATCGGAAATGGGTATGACCTCCAAATGTTCACGATGATAAGCACTGCCATAGCACTTCCGGGAACGGCGAGTGGTGACTGACGATATTCCAGCAGGCCAATCCAATTTAGCCACCAACTCACAATTCCGTAATCACCGTTTGTTACCCATTTAGTTACCAGCGCCAGAGCCACAGCGGGGACGACATATGGAACGAGGAGAAAACTTCTCAATCCTGTTACATTTGCTCGTTTATTAATAAGAAGAGCAATTGCCAATCCAAGCGCGAGTTGCCCAACCACTGAAAACACTGTCCAGATCAGGGTATTCTTTACATATTTCAGGAATCGAATATTTTGAAATAATTTTTTGTAGTTGTCAAATGCAATAAACGAAAAATCAGATTTCATGAGTCGTGCATCGGTAAAACTCAAGATGATGTTATAGCAAACTGGGTAAACTACAAAAACCAAGAGAAAGATTACAGACGGTATTATAAAAATTATTCCTAATAGCTGTCGTTGTGTATCATAATCTCGCTTTTTTCCTGTTAGACTCATATTGCTCATTTCCGTTTCGCTCCTCGTTGTTAAGATAACCCAGCCCAGGCATGATATTACTGTCCTGGGCTATAATGGGTGTCTAATTTAGTCTAGCAGAGAGATTTGTTCCTGCAGCATCTGATCGATATATTCAATGGCATCTTCCGAGTTTTCCATTCCCAGAGCCACAGATTGTAAAGTCTCTCCAAAGAATGTTGTCGATTCAATCTGTGCCGATAGCTGGCTTAGACCGTTTTCCATTCCGTACCAGTACCAGTTGTTGTTTTCAAACGCATCAGTGATGGTATCTATCTGTTCCCCAAAAAGAGCAACTTTTGGATCCTGACGATATGTATCTACAGCTGAATAGAGTGAAGGGAATGCGAACATCGGTCTGGAGAGCGCTCGTTCAGCAGCTCTTTCTTTGGTGTAAAGTCTGGTTAAGAACTCTTTTTTAAGTGCGATCTGTTCAGCATCACCACTATTGCTACCTACAAATGCATAACCACTTCCAAATGAAGCCGCTTTATTTCCATCTGGTCCTGGCAGGTCAAAGCACCCTAAGTTTTCAAGCATTTCTGGATTGTTAGTCTGAGACATGAGAATAACCGCGCCCATATCGAGAGTCATAGCTACTGTTCCTTCGACCAGAGCATTCCTGTATTCACTCCAGGACCATTCAATAGAGGATTTAGGTGAAACATCATGATAGAGTTCCATCATATAATCCAAAACTTCCCGGGCTTTCTCCTTTTGTGAGCCAAAGGTGTATTCTCCGGTCTTTGGGTCGACGGTAGTAACACCTGCAGAGTATAGAAATTCATAAAAGGTTTGTGCGGCAACATGAGTTGCATTCAGAGGTACTGGGAACCCATAAATATCAGTTTTTCCGTCACCATCATTGTCAATCATTAGTTTTTCTGCAGCTGCCTTAAACTCATCCCAGTTAGTCGGGATGTCTATACCATATTTTTTGAAAAGGTCTTTTCGGTACCAGACAGATGTGTGAAGAGCCCAGTCAGGTAATCCCCATGTTTTTCCGTCTGCATTGAGGACATGGAGGTAGGATGCAATAAAATCATCCCTTCCTAAATCATCAATCACATCGTCCATGGGCGCGAGCATGTCCTGAGAATACAGATATGCTGCTCCTGAGAAATTTGTATGCATGATGTCGGGTACATTTCCCGCTTCAACTGCGGTTGCCAGCTTCGTGTACATATCACCGAAAGAGATAGTCACCATTTCGAAATCTACACCCATCTCTTCAGCTACTTCTGCGAATTGTTTCCTGAGAACCACAGCTTGTGCGTCAGCAGTAAGGTTTGTCCAGATGACAATTTTATTATCATCTTCTTCCTGGGCGAATTCTTCTTGCCCACCTCCAGCGAATAACATGCTTCCTACTACTATTAACAGTAAGAAGACTACCATTTTCTTCATCATATCATCCTCCTTTTTTAGTCCCGATGAATTAGGGATTTCATACCTCATCAAGACCATATGATTAAATAATGAATTGGAAGTTTTCCTTCATAAGATATTTCTTGAAAAACATCTTATATAATTGCACCTTGATCTAGTAATTTCTTTTTCAGTAGATCAATATTTACTTTTTTGGGAGAGCAGCCAGATTTTGATGCCATTGAAGCAGCGACACCAGCAGCTTCTCCCATAACCATGCATTGCGGCATACAGCGAATACAGTTAGCTACCGGGGCTTCATAAGAGACACAACGACCAGCAACAATAAGACCATCCTTTTCTTTTGGAAGCATGCATCTGTAGGGTATTGTCATTGATTTTCCAGGTTTTAGATTATAGACATTCATTGTTACCCCATCTGGAGTATGGGCTCCTGCCGGCATGGCGCCCCGTCCGATGCTGTCCTCAAACTCTTTAGCTGCAAGAAAGTCATCTAGCGTTACTTTGTATTCTCCGATAATACGTCTGGATTCCCGAATCCCGAGCAGACCGGCAATTGCAGACAGATATGCATTTTCAAAGCCTGGAACATATTTTCTGAAAGCTTCGGATACATCGTAAAGCGTCTTCTGAGAGAATGCTTCATGGGCTGTTTTCTCTTCGAATCCTTCGGTGCTATGGGCTTCAATCGCACCGGAACAATTGATGATTACTTCTCCCGGGTGTGGGGTAGACGTGAATATTCCCAGCCATTCTCTCAAGTATTCCAAATGTTCGGGGAGCTCAACGCCTTCAAGTTCATCGTGGAGTCCGAAATGCATGAACCCTGGAAAAGTTTTGAAATCTCGCCAGGCTGGGGGGACATGGTGGTCTACGATTGGAGGGTGTGTGCGATAATACTCTTTTACCTTATCCAGATCAACTCCGCACATTTTCCCCATCAGAGTCATAGGCTGAATATCTTTTTTAGGTCTGATTTCGAATGGTACGCCAGCTTTTGAAGCAACAATAGCATCACCAGAGCAGTCTATTACAACATTTGAGGTGATATCCATCATTTCAGATTCTGATAATACTCTCAGTCCGGTGATGGTATCGCCGTCTGAGAGCACATCTACAATGGATGTATCAAGATAGACAGATAGGTTCGATTCAGCTTTCACCATCTCATCTAAAACGATCTTGGCGATTTCTGTGTCATAGAGAAAGCAAACATCCGTATCAGGGTTATCTTCTACCATCGCGCCAAGGGCCATGAGCCTGTTTCTCAATTCCCATGCCATACCTTTGACGATTAATTTCTCTTTATCACTGAAACCAACCCAGGCTCCCTGCATACCTACAGTGAACTGTCCACCAAGGCAACGTTGTTTTTCTACAATCAACGTTTTTGCCCCATTCCTTGCGGCTGCTAATCCTGCTATGACGCCGGCAGTACCTCCACCGGCTACAACGACATCGAATTTACTCTGTCTCATTCTTCACTCCTTTTTGCTATGCAAGGTATCCATATTCTTTAAGTACACTTTTCAGAGTTTTCATTACATCAGAAGGTAATTCTGAGATTACTGGTTTTCGACAATATCCGGCATCTACACCACGCAGTTTCATTCCTTCTTTGATGATTTGTAACCATGGGGTAGGCATTCCATCTGCTGTCGGTTTAGTGAAAAGTGGGAGGTATGGTCTGATTTTTTCAAAATGTGCAGCCATTGCTTCTTCCATTTTTCGTCCCTTCGCAAGATGGTAAACTTCTGTATTTTCTTTTGGGAAGAGGTTTCCTGTTCCGCATACCCAACCGTCTGCCCAACATGAGAGACTTTCGACAGGACAGACATCATACCCGTAGAAAATTCCAAAATTATCATCAGTTTGGTATCGGAGATTCTGCTGTCTGAATACATCTGCCTGTCTTTCCTTTACGGCATCAATCAGCCCTTCATTATAGAGTTTAGCCATAAATTCGTCACTCATGAGGCAGGTTGAATAATATGGATTGTGATAGACCATTACCGGAATATCGATGGCTTTTCGTATTGCCTCATAATGACCAAAGAGTTCGTTTTCATTTGGAGCCATGTACCAGGGAGTTACTGCCATAATTCCATCTGCTCCAGCTGCCTCGGCTGCTATAGACATCTCTACAACATCTTTTGTCCTGTATGCTCCTGTTGAGCACACGACCTTTATTCTTCCGTTTGCTGCTTTGATAGTAGCCTCATTTACCGCAATTTGTTCAGCTGGGGTCAATGCGACCATCTCTCCTGTTGAACCTGAAGGGATTACCCCTGTTACTCCATTATCTGCAAGGAAATCTGTACATTCCTTGATTCCATTGAAATTAATCGATTCATCGGCATTGAATGGTGTTACCATCGGGATATAAATCCCTGTCAGTTTTTCTCTCTTGCCCATAACATGTTCTCCTCTGTTCATAAAAAAGATTGTAATAAATTGGAATAGCTATTCCTAAAAAATAGTAAAGCACGGTTATTTGACGGTGTCAATAAAAATTTTTCATGGTTGCTCTATATGAAAAAAAAGTGTTATATATGATAAAAAGAATATAAAAATATATAATATAAGAAAAAGGGGTTGTTTTCTTCGTTAGATCATATCATTATTTAAAAAGAGGAAACCTTCCCAAATTGAAAAAACAGGAATAATTATTCCGATAGATAATATTCTATGATATTATTCTAATAATTAATATTGTATAGTTTTTAAAATTATAATAAATTATACTCATAGATGTTATAAAATCGCTATTCCGATTTTTAGAAAAGTTATAGGCGAGGAAGAGAGAATGGATAAAAAAACAACAGAAAAAAATACAGAAATCATTAAGATGGTAGATAGGGCATTACAAGTTCTTGATATTCTTCGGCTATCTAAGGAGAGCATAGGGGTGAATTCGATCGCAAAACAATGTGGAATAAACCCTTCGACAGCACATCGTATTTTAAAAACACTGGAAGTAAATGGATGGGTTTTTCAAATGGGAGATGGTCGATATATCTCGGGAGAAAAATTAAGTTTTGTATTAGGAAAAGACAATCTCTTTATAGCTCTTCAGGAGGTTGCTTCCATAATTATGGAGAAGTATACTAAAAAATTCAATCATGCAATGAATCTTATTGTAAGAGAGGGGTCTCATTGTTATATCCTACAACAATCAAGAACTAATCGGTTATTTGATTATATACCGCCGTTACATTCTGAGCTTCCCTTCTATGCATGTGCTGGAGGAAAAATTTTACTTTCAGAACTACCAATCAATCTTGCGGATGGAATAATTCATTCAAGGGAAATGGTCCCTCTTACAAAACGAACAATTGTTGATGTGGAAGTTTTCTGGCAAGAACTAAGGAAGGTAGCTAAGCAGGGTTATGCAATCGATAACCGGGAGAGTGCAGAGAATGGAAGCTGTATAGCTGTCCCTGTTCGCGACAGTAAGGGGGTAATCATTGCATCTCTCTCTTTCAGCGGTCTTATCGGAATAAAAGAAGAAAGTGAATTGTATCAATATATTCCAGAGTTACATGAAGCATCTTCCGAGATAACAAAGAATTTATATCAATGTCTGGAATAATGAGTACGTGTTGATAGCTTTCAGATTGTCGCGCTGCTGTGATGCCCAAGTATTCTGCCGGTAAATTATTTAGATATAAAATTTTTTGACTGGATGAGTTTTTTTGGGAATATAGGGGGATTTTCGTTGCGATCCTATGTTATTGATTTTGGATGTCATAATTCTTAAGTTGAAGTATTTGAAAGTGGCGGGTAACAGTACTATAGGCATATTATTAGTATCTGTATGCTCCGCATCTTCGGTATGGCAATCATTTCCAGAATATTCTGATGGGGTGCTATAAAGAAGGACTGATTACAATCAGCTTTTTCTGGCGGTTAGTCTGTTATAAAACGTCTTTAGGGAAGAAGAATTTTACTGATTTGCGATGTTGACCCTTACCGGTTTCATCTGTACTGTTGTCCGTATGAAAACATCTAGGATAACCACCATCTTCTTTGACCTGGACGGAACTCTCCTCCCGTTTGATGAGAGAGAGTTTTTCCATACCTATGTGAAACTGTTCGGAGAAAAATGTGAATCATACGGTCTTGAGAGGGGTGCGGCTGTCGATGCTCTTTTGACAGGGTTCAGTCGGATGCTTTCAAATGATGGCACAAAAAGCAACGAAGAAGTCTTCTGGGATAGTTTTAATGCGAATTTAGGGTGTTATGATGAACAGTTGTATACCTTTCTCATTGATTTCTACACTCACGAGTTCAATGATCTGCAGCGTATTACACACAAGAATCCTTCAGCAAAGATCCTTGTGAATCTACTGAAGGAGAAAGGATACAATCTCGTTCTTGCGACAAACCCTGTCTTTCCCCGTATCGGAACCGTCCAGAGATTAAGCTGGGCTGATCTGACAGATGAAGATTTTGCACTGATCACTACCTATGAGGATTTTCACTATACAAAACCTCATATCGGCTACTACCGGCAGCTGTGTGAAAAGATGGGAGTTTCGCCGCATCAGGTACTGATGATCGGAAACGATGTGAAAGAGGACGGGGCTATCACACAGCTCGGGTCTGAACTGCTGCTGATA
>JAQQAI010000064.1 GCA_028532915.1 Sphaerochaetaceae bacterium
CTGATCATCGATCCTCCGACTGATATCATGGCATTTTTCGGCGGCTATTTTGCCTCCTATATAGAAGGGAGCACACTGAAATTGATGTTCGCCTTCTTTTTGATACTGATTTCCATATTCATGATGATTCCCGTTAAAGAAAAGCCTCTGACAGACAAAAAAGGTTTCGGATATTGGAACAGAACTTTCGGAGAGTATGCATACAGGGTGAATCTGTGGCTTGTCCTTCCACTCACGGCGACCGTCGGCTTCTTTTCCGGAGCCGTGGGTATATCAGGAGGAGCGTTCAAGATTCCTCTTATGGTGATGCTTTGCGGTATTCCCATGGAGATCGCTGTAGGAACTTCTTCCGCTATGGTCGCGGCGACGGCATTGATGGGATTTATCGGCCACAGTCTGAATGGTGATTTCAATCCTCAGCTCGCAATACCGTTGACTGCCGTTGCAGTGGCAGGAGGACTGGTCGGCAGCAGGTTCGCACTGAAAAGCAAACCGAAGAATCTGAAGAAGATATTCGCTGTCACAAATCTCTTCGCCGCGATCGTGATGATCGTCAACATCATCAGCTGAGTAGCAATGCTGACGGCAACTCAGTATGTCCAACGCATTATCAGAAAAGAGTGTATTGTCCGCGTTTAATATAATGAGTATGCAACAGATGATGGGATCGTTCTGAAAGCGGTCTGACAAGGAACTGCTCATACAAGGTTTTGATAGCAGGATTTTCGTGCGACTTTCTGATATCGAAGTTGCGATCTTCCAGATAGATCGACTCGGCCCTCTTCTTTCTTATCTCGGAATTCGTCGGTATCGGCTGTCCTCCGCCTCCAAGGCATCCTCCGGGACACGCCATCACCTCTATAAACGCATATGGAGATTCTCCTCTGTCGATCTGGTCTATCAGCACTCTTGCATTACCCAGGGTGTTCGCAACGGCCACTTTCAAAGGAGTATCTTTGATCATCACCGTTGCCTCTTTTATTCCCTCCATTCCTCTGACCTCGTTGAAATCGACTGACGCGAGACTCTCTTGAGTGATTACCTCATAGGCTGTACGTAGGGCAGCCTCCATCACCCCTCCAGTAGCTCCGAAAATCACAGCAGCACCGGTAGAACGACCGAGAGGATCATCAAATTCTTCTTCCTCCAGTGAATCGAACTGGATTCCGACGGCGGTGAACATCGAAGCGAGTTCTCTGGTAGTGAGCGCATAATCGACATCTGCGAACCGTTCGCTTTCATCCAGATTCATCCTCTCTTTCCAGAAGTCGAAGGCGCTGTCCATCTCGCTCCGTCCGGCTTCGAACTTCTTCGCGGTACACGGCATGATCGAAACCACTCTGATATTCCTGGGATCCACCTCCATCTGCTGAGCGTAATAGGTCTTGGCGATGGCTCCGAACATCTGCTGAGGTGATTTACAGGTCGAAAGATTATCGAGACGGTCGCTGTAAAAATGTTCTATGAACTTGATCCATCCGGGAGAACACGAGGTGATCATTGGAAGTGTCCCGCCTTTCTCCATCCTCTGTATCAGTTCATACCCTTCCTCCATGATCGTGAGGTCAGCTGCGAACTGAGTGTCAAAGACCTTCGAAAATCCGAGTCGCCGCAATGCTGCCACCATCTTGCCGGTCACTAATGAACCCCACGGCATTCCCATCGCCTCCCCGATTCCGACTCTGATCGCAGGAGCGGTCTGAACGATTGTAACCAGAGAATCATCTGATAGAGCCGCAAAAACTTCATTCACACTTGATTTTTCCGTGATGGCTCCGGTAGGACATACCAGGGCACATTGTCCGCAGTTGGTGCACACACTGCTTCCCAGCCCGGCATCCATGAAAGTGGAGACTTTACTCTTCAGTCCTCTGTTGACGATGTCGATGGCATGAACAGTCTGAATCTGCTCACAGACTTGAACACATCTGTTGCAGAGGATGCACTTGTTGGGATCTCTCACAAGAGAAGACGAGGATACGTCCAGCGGAAGAAGCTTTTTCTTCGTCCGCCCGAATCTGCTTTCGGTCACCCCCAGCTGTTTTGCAAGTGCCTGCAGTTCACAGTTGAGGTTCCTCTCGCAGGTGAGGCAGTCCAGAGGATGATTTGCAAGGATCAGTTCGAGATTCAGTTTTCTTGATGCTCTGATACGGGCGTTATTGGTAATAATCTCCATATTGGGTCTGACCGTTGTCATGCATGAACGCTGCAGACGCTTCACACCCTTTATCTCGACGACACAGATCCCGCATGATCCGTGAGAAGAGACCTCATCAAGGTGACAGAGAGTCGGTATGCGGATTCCGACCTGTGAACAGGCCTGCAGTATAGTGGAATTCTGATCGACACTTACCTTTTTTCCGTCTATCGTCAGTTCTACCATCGTCTTATCCATTTGCAGCCTCCTTGTGCTCTTCGTATCGGATATCGCAGCGCAGACAGCGGGAAGCTTCCAGCTTTGCCTGCTCTCCCAGATAGCCCCGATTGACCTCTGAGAAATTCCCCTTTCTCTCACGGATACTCAGATGGCGTGGAGCGATACTTTCGGTCGCAGGAATTTCCTCGGGTGGTTCGTTGCTGTAGGAAAATTTCTCGAACAGCGAAGAGAACCGTTTTTTACCGGTAAGTTCAAAATCGATCACCTGAGCTGCATCCTTCGCATACCCCATAGCCTCGGCTGCCGTAGAAGGTCCTGTGATGAGATCTCCGACCGCATATACACCTTCGATGTTCGTTCTGTAGCTGTATCGTTCGATCTTTGCGTTTCCGTACTCATCGGTGTCGATTGCCAGCTGTCTTAACAGGTCGGTATCGACGTGTTCTCCTATGGCGATCACGACCATATCACAGTCGATCGTCATCGTCTCTCCGGTCTCGACCGGGCGCCTTCTCCCTGAAAGGTCATAGGGACCGCCGACCATCTTCCTTAACTCGAAACCTGTCACGAGATTCTCTTTGTCCCCGATAATCCTCACAGGAGCGCTCATGAACCTGAAATCGATCCCCTCTTCGATCGCCTCGGCGATCTCGCTTGTGTTGGCAGGCATGTCCTGCTGCTCCCGGCGGTAGGCCACTGTGACCTTACATCCTTTTCTCCACAGTGTCCGCGCCGCATCGATGGCCACGTTTCCGCCTCCGATTATCACAATATTCTTCCCGATGGTGACATCGTCTTCTTTCTCGAGGCGTTCGAGAAGGTCCGTTCCCTGAATCACTCCCTCAAGATCATTTCCGGGAATCTTCAGTTCCATATGTCTGTATGCACCGAGAGCGAGAATCACTCTGGAGTAGTTTTCTCTCAGTGTCTCTATGGTGATATCCTTTCCCAATGTCACATTGAAGATGAAGTTGACACCAAGTGCATCGAAGAGTTCAAGCTCCTTATCAAGTGTTTCCTTGGGAAGCCTGTAAGCCGGAATACCGTATCTGAGCACACCTCCGGCTTTTTCGTTCGAATCGAATATTGTGATCTTGTGGCCGAGTCTGGCAAGATAGAAAGCCGCGGCGAGTCCTGCAGGACCTGCCCCGACGATCGCGATCTCGTTTCCTGTCGGTTCAAGACTGTTTCGTGCCATCTTCCCGTAGATCGCATTCTCATCTCCCATCTTGTATATCGTATCGGCAAGGTAGCGGTGAATCTCACCCTGATGGACAGGAGAGTCGATACTCTCGCGTCTGCATCTCATCTGACAGTGGAAGTGACAGATCCGCCCTATCGTGCCGGGGAGTGGATTGTCCTGAAGAGTCGATTCGAAGGCCTCTGTCAGCCTGTTCTCTTTCAGAAGCTGCAGATAGGCGGGGATATCCATGTGCATTGGACAGGAATTGGAACACAATGCGGTGATAAGAGCCTCACAGGTTCCGCTGCTGCAGTGGTGACGATGTATGTGTTCTTCGTACTCATCTCTGAAATAGTTCAGTGTGGTAAGAACCGGATTCGGAGCCGACTGCCCCAGCCCGCATACTGCGGTGTCGCAGATATTCTTTCCCAGCTCCTCCATCAAATCGAGATCTTCCTCCTTTCCCTCTCCTTTCACTATCTTATCAAGAAGAGCGAGCTGTTGTGATAATCCTTCTCTGCAGGGAACACACTTTCCGCACGATTCTTTGTGGGTGAACTCGATGAAATAGCGGGCGACATCCACCATGCAGTTATCCTGATCCATCACGACCATTCCGCCCGAGCCCATGATGGCGCCGAGATCCTGCAGCGCTTCGTAATCGATAGGTGTATCGAATTTCGAAGCCGGAATACAGCCACCGGAAGGCCCCCCCGATTGTACCGCCTTTATCTTCTTGTTCTCTGCCGAGCGGCCTTGGCCGATTTCATAGATGAGAGTACACAGGTTCTCTCCGAGAGGCAGTTCGACAAGTCCTGTGTTCTTGACCTTTCCGACCAGCGAGAAGACTTTGGTCCCGGGACTCTTTGCCGTACCGGTTCTGGTGAACCACCCGCTTCCCATCTGTATGATGACCGGGATGTTACACCAGGTCTCGAGATTGTTTATCGTCGTAGGATACCCCAGGTACCCTTTCTGCGCCGGAAACGGTGGTTTCATCGTCGGTCTGCCGGCCTTGTTCTCGATTGAGGCGATCAGAGCGGTCTCCTCTCCGCAGACGAAAGCTCCGGCTCCCTCGACGATCTCGAGATCGAACATAAAATCGGTCTCGGGGATCTTCTTTCCGAGAAATCCCGCTTCTCTTGCCTGCTGCACAGCAAGTCTGAGACGCTCGACTGCCAGCGGGTACTCGGCTCTTACATAGATGATTCCCTGAGACGTTCCCATCGTATAGGCTCCTATGAGCATTCCTTCGATGAGCATGTGCGGATCACTTTCCATCTCGTTTCTGTTCATATATGCACCGGGATCTCCCTCATCGGCATTACAGATGATGAATTTCTTTTCGGCTTCGTTTTTGTTCATCAATTCCCATTTCAAACCTGTCGGGAATCCTGCGCCTCCTCTTCCCCGCAATCCGGAAGATTTCACTTCTTTGAGAACCTCATCACGGTTCATTGACCATACGGCCTTCAAAAAGGCGCCGTATCCTCCGACTGCTATGTACTCTTCGATCGAAGACGGATCGATCAGCCCTGCATGCCGCAGTACTATCTTCTTCTGAGAACGAAAGTAAGGTATCTCGTTCCACTCGGGCACCGAAGGGTATCCGTGTCCGTAGGTAAAGGTCTTTCCCAGAAAATCCCAGGAGGATATCTTGCAGAGGACCTTTTTTTTGGGAAGAGACTGCCTCTGCAGAGAATCGAGTATCATGGGAATATCATCAAGTTCGACTTTGTTCAGAATCAGCAGAGGAAGACCCGGTATATAGACATTGACCAGAGGCTCGTTCGCACAGAAACCGAAACAGCCGACAGATCTGACAATCACATCAAGTTTCTTAATCTTCACCTCATCGACGATTGCCTGAAGCAGCTGCCCGGCTCCGTTTCCCAACCCGCAAGTCCCGGTCCCGACCGCTATGGAAGGACAGGAAGGAAAGAGTCTCTGCTCCCCCTGCATCCTCATTTTTTCTATCATCTGTTTCATGATTTCACCTTCCTTGCCGTCAGGCTTTTGATCAGGTCTGCAAGCTTGTCACTTGTCATCCTGCTGTAAATGACATCATCAACGGCAATGACAGGGGCAAGAGCACATTGACCGAAACAGGCTACTGTCCGTACTGTGAAACGCATATCATCGGTTGTGAATGAATTCTCATCCTCATCACCTTCCTGCTGTTCGATATGAAGCATTCTCATCACATCCTCAAGCAGAGGTTTTGACCCGCGGGTATGGCAGGCTGTTCCTCTGCAGACTGTGATCGTATGCTCACCCTGCGGTTTCAGATTGAAAAACGAGTAGAATGTCGCAACCGAATAGACTTGAGAAAGCGGGATACTCATATGCTCGGCGATGTACATAAGCGCTTTTGCGTTCAGGTAGGTATGCTCAGTTCTGCGCTGTACTTCCTCCAGGATGGAGAGAAGTGCACCCGGTTTACCTTTGTAGGCGGCTATGACCGAATCATAGAACTCATTCACAGAAGACCTCCTTGAAAAATCATATATAAAAACCCTATTCCTTCCAGTAGAACCCGATAAGGTTGTTGTGCTTTTTAAGGTAGATCTATTACAGAGTAAGGTGATTTTTCCGATATTGCAAATCTATTTTCTTATTTATTCTATATTTACCTATATTTTCCGATTTTAATATGTTTTTTTTCATATTATTTTAATCTTACCTGCAGTTCAAATACCGATCGGAAAATGATTGAACGAATATCATACCTGAAGGAAATATGAAATCAGAATTCACGATTATTTCTATTTTATGGCACATTCTATGACATTTATGTTGTGGAATAATTATTGAGGGAGTATTATTAATACAACAGTTTTACATCCGTTAATACTTTCTGAATTCAACTTAAAGACCTGCATCAGTTTACTCACGGTATCGAAGAATTTATCAGAAGATACAGGTCTACCTGTATTCAACATAGACAGCTCACCCTTACAGTTGAGCTTCAGGAGGTATTATGAAACAAAAAAAGGTTCTTATCGGGATTCTGCTGCTTTTTATCGCAGGAATGTTCTTTTCTTGTGATGTAGTGGATTCACTTTTCGACGGAGGTTTCAAACTTCCACCGACCATCGCACCCAACACGATCGATTTCGAGATCACAGGAGTCGGAACAGGGTTGCGCGGTCACGATAATTTCCCGTCCATCACACTGTTTGTCTCTCCGACCGACCCGTCAGACGATTCGGTGATATCTAATCTTGTAGAAGCCGACTTCTTTGATGTGATCGATGACAACGGAGAGGCAAGGCCGATCGAAGTCACTCCCCGCGGGGCTGTGACGACAAGCGGCAAGATGGCCGACATCGTCTTCATCATCGATACGACAGGTTCTATGTACAGTTATCTGACGACTATGACCAACAAGGCACAGAACTTCGCCGATACCCTCGCCGAAAGTGATATCAACTACCGCCTCGGCTTTGTCACCTTCGGTGATGATATCAGAAAGGGAGAGGGAGAGCGTTTTGCACCATCAAGTGATGCTGAGGCTTTCAAGACTGCAGTTGGTGCTCTGAGCGCCTACGGCGGAGCCGACGGTCCCGAGAACCAGATCGATGCGATCGACTATGCAAGAGCCTCGGCAGGTGAACTGTCAAGCAATCCGGCTGGGTCATTCCAGGCTGACATGGATTTTCTCTATCGAGATGCGGCCACCAGGATTTTCATCCTGATCACCGATATCGACTACCATGTTCCGGGAGAAACTTATTCTGATGTATATGATTATTACCCCGGAGGAGTCTACAATACCGTCGAGCAGGAAATCGCCAAGCTCAAGACAGCAGGGATCATCTGTGATGTCGTCGCTCCCGAATCGTATGAAGATGATTATTCGGATCTTGCGACCGAAACCGGTGGCGTTCTATACGACACCTCCACAGACGATTTTGATGATATCCTCGATGATATAAGTGAAGAGATCACCACCCGCGGAGACTATATGATCACTTTCATGACCAATGACTTCTCACCGAACAAGGTCCATACTCTTCGTCTTGCGGTGCATACGAGTCTCGGTGATGCCCAGGCAACAGCAACCTATACATCGCCTCTCGTCGTGAACTACACACGGGCAAAGGAGATCTATGAAAGAGGTCTGACAAAGTAAGGATGTCAGGCAGACACCGTCTCCGACGAAACGGATCGAATCTTCGCAAACGCAGAGTCGGAGCGGTGGTCATCTTTTCTTTTCGAAATGAATTGTCCATAATGGAAACTGTCATACAGTAGTTCTGTCTTTTTTATCCATTCCTTTTCATTTCTCTACGACAGGACTTTATAAGAGGTGCGAATGTGAACAGAAAAGAGGTAGTGCTCATCACGGGAGCAAGCAGCGGTATCGGATATGAGACAGCTAAAGAACTTGTGAAAGAAGGGTATATCGTCTACGCTGCTGCAAGAAGGACAGAAAAGCTCAAGGAACTTGAGATACTCAATGCTAAGATCATTTTTCTCGATGTGACAAGCGAACAGTCGATGAAAGAGTGTGTCGACTCGATCATCCGTGATGAAATTTCAATCGACATTCTGATCAACAATGCAGGCTACGGCTCCTACGGAGCAGTTGAGGATGTGCCTCTCGAAGAGGCACGCCGGCAGCTGGAAGTCAATCTGTTCGGCCTCGCCCGGATGGCTCAGCTCGTCCTTCCCTCTATGAGAGCTCAAAGATACGGAAAGATCATCAATATCAGTTCGATGGGCGGAAAAGTCCACACCCCTATGGGAGCATGGTATCATGCGACGAAATTCGCCCTTGAAGGATTCAGTGACTGTCTCAGAATGGAAGTAAAACAATTCGGTATCAATGTGGTAGTCATAGAACCTGGCGGGATCAGAACCGATTGGGGAATCATCGCTGCCGAGAATCTGAGAAAAGTGAGTAAAGATGGTCCCTACCACCAGATGTCCGACCACATAGCCGACAGATTACATACCATGTATTCGACCGGTAAAGGACTCAGTGACCCCGGTCTTATCGCCCGCACTATAGTCAAAGCAGTCACCTCAAAGAAACCGAAGACGCGCTACCTTACAGGTTCGATGGCAAAACCGATGGTCTTTCTCAAAAGAGTTCTGTCCGATCGTCTGTATGACCGGCTGGTACTGCGTTTCATGTAGGGAATCTTACCGGTCAGCTCCAGTCGAGAAGGCGCCTGTCCTCTCCGAGGTGTTCCATCATCGTCACATCCTGGGTGATCTCCAAAGTTCCTTCATAGAGGCCGTTTTCGTCACGGATCGCCTTGTAGAGTATTTTAAGCCTCTTTGCGTTCAATGTGAGAAGGAAATCGGCTTCATCACGGGAGCCGTCCTTGAAAGCCTTCAGGATCTTTTCCACCATATACATCGATTTGGGAGGATGGCAGTTCTGAACCGTCCGTCCGATGACACCTTTTGATCTGGTGAAGAATCTGTGTTCCGGCGTGTTGAAGTAGACGACTTTATCATCCTTTCCGATATAGGTGATATCGACCGGAAGATTGTTGAAGATGTGTATCAGCTGTCTGACTGTGGGATTTCCGGTGAGAAGATCCACCTGCCTCTCTCCATCTTTCACCTGTGACACCCCGGCAGAACTTTTTTCATACTGATTCTCATCGAGTGTGAGCAGTTCGTTTTTAGGGATAAACAGAAGTATCGTTGGAAACAGTATCTGCTCCTCTCTCATGATCATCGATTTCACATCGAAAAAAAGAGGCCCGAAGACCCTGTTGAGTTCAGAAAGGGAACTCTCATTGTTCACCAGTAGGGAGGAGAGAACTTTCAGATGATCTCTTACATCATCGTGGATGGCCCACATCAGAGAAAGACAGCGGTACTCTTTGATATACCGTTCTATCAGAGGGAAAAGACGGTACTCTTTGATCTTGTAGTTCTCGAGAGAATTCGACAACATATTGACATGATCATGCAGCTGCCCTCTCATCTTCTCTGTCAGAGTGTCTTTATTCGCTTCTTTGAGGATCTTCGAGATGTCAAAGAGTATCCCGTTGAGGATGTTGTTGCTTTCCATCAGATCCTCTAGAATGGGGATTCCCCTTTCGAAATCTCTCTCATTTTTGTTCAATGCGGCACTGAAGGTGTGAAGCATTCTGGTGACAATAATTTTCACTTTCCCGATATCATCGATCTGTTTCATGATGTCATCGACCAGGAACATCGTCTCTTTCGCGCTGATATCCCCTATATACGGTTTGACCGCTTCAAGGCGATGGGAATTTTCGGCAGGATTATCAAGATGCAGTGCAAAATCGAGAAGAAGAGAATGTCGTGAATCATCCATCATTTATCTCCTTCAGGCGGAACGATGCATAGAAAGACGAGAGGATGATCCTCATTCGCTCGAATCTGATGGTCGGCATCGGAAGGGATGTAGGATACAGAACCTGCTGTTAACGGGTATTCTGTCCCATCAAGAAACAGCGTCCCCTCTCCTTCAAGAATGTAGGTGATATGGGGCCACGGATGTGAATGCCTCGGGGCATATCCTCCCTTTTCCAGCGAAAAGCGGCGCATCACGTAATCGGACCATCCCTGAGGAGGACCGATGAGGACCTGTTTGGTAATGCCTTTCACGTTCTCATTCCCGATTCTCACTTTTTCTATATCATCTATGTGTGAAACAAACATATTCTCATTCTCCTTATCGTGCTCAACTATAAACTAGATCTCGGTCACTGTCCCGGCATTATTCAGGAAAAAGTGGGGACAATGCTCCTTCAGATACGCCTCGGCATCACTTCCGGTACAGTGACTGACACCGAGCATCGGAATGTTCATATCGATGAGAGCATCGAGAACTTTCTGACGCCGCTGTTCATCGGCATCATAGAGATGAATCCCTCCCAGCAGGGCATATAGAGGACGGGAGAAGCGGTCACTGACAGTTTTGATCATCGATAGGATTCCCGGATGTGAACATCCTACTATCATTACAAGGCCTTTGGGTGTGTCTATCACAAGGCAGATCTCATCGGTGAAAAGATCCACTCTCACCCCATTCTCATCTTCAATGAGAAAACGGCGGTTCACATGTTCTTCCTTGAGATGTTTGAAACAGGAAACGAGGAAGAATCCCGGCCGTATCATGAGAGTCTCCTGACAGATCGCCCTCCAGATCACTCCTTTGGTGTTCAGATAGTGACGATCGAAATCTACTCCCAGCTCCCTCTCTTTGCCCTCTTCCACGACGAACTTCCGTTTCAGAAAACCCTGACCTGTGTAGAGGGTAAGATGATTGTACTCATAGGTTTCAAGCAGAGCTCTCACACCACCGCCATGATCATAGTGACCGTGGCTGATCACAAGTGTATCGATAGCCGAAAGGTCCTTGTGAAGGACCTTTGCGTTTTTCAGAAAGAGATCGCTCTTTCCGGTATCAAACAGTATCGTAGAACCGTTGTATTCTATCAGTGTCGAAAAGCCGTGTTCACTCCCACATCCGCTTCCTTTTTCAGCATTGTTATCTGTCAGTGTCGTGATAATCATCTGTACCACCTCGCTCTTTTATCATAGCCTGTGTAAATCAAGGACGCAAGAAAGTTTTACTTTCTTATCATCTTATAGGTGAAGAAATTACTCTATCGGTATTTAAAGAGCTCTCTCTCTTTGCGAAATTAAACGGTCGATCAACCTCATGTGCGGCCGGTAACATAAACATCGAGAGCAAACAGCTGAAAGAAAAAACCGAAAGATGCAGAAGGAATGTCATAATAGAGAGAACAGGATGCGACTTTTTCTTTTCTCAGAAACTGAGGTCCCCCCGATGTCAGCGGCGTTATCGTGATAAAAGGTCCCCACATATCGAAGGAAGGCACTTTTCCCATGATCCCGATTCCGATGAAGGAGTTCACATACATGGGAACAAAATCTCCCTGTCTGTATAACGGAGACAGCAGAGCATAGGAAACAGAGCTCTTTACCAGAAGATTTCCTGCAAAGACGGGTGTGATCTCACTCACCAGTGAAAGCTCTCCTTCAAGGCGTTCGGTAAGGCCGGCTGTGATTCCGATGTTTGCGTACATCGCCTCATCCACAGAAGGAACTGACGAGCCGAAGGTGAACGTTCCGCCGCTTATCGCGATATCGGCGGCAGACAGAGGGAAAAGGGTCATCATGATGATGAAGGCTGTAAGCAGTATCTTTCTCATTTCTCACCTCACCACAGATAATGTGTCAGTTCGAACAGTGAGATGCCCCACCCGAAGGAGTTCCCCTCTGTCTCATAGGTGACCACCGGCGATGCGACAGCGATCACCTTATCCCCGAAGAAGAGAGAAAACGGCGAGAACTTCGCCTGTACAACCACAGAAGAAAGAGAGGATAGTGGAGAGCCGACAGAGAAGTCTGTCTTCATCCGCCACGAACTGTCTCTTATGAGCAGACTGTCGAACGGTGTGTCATGCATGACGAGGACCGAAAGAGCGACCCCTCCGTGCACATACGCCGATACAGGTTGAATCAGCGGATTTGACAGTTCGATTTTCCCGTAGAGTTCAACCGCTCCCCTATCGGAAAGCCACGGCATATGGATCAACGAGAATCCCAGATGTTCCATCGAATCATGAACCGCATCAGAATATCCGTTCACATCGATGCGGTATCCGCCGCTCCAGCTGTCGCTGTACAGAGGGATGAAGATCATCGTGATGAATATCAGAACACTCAAGACTTTTTTCATTCTACCCCCATACCTGCATGATCACATGATTGACCCACGCCCGGAAGGTCTTGAACTGCTGCGCTTCTTCAATGTCCATCTTAACAGAATGGTCGACGAGTGTATCGATGAAAGAGAGCAGGTCTGCCGCGATACGTTCATCATCATAGACAAGGTTCAGTTCTCTGCTGAGAGTGTGTGATCTGAAGTTGTAGTTTGCGCTTCCGAAGGTCACATACCGTTTGTCTCCTACGACGACTTTCTGATGGAGGAATGCTTTTTCAGGCGAATCGTACAGATAGACTGTTGCCCCCGTCTCAAGCAGGTCTGCCACACTGTACATCGAGGCCAATTCATATTTTTCCTGTGTCGCATTCTTTGAGAGGATGAAGTTGACCTTCACCCCCTTGTCCGTGATGTATTGTATCCGGTCGATCAGCTGGGGAGTGAGAAAGGTATAGCCCTGAACCATCCACAGCTCATCTTCCACACTCAGTGCGAACGCATCGAACAGATCTTTTACAGCAAGTCCGTCCTGCCAGTAGTGATCGATCGCAAAAGCGGTCGAAACTGACCGGGTGTCATTGAACTCATTATCGACGTAGGGAAAATCGGAAAGAGAGAGGTATTCGGCACTATAGCGGTTATAGGTATCGATGAAAATCTTAGTGATATAACGGGCAAGATCAGCCGATTTCACTACTCCCATGATGTCGGTATTACCGAGATTCTCGGGATAATTGAGCGAGGTGTGGTTCACGTTGATCCCGCCGACAGCGACAGTCTCTGAATCAAACACCCAGTATTTCCTGTGATCCCGATCCAGCAGAGCCGGGATGAAAAAGAGATTGCTCATGCTCAGGGGATTGTATTCGGCGAATTTCAGTTCAAGGTCTTTGAGATGAACGTAGGCTGCCTGAACAAAGTCCAGCGTCATCGGAGCAGGCTGGAAATTCGACGAGGAATCGATGAGGATGTAGACTTTCACACCGGAGGCAGCTTTATCAGCAAGCGCCTGCCAGATCTCTTCGGTAGAGACATCGTCGACTCCAAGAAAAGTCGAAACAAGAATACTCTTTTGAGCTTTATCGATCAGATCGAGAGAAGCCTTCTTCCAGCTCTCACCGGTATAATAGAAATCAGGCAGTGTCGTGGTAAAAGAAGGATACCCCTTCTCGCTTAAAAATGTATCGATATCATCGAAATGTTCTGATTCGGATTCAAGATTCCCAACCGTGGAACAACTGAAAAAGAGAAAAAGGAATATGATCAGAAAAAATGATGAAACACGATGCAGATTCATAAGAGAGATTATAGAATAAAAACATAAAAATACCTACAGAAAATGAATTTTCAATTTGTCAAAAAATCCCTCTGGACATATCAGCACTTTTTTTGTATAGTAGCAGAGCAATCAACGGGCGGTTAACTCAGTGGGAGAGTGCCACCTTGACATGGTGGAAGTCGCCAGTTCAACCCTGGCATCGCCCAACAATAAGTGCTTATAATATAAAAAATTATAGGCACTTATTTTTTTATTTTCTTAGTAAATCCTGTTTGTGATAGAAAATGTGATAGAAGAATTGTATTATTTGCGACTCTTCACATTTTCTTGTAGGATTTGAAACGAACTTTAGGTTTTCTACTTGCTTCCATAATCTTTAGAAAGAAATACTCGATATCTCTAAATCAATATGCTTTTCTTCGAATAGTTTTGATGAGATTATTCGTTCCTTCTAATTTACCAGAGAAGATTGGATGATCAGCGTGGTTCACAATACCTTCTATATGAGATTCGATAGTTTTCGCATAAGTAAGAATTTCAGGGACCTGACTCTGACGTGCAAGAGTTAACCACAGCTTCATTCCTTCTTTCAGTTTTTCTTTTTCTTTTAGAGTATACTTTTTCAACTTCTATACCCATGACTTTCCGCTCTTCAGTTCTTCTACATATTGTGCATACTGTGTTTGATATCATGAAAACCCAATTAAAAATCATAAAAAATACAATTTATGATCATTGGGAATACACGAAAAAATCAACAGGGACTTGAGCTCATCCCTGCTGAGAACGTACCTTTGTGAAATCAACAACTACACACAGAGGGAGAACGCAACGGAGATGAAGTCAATGTCCCATATCGAAATGATACGAAATCTAGCTAAACAAGGAAAGAGCTATAAAGAAATTTGTGATCTTACTCACTCAGATTACAGAACAGTCAAGAAATACCTCAGTTGTGGTGATTTTAATGAAGATACATCTCAACGAGAGATGCGGTCATCAAAACTTGATCCATACAAACAGGAAATCCGTGATCTCATTGATGAAAACAGAAAGAACTGGCATAAACAACGCCTCACAGCTTCCAGAATACTGTCACTGTTGAAAGAGAGGCATGAGGAGTTTGATCTATCGTATCCCAGTATTCAACGATTTGTGAGAATGTATAAGCGACAAATACTTAGAGTCTCCTGAATAGATAGTATATATATACATTATAAGCAATAAATGCTATAATTCGAGAGTGTAAATGCATGATAAACGCTATATTTTATCATAAAACCCTTGCACCTGGAGAGAGCGTTGTACAGAAAAAAAGAACCAACTGGCCAGATGGAGTTTATCAACTTCCATATGAAATTCGGTGGTGAGCTGAATCCTCGAAACCGTTGGGTTCAGCTTGCACAGCTCATCCCTTGGGATGAATATGAAGAAGAGTATGCTGCAAAATTCCCATCAAAAAGGGGGAATGAAGCCAAGCCGTTTCGGATGGCTCTCGGAGCCCTTCTGATAAAAGAAATGAAGAATCTTCCTGATGAAGAACTGGTGGAAGACATCAAAGAAAATCCCTACTACCAGTATCTGCTGGGGCTCGAGAGTTTCCAGGATACCGCGCCGTTTGAAGCATCATCACTTGTGCATTTCAGAAAAAGGATCACACCTGAGATGCTCAAAGAGATCAATGAGAAGATCGTGAAACGACAGCTTGAGAAGGACGCAGAAGATCACGAAGATGATGACACTAATCCTTCTTCCGGTTCGTCTGATGGGAAGATCAACGAGTCTTCTTCTGATCATAAGGGACAGCTTCTGGTCGATGCGACCTGTACACCGGCTGACATCAGATTTCCTACCGATTTGAGTCTACTCAATGAAGCAAGAGAGAAGACCGAAGAGATTATCGACTATCTCCATCGTCCCTATGTCTCTGTAGAGAAGAAACCGAGAACCTATAGGGAGAAAGCGAGAAAGGATTTTCTCTTTATCTCCCGTAATCGTCGGCCTCGAAAAAATCTTATCAGGAAGGGGATACGCAAGCAGCTTCAGTATCTGAGACGAAATCTTGCACATATCGAAGCTATGGGAGAAAGGGAAGGATGTTTCTCTCTTCCTGGGAGAATGTATCGGAATCTCCTTGTTGTGAATGAAGTCTATCGGCAGCAGAATCTGATGTATCGAAAGAACAGCAGGTCTATTCCATCACGGATAGTAAGCATTTCACAGCCTCATGTGAGACCGATCGTGAGAGGAAAGACCAATACTCCTGTGGAATTCGGAGCGAAGGTGTCTGTGTCCGGGATAGAAGGGTATGCATTTCTTGACCTAGATTTCTCACTTTTCTCACTACAGCGTAAATTTCACTGTCTGAAAAAGTATAAATTATTCTTACAAATATAGTTGTCCGTCTTGCATTGTCTGAAGTGTAGTGCTAATATAGTAACTACAGAGGTGTGAGATGGCAATAATTAGACAGAAAAACAAGCAATCCGGTATTGAATATGTCTTCCTTTCAGTAAGCAAACGAGTCCCGGGCAAGAAATGGCCTGTTTCAGACCGTACTTCCCTCGGTCATTTTGATCTTGACGGCGATTTTATTCCGAGTTCCAACTTCCTCGCTCTTGATGAACAGCAGCAGCTTGCCACCGGTCTGGTCAGTGAACCTTTCGTCCGAAGGAGTGCTGAAAAGTCCGTTCTGTTGAGAAAACGATGCGGGTTTGATCTCCTGTTCTCTCACGTTGCACACCAGACGAAAATAGATAGGATCCTTCGAGCGATCTTCCCTTCTGACTGGAAGGCGTTACTATCAGTAGTGTATTTCAATCTTGCTGAACCAGATCTGCCGATGTATCGGTTCAGCCGGTTCGATAGAAACAATCTTCATCCCTACGGACAGAATGTGCACAAGGATATGATCACAGCTCTCCTTCGCTTGGTAGATGAAGATGCCCGCAGCATTACCTTCGAACGTCTGCGTGAGGCGAACAGCTCTAAAAACGCTACGCTTCTTGCCTTGGACACCACCTCTATTGCCGCATTAGGTGAACTTCTCTATCGAGCGAGCCGTGGCTTCAGCAAAGAAGGCATACGGGATGAAGATCAGATTGAGATGCTGACTGTGTACGATCTGAACAGCAGAATCCCTATCTACTACCGTACTCTGGAAGAAAAGATTGCTGATGTTTCCACATTAGAGAATACGGCAAAAGATCTTAGCCGGGACGGCATAGATCCGAAGAAGTCAATATTTGTCCTTGATCGTGGTTTCTACAGCGATGAAAATGTTCGCAAGATGCTTAAAGCTCGTTACAAATTTGTCTGTGCGATCGACATTAAGAGACATTCCTTTGTCACCGATGCGGTCCTGGCAACTGGCCTGTCAGTCCAGCGTGCAGACAACTTCATTGAAGATAGGGATCTGTACTGCACTCGCCTCACC
>JAQQAI010000065.1 GCA_028532915.1 Sphaerochaetaceae bacterium
CAGCCGGGACCGCCTATACACCCCTCTTCGCAGCACATCACTTCAACAAACTGTACTGTAGGAGCTCTTTTGTCCCAGGTATTCATAAGGCGTACCGTTTTTCTGTCTATGCCGTTGATCTGCATTGATGAGACTTCCATCTGTCCTTCAAGTTTCTCCTGAACCGATTTTGTGACGCCCCCGGAGACTGCGAACTGTCTCTGGCGCAGCTTCGGAAGCTGAAGATCGTCGGTCTGTGCATGCACATCGACGTCCCAGGCAATGAAGAATGACGCCAGTTCTTCGAAAGTTATCACAGCATCGATGAGAGGGTCGTTGTACCCTTCTCTCTTTTTGGCGATACACGGTCCGATGAAGACCGTAAACGTCCCCGGATTCCTCTTCTTCGCTATCTCGCTCGCATAGGAAAGAGGAGTTCTTGTAGTCGAGACATGCTTTTTCAGTGAAGGTATATGCTTATCGACACAAGAGGTGTAGGCCGGACAGCATGAGCTTGTAAGAAAAGAACCTGCATCAAGCTCCTTCAGCTCATAAGATTCTTTGTCGGCTGTGATGACAGCACCTTCTGCAGCCTCTATGACATTGTCGAACCCTAGAGATTTAAGTGCGCTGACTATCTGACCGAGAGAACCGGGGAACTGTCCCTCGATCGCAGGTGCTATCACGGCAGTGACGTGGTCGTCTGATTTGAGCTTAACTGCCGTCTCTATGATCTGACTGCATTCCGTGATCGCTCCGAACGGACAGGCTCTCGAACAGGCCCCGCATTCGATACACTTTTCCTTTATGATCACAGCTTCACCGAACTCGTTTTTGGTAATGGCCCCGACAGGACAGACTTCTTCACAAGGGACCTGGACCTGAGTAATCGCATGGAAAGGGCATAATTGCTGACACTTACCGCAATTGATACACAATTTCGTATCGATCACAGCTTTTCCGCCTTCCATCCTGATCGCATTTTTTGGACAGTTTGTCATACAGGGTCTGGCAACACAACCTTTACAGAGGTTTGTCACCTGATAATGACTTGACGCACAGGAGCTGCATCCTGATGGGATGGTTGATAGAATAGTATGATTCTGACCAGTATGTTCAAGAGCTCTATGTGCATAGGTACTCAATGGTGTTATCTCATCATCCTGTTGAGGATCGAACCCCATAAGAGCTATAAATCGACTTCTGTACATAGCTCTATCTTTGTGAATACAGCAGCGAATGTTCTCTTGAGATCTCGGAATCAACCTGACAGGAAGAGAATCTATCTCGCTTTCGAGCTTTCCTTCCTTGTACAGCTTGAGCAATGCGGCACCAAGTTCCCGTTTAATGAAGGTGAACTGATTGTTCTTTGTCAGCATCACAGCCTCCCCATACTGCTTTTCTCCTCTTCCGAGAAGAATAGGGGTTCAAGTTTTTCCAGGAGAGAATCGATGGTAGCTTCACTGATAAGCTCATCGTTTATGAATGCGAAAGGAGGTTTCTTATCCTTCTGCCGGCACGCATCTGAACAGGGAAGTCCTGCGATCTCTACGCGCTGTTCGAATTTCTCGATCGTTACTCCCCATTTTCCCCAGCGTTCGACTGCGACTTCTTCCAGAAGAAGGAGGTCTGCACCACCCATGACGAAACAGGTCGTCCCCGTACAGATCTGTACTCTGATCTTTTCCATTCTTTTCACTCCTTCGCATTATAGATATGAAAGTTCAGTTTCTTTCATATAAGTTTTCTCAAGAACCTTCCGGATCCTGTGAATGATACTCCGCCGTATCCCGATCTCAGCAGGGATATTAGGATCCTGGTGTGCTTCGTTGATCTTGGTTCCCACCAGAAACAGTATTCTGTCCGACTGGAGAATCAGTTCGACGAACTTTCTTACCGAGGCCGACTTAATCTCTTCGACTGGAACTCTGTTCTCGAGTTCGACCGCCGCTCTGTTGAGAGTGAGCATTCCCTCGGTCACCAGATCGAGTCCTTCCATTTTAGAACAAGGGGGGATCTCACGGTCCCAGTTACGCAGATCCACGGTTATCTTCCGCTCAAGTTCCCTCGAGAAGATCTGGGCGGTAGTTCCTCCCGAGACGATCTTTCGGCCGTTGAAGTTCATCACCTGTTCAACCAGCTCTCTGTCGCTCTCTTTGTGGAAGGGAGGCCCCGATGCCAGCACGAGGTCTCTCGGTTTTCTGACCGTTATGACCGCACATGTTATATCATCTCCCGGTTCACCTCTATC
Source organism: Sphaerochaetaceae bacterium (assembly GCA_028532915.1). Taxonomy (GTDB): domain Bacteria; phylum Spirochaetota; class Spirochaetia; order Sphaerochaetales; family Sphaerochaetaceae; genus SABI01. The sequence goes on from JAQQAI010000065.1 coordinate 2,231, forward strand.
GAGATTTCTCGCCTCTCTGATGATGATTCTTGCCAGATCTCTGGAGCATATCTGATCATCTCTTGAGAGGGTCTTTCTGATGAAATCGCCCAGCGGTCCATGCCGCCAGCCGAGAGGATGGCTTCTGGTGCCGATGCCTGCCTGAGTCACCCCGTCAGACATCATGATCAGCCTGTGCCCGTCTCTGAGATTGAGCTCGCTGTACTTAACCTGCTCATGCTTCTCTCCCCTCTTTCTTTTCAGAGAGATGGTCTGTCGTTTGAACTCGACCATCTCGCCGCCATCGAAAAGGAAGCTGTCCGGATTGTCATATTCTATGAGACGAGTCTTCACCACGTTGGGAGAATCAAGGAGCATCTGAGCGATCGTGAATGTGGCGTAACTGATCTTGCGCTCCTTGCACACCGGCAGTGTATCCATGATGATCTGTGACGATTTAATCACCTGAAGAGGACTGAATGAGAGCTTTTGAGCCATATTCGCCGTCATACTCGCCAGAACGTTCGCCTTGACTCCACTTCCGAGGCCGTCACTGAGAGTACACACGACACGGGTTTTATCACTGTCGCGGGAGGAGAGAAACACGTCACCTCCGATGCGCTGATTCTTCTTGTAGAACTGTGCCCAGTCCACATCGACAACGCAGCTCGCTTGTTTCATATCGTCAGGCTCCCGTCTTCTGCGGCTGTTCGAACAGATCGATCATCGAAGAGAGCATGATCTCTGTATCGGCAGCATTCTCACCCAGAAGCGATGCGATCTGCTGCACACTCTGCAGGTTCTTCTGGATGACGTCTTCGGCCCTTCTCATCACCGCATCCCTCCGGTGCACCACTTCGGTGACATCCTGGAAAAGAGCTCCTGCGAGCCTTCTGGGCTCGACGGTGAAAAACGTCGCCTTCACGACACTTTCGGGAAGGTTCAAGGTAATGCGCTCGGAATTGTTCATCTGATTGAACTGCCGGGCGAAGTACTTGGCGGCATCCACGAATGTTTCGACTTTGAGTCCCGAGACCTTTTCCAGTGTCTGTTCGTCGGCATCGAAGGACACAGAGGAGAACATCTTGAGGAACTGGGAATTGCAGTCGATGATATTCAGATTGTTATCGACGATCACAACTCCCATCGGAAGCGTTCTCAACAAGACGTCCACTTTACTCTGTGCCTGCTTACGCATGTTGGTCACACACATCTCAGCCTCGGCCATCCCCTTGAGGTAGGCAATCGCGAAATCCTCACAGCTGGAATAACCGCAGCCTCCGCAGTTCAGCCTCTCTCTTTCATCTGATTTCCCCAGTTTCGCAAGAGCCTGTTCGATGGCGAACTTAGAAGGTCTCTCTTCCATCTTCCAGGCAGTCTTATTTTCTATGAAGGTACACTCTATCTCTTCGGGAGAGATCGTGACCACTTTAAAAGCATTCAAGTCGGTAAGATCTTTCGTTCTCTTTTGAGTATAATGATTGCTGGTGATGCGTCTGACCAGTGCGGTGGCATCCTTTACGCATCCGGGACCGTTGATACATCCGCCGCTGCAGCTGAGAAACTCGAAGAAAGGGGGAATCGAAATCGTAGGATCCTCGAATGCATGCGTCTTCGTATTTTTCTCAAGACTGTCCAGAGCGGAGAGGATATCGACTGTACCGGAGACTCCCGCTCCATCCTGCAAAAGAGATGGATGATTCTTCAGTGTCGAAAGCATCCCGTTCTCCACCGCGTACCCCACGGTATTGGTAGCAGCTCTGGGAATGAAGACTCTTTCATCGAAATCTTCCCTATTTTCATCATTGATATCCATAAGATCGATATTCTCTTCATCAAGCCATTGTTTCAGTTCTCCGAAGGTAAGGGCAACATCGGGTAAGCCCGCATTCTTGTCCGCTTCCAGTTTCTTCGCGATACACGGACCGATGAACACGATAGCGATATCATTGCCGTAGATGTTGCGAAGCTGGCGTGAATGGGCACCGAGCGGTGAGTGCAGCGGTGTCAGAGACGGAATCAGAGAGGGATAGTATTTCTGTATGGCTTCTACCACCGTCGGGCATGCTGTGGATATCATCGGAGTATCGAAGGTCTTCTCGTCAAGCAGATTATCCACTGATGCTGAAACAGCCTCCGCTCCGAGAGCTGTCTCGCTGACACCTTCAAAACCGAGTGCCAAAAGCGAACACAGCAGCTGTCGTTCCTGTCCTGCGAACTCGGCAGAGAACGACGGAGCTAATGAAACATATACTTTTCTGCCAGAGGCCAATAATTCTTTCGCTTTCGGGACATCGTTTCTGATCTTCTTCGCATGAGCAGGACAGACGTCGACACATTTTCCGCAGAATATGCACAGGTCGTGACAGACGACAGCACTGCCGTCTTTCACCCTGATGGCTTTGACAGGACAGGCTCTCACACATTTGTAGCAGTCGCGGCACTCTGTCTGTTCTGTATAGATCGGATAGGAACTGCTCATGATCGGGCCTTCTTCTGCAGGATGATATCCACGACCTCGTCAGCGTTCAGGTTCTGATAGAGCTTTCCGTCTATTCTGACATTCGGTCCCGCAGAACATTCATTCATGCACAGATGACCGGAAAGTTCGATATCGATACCCGGTTCTTCACTCTGAAGACTCTCGAGTCTTTCAAGCACGAGAGCATTACCCCGGGCGAAACAAGAGCTTCCCATGCATAGTTCAATTTTCACTTGCCGCTCCTTATGATCGAGTTTTTTTCGATATTTTTTTATCTAATAAAAACTTCGTATACAATGTACAAAAATAAACGGTATCGTGTCAATCGATAAAAAATTATTTATACATTTTTTTTCATACAAGATTACCTTCTCATTGATCAATTCGACATATCAAAAAGCAGATTATACTCTCTCTCCTGCTGGATATGCACAAGCAGTTCTTCTATAATCAAAGCAGAGATGGAGGGTCGTAGTGTGAAGATCGCAATTTACGGAGCAGGTTCGTTAGGAATAATACTGGGAGCATACATGACGAAGGGGGGTATTCCTGTGGACCTGATCAACAGGAACCGGTCACACGTCGATGCACTGAACACTCACGGAGCACGTGTGACGGGAAAGGTCGACCTCACAGTCAATGTCACGGCTCTTCTTCCGGATGAGATGAAAGAAAAGTATGATCTTATCTTTCTGATGACCAAACAGCAGAATAACGAAGAGGTAGTGAGAACTCTCGAACCGTTTCTGAAAGAAGACGGGATTCTCTGCACGATGCAGAACGGATTCCCCGAGCCTGCCATTGCATCTATCCTCGGAGAAGACCGGGTCATCGGGTGCACAATCGCCTGGGGAGCAACTCTGGAAGGACCGGGTATTTCCCGCCTGACCTCGGGTCCCGAGACATTTACCTTCAGCATCGGCTCTCTATCAAGAAAGGCGGATGATCCTGTCCTGCTGCAGGTCAAGAAGATTCTTGAATCGATGGGAAAGGTCGAGATCGAAGAGAATTTCATCGGTGCCCGTTGGGTCAAACTGCTGGTCAACAGCGCTTTCAGCGGAATGGCTACGGTCCTCGGATGCACCTTCAAAGAAGTCTCCGAAGACCGACAGTCCCGTCTGTGCGCTCAGAAGATCATAAAAGAATGTATCGATGTAGCACGGGCATCGGATATAACCATCGAACCGATCCAGGGAAAAGATGTTGTGAGACTATTCGACTATTCGAATAGAATCAAACAAAAATTCTCATTCTTCCTCATCCCCTTCGCGATGAAAAAGCACCGTCATCTCAAACCGAGTATGCTTCAGGATCTGGAAAAAGGGAAACTCAGTGAAATCGACTCGATCAATAATATCGTATGCGAATATGGAAGAAAAGTAGGCGTTCCTACCCCGTATAATGATCTGGTCGTCTCTCTCATCCACGGTTTCGAACAGGAAAAAGGCCGTCCTGGATTTGAAAATCTTAAAGATTTTTCCCGTCTGATGAACTGACCGACCGTATCCTTCTGCAGTTTATCATCGCCTTATTGTGCCGTCTTTTTAACAGAGACCTAACAATCACCTCTGTATGGACTATTGTTAAACGGTAATTTTCACTGTATTATCACGCACATGAGTAAAAGCTTTTCGAGAATCAGCGGGATGATCTCTTTATATAAGGGATTGCCTCAACCGGTATACGTCCTCTTTTTTGCCACCATCATCAATGGTGTGGGGATATTTGTGTACCCTTTCCTCGTCCTTCTGCTTACTCAGCGTCTTGGATACTCTGATGCATGGGCGGGAACGTTCATGTCCGTAGCTGCCGTCGCGTATCTTCCGGGATCTTTTATCGGCGGAAAACTCGCCGACATGTTCGGGAGAAAGCATGTGATGATCGCAGGACAGCTGTGTGCCTCCGCGATGTTTGTGGTGTGCGGCTTTCTCGGCGTCTCCGATCTGGTTCCCCTTTTCATCATATTGAATCTCTTTTTCGATGGAGCCACCGACCCGGCACGCAGTGCTTTGATGACAGATATCACAACACAGGAGAACAGGCAGGTAAGCTTCTCTCTCAACTATCTCGGTCATAATATAGGATTTGCCGTCGGACCGGTCATAGCCGGACTGCTGTTTTACAGAGCACCGAACTGGCTGTTCTTCGGCAATGCCATCATCACCTCCATAGCGATGATCTTCGTGGCGCTGAAAGTGCCCGAGACGAAACCTGACAGGGCTACGATCGAGGCAAGCTACTCAACAGACTCGACCGAAAAGGGGCATCGCGGAGGACTGTTCAAAGCATTGCTTTCCAGACCGAGACTTCTCGCTCTTGCTGCGTTTCTCACTTTCTTCAGCTTCTCCTACAGCCAGACACTCTTCGCTCTTCCTCTGTATATGACTCGTCTGTTCGGAGAGACCGGCGCGACACTGTACGGGTCGATGATGTCGGTAAACGCGGTGGTCGTCGTACTGAGCAATGCTTTTTTGGTGATGGCCTTGAGAAAATACCATCCTCTCAGAAACATTGCTGTGGCAGGCATTCTGTTCGCCATCGGCTTTTCGTGTATGGGACTGACTTCAACGCCGCTGGTCTTTTATCTGCTTACTATCGTATTCACGCTTGGAGAAGTCATAGATGCGACCAACAGCCACTATTACATCGCCAATAATACCCCTATCAGTCATAGAGCACGATTCAGTGCCATCCTTCCTGTCATCATGGGATTCGGACACGGAATAGCCCCCCTTGTCGGAGGGCATATCAGTTCCCGCTACGGCCTGCAGATAGTGTGGATGGTTGTAGGCATTTCCGCTCTTATCGGTACTGTCGGTGTGACCGTGCTCTATCTGACAGAGAAAGACAAACGACCGGGACCAGCCAATACACACTAGATTAAAAGTAAAACTCAATACTCTTTTTATTCTGTAAATATTTCCGTATAAACGGTTTTTGGTTGCATTATCTCCAAAACCTGCAATAATTTAATTATTGTAATGGAGGTAATTATGGCTGACAAAAAGGAGAATCAGAAAAAGAGAGATCCCAACGGAAGAGATTCGACGACAAAAGAGCCGTTGACCTCGATAAGCGGAAGACCCATCGCTCATAATGAGAATATCAGAACTGCAGGGAAGCGCGGAGGCGTGATGCTTGAAGATACCTGGTATCTTGAGAAGATGAGCCATTTCGACCGTGAAGTGATCCCGGAAAGGAGGATGCATGCGAAAGGATCGGGGGCTTTCGGAACATTCACTGTCACTCAAGATATCACACGATGGACGAAGGCATCTATCTTCTCCGAAGTAGGAAAAAAGACTGAGATGTTCGTCCGGTTCTCGACGGTGGCAGGAGAGAGAGGAGCTGCCGATGCCGAACGAGACATCCGCGGATTCGCTATGAAGTACTATACTGACGAAGGCAACTGGGACCTGGTGGGAAACAACACTCCCGTGTTCTTCTTCAGAGATCCCATGCTCTTTCCCGATCTCAACCATGCGGTGAAAAGGGATCCAAGAACCAACATGCGTTCCGCTCAGAACACCTGGGATTTCTGGTCGATGCTGCCCGAAGCTCTTCATCAGGTGACGATCACGATGGGTGACAGGGGAATTCCTCTGAGTTACCGTCACATGAACGGTTACGGCTCCCATACCTATTCTTTCATAAACGCTAAGGATGAGAGGGTGTGGGTAAAGTTCACCTTCAAGACACAGCAGGGCATCAAATACCTTACAGACGGGCAGGCAGAAGAAGTGGTAGCGAAAGACAGAGAATCCCATCAGAAGGATCTGTTCGAGGCGATCGAGAGAAAGGAGTACCCCAGATGGACGATGTATGTGCAGATCATGACCGAACAGCAGGCTCTCGAACATTATGACAATCCGTTCGATCTTACGAAGGTATGGTACCACAGTGAATACCCGCTTCACGAAGTGGGGTATTTCGAACTGAACAGGAATCCCGAGAACTATTTCCAGGATGTGGAACAGTCTGCATTCAATCCGGCAAACAGCGTTCCGGGAATAGGCTATTCACCCGACAGGATGCTGCAG
>JAQQAI010000066.1 GCA_028532915.1 Sphaerochaetaceae bacterium
CTCTGTTCTCCATAAAGCATTCCTTCCCGCCTTCAGTGATTATCAGATTGCAGTCGAGTCGACCGAGAAGAAGATGGTTGAGAGCAACTGTCAAAGAGGGATCGACTACTCCTGTTCGTTCGGAGCCTTTACCGACTGCGGCGAACTGGCAGGCTTCATCTTCTGCGGCGTGCGGAAGATAGACGATCAACTGTGTTTCTACGACGGAGCGACAGGTGTCATCCCCTCCTTCAGAGGACAGAGAATCGCCGGGAAACTTCTCGATGCGGCAATAGAGAAAGCACGATCAATCGGTGCGCATGCTTTCATTCTTGAGGTGCTCAAGAACAATGAAAGAGCGATACCGGTCTACCGGTCAAGAGGGTTCTCAGAAACACGGACCCTTATATGCTATGAGAAAAAGAGGAGGGAAATCACGCACACCTGTTTTAAAAAATTCGATGAGAGGATACCCGACAGACAGTCTTTCATCAAGCTGAGTGAAAAATTGCCTCTTGCATATGCTCCTTCATGGCAGAACAGCACATCTGCGGTTACCGCGATATACGACAGACTCACCGTACGCTCGTATTCTCTTAATAACAGGGACATAGGATATTTTGTTCTGGACAGCCGGACAGGAAGCATCCTGCAGGTCGCAGCTGAAGACCATAGCCTATTAAGCTTTCTTTTCGCCTCGGCGGCGAAGCATACAGACCGCTCAAATCTGAGACTGATCAACATCGAACAGGACTCCCCTCTCGATCTCTTTGCGCAAAGACAGGGGTGGAACTTTCTGATCGATCAGTTTGAAATGACGAAACAACTATAAATTAGCACAGATGTAATATATACTGACAGAAGTTATTGAAAAGCTCTAATATTTGAAATTTTAAGAATGATCTGTTTACTTTGTCACCCCGATCATTCGGCATGGAAGCCCTAAAGAGCTTTTTTCAAATATATAGGCAAATCTCGGGAGCATTGAATGCCGTACATTGAGTCTCTTCTTCTTTCATTCGTTCTCATGATCTTCATTCTGGTTGATATTCTCAGACTTCCTCTGATAAACAAGGACAGAGGCAGCCGGTTCTTCATCGAACTGGCAGTGAGCTTTTTCATCTTTCTCATTCTTTCTGTGCTGGCCACAGTGCTCGAAGAAGGGTATATTCGGCTTCCTCTGATGATCTGCAAGATACTGTGGACTTTGCAGTTTCTTTCCTTCCCTTTTATTGTGATCATGTGGATGCATTTCAATGCGATGAATGTGATCGACGATCAGAACCTGGTGAGAAAACTGACTGCAGTGCATGTCCTCCCGTATGTTGTTCTGTCGGTCATCGCCATCGCGGATATCGGATACCAGAGGTTCTATCCCTTCGATCGCAGTTTCGTCCACCTCAGCAGTTCTCCGGGTACGACCTATCTGATGATTCTTACTCTCTTTTACTGTGTTTCGATGATCCTGCCTACACTTGGACACCGAAGAGAGCTCCATGGATCATATCTGTTTCTGTCGCTGCTGATGCCCAGTGCGCTTTCCATAGCGCTGATCACGTTCAGGCTCACCCATTCATATGTGATGTTCATAATGGTAAATTCCTTCATGATGGTCCTGTTTTATCTGATAGGACAGAGAGATTCGATCAGAGTAGACCCTCTCACCGGTCTCTCATCGAAGGAGCTCTTTGATCGGAAGATCAATAAGATTTTCCGTTCGAAAAGTAACTACAGTATCGTTTTTATTGAAATAGAGAACTTCCAGTTCTTCAAGACACGCTACGGCAGCATGATCTCGGATGAACTGCTGATTTTGATGTCGAAGTATCTCATAGACGTAGCAAGTTCCAGCGAGACCTACAGGATCGCTGATGACCGTTTCTGCCTCTGTCTCAATTCGCAGCGGTATCATGATATCGAGCATATCATCTCACAGATAAAAGAGAGGGGGGACAGGCCGTGGACCTTCGGAGAAAAAGAGCTGTTCATCCAGATGAACATTGCAGCTGTTGCCGTACCGCAGCAGGTCAGAACTCAACAGGAATTCGACCTGGCGATGAACGAACTGCTGTTGGAGATGAAGACGGTCGGAAAAAATTCCACGTTCATGTACTCCCGGGAGAATTCGACGACACAACAGAAAAAACTCAATATCATCTCGGCTCTCAGAGAATCGATTCGTAATCCCGATCAGGTGATCGTCCATTATCAGCCGATCTATGAGGTAAAGACGGAAAGATTGGTGTCTGCGGAAGCGTTGATGAGAATCGATGATAGGGATCTTGGCTTCCTTCCGCCGTCAGAATTCATCACTCTGGCGGAACAGTCAGGGCTCATTGTCCCTCTCACGAGGATCCTTCTTGACAAAGTCTGCCGTACCATCAGGACCCTTTCCTCGTTCGATCATTCGCTCGAATACATCTCTGTCAATCTTTCGGCAGAGGATTTCGAAGCAAAAGGAGTCGGCAAAGAACTGTTATGCAGGATTGAGAACTGTGGTATCTTACCTCATAATATCGGGTTCGAGATCACCGAATCGGTTGTTCTCCAATCCTTTGAAACGGTAGCTAAAGTGATGATGGAACTATCAGTGAAGAAGATCACGTTCGCACTCGATGATTTCGGTACCGGGTATTCGAACTTCAGGGCTCTGATGGATCTTCCCTACGATTTTGTGAAGATTGACAGGTCGGTCATTCAGAAATCCACATCGAATGCCACTATGCTCACACTCCTTACCGAGATGCTGCACAAGATGGACAAATGCATCATCGCTGAAGGGGTCGAAACTCTCGAGCAGCTGAACATCATCCGTGATATCAATATCGAGCGTGTTCAGGGCTTCTTCTATTCAAAGCCGCTCGATGAAGACACCTTTATTTCACTGGTGAAAGATAGTGATGAACGATGAGAATCTCTATTCATTCTGGTCCTTAAGATGCATCCAGGGACATAGTTTCCTGTCCAGAAAGGAAAAGAGGACAAACAGAGACGTCGCGAGGAGACTCAGTGCCGTTATCCCGGCATACATATCCAGATAGTCCAGTCTCGCCCAGCTGTCCATGATGTACCATCCCAGTCCTGTCGTTGTGGCAAAGGTCTCTGCAAGGAAAAGAATCGCAGTCGCAGTACCTGTTGAGACTCTCAGGGCAGTAAACAGGGAAGGCAGGACCGCCGGGATGATTACATGGATCAGCATCTCAGACCGACTCGCGCCGAGACTGCGCACAGAATCAATGTAGTGCTGGTCTATCGCATAGGCTGCATCTCTGATGACGAAATAGAGCTGAAAGAATACGACGATGGCGATGAAAAAGAATTTAGAAAGGTTTCCCAGACCTAAAAACAGCATGATCACCGGAAGAAGCGCGACTTTGGGAATAGGATAGAGTATATAGGCAAAGGGGGTGAGAAACCGGTCAGCCTTCGGAATTCTTCCGGCTGTGAGTGCAAAGAAAGCCGCCGTCACGGTCGCACCTGCCAGAGCGATGATGATCCTGTATGCCGATATCGCCAGATGAGTTGCCAGAATACCGTTGAGAAAAGCCTTCAGGGTATGAAGGAGGACAAGGTGTGGATAAGGGAGAAACGGTTTTGAGGTGATGAAAGCGAACAGATACCACAGGCTGAGCAGGACGAAAGCGGATTTCTTCATCGGTGTCCCCCTCCTTCCAGAATATCCCGCAGTCGAACACATTGTTCGAAATAACGCCGGTTCCCTCTGAGGTGATCGTCGGTCTCATGAGTGTTCGGGATGGGAGAAAGGAAGTGTGCCGGCAGGCCGTCCTGCCGCCGCATCACGTGGATAGTATCACCGAGATAGACGGCTTCCTCTATACTGTGAGTCACCATGATACATGTCATTGCATGCTTCATTTTTATGGCAAGCAACAGTTCCTGCATACTCTCTCTGTTCATCGCATCGAGTGCTGAAAACGGTTCGTCCATCAGCAGCAGTGCAGGTTCTGTCACGATGGCCCTCGCGATCGCACAGCGCTGTTTCTCCCCTCCCGAAAGCTGGGAGGGAAAGGAGGATAAGAGATGAGATATCCCGATCTCCTCTACCACAGCATTCACCTTTTCAGCAGTCTGCTTTTCAGACATCTTGCGCAGACGCAGAGAGAGAGCGATATTATCATAGACACTCTTCCAGGGAAGAAGTCCGAAATCCTGAAGAATGATGGCCCTGTTATGAGAAACAGCATCCAAGTCACTCTCGTTGAAGCAAATCGACCCGCCATCAGGTGTGATCAGATTCGCCAGAAGGTAGAGAAGCGTGGTCTTACCGCATCCGGAATGACCTATGATGGCATGAATCTTGTCTCTGGCGAAGTGGTAAGAGCACGAGGAAAAGATCTGTACTGATCTGTGCTTCTGCACATAGGAGTATGAGACCCCTTCGAGTTTCACCATTACAGACTCTGAAGTACCGAAGTGTCGATCAGATCGTCATACGAGGGAACGGTATCAAGCAGTTCATGTTCGCTCATCCATTGCGCGATATTTTCGATCTGATCTTCGGTGGGAAGATGAATTTTTGAATAAGTCACGAAGCTGAACACCCCGGCCACCTGTTCAGAGAAACCTGCATGGTCCACAAGAAATGACCGGTAGGCATCATTGTCGGCATTGATGAGCTGCCCCGCTCTCTGATACGCTCTGAAGACTTTCGCCAGATCTTCTGTATGATCTGTCACGAACTGCGCATCGAAGAGCATGACACCGGGAGCATCAGATAAAGAAGTACTGTCTCCCAGAGGTTTCGCACCGTTGAGAACGGCCTGAGTGTACAGAGGTTCGGGAAGACAGGCGGCAGGAATCTGATCGTTAAGAAGCAGTTCCATCCGAACCGGAATCTTGGGAACGGCTACCAGTGATATTTTCTGAGAATCTACTCCCGCACGGCTGACAAGAGTATCAGCGAGATATTCGATGATGGTATTGCTGCTTATCCCGATATCTTTGCCGGCAAGCTCATCCAATGAGGAGACTTCTCCGTTCGGCGAGGCTGCTATCCCGTAGCGTCCGTCTGTAACCGAAACGATCGAGATATCGAATCCGGCCTGTTCGAGGAAGAACGCTCCGAGAGTGTCCGCAACGATCCCGTCAACCTGCCGGGCCTGAAAAGCCGCATCTCTTTCGACCGGACTTTGGAACATGACCAGTTCGACCTCTACCCCTTCTTCATCGAACAGCTGTTCAAAATCAGCGAGCATGAACGGAAGGGAATCGACATCGGGCAGGATGCCGATCTTAACTTTCTGCATCTCCTGCACTCCCTGTGCAGAAAGGGACACAGACACCGCTATCATCATAATACACATCGAAATATATCTACGTATTTTCATTATTTTCTCCATCTTTTAATATGGGTATCAGAAAGCTGCAGTGATAGCAGCACCCTGTCAATTGTCGAATCTATGATATCATCCACCGTTTCGGGATGGCAATAGAAAGAAGGTATCGGGGGAAGAATCATCGCCCCGCAGTTGCTCAATGTGAGCATGTTCTGAAGGTGTATCGAACTCAACGGAGTCTCTCTGGCGACCAGAATCAGCTGTCTTCTCTCCTTGAGTGTGACACTTGCAGCCCGTTCGATCAGATTTGAAGAAAGGCCGTTCGCGATGGCCCCGAGTGTTCCCATCGAACAGGGGATGACCACCATGGCATCCACATCGACAGAACCGCTTGAGATCGGTGCGGCAAGGTCCTCATGGGCGTGCACTTCGATCCGCTCATGTTCAAATCCGCCCAGCCATTCGTTCACACTTTTTCCGGTCTCCTCCATCATGACCTTTTCGGCCCATCCGGAGATGACAAGATGGATGTGAACATCTTTCATCCGTCCCAGTCTTTCCATAAGGCGGACAGGATACAGGGAACCGGTGGCTCCCGTGACAGCTACGATAACTGATTTCATCCGACATACACCTCCATCACAACGAACAGAAAGAATACGACACTTACTATCTCGTTGATATGATATGCGGCCGTCGTCACGTGTTTCAACCTTCCCGGAGCAACGAGAGCATTCTCGATAAAAAGGAGAACGGCGACGAATACCGTTCCCGTATAATACCAGTAACCGGCATCGTAGAAACAGCCCCATACTATCAGCAGAGCAAATGAGACTCCATGTGAAACGGCAGCTATGATCAGTGAGGTTCTGACCCCGAAACGGGCAGGTACGGAATGAAGATGCTGCTGCCGGTCGAAGGCGACATCCTGAGTGGCGTAGATGATGTCGAAACCCGCCACCCATAGAGCCACAGCGCCAGAAATGATGAAATAGGAAAGCTTGAAAGCTCCATTGAGTGCAAGCAAAGTTCCCATGGGAGCTATCGCGACGGTAAGACCGAGAAAATAATGGCACAACCAGGTAAACCGTTTCGTATACGAATAAAGGCCGATCATTACCAGTGCGGCTGGAAGCAGAGCGGCACACAGCCGGTTGAGCTTGAAGGCTGAAAAAACAAGCAGTGCGATACACAACAGCGTAAAGATCCACAAATCGGCTCTTTTTAGTTCTCCGGAAGGCAGATGCCGGCCTTTCGTGCGGGGGTTGAGGGCATCGAGCGGGTGGTCGATGAGCCGGTTGAGAGCGTTTGCTCCGTTTCTTGCTCCCAGGATTGCCAGAAGGATCCACAGAATCTTCTTCTGAGGAAGATGCCCGGATGTCTCGAGAAGAAAAGCTGATCCGGCGAACGGAAGAGAGAAAAGTGTATGCTGGATCATGACCGACCGTGCGATCTTCTTCGGTCTGAGCAGTAGATCTGTCACTATCTAACCCTCGATGTTCAAATCGGCCCAGATCTCATCGATGCGTCTTTTCACACTCTCATCCATCACGATATCATCGGGCCACTCACGTGTGTGGTTATCCATGAGAGTCTTCTTCGTCGCATCGATCCCTATCCTCGTCCCCTTCAGAGGAAGAGGTGATGCGTGATCGAGCGCATCCAGAGGTCCGTCAGCGAAAAGGATATCACGTCTTGCATCGATGTTATTGAACACCTTCCACATCACAGTCGACAGATCATGGACATCGACGTTCTCATCCACGACGATGATCATCTTCGTATACATCATCTGCCCCAGTCCCCACAGAGAGTACATCACTTTCTGAACCTGCCCGGGATATCTTTTTCTGATCGAGACGACAGCACAGTTGTGAAAGACACCAGAAAGAGGCAGCTCCATGTCTATTACTTCGGGAACGACCAGCTGCAGAAGAGGCAGAAACAGCCTTTCGGTAGCCTTGGCCATGAAGCAGTCTTCCATCGGGGGTTTGCCCACGATCGTTGCAGGGTAGACCGGTTTTTTCTTCCTGGTGATGCATTTCACATGAAATACGGGGTACTTTCCTTCAAGTGAATAATATCCGGTATGATCTCCGAAAGGACCTTCTGTGTGCAGAGGTTCTTCCGGGTCCACATACCCTTCCAGAACGAACTCCGCATCGGAAGGGACCTGGAGAGGAACGGTGACACAGTCCACCATCTCGACAGGCTTCCCTCTCAAAAATCCCGCGAAAAGAATCTCATAGATTCCTTCCGGAAGCGGTGCAGTAGATGCGTAGGTTATCGCCGGGTCCCCGCCGAGAGCCACAGCCACCGGCATCAGCTCTTTCTTCTCCTTGTATTTCTGGAAAAAATGGGAACCGTCCTTATGGATATGCCAGTGCATCCCTGTGGTATTTTTATCGAACACCTGCATCCGATACATGCCGAGATTCGATACACCGGTATCAGGATCTTTCGTGAACACAAGAGGCAAGGTGAAAAAGGGTCCTCCATCCTGAGGCCAGCAGGTGAGAATTGGAAGTTTGGTCAGATCGGGGTCATGATCGATCACTTCCTGACATGCACCTTTTCTCACTTTTTTGGGGAAGAAAGAGCGGAAGACGGAGAGTTTGGGAATGATCGACGGGATATCTATGCTTTTTGCCTGACTGAATCCCCACCTTATCAGTTCGGCAATCTCATTCTGCTTCTCTTCAAGGCTGTCACAGCTGAGAGCCATGGCTATCCGCCTGTAAGAACCCATCGCGTTGATGAGGACAGGAAAATCTGAACCTTTCACGTTCTCGAACAGCAGAGCCTTTCCGCCTGCCTTGCTCACCCTGTCGGTGATCTCCGTTATCTCAAGATAAGGATCCACCTCATGTGTGATCCTGCACAATTCCCCGTGTGCTTCAAGTGTGTCGATGAAGCTTTGTAAATCCTTATATGCCATGAATGAGATGGTATCATAATTCGCCTGTTATGTCTCGATTTACGAATCAAGGATTCAGCATGCAATCATTGCCTAATATCATTTTTTCTTAAAAACATAGTGACAGGCACGGCGATTTCCTCTACCTTTGAATGTGGAGGAACTGTATGGATAATGTTGTCGTATTGTCTCTCGGGGGATCTATCGTCGCACCCGGTGATATTGATGTTGAATTTATCAGGTCGTTCAAGGATGCTGTGACAGCATATCTTGAAGAAGACGGACGCCGGAAGCTGATCATAGTCACAGGCGGGGGAGCCCCTGCAAGGGTCTATCAGAATGCTTATAAGGGAATCTGCGAAGGTGCCGACAACTATCTGCTCGACGAGATCGGCATCGCTGCGACCCGGCTGAACGCAGCACTTATCAGATCGGTATTCTCAAATTACTGCGATGATCCTGTGGTAACAAACCCCACAGCCGATATAACTTTCACGAACAGGGTACTTGTGGCAGCCGGATGGAAACCCGGCTTCAGCAGCGATACCGATGCCGTCTACCTTGCAGAGAAATTCGGTGCACGGAAGGTCGTGAATCTATCCAATATCGCGAAGGTGTATACCGCCGATCCTAAATTGGACCCTTCAGCAACCGAGATCGATCACATCAGCTGGGAAGATTTCCGTCTGATGGTGGGTGACACGTGGACTCCGGGGAAAAACCTTCCGTTCGATCCGATCGCATCCAAAGAAGCCCAGAGACTGGCACTTAAAGTAATCTGCGCCGACGGCAGAAACATCGCGAACACAATGATGATCCTGAAGGACGAACCGTTTTACGGAACTACGATCGGATAAAAGACTTTAAAGGAGTGGCAAAAGATGAAGGAAAAGGATTTCGACGGGTAAAATCGGGAATCCATTCCAGATTATCTTCCAGTTCCTGAACGAAGCCGTTCTCGATGCCGTAGAAATCAAGAAGCTGCAGCAGCTTCTCATACTGCTGAGAGCTGATATAATCGATGTTATCTTTCTTCTCAAGATCGATGTACTGGACCATCAGAGACAGATAAGCTCTCTCTTTCAGATGGGAAGCGAAATAGTCCAAAACTTCATAAGAACTTTCAAGCGACCCCGGAAAGACAAGATGACGGATGAGAAGGCCGTGAAGATACCCTTTGTCGTCGATGAAGGTCTTCTCATACCGCTGCTGCAGGAACCCGAGAAGAGAGAGGATCACTTCAGGATATTTCCTGCAGGCGCAGAACCGTGAGGCCACCTTCTCATCGAGCGTCTTGATATCGAGCAGGTATAGGTCAATATAGGGATCGATCAGTTCTATCGCACCGACATCCTCGAATCCCGAGCTGTTGTAGACCACAGGGAGGGTCAGACCCATCTCTTTTGCTATCACGATCGAATCGATGATCGAAGGGATGAAATGGGTTGCCGTGACCAGATTGATGGAGGCGGCACCCATCTGCTGCAGTTCGATCATATAGTGTGCCAGTTCATCGACCGTGACCGGATGAACGAATGGAGTATCTCTTGTGCTGATCTGTATATTCTGGCAGGATGGGCATTGGAGAGGACAGCCTGTAAAGAAAATCGTTCCTGATCCGCACTCGCCGCTCAAGGGAGGCTCCTCTCCTTTGTGCAGCCCTATCCAGGCGATATTCATCGTATCACCCTGATTGCACACTCCTCTCTCTTTCGATGTCCTGTCGACACCGCAGCGGTGGGGACACAACCTGCACTCTTTATACATATCGGAATGATCCACAATTATACCTCACTTCTTATGAGCGGCAACTTGACCTATAATTCAAAATATACCATGTTACTATATATGCGACTATTTGATTACCTCAAGGGAAGACAGGAGAAAAAACTACAGAAAGAGCGGATGATACTCTGTCTTGACGGAGGAGGCATGAGAGGGATCGTCCCTGCGACCGTGCTCGCTCATCTGGAACAGCTCTTTCTCAAACTTGGTGATTCACGACCGCTCTACTCCCATTTCGACCTGATTGCCGGAACGAGCACAGGAGGACTGATCGCTCTTGCCCTTACCGTACCTACGAACAACGAGCTGCTTGAGCAGGATAAGAACGGGTCGACGATCTCCCGTCTCGCAGAAATCTATAAAAACTACGGAACAACGATTTTCCCGAAGAACAATTCTATCATCCCGACTCATGTACTCAATCAGCTGTTCAGCTATAAATATGAGGACAGATCATTCAACACTCTTCTCTTTGACCTGTTCGGTGAACGCAGATTATCGGAGGCTCTCACTCCCACGATAGTGACCGCCTACGACTACAAGAAGGATGCACCCTTTATCTTCAGCAGTATTAGGACCCCTCAGATTCCTGCAAGAGCCGCCGCGAGAGCCACCAGTGCAGCACCTACCTTTTTCTCTCCCGCTGTTATGAAAAATGAAACAGATGGAGACGACTCTCTGCTGATAGACGGAGGGGTCGTGGCAAACAACCCTGTCCTCTATGCGTATAAAGAGGCCCGTGCTCTCTATCCCGAAACAGAAAAGTTTCACATTCTCTCGCTCGGGACAGGAAAGAGCTCCAACCGCCAGACAGGAGAGAATACCAACAGCGGTGTTCTAGGATGGTTTGATCCCACAAAAGGCACGCCCCCTCTGTACCGGCTGTACGCATCAGCCCAGATGAACACTGCCGACCAGATAGCGGCAATCCTTCCGGATGTGGAATATCTGAGAATCCACAAAGATTTTCCCAGGCGGGTAAGAATGGATGAGACAGACCCCCTCATTCTCTCAGAGCTTGTAGAATATGCCGACCAGGTATTCAAAGAGAACGAAGAGGCTCTCACCGCATTCTGCCGAAAGTGTGTCGGGAAAGAAAGAAGACCTGATAGGCCGCGCGGGAATTAGATAGATGTCAATAAGCAACCCGAAGCAGGAAGAATTCGACCGCTCTATGAGAAACCTGTGCAATGAACTCGATGAATATCTCGAAAACAGGTTCGGCTCACTCTATGATCTTCACCCCAACCGGCTCAAAAGAGGAAAAGCGGGAAATGTATCATATGACGGTTTGTTTTCAACCGGAACAAAATTCACATTGGGTTACGGTTCGCCGAGCGGAAAAGGCTATCTGGTGGATATAGAGATCGTTACCCTGGAGAAGGTCTCACACCAGCAAAGAGAGATCATCGAGATGTGCGCATCCGATTTTCTGGAGGAGAAACTCCCCCTCTATTTTCCGTCGAGAGAGCTTCATGTCATCCGTGAGGGCAGAGTGTATAAGATCGTAGGAGATTTCTCGCTGGGTACGATGCACTGACACTAGTGTGAAAGTGACACCAGCTCCCTCACGATTCTTTCGGGTGAGACTCCGTGTGATTGAGCCACATGATCCTCATAAGACCTTTTGATTGCCAGTTTGACCAACTTTGCCGAATCGGCAACCGCTGATGTGAAATCTGCCGGAATGATCAGCCGGCCGCACAGAATCGAAGTGAACAGATCTCCGCATCCCGGATAGGAGACAGGAAAATGAGTCTGGCTGAAGATGGCTGTTCTGTCATGGTCTTTCTCGTATGAGACGACGACCGAATTCTCTTTCTCCATCACGCTGGTGATGACGACCTTGGACGGCCCCATCATCGAAAGGCGCTTTGCCCACGACGCACAGGTATCACTGTCAAGGTTCTCATCATACTTCTCGTCAAGGAGTAATGCCGCCTCGGTCAGGTTGGGAGTCAGGACATCCGAAAAAGAAACAAGCTGTTTCATTCTGGAGACAAAATCATCGGTAATAGGTCCGTACAATGTTCCGTTGTCTCCCATGACAGGGTCGACAACGATCAGGACATCGTGAGATCTCTGCCACTCTATGATCTTTATCATCATATCGATGCTCTCGCTGTTTCCCAGAAAACCGCTGTAGACAGCATCGAACGAAAGATCCAGTTCCTTCCAATGGTCGACGATCATTTTTTGTTCAGTATGCAGATTCTTGTAAAAATAATTGTCGAACCCGTCGGTCTGTGTTGACAGAAGCGCCGTCGGAAGAGGAGAGACTTCTATGCCCATCGCAGAAAGGGCGGGAACGACGACAGTGAGAGACGATTTTGCATAACAGGATAGATCATGGACAGCTAATACGGTTTTCATTATTCCTTATAGTATCTCCCTTGCCGTTGAAAGACAAGGGGGATATACTTGGTGGAAAGTGAGGTATGTATGGAAAATTCTTACCAATTTCTTGAGGACCAGCTCAAGGGGGATCTTCCTGATTTTGATGAGATCATCGAATCGTATCGGCAGATGATCATCAGTGTCTCCGGATGGAGAAAAGTCTTCAGCATAAGTGGTGACGAAGAGGATGCCGACGGGAGAATCAGCAGAGCAGATGCCTATCTGTGTGCTCTGATTGCATACGTATACGGCTCTTCTGTCGATAACGAAACGATCATCGTAGCCAGGGACGGCAGAAATACGGGCTCTATGATCAGCGGCTGTGCGGTAAGGATCCTTCTGGCGCTCGGTAAAAAAGTGGCTTTTCTTTCCATAGCCAGTGCACCGGAGATCATGGCCTATTCTTCACAGCTGGAAGGTGCCTCCTTCTTCTACATCAGCGCATCACACAATCCTATCGGCCACAACGGGTTCAAGTTCGGCCGCGACGGAGGTGTCTACTCTTCACAGACCTCTGCCGATCTGATCAGACGATTCTCACTTTTTATGAAAGATCCCGCGATTCTGTCAAAGCTGCAGAGACTCAGCAAAGAGGTTACATCTTCACAGATCGATCAGGTACTCAATGATAAAGATGCCCATAAGAGAGCCGCTCTTGATGCCTATTATCAGCTTCTGATCAAAACCAACCGCATCGATGAGAAACAGAAAGAAGCTTTGAAAGTCTCGAAGATAGGAATCATAGGAGAACTCAACGGTTCCGCCCGTGCTGTCTCTATCGACAGGGAACTGTTCGAATCCCTTTCTCTACCTTACAAAAGTTTCAACACCCTGCCCGGCATCTGTGTTCATCCAATCGTTCCGGAAGGTGAAAATCTTGATCTGTGCAGGAATCTGCTGAGGGAGGAACACCTAAAAGAAGGCTCTTTCGTTCTGGGATATGTTCCCGACAATGACGGTGACAGAGGAAATATCGTCTACTGGGATGAACTTCAGAAGAAAGTCGTCCCTCTTCAGGCGCAGGAGCTTTTTGCCCTCATCTCACTGATCGAACTCACACGGGCATCTCAGGAGAATGAGAAGCTGGCGATCGCAGTCAACGGACCGACCTCATTGCTGGTAGACAATCTATGCAGCCGGCTGGGAGCCCGTGTAGAGCGCTGTGAGGTGGGAGAAGCCAACGTGGTTCTCCGGGGAGAACAACTGAGGAAAGAAGGCTGGTGTGTCCCCCTCGTGGGAGAAGGTTCCAACGGAGGCATCATCAGCTATCCGTGCAAGGTAAGAGACCCGATGAACACACTGCTGTCCATAGTGAATCTCCTGTCAGATGAAAACCTGTTCAGGAAAGTGACAAGACTTCATCAGAGCAAACCTTCTTTGTCGATTGCGGTCAAGGCTCTGGAAAAAAGGACGATCACAGGTTCTTTCTCTTCAAAGGCGAAACTGAAGATAAAAAGTAATGATTATAAGAGACTGAAAGAAAACTACATAGCTCTGTTCACATCAAGTTTCGAAAAAAGACGCCGGGAAATGGAAAGCGAGTTCGGAATCCATGATTGGAAACTTGAGCTGACAGTTAAAACAGAATGTTTCCGTTACAGATATGATCAGGAATTTGAAGTGGAAGCAAAGGGAGGTCTCAAGGTCCTTCTGTATGATTCACAGCAGCGAGTCAGCGATTTTCTCTGGATGAGAGCGAGCGGCACCGAGCCTGTCTTCAGGATAGCAGTCGATGCCGAAGGTGATGATCAAAAGCGCCATGATGATCTTCTCACATGGCACCGCAATCTCATTCTCAGTGCAGACAAGAAATCACACTAGAGGAGCGACGGCAGCTCCAATGATGGGAGAGTTGTCAATCTGGACGATCTTTGCATACCTGCGGTGCTTCTTCTGCAGAAATTCATCAAGATAGAGACGGGTATAGAATTCCAGCTTCTCGGTCTTGTAGAAGGTCGTACCGTCGGCATTGATCAGAACAGGCTGCCTCGGGTTCGTTCCCGCCTTGCTTTTGAGCACTGTCGCACTCAGATTCAGAGCTGTCAGTTTCGCAGCACGTCTGATGATCGAATCGAGGATCAGATACAGTGCAGTCCCGTCTTCCTCGTTCGTAATACAGGTAACCAGATCATAGGTGGTGTTCAACGGCATCTCGAGATAATTGCTCATCCGCGTGGTATCGAGTGTTTCCAAAGTTGCAAATCGCTGAGCGAAGGAGGAAGAGAGTATCCCCTCTTTGATTGCCTTGAGAATCACATGGTGGGAGAATGCTCCAAGATATGCACCGCTGATCATCTTCTCGAAATGATAGACTGAAGGATCTTTGGTCTTAAGAAGGAACTCTTCATCAAGCGGACCTACGGCAAGATCGTAATTTCCCGATTCGACATTGATGATCTGTGATCCCTTTTCCAGATGTTTCAGGGAAAGAATATTCTCATTGCATTCGACATATGCTGTATTGGTGCCGGTTCCGAGAATGAATCCGATGAACCCGCTGTAATCTCCCGGATACTGTGTGGCGACTCCTGCAAGAAGCGTAGCGACAGTATCGTTGAGAACAGCAACCTTCTTCTTCGATACATCACACCCTCTTCTTTCAAGCTCTGCAAGCAGGGACTTTCCGACAGGCATTCCTATCACCTCGGGAGCCTTGATCTCCTTGGAGAAGACGATGGGAATCCCGTCCCTCTCTTCGGTTATCTTAGCGGCATAGGAGAAGCAGAACCCTATGTAGTCGCTTTCATCGATGAGAGGCTGAACACCATCGGCAAGGGTGGAAAAGAATTCCTGTGCGCTGACGGGCCGCTTCACCCCCGGCATCCCTGTTTTGGAATAGTGGGAGATGATCGGATGCAGATTGGTATCGAAGGTGACCAGAGCAACTCTGAAATTGGTGCCTCCTGCATCGAGCACAATGACTTTATCGCCGGCTTTGATATGAGCGTCGGCAGATGTGTATGTGGGAATCATCGCCAGAGAACCGTCCGGTTCTTCCTGAAGCCCCTTCTCCATCTCCTGAAGGAAAGCCCGGCAATAGGTATCGATATCGATATAGTCAGCGCTTATACAATGATCATTGAGAAATCGCATAGTTCTCTCGTGAATGTCTGCCATCAGTAGCCTCTCATGCATATGGTATTGCACCAGTGTAAAATAGGATCTTTATTATGTCTAGATGATCATCAATTCAGATGAAAGATCCCGCGCACACGTTCTGTGTAATCGATACCTTCAGCATACAGCGACTGCAGTACAACAGACCCTCCTTGCTCGCCTTCAAGCGGGATCTGAAATGTGAAGCTGAAGCTGACCGGATTTTCAACCCTCCTGCCGTGAACCGTAAATTGACCTGAACCCTCATACCTGAACGGATAGGTATCACCTCTTCGCCGGGCGTCCATCTGACCGGTGAGAAACAGTTCGTTCTCATACAGCTGCTGCCTCTCAAGATAACCGGCCATCATCAGATAATTGGGAAGAAGACTCTGGATGCTCTCGAAAAGCATCTCGAAAAATCCCTTGGGAGTGATCTGCGGAGGCGGGGCGTCAAGAACTTTCACTCTCATCTTTCCGATATCCGCATCATCAGCCTGATAGCTGAACGAGGAAAGGTCTCCTTCCAACTCGAAAGAAGCGTTCTCGAATTCGATCCGAGGAGTGAGCAGTGTCGCAGTGTAACCTGTCGCGACCGCGAGAACAACGGACTTCAGCGAAAGGGAGAGATCCGATTCCAGAACCCCGGTCTGTTCGGCATGAAGAGGAAGAACCAGTAATATGAGAAGAAGAATGACGACACTATGTCTGTTCATGGCAGATAATTCCTTTCTTTCAACTTTACCCATTTTCTTCCCCGTCTGTCAAATTTAAAAAGAGTATGGTAACATATCGGTATGGGATATAAAGAGACTTTTTTCTGGTATGATCTGGAAACTTTCGGACTTGATGCGCAGCATGACCGGATCGCACAATTCGCGGGAGTGAGAACGGATACCGATCTTAAAGAGATCGGAGAGCCTGTGGTTCTGTACTGCTCTTTGAGTGACGATTATCTTCCTGATCCTCTGGCAATCAAAGTGACAGGGATCACACCTCAGATAGTACAGCAGCGGGGATTGCCCGAAAAGGATTTCCTCGGCGAAATCAACAGACTGTTCACCGAAAGCAATACCTGTGTCGTCGGTTTCAACTCTCTTAGGTTCGATGACGAATTCATCCGCAACAGTTTCTTCAGGAATTTCTTCGATCCGTACGAACGGGAGTACAAGAACGGAAACAGCCGATTCGATATTCTCGACCTGGCCAGAGCGACGCATGATTTCAGACCTGAAGGGATTCAGTGGCCTGTAAATAAAGATACCGGCTATCCGAGTTTCAAACTCACATCTCTCACAGAGGCGAATGATATCAGTCATATCGATGCCCATGATGCCTTGAGTGATGTATATGCGACATTGAACTTCGCCAGACTCGTCAAGGAAAAACAGCCGAGGCTGTTTTCCTACTTTCTGACGATGAGAAACAAACAGACAGTGAAGGAAAAGCTGATAACTCCCTTCGGGCCTATGGTTGCCTATAGTTCCAGCCAGTTCATTTCTGAATACGGTTCGACCAGACTCATCCTTCCGATAACCGCTTTGACGAACAATTCGAACAGCGTGATCGCTTTCGACCTGTCGCAGGATCCCTCGGAACTTATCGAACGGGTCGCCGCGATCGACAAGATCGAACAGTCGCGTGTGAATCAGGACATAGTGCGAAAGTCGCTGCAGAAGGTGAACCATGCTCTGGAGCATAACGTGGACCTTCTCGGAGCTCTGGAAAGTGCCCAAAGAGCCCTTGAACTGTCGATCTCGATGGTCGAGGACCTTCCCGATATCGCCTCGGAGGCAAAACAGCTGCTCCAGACCAGAGGGATAGTGAAAATATCGGTTAACAAAGTTCCCTTCATCAGCCCCCTCAGCACCGTAACAGGCGAGGTGGCCGACCGGCTTCATATCGATATGAGACAATGCGAGAAGAACTACCAGAAACTCAGAGAGACCGAGAACCTGGTGCTCAATGTCCTGAAGGCGGGCAACGCTCAGAAATACACAACGGTAGATGATGTCGATTTCAGCCTGTACAGCGGATCCTTTCTCTCCTCGTCGGATCAGGAACGCTGCAGGATGATCCGTGAGATGGGACCGGAGGAACTCAAAGATTTCAACCCGTCCTTCGACGACCCGCGTCTGCATGAACTTCTGTGGAGGTACAGAGGAAGAAACTATTCAGAATACTTCGACCAGGAGGAAATGAAAAAGTGGAAGAGTTTCTGTGCACAGAGGATCATGAAGCCCCTGGGTCGAAAGGCGATCGATTTCTCTTTCTTCATCCGGAAGGTCAACGAGAACATACGCTCGAAGGATGTGTCTCCCGCTGAAAAAGACCTCTATATTACTCTTGAAAAATATGGAAAAGAACTAGCCAAACGTATCGGTATTCCCTATCCTGAATACTACAGTTAATAATTATTGGAGAAACAAGCAGATGAGAAGAGAACAACCGAAGATCACTGTATTGACGATGGCTTCATACGGTGTTGGAAAATATCTGGCCGAGTTCCTCACAGGTGCATTCGGAGCTGTGGTATACAAATTCTATGAGACTGAGATCGGGTTGCCGGCACTCTATGTGGCCTTAGCCACAATTCTCTATTCTTTGTGGAATGCCGTCAATGATCCTCTTATCGGCTATCTGACCAACAAAGGAGCTCCGTTCTCATCCAGGCTGGGAAGAAGATTCCCGTGGATCATCATCGGACTGCTTCTCACTGCCCTGTCGTTCATATTGATCTTCAGTGTTCCTTCATCATGGATAGCGAATGCAAAAAGCAATCCCCTGCCCGTATTCATCTGGATGGTTTTGACGATCTGCCTGTTCGACGGATCGTATTCTCTGTGGGAGCTCAACTATCAGTCGATCTTCCCCGATAAGTTCAGAGAGCAGGAAGTGAGGAGAAAATCGGCGGGAATCAGCACCGCTGTAGGCGTTCTCGGAGTGGCTGCAGGATTTGTCGTTCCTCCCCTGTTCTTCTCATACGGTGATATTCCAAGCTACCTCACCAGCGCAATCGTCATCGCGGCCGTGACAGTTGCAGGTATCATACTGCTCAATCCCGGAATCAGAGAGACGAAGGAGATGATCAGCCGGTTCGTTATTCACAAGGATGAGAAGAAGGATGAGAATTTTTTGAGTTCGATCACAAAAGCATTCAGGCACCGCGATCTGAAGGCCTTCATTCTCCTTCTTTTTCTTTATCAGTCGGGTGCGATGTGTATGACCAGCAGCGTTCACTATGTGGGTAACTACATCCTTAATGTCGAAAGCAGCGGGACGACTGTGATCTTTGCAGGTATGCTCATCGGGACTCTCGTATCGATTCCGTTCTGGATGAAGCTTTCCAAAAGAGGTGTGAACAACCAGAAGATGCTCATCATCACCTCCTTTGTCATGGCCGCTTTCTCCTTCCCGATGACCTTCCTTTCAACAATCGGATCCTTTGCCGTCAGCATGGGCCTGTGGGGTGTCGGATTCGGAGGCTTCTGGACCTTCATGACTCCGGCTATGGCCGATATCGTCGACGAGATCGTTGTACAGGAAAAACGCCGGGACGACGGTGTTCTCATGGGGCTGAGAGCTTTTTTCATGAGATTCTCGTATGCCAGTCAGGCGATCGTCTTCTACATAGTCCACACGGCAACCCGGTTTGACGCCGATCCGACAAGCGGTGCGGCAAAGCTGGGAATCTCGCTGCATATGGCTGCAATCCCGTCGCTATTCTTTCTCACAGGAGCCATCCTGTTCATAAAAATGAACACTCTCGATTCAAGCCGGATCGCAAAGAACAAGGAAGCTCTCGAATCTATGGACATCTGAGAGAAGAAGTCGCTATACTTGTTGCCACGTCAACTGATAATTTCGATATGCAGGAGATCACATGATAGATATATTGGAGCCCTTCAAAGAGCAGCTGAAGAACATAGACGAAAAACTCGCAGACCCTTCTGTGATGAACGATATCAATGTATATAAAGAACTTATGAGAGAGAGGTCCCATCTCGAACCTATCGTCGAGGCTTACAACACTCTCAAGGATCTTGAAGGCCAGATTGAAGATGCCGAACTCATGCTGAAAGAGGAGGATGATGCCGATCTTATCGCGATGGCGAAAGAAGAGATTCAGCAGTTGAGGGAACAGAAGGAATCTCTTGAAGAATCGAGCAAGGTTCTTCTTATTCCGCCAGATCCTCTTGAAGGTAAGAATATCATCATGGAAATCAGAGCAGGAACCGGAGGCGACGAGGCCGCCCTGTTCGCAGCGGACCTGTTCAGAATGTACACTCATTTCGCTGAAAAGCACCGCTGGAAGGTTGAGATCATCAGTGCGAACGAAACCGGTATCGGAGGTTTCAAAGAGATCATCTTCTCCGTTTCAGGTAAGGACGTATACGGAAATCTTCGGTATGAAAGCGGTGTTCACCGTGTACAGAGAGTTCCTGAGACCGAATCAGGGGGAAGGATTCACACCTCGGCTGTCACTGTTGCGGTTCTTCCCGAAGCCGAAGAGACCGATATCGAAATCAGACAGGAAGACCTCAAAGTCGATGTGATGAGAGCAGGAGGTCCCGGCGGACAGTCGGTCAATACGACCGACAGTGCGGTACGGCTCACCCACCTGCCAACAGGACTGGTTGTCATCTGTCAGGATGAGAAATCACAGATCAAAAATAAAGCGAAAGCACTGAGGGTGCTCAGATCACGACTGTTCGATCTGGAAGAGGAACGCAAGAATAAGGAACGCTCCGACAACAGAAAGAATCAGGTGGGAACCGGAGACCGTTCCGAACGGATACGAACCTATAATTTCCCCCAGAACAGAATAACCGACCACCGGATCAACCTCACTCTCTATAAACTGGAACTTGCTCTTTCAGGTGATATCGAAGAGATCGTCGAAGCGTTGAAGATGGCTTCAGCGGAAGAGGCTCTGCGGGATCTTCAATAATGGTGATAGAACAGGCATTGACCGAAGGCACCCGGATCATCCGTGAATCGGGTGCAGGAGAAACCCCTCTGCTCGATGCATCCCTCCTGCTGTGCCATACACTCGATATAACCCGCGTTCAGCTGTACACCAGAGGTAAAGAAACCCTTTCACCCGATCAGAAACGACGTTTTCTTTCTCTGGTCGAAAAGAGAAAGAATCATGTGCCTGTCGCCTACCTTACAAACACCAGAGAATTCTACAACCGGGATTTTTATATCAACGAGGATGTCCTCATTCCGCGCGGTGATACTGAAATCCTTGTTGAGACCTCACTCGAACTGCTCGATAAAGCAGGAAATCGAGACAGAACGGTATTGGATATGTGTACAGGCAGCGGCTGTGTAGGAATCACGATAGCTCTTGAAAATTCCGACTCCTGGGTGACTCTTTCAGACATCAGTACGAAGGCGCTGAAGGTGGCGCAGACAAACATTTCCCGGCTGAAAGCTTCCAATGCGACCTGCATCGAAAGCGACCTGTTCGAATCGATGAAGGAAAGGAGATTCTCCCTCATCTGTACCAATCCGCCGTACATCGCACCACAGTGGTATGAACAGTGTTCTCTGCAGGTAAAAAGGGAACCGCAGCTCGCTTTGATCGATGATTCACCGGATGGACTCGATATAATCAGAAAAATAATTAGACAAAGTCCTTTACATCTACACACAAATGGGTATCTTGTGATTGAATGTGATTATAGACAAATCGGTGAGGCAATGAGATTATTGAGAGAAGAAGGTTTCTGTGAAATAACAGCGCACAGAGATCTGGGAGATAGACAGAGAGTCGTTTCAGGGAGATATTCATGTACGAGGAATTAACGAACCGTTTCATTCAGAAATCTTTCAGATACTCGAAGGGAGAGCAGGACAGGATCGCCGAGGCTGCCCGTTTTGCAAGCAATGCTCATATCGATCAGAAACGGCATTCAGGTGAACCGTATATCATTCATCCCTTTGCAGTAGCCGAAATCCTCATTTCTATCAACATGGATGTCGATACGGTGATAGCCGGTCTGCTTCATGATACCCTCGAAGATACCGAGGTTACCTATGATCAATTAAAAGAAAAATTCGGAGAAACAGTCGCAGAACTTGTCGAAGGTGAAACGAAGATCTCGGCATTGAAGGCGAAGAACAAAAGCCAGCAGGAGGCAGAGACCATCCGCAAGATGTTCTTTGCGATGAGCAAGGATGTGAGGGTTATCATCATCAAGCTCGCCGATAAACTCCATAACATGAGAACTCTGCAGCATCTCACTCCCCAGAGGGCGAAGGAGATCGCTAATGAGACTCTCGATATCTTCGCCCCCCTCGCCGACCGTCTCGGTATGTCGTGGCTCAAAGGAGAATTAGAAGATCAGTCTCTGAAGATCCTCCGTCCTGATACCTACCAGTACATCGAAGAGTTTCTTCTTTCAAAAAAATCGGAGAGAACGGCATACCTCAACAGAATCGAAAAGATTCTCTATCGCACATGCGCAGATCAGGGTCTGGGAAACATTCAGGTCCAGTCAAGGACCAAGCATACCTACGGTGTCTATCTGAAGATGAAAAAGAGAAAGGTCGAGCTTGACGAAATGGGTGACATCCTAGGGGTCCGTATCATCTGTGATACGGTCAACGAATGCTATACCCTGCTCGGTATCGTTCACAAGCTGTGGCCTCCGATGGCCGGGCGTTTCAAAGATTATATCGCAATGCCCAAGGCGAACAACTACCAGTCGCTTCATACGACTGTCATGGCACTCGACGGGAAAGTCCTTGAAGTTCAGATCCGCACAAGAGAGATGCACGGCACAGCTGAATACGGAGTCGCAGCTCACTGGGTGTATAAATCCCAGTCGGGAATCGGAGAGACTCCGTGGATGAACAAGGACAGCGAACAATTCACCAAGATTCTCCACAAACTGAAAAGCTGGAGCAATGAAATAGAACAGAGTGAAACCTTTCTTGATGATATCAAAGGGGAGCTGCTGAAAGACACGATCTATGTGTTCACCCCGCAGGGACATATCGTTGAACTTCCCGCGAACGCTACGGCACTCGATTTTGCCTATCATATCCACACCGAAATCGGCAATCATACCACCGGAGCCAAGGCCGACGGATCGATCATCCCTCTGAGCCAGCCTCTGAAGAATACCCAGGTGATAGAGATACTCACCAGTCCCAGCGCACATCCTAATGTGAACTGGCTCAGACTTGCCCAGACTACCAATGCCCGCAAGAAGATCCGCTCCTGGCTGAACAAGAACGATGATACGCTTATCATCGACAAAAACATCATCGCAAAAAAACTCCTCGATGCTGACACAAAAGTGCAGCCTGCAGAGGAAGAACCTGTCAAAACAGATACGGGAGAGATCGTCCGTTCGGTTCTCGATAACAACAGGCTGACGTTCAAGGTGGGAGATGAGAAGAACATGATGATATCTCTCGCCTCCTGCTGCAATCCGAGAAGAGGCGATGCGATCATCGGATATGTCTCACGCGGAAGAGGGATCATCGTCCACAGGAAGAACTGTCCCAATCTCAAGAACATGAGCGAGATCGATCAACGCAGCATAGAGGTGCAGTGGGAAACAGCCTCCCCCAGCCTCACCCGCAGATTCCGTGTGGTGAGCAAGATCACTCAGGACCTGTTTGCAGAAATCGAAGGTGCGATAAGAAAATACAGCGGCCATCTTATCGAGGGAAGGCTCGATGACGGTGAACAGGACCGGCTTGTCGGTTCATTCACGATGGAAGTTGGAAACGAGGATGATTTCAAAAAGGTAGTGAAAAGCATCAAGGCGATTCCTTCCATAGTTTCCATCAACTCCCTCTGATCTTAATAATACTCTTCGATTACCCTCAATATTTCAGGCAGAAGCTGTTTCTTTCGTGAAAGAACTCCTTCAAGATGATAGGTCTGGGTATCAAGGAGAGGATATGCAAGGACTTTTTCATCTTTCAGAAAACTCGAACACAGGAGTATGCTGTTTTCCTTTCTCACATCTGTGACCAGCAGCATCGTCCAGTCAAGCCTCTGTTCCCGTTTCACCGCTTCAAGCCCCTTGATATAGCGATCTCTGACCTCGTCGACCTGCGCAAGATTGTTGACCTCAACCTGACCGATTCCAACCATGATGGTCTTTTCTCTGTAGGTTTTGAAATCACTTTCGATGACGCTTCTCTCATCTTCATTTTTCAACACCGATGCGACTGCAAACAGATCTTCACAGAATCGGGAGAAATCTTCGACCTTCCCGATTCTAACGAGTTCTTCAGCCGTCGAACGGTCAACATCGGTTGTAGTAGGACTTTTAAGCATCACAGTATCACTTACGATCCCCGATAAAAGGAGAAAAGCGGTCTCTCTGTCGATCTCGACATTCCAACGTTTATACTGATGGTAGATGATCGTGCAGGTCGAACCGACCGGTTCGCTCGCGATGAAGATCGGCTTTCTCGTTCTTTCAGCATCAAGACGATGGTGGTCGATGATCTCCAGTACATCCGATTCCTCGATGCCTTCAACGCTCTGCTTCAATTCATTATGGTCCACCATGATGACACCCGAGCGGGGCCTTTCCAGAAAGCATCTGCGGGTGACGAACCCGACGAATTCATCTTCGTCAAAGACCGGAAGACCTCTGAAATCGGAATCAACAAGAACTCTTTTGGCGTCGTCGAACAGATCATCGACATCGACACTGGGCGGGTTCTCACTGACGATCTGGCTGACAGGAAGGCTCATTCTCAATAGGCGGATGGTCTCTGCCGTATCGAGAAAACTTCTGTATACGATACCCCTGTAATTCGATAAATCGACACTAAGCTGCTCATCGTCGGCAACACCTGTGAGTACGATAGCAGGAAACTGTGAATCGATCGCATACTGAAGGTGTCTTTTCCTGTTCCCGACAACCAGAAGAGGGAGGTCCGGAAGCAGTTTCTGCAGC
The DNA here is from genome assembly GCA_028532915.1 of Sphaerochaetaceae bacterium. Lineage (GTDB taxonomy): Bacteria > Spirochaetota > Spirochaetia > Sphaerochaetales > Sphaerochaetaceae > SABI01. The sequence goes on from JAQQAI010000066.1 coordinate 24,411, forward strand.
CGGTTCTGGTAGACATCGTATTCCATCGCACCGGTCATGATATAGGCATCGAAAGATCCTTCGACATCACCCTGAAGGAGTTCCCCCTCGATGACTTTGGTGAAATTCTTCGGATAAAAGCGGTATTTCGGCCGCTTCCTGGAGTTCTCTTTGAGAAAATACATCGTAATCTCATCGAGACTAAGAAGTCCGCGATATTTTTGATCCTCAAGAAGTGGAACAACCGAGGCATGATTCTTACGCAGGTATCTGACTAGAGAATAGACCGGTTCCTGAGGATGAAGCGCCCAGTAATCTCTGTTCATGACCTGATGAACACGAGCCCTGATATCTTTCACGAATGCCGGAGGGACTACATTGATCGCCTCGAACTGATTCTTTGTCGTCGCATTCATATGGCCCAGTCTTATGGGAACATAGGTGTTCTCGTCGTCGATAATATTCTTGAGCCGTGCATAACACCAGGCAGCGCAGACCGAATCAAGGTCGGGATTTCTGTGACCACAAACATAGATAGTTCTCATTCTCTCCTCCACCCGCCTATCATAACACAGTTATTTCGTTTGTTAAGAGAATTCGTCCGATTTTACATGTCGATTCAGACGAGAACAACGCATTTTTCCATAGAGCGCTTGATTATTTGGGAAATAACCATACAATCTATTGAAGATACATTTTCATATGAATGGAGCAGAAAAATGAGTAAAGTTGTAGTTGCAAATGATCACGGGGCTATCGAATTGACCCTTTCAATCGTCGCACATCTCGAAGAGCGAGGATTCGAAGTGAACCACCTTGGAGTGACCTCCCCCGATTCGGTCGATTACCCCGACATGGCGACAAAGGCATGCGGAGAATATCTTGCCGGAGGATATGATTTCGGAATCGTCTGCTGCGGAACAGGAATAGGGATTTCGATCTCGGCAAACAAAGTCGACGGTATACGCTGTGCACTGCCTCAGAATATCTTTGCAGCCACAATGGCCAAAGAACATAACAATGCAAACTTCATCGCATTCGGCGGCAGGATAGAGTATTCGGAAAATGTTCTCGATATGGTGGATGCCTTCATCGATAGCTCTTTCCAGGGCGGAAGACACCAGAAGAGAGTAGACAAGATCATGGCAATCGAAGGCGGAACCTGCTGATCACTCTTTAAGAAGATTGAACGGAAGAGGCAGAAGCTCATCGAATCTGTAGGTGGTGATGTTATTGTTCATGTCGCACAGATAGATCGCAGCATCGGGTGAGCAGAACTCGCTCAGCACCTGCAGACACATCGCACAGGGAGGAGCGGGAGGCTGATCATCGGTCACGACGATGACCGATGAGATATCGAGTTTCCCCTCTTCGCTTATCCCTTTCATGACAGCACCGCGCTCTGCGCAGATAGTCGCACCGTAGCTTGCATTCTCGACATTACACCCGCTGTATATCTTTCCGCTTTGTCTGCTGATCACAGCTGCACCGACCTTATAACCCGAATATCGCACATATGCATGGTTTCGCGATTCGATGGCCATCTGTCTTCCTCTGTAGAGCTGCAGCAGCCTGTTAAACTCTTCGACAGTCGCAAAATCGGGAAAATCATCGAGGCCGCCGATGATGAAATCAGCTCCCTTATCGAGAAGCTGAGATGATGTAAAACTCGTGGTTATCGCACCGCACAGAGCCCCGGCCCTCTTGGCGGCTTCAACTCCGTTGGTTGCGTCCTCGAAGACGATACATTCTCCGATCGGAGATTCAAGGTGGTCTGCAGCCTTCTCGTAGATGTCGGGAAAGGGTTTCTTTCTTTCAATATCCTTCCCGTTGATGAGAACATGGAACCATGACCGGTCGAGTTTCATCACATCGAGATTGATTTCCATCTTCGTCAGATCGGCACTGGTGGCAACAGCCATCTTCAATCCGGCATTATGGGCATTTGTGATGAAACGGGTCACTCCCGGGAGTGCTTCTTCTTTCCCTTCGATAAGTTCTTTATATATAGCGTAGGTATCAAGTTTGGCCTGTTCTATATCCAGAGACAATCCGTACTTCTGGGCAACACCGCCGATGTAACGGTCTTCTCCGGCTCCGATGAAGGGTATGAAATCCTCTGCCTTCGCATTGACCCCCAAAGTTTTAAAAAACCCGATGGCCGCCTTACTGATGTACTCTTCAGAGTCGATAAGGACACCATCCATATCAAATAAGATCGATGTAATCACAATGCAGCTCCTCGTTTATGAATCTATGGGTTCAACAGCCGTATGCAGCAGTCCGATAAGAGGCTGATAATCACCCTCCAGCGCTGCGATATCAGCTTCCAGCAGTCGCGTCTCATTGGTATCCGAAGGATTGATCCTCCATCCGGCCCTCTTTGCCAGCTGATGGAAAAAAATTCTCATCGTACGGGTATTGCCGTCAAGGAAAGGATGGAGAGCATGGATTTCGGCCATATAATAGGCAAGATTGTCGACAAACTCTTCAAATTCCTGATGTTTCAGGTAGTTATCCTCCCTGAGTTTCGTGAAGATCTCTTCTGCCATCCTTCCTATATACTGGGGAAGACAGAACATGGCTCTCTGATTTATGGATACGTAGCGCTGCTCACCTGCGAACGGATACAGGTCGCTGAACAGATGGTGATGTACGACCTTCAGATAATCGAAATCAAAAGGACCTTCGAAGTCTCCTTTGAGCAGTTCGGCCATCCGTACACTGACTATCTGCGTCTCTATCTCATCAAGCAGCTGCTGATCCCGCAGTCCCAGATAGTTTATGAACACTTCGCTTCCTGCATACAGGCCATCGGGAGATTCGCTCGTGTCTGAATTGGCAGAAAGACCATATTCATCAATAATCATGGAAACAGCCTCATCTCCTGCAAGGTCATCATCAAGAACATCCCTGGCATATGCTTCCGCCTTGGGCGTCATAGGATAATCCTCTGTTTCCTGAACAAAGTATATGTAGTCGAGATGTCGACGTATCTGGCTCTCTTTCATGTCCCTCCGCCTTTAGAATCGATAAGTAAATCCTGCCCGTACGATACCAGTAAGTTCATAAGGTGTAAAGACGTCACTGAAAAGGAATCTCGTCTGGGCATTCAGGGTAACAGAGAAGATATCGTTGATATTGTATCTGCCGAGAATCTCAACATAAGGTCCATAGAAGATATTGGCGGTGTTATCCGAGCTGATATCCTCTCCTGTGAACATGAGAGAGAGTCCTCCTACCGCTCCGATGCTCCATGTGGAGGAAAGAGGATACTCATACTCTACTCCGACATGGAAGTCGGGGCCCAGTACGGTAGATTGGTCGCTTGCCTTCTGATACCTGTTGTAACCGAGTCCGAAATGGAGATTCAATGAACTGTTGTTGTCGAAGGTCTTCAGGTTTCCGTAAATGAAATCGAATGAGATAGATGGGAGTATCATGGTTCTCATATTCGTGAACACATCGTCAGGATCGAACATGGAAGTAAAAGCGAGATTGTCAGCCTTTCCTCCTGTGCCCAGCAGTACTTCAACGGCCATCCACGGATTGGTATCGAATACCTCTATGAGCTGTTCCTCTTCGGTCGGAGGAGTAAGCTTCTGCAGACCTTCAGGAAGTTCTTCAACCATTTCCTCTGCAGCAGGTTCTTCTTCTACTATTCCAACCGGTTCTTCTTCAACTAATTCCAACGGTTCTTCTTCAATGATCTCGACAGGTTCACTGACGACGACAGGTTCACTCATCACCAGAGGCTCGGTCATGACCACAGGCTCCGAGATCGTCTGAATGACGGGTTCTTCGACAACGGGCACCGGCACCCCTTCATAGGTCATCATCGAACTTTCGCTGTAGTTGATGCCGTCGTATGTCTGCTGAATCTCGAAGGTGTATGATTGAGTATCGTCAACGTTCAAAAGGGTGAATGACAGAACTGAAGGGTCAACGACCACCCATGGTTCGTCGTTGAGGCGATAACGGAACGATGTTATCTGCGAATCGGCAGGTTCCCAATCCCATATAATATCCACCATCGATGCATACAGGGAAAAACTTGCACCGAGCAGGATTAACAGAACTGTCGCAATTGCTTTATTTATATGGTTTTTCATATCCCCTCCAACTTTATCGTAAACAGTATATCATAAGGAAAGATCTTTATTAAGGTACTGCCACCCGATTATAATAATTACATTTTTCACATTCATTTTTAAAATCAATTGTATCCTACCATGCTTTCTATCAAAAGAACATGCAATAGTAACAATGAAGCCCCGACGAGGGGTTTTCACAACGTCCTTTATAGTATAATCCTATAGAATATGAAGGTCAAAAAAAGATTTCGGGATTACGTGCTGATCATCCTCGGATCGGCTGTCACTGCACTGGGTATTTCCCTGTTCGTTGCTCCGGCGAAACTGGCGAGCGGCGGAGTCAGCGGTATCGCAGTCATACTGTTTCACATCTTTGATATCGATGTAGGTCTTTCGATTTTAGCTCTCTCTGTACCTCTTTTTATCGCAGGGGTAAAGATCTTCGGACGCAGATACGGATTCGCATCGCTGGTAGGAACCCTTCTCCTTTCGGCATTCACCTATCTGTTCGGTATGCTGTTCGGATATGAGGGGATGCTCGATTACTCCGATTCGATCAACACTCTCCTGTCAGCCATCTACGGAGGTCTGCTCGGAGGTTTCGGCATCGGACTGGTTCTCAGAGGAGGTGCGAATACGGGAGGCACAGATATCGCTGCTCAGATCATCAGCAGATATACTCCCCTTGCCGTAGGGACTTCATTATTCATCGTCGACGGTCTCGTGCTGCTTTCCGGAGGTTTCATCTTCGGTCTTGAAAGCGCCTTGTTCGCGACCCTCTCATTATATGTGACGAGCATCTCCATCAATTATGTCGTTCTGAATATCGGGACACGGTATGCGAAAACCGCACTGATTATCAGTGACCGCCATGAGATGATCTCAAAGCGCATCACACAGGAACTCGGTCACGGGGCGACCTACCTTCAGGGTAAAGGCGCCTATACACAAAAAGATAAACCTGTGCTGATGTCGGTCATCCCCAACAGAAAGATAAGCTCTCTCATAGCTATCGTACGAGAGAGCGATCCGGGGGCCTTCATGATAATCGAAGAGGCCCATGAGGTTATGGGTGAAGGGTTCAGCACCCTGGATTACCATTAGGTCATTATGACCACAGTTTCTCCTGATAGATCCCTTCTCTGATTTTCTCCATGATCTCTTTTTTGACCTGGTCTCTGTCTTCCTGATAGGTCATTCCGAACCATCGTTCGTTCGTCGTGTAAAAACGCATCTTAGCATCTGTGGTGTGCACCAGTTCACTGGATGCTTCAGGAAGATAGCACTCCTCTTTCTCGGTTGTGACAGCATCGGCGATGAATCTGTCGAAATAGTCGCTGAAAAAATCGAGAGCATAGGGAGTATAGCCGAAGTAGTTCATCGATACCCATTCGTCACCGGTAAGAAGACGTTTCTCTCCATCGATATCGCTGTAAATAGCATCACCTTCATGATAGATCTTCTTGTTCTCTCTCATCGATTCGAGATAGCCGTCTTTAACCGAACAGATCGCACGTGAGACCGATCCGCTTCTGCTGGTCGTGTTCTTGAGAACATATCCGACCATGGCCTGCTCGAGTGAATCGTTGGAAACTGAACCGAGATGTTTTCCCATGATCTCATACGCTTCTCTGCCGTAATAGTCATCGCTGTTGATGACACAGAAAGGCGCATTGAGTTCCTCTTTCGCACTCAGTACCGCATGGATCGTTCCCCACGGTTTCTTTCTGTCTTTCGAAAGAGCGATCTGCTTCTCATCGAGTAAAGTCGTCAGTTCCTGAAATACATAGGTGGCATCGCAATGTTCTGCGATACGGTCGAAGATTCTTGATCTGAAATCCTTTTCGATATCTTTTCTGATGATGAAAACGACCTTCCCGAATCCGCTTTTCAATGCGTCATAGGTCGAATAGTCGAGCAAGGCTTCGTTGTCCAGACCTACTCCATCAATCTGTTTCACACCGCCGTATCGGCTTCCCATCCCAGCTGCCATAACTAAAAGTATCGGTTTCATATACCTCTCCTTGCCCTTTTATTTTTCATCCAGTATATCAGATAAAAGGGAAAAGCTCTATTGATAGAAAAGCCGGAAAAATGAGTTTTGTGTTAATCGGCCAGTACTTCGACTAAAATGATCGCATCGTAGAGACCGGTAGAGAAATCGTTGATATCGAAGCCTTCGTTCAGCGACGGGAATTGAACATATATGAGACCTTTTTCCTCATATCTCGATCCGACGAGAACACCGATCTCTTTACGGACCGAGCGGTAATCTTCATTGGTTACTTCCTGACTGTTCTGCTCATTCCTTACGATAAGTCTGAACGGGATCGGATCGTTTCCCGTGTCGAGACCACCGGCTGTGATGCTTCTGAACGCGAATACATCAGAGCCCAACTGGGTGGAGACTCCAGGGGAAAGCCTCATATTATAAGCGATCTGAGGGCTGTTGGAGAAAAAATCGTATGAGGCGATCTGAACCTCTCTTCCCGCAATATCCTGACTTAAGACGAGAGGTATCTGAAAGGTAACCTCAAGGATAAAGGATTCCTGAAGAGGGATTCTTCCGTTGAACGGCAATGTTTCAACGAACAGAGGCTCAAGAGCAGAAAGAGAGCTTATGGCTGATACAAGTATCAGGATAAACAATGACAATCTTTTTTTCATCTTCCAGCTCCCTTTCAATATTGATATACATAGAGTAATAAAACTTCCCAGTGATGTCAATACTTATCTACTTAGACTAAGTTTTATACATATAAATTTATCTATATTTATTTATTATAACTATTTACTTCTTTCAACATGTGTCATATATATTTTATTTATTGAAACTATTCCAGAAAATATCGGACATTCAGGTATATAAACGATGAATGAAAGAGAGAAAATAATCTCGCTCCACCTTTCAATATCCTCTTTACTCATATCAAAGTTTGCTCTACAATTTGTCTTCGCAAGGATGTGTAGCTCAGCTGGATAGAGCGCTTCCCTCCGGAGGAAGAGGCCGTGGGTTCGAATCCCGCCACATTCACTAACAATAGCTGAAATAGAAGAGCGATGAATGGTAAAGCCCCTAAACAAATCTGTTCAGGGGCTTTTTCTCATTTTTGATTCTTTTTTGACGCTGCGCTTTTCAATCCTGTGATGGAGTGTCTGTTCAGAGTGAACAGGCCGAGTTTGTTCAGATGTGAGGAAAAAGACTTCTCATCGTAATCGTAGGATGAATAGTACTTGGTGATCTTCTGCTTGAATGTACTTAACGGGATATTCCCGTCGGTATTATTATTCTCCCAGATCCATTTCAGAAATGCCTTCTCATCGATCTTAGCATACTGTTTGTTCTCACTGAAAAGGAACAATCCCGAACGGGACAGGCTGTTAGAGAAGGTGCCATTGTGTTTATATGACGATCTCACCTTATACAGATAGTTCTTCATCGTCCCGACATTCGCATATCCGTCTTCGTTATGAGTGTTATCGTAGCTGATGAGAAAGAGTTCGTTCTCGGACATATCGGATATTTTCTTCTCATCGGTGCTGACCTCTTTATCTTTCACCTGAAGGTATTCGAATTTATCGCAGGCGCTGATCAGATATTTCTGTGATGACTTCTCAAGACCGTACCCGTAGACATATTTTCCTTCCTGCTGAATCCTCTGAATAAGACTGATATAGTCGCTATCGCCGGCCACCAGACAGAGTATGTCGAACTTGTTGGTGAAAAGAAGCTCCATCGCATCTACGATCAGAGCTGAATCGGTTGAATCCTTCCCGCTCGTATAATTGATGACATTGACCAGCTGGATAGAATACTCTTTGGCGGTATTGACCCAGGGTTTCACCGTGCTCTTGGTGATATCACCGTACACTCTCTTTATGTAGCATTTCCCATGTATACTTGCTTTCGTAAGTATTTCTTCAAAATTACCATGCAGACCGCAGTCTCCATCTATGAGAATCGCTATCCGTTTCTCGTTTTCCACATATTCCCCCATATAAAGGTATTTAAAATCATTTGAGCCTACAGCTCGATAACGGTCTTGATGATCCTTTCGTCCCTGGAATCATAGAGTCCGAACGCTTGTTCGATCTCTTCAAAGCCGAACCGGTGAGTCAGAAGAGATTGAGCAATGGCAGGATCTTTCTTAAGCAATTCGATTGCATAAGGAAATCCGTAATTGGGAATCGCATGAGATGCGATCAGGCGTTTCTTTCTGAAATGAAAATCATTGGCTCTGAAGGAGACAGAATCATCGGTGAAGCTTATCCCGTCATATACAATGTAGCCTCCGAAGCCGGCAAGTTCAATACCGTCTGCTATCGTTTTCGGAGGACTTGTGACAATCACTTTGGAAAAACCGTACGGATAACGTTCACAAGCATCCTGTTTCCATCCACCTTCAGCCGAATCGAAGACCGTATCGGCGCCGAATCGTACGGCGACCTCTTTGCGGTATGAGCCTCTCACAGAATCGAGATGATGACCGGCGACAGCGACAGATGACGCTCCCGCAAGAGAGACCAGATACAGCAGTGACAGACCGATGACACCCGGTCCCATGATCAAGACGGTGTCCTCTTTTCTGATATCAGCTTCCCTGAAGAGGTCCATCGCCACAGTCACAGGCTCGGCGAGCGTAGCTTGAGCATAATCGAGACCGTTATATTCTATCACCATCTTTCTTTTCACCGTGAGGAATGTGGAAAAGCCTGCCTGATCGTCCATGTAGGTGATAATATTACTGCACAGATCCGGTCGTCTCATCGCACATTGCTCACACAATCCGCATTCGACATGATTCTGCACGACAACATCAGCTCCCGTCTTCAGGTCTTTCACATTCTCACCGGTTTCCACCACCGTTGCGGCAACTTCATGACCCAGAGGGATCTTCTGACCTTCTCTGCAGGTGTTATAGAAATGCATATCAGTACCGCAAATCCCGCAGGCTTTCACCTGAACTCTCACCTCATCGCATTTCAGAGGCGGCAGCTGTGACTCGATACATTCGATTTTTCTTCTCCCGGCAGCATATGCCGATCTGTTTTTCATAATCATCCCCGCTTTGACATCTGATATTTTACGATCATCGACAGTCAGGATTAATCTTACATCACAAAAGAATGATGAGGCAATCGATTTCGACGGCACGTGTACTTTCATTCAACAAGTCTTCCTAGGAATCAAAAACATGAGAAGCATTTTGGGGCATTGATGAAAGTCAATGAAATGTTCGCAACTATTGTCTATCATGAGTATATAAGGAGATGTATCCATGATGTTAAATAAGGCTATGTTAGATTTTGGTGTTGTTTAGTAGTCTTATAGTCATTGCTTTTGATTATTTTTTGTAGTTCATGTAGTTGCCACGTTCTTTCTGTAGAAATTGCATCTAAATCATTTTCATATAGCAAACCTATCAATTTAATTGCATAATCTGAAGCGACCATAGAATGCTCACGCATATGCCCGCTTCCAACGGCTTGTCCAACAACTCTTAATGCTATTTTATGTATTTCATTCTCCGTTTCTCTTGCGAGTTTATGTACTTTGAAACCCGATTGCCTTACATCGTGCATTCGAGCGTTTCCAGATTGCCACAGTTCGTTTACTTCAAAACCTTCCATGATTACATCTACGGATTTATAATCTATACCGACAATAAGAAGAATGTGTTTGGCTATAGATAACGACCATTTTGCTAAAAGAACTTGATTTGTTGTTTCATACAAATTATCAATCTCAACCCTGATAAGAGGATTGTCCACTATCTTTATTTTTGGTTCAGTTGGCATTCAAACCTCCCTTTCTATCCATAGCGCTTAGATGATCGAAAGTCTTATCCGATATCTGACAGGCTTTTTAATACTCCTTCGTACGAACTTTTACAAGTTTGATAATATTCACAGAACAATTATCATAACAAATCAAATAAAGCACCCTGTTGAATCTCTTCTTTTCAGCAAGCAAATCTCCGGTTAACTTTTCATGCGTATCAGCCCCTTCATATGATCGCAACCCGGATTGAGTACGCCCCTTTCCTTCTCAAGAATCTCTCTCTTACGACTTAACCGGATCGGTCGCCAGCCCGCGCAGAGAGGACCGCTTCGAACTGAGACTCTTTTGGGTTTCCCGGCCGACCACGAAATAAGACAAAAGTCCGAAGGCAACGAAACTCGTAACAATAGCAGCGAAAACGCCGTTGACCCCTATGAAGCTGGAAAGAATATAGGCCAGCGGGACGGCCACCACCCCTATCTGGAACAGGGAAAGGGCTCCGGCGAGAAAGGGCTTATGGTACACATTCAAAACAGACGCCCCTATCTGACCGCAGCCGTACAGACCGTAACCGATAGGAACGATCATCAAATAGGTCGCAGCCGTGCTTCTGATGAGGCTATCGTCATTGAAAACGCCCGCCAGTTTGCTTCCGGCAAAGAAAAGGACTATCGCCGATACTATCCCGACGATATGGACGTATAGCCGGATCCAGAGGATGCCTGTCCGTACCCTGTCGGTGTTGCCTGCGCCCAGATTCTGTCCTACGAAAACAGTGGCCGTGACAGCCAGAGCGTTGAACAGTGCCAGTACGACCCCTTCGATTTTTGCCGCCACGCCGAAACCCGCTACCATTTCGTGACCGAATCTTGCCAGAATAGAGGTAAAGATAGCTGTTCCAATGGGCAAAATGGCCTTGATGGCCGAGTTTGGAAGACCTATGTGAAACAGAGCTTTCCACTTGCCCCACAGAGCCTTAAGGCTAAGCCCCCTTATAACAATAAGCTTTTCCCGGAACACCTGTATGAGAATGGACACGACCGCCGTTACGGCGCGGGAGAAAATGGTGGCCACTGCCGCTCCGGCCACACCCATTGCCGGAAAGGGACCTATACCGAAAATCAGCAGCGGATCTAATATTCCGTTCAGAACGGCGGACGTAAGCATAACGAAGGCCGGAGTGAAGGTATCGCCCAATCCCCGCAGGATGGAATCTCCCAGCATGGGGATAACCATAAAGGCGGAGCCCAGAAACCATATTCTCATGTAGGTGCGAATGTAGGGCATCAGCTCGTCTTCGGCTCCGAGCAGTCGGAAAACCGGGTCTATCGTAGCAAAACCGATAACGGCCACGATCACCGACAGAGACACCCCCAGGATAAGGGAAGAAGTGGCCAGCAGTCGTTCCTCTTCCACATTATGATTTCCCACGGCCTTGGAGAAAAGGGTCATGGAACCCGTGCCGATTCCGAATACGATGCTGTTTATGATCATGACCACAGGAAAGGTAAAGGAGATTGCCGCCAGTTCCAGAGTACCCAGGCGCCCTACGAAAAATGTATCAACCACATTAAAGATCATCAGTCCCAACATGCCCGCAATAGAAGGCAGGGTGATACGAATGAGAGTCGAGGGAACAGGTCCCGAAAGTATGGTTTCTCTTTCATTGTTCACTACTGTTTCTCCATATCCTGTTGAACGGCTGACGAGAAAGCGTCCAGCATCATTATTAACTGTTCCAGATCTTCTTCGGAGAGCTTATCAGAAAGAAGCCCGTCCAATCGATTAAGAATTCTCTTAACCGGGGGGAATATCGTTCGTCCCTTGTCTGTCAGAAAGACTCCTTTTACCCTATTGTCCTTACGATTCGACTGCCTTTGAACATAACCGGACTCTACCAGATGATTGACGGCTTTTGTCGTTCTTGTCTTATCGGTCAGCAGCTTGTTCATAAGATCCTTCTGGGAGATGCCTTCCTCGTGAGCTATGGCTAAGTAAAAGGGCAGAGTGCGGGGGCCCAGGTTGAATTGCCTGAGGTTATCAGCCTCATAACGTCTTTGCCAGCGGGCTGCCTGAGCCAGAGAGTGACCGAGCTTCTGAATGTTCATGCGGAGTTTATAGCACATATTAGTTGCCATCGTCAACCATTTTACGACCAGGCATCCCTCAAGCTTCTTCCTGAACTGAATTCACTTAGTTGGAGTCGGAGTTGTCCAGCTTTTCGGATCCAATTCAATTTGCTTTTTCTGCAAGCTATCACCTCTCACTTTCTAACAAAGCAAGCATGGAGGGTAAGCTGACAGTCCGGTATCCGCACTTCCCGCCTGCCGAACGCTTTTGCCGATCAAAGCAATATGAACTGCTGATAGGTATTGTCTGACATGAAACAGTACAGACAGACTTCAGCCAAATTATCTCATATCAAAGAACTTCCTCCCTCAGAAAGGCCCCGGGAGAAAATGATCTCTCACGGAGCTCTCTCATTGTCCGACGTTGAACTTATCGCGATCATGATAGGTTCGGGGACTGTGAAGAACCCGGCGATGAAACTGGCGACACAGATTCTCGATATCCTCGACAGACAGAATGTAGACGATCAGCTTACCGTGAAAGATCTGCTTTCCATTGAAGGATTGGGAAATGCCAAAGCCACATTGATCTGTGCAGCACTGGAATTAGGCCGAAGACGTCTTCCTTCAAGAAGGAAACAGATCATATTTCCCGGCGACGTCTTTCCCCTTATCCAGCATATCGGCTCACGTCTTCAGGAACACTTCAT
>JAQQAI010000067.1 GCA_028532915.1 Sphaerochaetaceae bacterium
TTCAGCTGGAGTTGGATAATAAATATCCATTCCTTCTTCTACCAGTGTATCGACAGCCATTGCATCTAGGACCTGGCCTACTCCATTGTAAACCATCTGTGCAACATAATCGGCTTCAATAACAGCTGCCCGTAAATATTCAGGAAGAGACATAAACCATTCTTCGTTAATCAAGGTAGCTCCTACACCCATCACATGATTCGTAACAGTCAGATACTTTTGAACCTCAAAAAAGTTTTGCGCAATTATATTCTGAAAAGTATTCTCTTCGCCGTCAACAACATTCGTCTGAAGGCTCGTATAAAGTTCTAAAAATGGAATTGGAACAGGAGAACCACCCATAGCCTCAATTAGTTTCATATGAGGAATGATCTCCATTGTTCTGATTCTTAAACCTTCGACATCAGCAGGAGTTCTGACTTGTCTGACATTGTTAGTAAGATGTCTAGGTCCAAAAGGAATTACATTTAGCAGTCTAATACCGGTTTCTTCGATTAATTCCTCGTTCATCTGAGACATTACAGGATTGTTTACAACATCAAGCACTCTTGTAGCATGCTCTCTAGATGTGAACAAAAATGGCATATCAACAATTTCTAATTTAGGGAAATAGAGTGAAGCAAGAACTCCAGAACTGATGTTAGTCATCTCTATAGTGCCCCTTGCTACCTGCTCGGTGGATGACCGTTGGTCTCCAATCTGACCTGCGGGATAAAGCTCCACTTTAATTTGGCCTCCTGACAATCGTTCAACTTCTTGTTTAAAAACCACAGCATAAGCACTCGTCGATTGCTTCAGTGGATCGAAAGGGTCGGCCCAACTAAATTTCAGTGTATACTTCATGTCCAGATCACTTCCTTCAGCGGGTTCAGCAACAGTAGACTGTTTCACTTCTTCTTGTGCAGCAGGTTGTTGTTGTTCTTCTTCGCCGTTCGCGTACAATAAACATGAGAACACAACCAGTAAAATGATTGATACGATCACCATCTTTTTCTTCATACAACTCTCCTTTTCAGGCAGACTAATCATCTGCCAAACAATGTATGATTAAAGGCAAATTCTTCTGCCTTCATATCTATTTTCTCCATGAGATGGGTATCTCATTGTGAAAGATATGAGAAATTGATCATCTACTTGGTTTGCTTTACTATTCTCATTACCGCCTATTAATAACCTTTATAAAACAATATTATTGAATACATTTTTCAGAATAATATCATGCAATATTCATGCTGTCCTATTTACTGATTGTCTGACAACCTGCTTGAACACAATCATCGTAACACGCATCATTTTATTCGTCAATAAAAACTATTATTTGATTAATTTAACGCGCGCGGTAAGATAAAATGCACGCCGAAAGGGAAAAAGAATAAAGAAGTCCCACGGACCTCAGTTATAATGGAATTAGCACAAACCAATCATAACGAGGCAACCATGGGACGAACCAAGCTTACCATAGAGGACCATGCACATCATAGTCATTTTACCTGGGAAGAAAGGATTCAGATGCAATATTATTATACGGGATGGCATGGGCACCAGAAGATACGCTCTCCACTGCTGTTAGGAAAGATCTTCGGCAAGCATGAATCCACTATCAGACGAGAACTTAAAAGAGGTATGGTCACCCACGAATGGGACAATCCGCCGTTTGAACACAAGGTGTACAACGCTGAGTATGCACAGAAGGATGCTGAATCCCAATGGAGTGCAAAAGGACCTGAATTGAAGCTGGGAACTGACTGGGCACTTGTCCAAGCTGTCACTCATCTAATCAGGAATGAACACTATTCACCGTATGCTGTTCTCGCTGAATTTGACAGCACCGGCTGGCCGAGCGATACCCGTATCAGCGAAAAAACTCTGTACAACTATATCCAGGCTGGCTATATGGGAGATCTGAGCGAAAAAGATCTCCTGTATGGTGGGAAACGCCGTAAACCGAAGAAAGAACCAAGAAGACATTCCCGTGCGGCTGCAGCTGCAAAAAGCATCTCAGGACGTCCTCGGGAAGCTTCTGAGAGAACTGAATTCGGTCACTGGGAGATAGATACCGTTGTCGGCGGTGTAGGGACCTCATCTGTGTGTCTCATGACTATGACAGAGAGGAAAACTCGCTTTGAAATTACCAGGAAGATAGAAGACCGTACCATGAAATCGGTCACTCACGAACTGGATGTTCTGGAGAGACAGATAGGAGCGTCTCTGTTCCAGAACATGTTCAAGACGGTCACGGGAGACAATGGAAGTGAATTCTCTGATATTGAAGGAATCGAGCGTTCTGCTCTGTCCTCAAAACAGAGACTGACTCTCTATTTCGCTCATCCGTATAGCAGTTTCGAAAGAGGAACGAATGAGAATCACAACGGCATCATCAGAAGGTTTATTCCCAAAGGATCAGATATTGGTTCATACACGAAGCAGACAATCAAGTCTACACAAGATTGGATGAATTCCTACCCGAGAAGAATACTGCATGGAATGACACCTTTGAGGGCTTTAGCTGCAGAACTCCCAAGTGAGTTCTGCATACCTACTATACTGGGAGGTACCCCATGAAAAAGAAAAACGTGCATTTTACTTTACAAGGAACGTACAGTAATAGCTGTCATTTCCTTGAAAGTACACAGAGAATGGATTACCTTTAGGATAAGATCAATACTCAAGGAGGAATTATGTATAAAGCCTGCGATGAAAGGTATGATACGATGAAATATAAGAGGGTAGGGAGAAGCGGACTTCATCTCCCTATGGTCTCGCTGGGATTGTGGCACAATTTCGGAGATGCAACGAGTGTCGAAAATGCCAGAGAGATGGTCTATACCGCATTCGACAGCGGAATAACCCATTTCGATCTTGCAAACAACTACGGTCCGCCTCCAGGGTCGGCCGAACTGAATTTCGGAAATATTCTGGCGACGGATCTCGCTTCATACCGGGATGAACTGATCATCTCCACTAAGGCCGGATACAGAATGTACCCCGGGCCGTACGGAGAATGGGGAAGCAGGAAATATCTGCTGGCCTCTCTGGATCAGTCTCTCGAGAGGATGGGCCTCGAATACGTCGACATCTTCTATTCACACCGATATGATCCAGATACTCCGCTCGAAGAGACCATGGGAGCTCTTGCAAGTGCGTATCACAGTGGAAAAGCACTGTATGTAGGTATCTCCTCGTACTCTGCCTCAAAGACACGTGAAGCGCATGCAATACTTGAGAGTATGGGTGTTCCCCTTCTGATCCACCAGCCGTCATATTCGATGATCAACCGCTGGGTTGAGGAGGATCTGCTTACCACGCTAGGTGAATTGGGTGTCGGGACCATCTGTTTCTCACCGTTGGCTCAAGGGATGCTCAGTGATAAATACCTCAAAGGGATTCCCCAGAATTCCCGTGCAGCAACAGAAGGAACAGCACTTTCGCAGAAGATGCTCAAAAAGGAGACTCTCGAGAGGATCGAAGGTCTCAACGAGATCGCAAAAGAAAGGGGACAGAGTCTGGCGCAGATGGCTCTCTCCTGGGTATTGAGAAGAAAGGAGGTAACATCAGTTCTCATCGGAGCAAGTTCTCCGCAGCAGATAAAAGAGAACGTTGCAGCCCTCGATAATCTCGGATTCTCTGATGATGAGCTCGAAAGGATAGATGCACTTGCTGTCGACAGCGATATCAATCTGTGGGCACCGTCAAGCAGCTACAGATAGGAGCAACTGAAGATCTGAAAAAAGAAGGACTGAGAGGGCTTGAAAGCCTTACTCAGTCCTCTTTTTATGTATCGGCCGATCAGCTGTTCTTAATGATCGCCGAGACCTGATCGAACTGTTCTGTGATTTCCCTGTCGTTCTGTTTGACAAAGAGATTCACCAGGTAGATCGTAATGAAGTTGAACACGAAACCGGGGACGATCTCATACATGTACGATCCGAGTCCGATCTGTTTCCAGATAACGACAGTCAGTGCTCCGACGACCATACCCGACAGAGCTGATTGCCATGTCGATTTCTTGCTGAATAACGAGATGAGGACGATAGGACCGAACGCTGCACCGAATCCTCCCCATGCATAGGAAACCAGCGAAAGAATAGAACTGTTAGGATTCATCGCAAGAAGTGTCGCGACAATCGCAATGAGGATGACACTCAGCCGGCTGACCCACATCACCTCTTTTTCACTCGCATCCTTTTTGATGACTTTCTGATAGAAATCTTCAGCCAGAGCAGAAGAAGAGACAAGCAGCTGTGAATCGATCGTTGACATGATCGCCGAAAGAATGGCAGCGAGGAGGATGCCTCCTATCCAGGGGGAGAATGTATCAGTTATCATATAGATGAACACTTTCTCTGCATCTCCGCCCGGGGCGCTTTGATACATTGCTATACCGACGAGACCTACCAGAAGAGCTCCTCCCAGGGAAATGAATACCCAGACCGTTGCAATAAGTGTTGTCTTGGGAAGTTCCTTTATGCTCTTGATCGACATGAACCGGGCCAGAATATGGGGCTGGCCGAAATAACCGAGTCCCCATGCCATAGTTGATATGATGGCAATGAATCCCATGAAGGACGAGTCAGGCATAAGACTGAATGAGATGTCCTTCATTGCCGAAGCTATCGATATTGCCTCCATTCCTCCAACATTGAAAAAGGCTACCAGGGGAACGACGATGATCGAGAAGAACATCAGAGCTCCCTGAAACAAGTCGGTCCAGCATACTGCAAGAAATCCGCCGAGGAACGTATACATGACGATGACCACGGCTCCGATAACGATCGCTGCCTGATAGGAGATGCCGAACATCGATTCGAACAGTTTTCCTGCTCCGGCCATTCCGCTTGATGCATAGATCGCGAAGAATATAAGAGTGATGATCGCACTGATGATCCTCAGCAGTCCTGTGGGGTCTCTGAACCTGTTCTCGAAGAAGGAGGAGAGAGTGAGCGAATTCGTCTGTTCCGTGTAGATACGAAGCCGTGGAGCGACCACAAGCCAGTTGACGACAGTACCGATGAACAACCCTATAGCGATCCAGCTCTGGTTGATACCGTATAAGTATACAGCACCGGGCAGGCCCATCAGAAGCCATCCAGACATGTCGCTGGCCTGAGCGGAAAGCGCTGTGACCCATTTCCCCATCGCCCGGCCGCCGAGAAGGTAATCTTCGACATTTTTCGTTCTACGATAGAAATAGAGTCCGACCGCCATAAGGAAGATCAGATAAATGATAAAAGTGGTAACTGTTGCAAATGAAGCCATAGATACATCCTTTAAAAAAAATATAACTTCGATTGTATTAAACTATTGCATAAAAATGCAATTAATATTCCGAAAAATTACTGTAAATTGGAGAGATTTCACTCCAAAAGCGGAAATGATGACTGTTGTGCTGACTTTGAATGGAATAATTATCGAAACAGAGAGAATCTCTTGACAAATATTGTGCACAATATTATTGTTAAAAATATATAGGAGATGTTTATGGATTTTTATGATTTCAAAACCATCGCAGCGACTAAGGAAGAATTCGATTTCGCTCAACTGAAAGGGAAGACCGTTTTGATCGTCAATACTGCAAGCAAGTGCGGGTTTACAGGACAATACGCGGGACTCGAGAAATTATATAAGGAATACAAAGACAGGGGTCTCGTTGTTCTGGGCTTTCCGTGTGACCAGTTCGCCCATCAGGAACCGGGAACCGATGAGCAGATCTCACAGTTCTGTTCACTGAACTACGGAGTGACTTTTCCGATCATGAGCAAGATCAATGTAAACGGCGATGATGCCCATCCTCTCTATGTTTGGCTTAAAGAGAGGGCGAATGGATTGTTCGGTTCATCGATCAAATGGAACTTTACGAAATTTCTCATTTCAGGTGATGGAAAGAGAGTGAAACGATTCGGGCCTAAAGTTGAGCCGTCCAGCCTGAGAAAAGAGATCGGGAAACTGTTATGAATGACCACCCCGAGCTGATGCTCGAAAACCAGATATGTTTTCGAATCTACACGCTGCAAAGGAGTGTGATGGCTCTGTATAAACCACTTCTTGACTCTCTCGGAATCACCTATCTTCAGTATATCACATTGCTGGTTCTCTGGGAGAAAGACGGGCGGACCGTAAGTGAAATATGTAATGCGACGCTGCTGGATGTCGGAACCATTTCTCCGATGCTCAAGAGAATGGAAAGAGATGATCTCATCATCCGCCAAAGAGAAGACTTTGATGAACGGGTCGTTTCAATATCTCTCACCCTCAAGGGAAGAGATCTTAAAGAAAGAGCAGCCATGATCCCCCGAACCCTCATGAAAAGTTTTGCAGAGTCTGAAACTAAACAGGATTTGCTTCCTCCACAAGATCTTGCTTTGCTCCTTGATGGGCTTATCGATACGATTTCAACGTCTATAAAGAGAAAAAAGTAAGATGTTTTGTATCTATTATCATTCTCAGATGATATAATAGCGTAATTCGTATCGAGTAAGGAGAGATAGATAATGATGCTGTTTGACAGATTAAAGAAAGATCGACGTGTACTGATCGTCTTCGCGTTAGTTCTGATATGTACGGTTTCCCCGCTGGTGGCTGCCACCAACGCAGGTTCGGTGACTCTGATCGGTTCCGATATTCCGGAAGTGAAGGTCGAGGCCGCTTATAATGTGACGATTCCGATGCTTGAAGGTGATTCGATGCTGACTCAGAATAATAATCTGAAGATCAAATCGCTGATCGGAGTTTCCCCTGTAGCGGCCACTGTCACCGTTGATGCCGTATTGACTCCGATCGCCGTCATGGAATTGAGCCTCGGCGGGTCTATCGGTACCGGGTGGGATTTCGCTCCGATGGGACTGGAAGGTCTGATTCTCAACGGAACTAGCGATTCGTTGGGAGGTGCCTATATGAAAGGAAAAGCCGGTGCAGCTCTGCAGTTCGACACCGGAGCAATCTGGGATGGCGAATGGTCCAGTGTCCAGATGAGAGCCTATCAGGAATTGAACTTTCAGGCCTACACCGAAGCTTCCTCCACAGATGTCTGGGAGTATGAATTGGCAGGAGATATGGTGAACGGTTACAATTACAAAGGCGAGTATGTGGTAGGATATGCTATGCCGTTGCCTGTGAATTTCGTAGCTCTCATGCTCGAGCACTATGTAGACAATATCTTCTCCACGAGTACTCCGGATGCACGTTTTGTTCTCGGATTGATCGCCAATGTTGACCTTCCTGCCGACCTGAGTCTTACGATTATTCCTCAGATCGATATTCAGGATGAGGTTTCGTATAAACGAGTCGTCGGAATGTTGAAATACTCTTTCTAGAATACAGATAGAGTAACAGATTAAGCGGTGGTAGTTTCTATATGCTATCACCGTAATTTTTTTTAGTTTTTTATCAATTATAGAATGTTGTCAGCCTTTATATCCAAGAATGTTATTACATTTTATCGATTTGCTTCTGATACTTCATTATATGAGTTGACTATTCAGTCTACAAATTCAATAATTGTGCCTTAGTTGGTGGAGGTACATTGCACATGGCAAGAATTACGAAGAAAGTATTCAATGATCTGGCTCTGTGGATGATGGGATTCG
The DNA here is from genome assembly GCA_028532915.1 of Sphaerochaetaceae bacterium. Taxonomy (GTDB): domain Bacteria; phylum Spirochaetota; class Spirochaetia; order Sphaerochaetales; family Sphaerochaetaceae; genus SABI01. The sequence goes on from JAQQAI010000067.1 coordinate 7,584, forward strand.
GCCTTGTCGTAGGTATCGTGTTCCCGATATTCATGAAGCTGATCGGTGTTCCCTCAACGATTACTGATGCCTTGTGGTTTCGCGCCGCATGTGTGGGTGCCGGTCTTCTTGTCGGTCTGGTGAACATCACATTGGCGAAGAATGTCGTTGAAAGGCGCCTCAGGATACTTGCAGATCATATGAATAACATTGAAAATCATCTGTTTGAGATATCGGGAAAGAACGAGCCGGTAGACTGCGACAGCATGAATTGCCATATCGTTGTAGATTCAGCCGATGCCATCGGTGACAGTGCTCTTGCCTTCAACCATCTTGTCGATACGATCTCTGCAAGCATGAAGATGGAGATGAGCCTGCGAAACTATACCCAGATGCTCGGTAAATATCTTGAAACCGAATCTCTGTCCGCTCAGGCTCTCCAGATGCTTCTCGAGGATTTCGAGGCCGAGAGCGGGGCTATGTTTGTCATCAAATCCGGCGAGCTGTTTCTTGTGAAATCTAAAGGTATCAAGGATGAGTCGAATCTCGTTGAGAATTCGATCATCCGGGAAGTGATGATCGATGAAGAGGATAAGCTACTCGATTTTCCCCCTTCTCTGAAACTCGAAGGAGTACTTACTACCTACCGACCCCGTCAGGTGATCGTCAAGCCGATCAAATATAAGAGTATGATGCTGGGAATCCTTCTTCTGGGCAAATCAAGCGAGTTCGATTCATCAACAGTCAACATGCTCGAAGTATTCACAAACGGTCTCGGACTGGCCATGCACAATGCGATAACCTATGATCAGGTTCAGCGTCTCGCTGCCATTGATTCTCTCACTTCCTTCTATAACCGGCGTTTCGGTCTGATCCGTCTGAGAGAAGAGTGTCAGAGAGCGATAGGAAATGACGGATATCTGGGACTCATTATGTTCGATGTCGACCATTTCAAACAGGTCAACGATACTTACGGACATCCGATCGGTGACAAGATCCTGCGACAGATCGGCAATATTACCCGTAATGTCGTGAGAGATGGAGATGTTCTCATCCGCTACGGCGGCGATGAGTTCCTTGCGGTACTGGTAGGAGCCTCACATCATGATACACTGGAGATTGCAGAGAAGTTGAGAAGGGCTGCAACCGAGTTCCAGCTTATGAACCAGAATCAGGCGATAAAGATTTCATTATCGATTGGAGTCGTAAGTTATCCTGATTTTTCCTGTGAGAATGAGAGCGATCTGATCGATGCTGCAGATACAGCACTGTACAGTGCAAAGGAAGCAGGTAGAAATCAGGTGTTCAGTGCGGTATGATCAACCGACTTCCTCTTTATCTGTTCGAGATAAAGAGGGGATATCATTCGTTTTGAGAAAATCACGGATATATCTTTCAAGTTCTTCGATTTTATGAGATACCTCCATGACTTTGTTGTTCGTATCCTCGCTGATCAAAACGGCCAGATCCACCCCAAGACCCTTGGCTATCTGATTCAGGTTATCGATCTTCGGGAATCTCTGGTAGGTCTCAATCCCTCCGATATACCCTGTCTGCAGGTTCGAACGTCGCGCCAGTTCCTCCTGAGTCATATTCTTTTCCAGACGGTACTTTCTGATATTATCGATGATCTTTATCTGTAACTCTGAACGCTCCATGTATCATACCTTTATCTATTTATGATACAAGATACTATACGGCAAAAACATAGCGAATAAAATAACCGTTTTGGTATATTTTAAAGAGGGTTATCATTTGATAATCTTGGTATTTCACACCTAAATACCTGTACCATAAAGTGATATTTTTGAAATTAAGAACAAAACTCAGTGCCGGTTCAATAATATCCGTTTTAAACTCTTATTTGAACCTGAACCGAAGCCCGATTCTGGGTACCAGATCAACAGAGACATTCGAGGGGAACGAATCCTCTGTCGGGCTGTAGGAGAATGAATAGATGAATTCCACCGGTACCGAGAAGTACTGGAAGAAGATCGCTTCGACTCCGAAACCGACCCCGGCGACTATCTGTGCCTCGAACGGATCGTAGGTGTAGGTTTCCCAATTATAAGCGGTTTCGCCGGTATGCGCCAGATACGCATCCAGATAGAGCTGGGCACCGAGAAATCTGTTGAAATCGGCTCCGAAGATCGTACGTTGGTAATCTACAGCTATGCTGTATGCCAACTGAGCCTGATAGGTCGGGTTCGGATAGTAGGAGATACCCAGAGTTCCCTGCAGTGCATTGTCGCCGAATCGCTGATGGTACGAGAGACCCCATACAGGTTCGCTGAATACTACCCCGATTGCATATGGATATTCTTCGTAGGTCATAGTATCCTCAGCCTGAAGCGGGAAGATAACGCAGATAGAGAGAAAAAGCAACATTGTAATTGTCATGAATCTGTTTTTCATAGCCACAGTATAGGACAGGAGACATCGATTGGCAATGATCAGATTCAAGGAAATAGATCTTTTCCGGATCAGTACTTTTTATCAAAATCGATAGAGTTGATGAGAGCCTTTTTCTCTAAGAAAAGCCTGAGATTCGTTTCGAACAGGGATACTATCTGCGGAGAATCACTCAAAGATAGTCCTGATGCGTGAGGAGTGATCATCACATTGGGAAGTGTCCACAGAGGACTGTTCACATCAAGAGGTTCCGACTCCGTGACATCAAGAGCGGCTCCCCCGAGATGCCCGCTTTCAAGATTCTCAATTAGAGCTTTCTCATCGATGAGGTTCCCCCTGGCTACATTTATTACACAGCACCCTCTTTTCAATTCGGACAGCCTCCGTCCATCGATAAGATTCAGTGTCTCCTTCGTGGATGCAGCACATACAGCAAGATAATCCGCTCTGTGAAGCAGATCATCAAGACTTTCCTGCGTGTACATCTCGTCAACGTATTCGGGGATGTTTCCCGATTCCCGTCTGACTACGACCACATGCATATCAAGAGCCTTTGCCTTCTTTGCTATACTTGAGCCGATATCACCAAATCCGATGATCACGATGGTACTTTCCCAGATATCGGTGAGAGGAAAGTATCTTTTCCAGATTTTCTGCTTCATCTGATCCCTGTAGGTCCACAGATTGTGATTATGGCCGATGATCATTGCGATGACGTGATCGCTGATCTGCCGGCCGTATGTTCCTCTGGCACTGGTGAGGATCACTTTATCATGTGCATATATACTCCTTTCGGCATACTGCTGGACCCCTGCACTGGGTGTCTGAAGCCATCTTAGATTCCCGGCTGATCTCAGATCTCCGACCTTCGGAAACCCTGCGATTATATGCGCTCTTTTTATATCATCGACAGAGTATCCGTCCTGTTCTTTTACCGTCAGGTGGATTAAAGGGAATGATTCATGCAGTCTGGAAAGTTCATTCTCTGTCGGGTCGAAATGCGTACAACGGAGAAACAGGATTTCCGGATTATCCATGGGAAGCTCCTTATAATGGTATAGATCAACTCAAAGTTTAGCCTATCATGTACCTGTCACACAACTGAAAATTCTCCTTGACTATAACCTTACGTTATAGTGTATACCTGTTTATATGAGATTACTGATTCATGAACTGGCACAGAGAGCATCGGTTACCGTCAGGACACTGCACTACTATGATCAGATAGGTCTGCTGATTCCGAACGAGATCAGCCGCAACGGCTACCGGTATTACGACGAAGAGAATGCACAGAGACTGAAACTCATCCTCTATTTCAAGGAGTTGGGTTTTAAACTCTCGCAGATCAGAAAACTGATAGATAGCGAAAGCAGCCGGGAGAGTCTTCTTGTTCAACAACGTCATCTTCTGAAGCTGAAGACCGACAGGCTGAACAGAATGATAGATTCGATCGATAGCGCACTGAAAGGAGAAAGAATAATGGATTTTGACGAATTTGATATGAAGCAGATAGAGGATGCAAAAAAAACATTTCAATCAGAGACGGACGCGAGATGGAAGGGGACAGATGCATATAAGCAGAGTATGAGACGAACCGGAAATTATGGTCCGCAAGCCTGGAAAAAGATCAAAAACGAAGAAGAGGAACTGTTGTCATCCTTTTCCCGTCTCATCGGAACTTCTCCATCATCGACTGAAGCTTTCGATCTAGTAGAAAAATGGAAACTGTACATCAGTACCTACTTTTACGACTGTTCCGATGAGATCCTCGAGGGACTAGGGAATATGTATACTCAGGATGAGAGGTTCTCCGATGCAATGGACCGGTACAAAGAAGGGACGGCGGCGTTTATGAGCGAAGCCATCGGGGCATACGTACAAAAAAACAAGAGCAGGAAATAAATAGAATTCACCGGTCTCTTGTTCAAATCCTGCCCGGGTAGTACAATAAAAGCGGTTGTTGTACCGAGGAAGGAGAGCTCTTTTGCTAGTAGGATTAGACCTGGGAGGAACACATATAGACGGAGCCGTCATCGATGACGGGGCCGTATTAAAGACCATCAAGAGGGAAGTGGATCCGGATGATCTATTCTCGACCATCTGGACAACCCTCTCGGACCTTCTGATGCCGTTCGATACCAAAGATATTGACCGGATAACACTCAGCACCACCATCAGCACCAATGCTATCGTCGAACAGAAAATCGATCCCGTAGGACTGATAGTAGCGTGCGGCCCCGGTATCACCCATGATTTTTCCGCGATAAGTCCGACAGTATTTCACATTAGTGGTTCCATAGACCATAGGGGAATTATCACAGACCCTATTGATCAAGAACAGATCGAATCGGTCAGTAAAAAGATCGTGAATGAAGGTCTCGATCACTGTGCTGTCGTTACGAAATTCTCTACACGCAACGTAGAGATGGAAACCCGTATGGCCGATTATCTCGAAGGTAAGGTTTCACACGTCACGATGGGACATAGAATGTCGGGGCGTCTGAATTTTCCCCGAAGAGTCAATACGACCTATCTTAACGAAGCAGTTTACTCGGTCTTCAATAATTTTGCTGACAAAAGCAGCGCAGCGATGTCCAAGATGAGACTGGATGTCCCTCTCAACATACTGAAAGCAGACGGCGGGATGATGGATCTGCCAACAGCGCAGGAACACCCTGTCGAAACGATACTCTCCGGACCTGCTGCAAGTCTGTCAGGAATTCTCTCACTTTCAAAGATCAGAGAGGATGCGATCCTTCTGGATATCGGGGGTACGACGACCGACATCTTCTTTCTTGCCGACGGTGTCCCTCTGTTCGCTCCGGATGGAGCGGTCATCTCCGATTACAGAACTCTGGTAAGAGCTGTCTATAGTGTTTCGATCGGACTCGGCGGAGACAGTAGAGTGAAGCTCGTTGACGATAAGGTACATATCGGGCCTGAACGTGAAGGTAAACCTTATGCATACGGCGGGCCGGCGGTGACAGCTACCGATGCGATGATCGTTCTCGGTCTGGTCGAAAACACTGATGACCGGCATCTCTCTAGAGCCGGTGCTGCCGTCTCCTCTGTCGGCTGGCCTTCAGATGCCAGTGTCGAACAGACAGCCGCATCCATATTGACTCAGATGGCCCGGACAATAAAAGAGACTACGGACCGCCTGCTTAGAAATATCAATGAACGGCCTGTCTACACGATAAAGGAACTGCTTCATGAGAAGAAGCTGGATCCAAGAAGTATTCATATCATCGGAGGTCCGGCGAAGGCTCTTGCTCCCTACCTTGAAGAAGTCTATTCACTCGAATGTCATGTTCCCCCGTTCTTTGATATAGGAAATGCGGTAGGGGCGGCGCTTTCGAATGTCACAAAGGAGCTGACACTCACGGCTAATTGTGCTGTGGGAATCCTGTCGGTTCCCGAAATCGGCCTGACCGAAGGGATCACAGAAGAATTCTCTCTTGCTCAGGCGAAAGCGAGACTGTTTGAACTGTTCAATGAGATCTATCACATTAAAGAACAAGACTGCGAGATCGTTGAAGAGAGCTGTTATACCATGGTGAGAGGATTCTCCAGCGCCGGCAAGAACATCCGTCTGAAAGCACAAGTGAAACCCCGGATGATCCACGTGATGAAGGAGATTTAAGGAAGATGGAATCGGATAAGAAATTAGCTCTCGTTTTCTTTCCTGCTTTCGATTGGGCGATATCACCGACTCATCCTGAACGGGAAGAGCGGCTTCTGTACACTCAGGACCAGCTGATTGAAGAAGGGATTGGGGATATAGAGAACATCACGATGCTCAGAAGTGATATCGCACAGAGCAAGGATGTCGAGAAGGTTCACTTCTGTGTGCCTGATGTAGAGTCAAGGGTCACAGAAAGCCACCTGATCGCAGCCGGCTCAGCGATAAGGTGTGCAGATGCCGTGATGAAAGGAGGGTTTGACTCCGCCTTCGCTCTTATTCGCCCGCCAGGTCACCATGCCCATACTGTGGTATACGGTGACCGGGGATTCTGCATCATCAATAATGAAGCGATCATGATAGAACACATGCGAAAAGAGAACCCTGATCTGAAGGTGGCGATCGTAGATACCGATTGCCACCACGGAGACGGTACTTCCGATATCTACTGGAATGATAGTAATACACTGTTCATCTCTCTTCATCAGGATGGTCGGACCCTCTATCCGGGAACAGGATCTGTCGATGAGATCGGAGGTCCTTCAGGGTGTGGATACACTATAAACATTCCTCTTCCCCCCGGAACTTCCGATGAAGGATATCTATATGTGATAAGACATGCAGTCCTTCCCATTCTTGATGAATTCAAACCTGATATCGTCATAAATTCTGCAGGACAGGATAATCATTACAGCGATCCTCTTACAAACATGAATGTGAGTGCTCAGGGATATGCACAGCTCAATCATTTGCTTCACCCTGATATAGCTGTTCTGGAAGGGGGATATTCGATCGAGGGAGCTCTTCCTTACGTCAATCTTGGAATCCTTCTAGCGATGGCGGATCTGGATTTCTCAGGGGTGAAAGAACCCGATTACTGCCGGGAAAGGCTTCAACAGAGTCGGCAGATCGATGAGTATATAAGAATGCTCACCAGCCGGGTAATGGAAAACTGGAAAAACAGAAAAACGATAAGAGAACAGCTATACGAAAATAAGAGTATCGTGACATCTACAAAACGGATCTATTATGATACCGATAACATCACAGAGAGGCAGAATAGAAAGTATATCCTTTGTGACAGGTGCGGCGGTCTTGAAATCATCGAATCCGATAGCGATACTCACCATTCGATACTGGCTGTGACGATCGGCCGCGGTTCTTGCGAAAGATGTGTAAACAAGGGCTATTCTCTCTATAAGAACGCATCCGGAAGATATACGGGCGTATATCTGCATGACAAGGTCAATGATTCCTATCTTTCAAAGAAAATGTGAGTGACCAGATTCTTTCTCACCCATTTACGAACAACCTGATTCTGTTTGAATGGGGCATGATGGATCCATTCTGGCAGATATTCGTGCCGGAAACATAAAAAAAAGAAACCTTTTTAAAATAATTCAAAAAAGTTTGAACATTTTTCCGGTAGATGTCTGTGATAAGTAGCCCCTTTTCAGCCGTTTCATCTTCTCACATTTTCTTTCCCATTGTGCCACTTGTCTTGTGTCACGTTAGGACACCTCTACCTTCCAAAACCGTGTAATGGTTCCAAATTTGTATAAAAACAGCCATATACCATGTCATATGACTCTCATTCTCTCTCATTTTTCCGATTTCCATCACAGTCTTCAAGAGATCGAAAACTGCAATAGTTAGTTCATCTGTCACATCATAACTCCTTTTGTTGCAATAATTTACGTGTTGACTTCTGATCAAGTCGGCAGTACTATCTGGTTACAAGCTCACTTAAGAGCTTCAGATCAATGAAGGAGAAAACGGTAATGAACAGCAAATTAATAAAATTCATAACAGCAGTTGTAGTCATCGCAGCTATCGCCGTTGGATCCATCTCAGCTTCCAGAACAGTAAGCAGCAAGACGCTTCATATATATGCAACCATCCCTTCAAGAACTACGGTAGAAGTTTCTGATAACGGTCAAGTCTTCTTCACTTCCAACAATTCAGCGGCGGCAACAGATGTGATCCAGTATGAAGGTGATACCACAGTGCTCACAGTCGTCGCCAGATAACTACATTAGCATTCTGATAGATAAGAGATCTGCTTTCACGGCGGATCTTTTTTTTGGGGTAAAGAATAAATTTTATGTATTGACCCTAAAACTCCTGATCATGTATATTACTAAATGATCATATGAACATAAAGTAATAAGAGGATGCAGGGAGGATTATCATGGTCGAACTATTCAAGGCTCTCGCGGAGGAGAACCGACTCAGGATTCTATCACTGTTATTGCAGCAGGACCTTTGCGTGTGTGAACTCGAACACTGTCTGGAACTCAAGCAGTCGAATATATCACGCCATCTGTCGGTACTGAAACGTTCAGGACTGGTAGAAAGTTACAAAGATCAACAGTGGGCATACTACAAGATCAGCAGATCCTTAACTGATGAGCATGAACAGCTGAGATCCTATCTCGATGAAAAGCTTAAAAAATTACCGACTTTTCAGGATGATATGGCGAGAATCGAGACGTACAGAGAACATGAGGTCTGCAGACACTGATCGATTTGAAGCAGATGAGAACAATCAGGTATGTGATGCATTTTACAATAATGAAATATCCAAGGAGAGAATATTATGGGTGACAAGGAAAAGAGCAATATCAGTTTCTTTCAGAAATATCTGACGGTGTGGGTAGCACTGTGCATGGTGGCAGGAGTCCTTATAGGACGGTACTTCCCACAGCTGCCGGCCTTTTTGAGCAGATTCGAATATGCGAATGTATCGATACCTATAGCTATTCTGATCTGGGTCATGATCTACCCGATGATGATGAAAGTCGATTTCCAGAGCATAAAAAATGTCGGAAAGAATCCTAAGGGTCTGTATCTCACCTGGGTCGTGAACTGGCTTATCAAACCATTCACGATGTACGCGATTGCCTCATTTTTCTTCTATGTAGTATTCAGAAACTTCATCACACCCGATCTGGCAACCGAGTATCTCGCCGGTGCGGTACTTCTGGGAGCGGCCCCCTGTACGGCCATGGTATTTGTATGGAGTCATCTCACAAAAGGTAATCCTGCATATACGGTCATCCAGGTAGCGACCAATGATGTCATCATTCTCTTCGCATTCGTACCTATAGTGAAGTTCCTTCTGGGAGTAAGCAATGTGAGTGTTCCCTGGATGACTTTGATCCTGTCGGTGGTACTGTTTGTCGTTATCCCCCTTGCGGGTGGCATTCTGACTAGGATGTATGTTTCAAACAGAAAAGGCGTGACTTATTTTGAAACACAGTTTCTTCCCCGATCCGACAATGCGACGATGGTTGGTCTTCTTCTGACTCTGATCCTGCTGTTCGCTTTTCAGGGGGAGGTGTTCCTCAACAATCCTCTGCATATCCTTCTCATCGCCGTACCTCTGATCATTCAGACGATCTTCATCTTCTCGATCTCCTATATCACCGGGAAAATGATCCATCTTCCCCACGATATCGCGGCTCCCGCCGGGATGATCGGAGCTTCGAATTTCTTCGAACTCTCGGTGGCGGTCGCCATCGCAGTTTTCGGGACTACGAGTCCTGCAGCTGTAGCTACGGTCGTCGGAGTGCTGGTCGAGGTTCCTGTGATGCTCATGCTGGTGAGGATTGCAAACAGGACAAGAAAGCTGTTTCTCCCGAGAAAAGTGGGTGTTGTCTCATAGGACCCTCTTCGGAAAAATCGAAAAGTAGTTTATAGTACATAAAACCTTTAGATTGCAAAATGACAGGGGGAAGGGGATCAGAGTATGAAAACATTGATATCATGGAATGTGAATGGCATAAGAGCCGCAGAGAAGAAAGGTCTGTTCGAATGGATGAAGGAAAAAGATGCGGATGTTTTCTGTCTGCAGGAGACCAAAGCTCAGAAAGAACAGCTCGATGAACGTTTCATCGCCCCTGAAGGATACACTTCCTATTTTGCCTCGGCAGAGAAGAAAGGATACAGCGGGGTAGTGACCTATACGAAAGAAAAGCCGCTCTCTGTTTCCACGCTGGGAATCGATGAATTCGATGCAGAAGGAAGAAGCCTCATTCTGGAATTTCCCGATTATCTGCTGATCAACTGTTATTTTCCAAACAGTCAGGAGGCGGGAAAGCGGCTTGATTATAAACTGCGATTTTGTGAGGCAATACTCGATTATTGTGAAGCAGCCGTAGCAGATGGAAAACATATCGTATTGTGCGGAGATTATAATATCGCCCATAAACCGATAGACCTTGCGAACCCGAAACGCAACGAGATGAATCCCGGCTACCTGCCTGAAGAACGGGCCTGGATGGATACTTTCACTGAAAAAGGATACATCGATACATTCAGGAAGTACTGCAAAGACCCTGACCGGTACAGCTGGTGGTCTTATCGTTTCAAAGCGAGAGAAAAGAATATCGGGTGGCGCATCGATTATTTCTGTGTCGATTCAGAATTCGAAAAACAACTGAAGAGCGCTGAGATCTATGATCAGGTGGTCGGTTCGGATCATTGTCCGATCGAACTGTGTATCGAATAATCATACATATGAACATATCGGGCCAGCCTCAGCCGTCTGCTCAGGCTGGTTCTCTTTATTCCGAACGCCTTCATCTTTCAGGTGAACTCAGAGATTAAGATCCTACAGAATTTCTCTTGATGTATATTCTGAGAAATTACTCCTGCCGAGTAATGATTATCAATTCCCAGATATATGGAAAAATACCTGAAACTTTGTATCCTCAGTCAGTGAATGATAGTATCTTTGAATCTATAGCAGTCTCATCCGACGGGATGCTGAATGGAGGATGGTAAGATGGAGAAAGATAGAAAAAGTATGCAGTTGAACGAAAGAATTTCCCTTTTGTGGGTTGTTGTCATGGTAAATATGATTTTTGCAGATATTCTTTCCTTTATGCTTCCGGGGTTTTTTCAAAGCGTGACCATTGAGGTCACAGAAGGTATTATGCTGGTATTCGCAGTGATATTGGAGATCCCGATCGTTATGATATATCTTTCTCGTGTCTTGAAAGATAAGACCAATCGATTGGTCAATCTTATTGCATCCGTGATAACGATCGTGTTCATCATAGGCGGAGGTTCACTGACTCTTCATTATATCTTCTTTGCAGCAGTGGAAGTCGTTACCCTGATTTTGATCATCAACTATGCATTGAAACTTACAAAGGAATAAAGTCAGACCTCTTTCCACCAGAAAAGAGGGGCTTTAACCAGTACAAGCTTGAGTTGACTGGAACCTCAAAATGAGATCCTTTTTTTCTTAACAATTATTTCTCGTTCCTATTATATGCCAAAGATTGAACTGAATCCTCCTGTTGCTGGAATTGTGTCATTTCCATCCTCTTATATAAATATTCAATTCCGCATTTCTCAATTCTAGGAAGCTTTAAAACCTTGCCTATATTTTCTATGCTATCGCTCTCAGTCAAATAACAGTCAAATAAGATTATAAAAAATTATTTTTTGTACATAAATTATTTACAAGTTTCAAGAAAGAAAGCTACCTTTTGTGAGTCAAATAAGATTAAGCCCAATACGGTAAATATTTTGAATATTCCCGAGATTGGCCTTCTTTAACCGGTTTTACTAGCTTTCTAGTCACTGCATCACTAATAACTCTTGAAACCATGGCTCTATTTTTTTCTTTTATCCCAAACCTCTCTCTTAAAAAACTGTTTGTCATGGATTCGTTATTTACAAACTTTAAACAAGAATGCAGGTATGCTGCTTCACTCTTCTCCTTTTTATCCATGTCTGAGAATTAATTAGAAGCGTATAAGGTAACTTGTGTATGCTCTTTAGTTACACCAGAAAAAAGGTACAGGAAATGGGAAGAGCCCAAAAACCAAAAAAAACACTCTCTGAGAAATTTCAGAAAGTGTTTTTTGAAGTGCGGCTGACTGGACTTGAACCAGCACAAGCTCTCGCTCACTAGCACCTCAAGCTAGCGTGTCTACCAATTCCACCACAGCCGCAAGTGACAGGTGAAAAATTACACTATTTGCACCTGTTGGTCAATACTTTTTCAGGAAAATATCCCTAGGAAAGTGATGTGAATGCATCGAGAAGTGAATCAAAGGTTTTCAATGCTTCTCTTACCGGCTCCGGAGAACTCATATCCACCCCGGCATCTTTCAATGAATCTATAGGATATTTTGATCCGCCTGATGAAAGGAACCTGAGATAGTCTTCCCTCTCTTTCTGAGCACCGTTGAGAACCTTCTGTGATAACGCGATCGCAGCACTGATACCGGTTGCGTATTTATACACATAGTATGCACGATAGAAGTGGGGAATCCTTAATCCTTCCAGGTCACTCATCTGTGTGAGGGCGACATCCGGTCCGAAGTACCTGTCGAGAAGTTTTCTGTACTCGCTTCGCATGAGTTCGATGGTAAGCGGTTCTCCCTGTTCCCCCAGTGTATGGATTCTGTGCTCATATTCGGCGAACATCGTCTGTCTGAAAAGAGTCGCGACTGTATCCTCAAGCTGTTTTGAGAGGATGAAACGTTTCATCTCCCGGTCATCGCTGTTGTCGAGAAGATAACGTGCGAGCAGCTGCTCATTGAAAGTCGATGCTACTTCCGCTTCGAATATCGTATAGTCATAGGAGGGAAAGGGATTGTTTCGGGCACTGTAATAGGAGTGCATCGAATGTCCTCCTTCATGTGCGAGGGTAAACACGTCTCTGAGGACATCCTCATGGTAGTTCATCATGATGTAGGGAACCCCGCTGTAGATGCCGCTGCTGAAGGCTCCGGAGCGTTTCCCTTTATTCTCATAACGATCTACCCAGCGGTCCTCGGTGAGACCCTTTTTTAATACTCCGACATATTCCTCTCCAAGAGGAGCAAGAGCCTTTTCTATCAGATCGACAGCATCTTCATATGTGTGAGAGACTTTGACCGAATCGATCATAGGGGCGTACACATCATAATGGTTGAGAGTATCGAGTCCGAGCTGTTCACGTCTTACCTCGTAGTAGCGGTGAAGAGAGGGGAGGGCTTCATTCACACTTGTTATCAGCGAATCATAGACAGTCGCCGGGACATTGTCGGGGAAAAGGAACATGCTTCTTGCATCATCATATTTCCTTATCTTCGCCCTGAAAATGTCCTGTTTTACGCTCGTTTCGTATAAAGAAGCAAGTGTATGCTTATGACTTTCGAAGACAGTGTAGAATTTGTCGTAGGCTTCTTTTCTGACATTCTGATCTCTGTTCTGCATCAGAAGACCGAAAGTAGATTGGCTCAGAGGGATCTCTCCATCCGCAGTCTTCACTGTTTTGAAATCGAAATCTACGTTCGTCAGTGCTGAGAATGTTTCCTGAGCCTTTGACCCCACTTCGCTTTGAAGGGCCATCAGATGCTCCATCTCGCTTGAAAGGACATGATCCTTCGCTCTGAGCATCTTCGAGAGCATGATCCTGTAGTCGTCGAACTCACTTCCTTTCAGCCATGATTCGATAGTATCGGTGTCAATGGCCAGGATCTCCGGCTCAATGAAGCTTACGCTGGCGGAAAACTGAGTAAGTACTGTCGTCACAATGCTTTTCAAGCGCTGGTTCGTGTTATCGGATCCATCTGCGGCATGACGCAGAAACGCATACTGGCCGACTCTCTCGGCAATCTTTTCTACTTCTGTTATATACCTAACAGCAGAGAGCAGGTTCTCTTTGGATTTCCCGATCGTTCCTCTGAATGATTCAGATTTCGAGCTTTCTTTTCTGATTCTTTCTATATCGTCTTCCCACTGCTTTTCCGTCTTATACAGGAGTTCAAGGTTCCATGTATCTTCTACGGGTACATCTTTTCTTTCAGGGATCGTGTGTTGAGCCATATGTGATTAATCTCCTTTTTCAAATGAATCGATGAGTGCAAGCAGAGCTTTCGCTGATCTTGCCCGATGGCTTATCGAATTTTTCTCTTCGCTGCTCAGTTGGGCAAGGGTTCTGCCCTGTGACGGCAGATAGAAGACAGGATCATATCCGAACCCTTCACGTCCGTCCGGTTCTGAGGCTATCATTCCCTCGAGGGTTTCCTGGAAGACAAAGATTCTCTGAGTATCCAGAACGAGAGCTAATGCGCATGCGAAGCGGGCACTGCGGGCTGAGCCTGTTATTCCTTTCATATTCTCAAGGAGATACTCGTTTCTCTCATGTGATTCCAGAAGTCTGCCGAAATGGTCCTCGCCATATCGTGCCGTACGCACTCCGGGATTACCTCCCAGAGCGTCTATGAACAATCCGGTGTCATCGGCAATCGTCGGTCTTTTGCACAATCTGTACAGATGCATCGCCTTTCCAAGGGCGTTCTCGATCAGAGTGGACCCTGTTTCGTCAAAAGAATAGTCGACCGACAGCTGCCGGGGCATTATCAGGGTATGGCCTTTGAGAAGTGCTTCCATCTCATCTTTCTTGTGTAAATTCTGAGTAGCAAATACTAGTTCCATTCTTTGAATTTACTTCATTTGGCCGGTATCGTCTATATGATCATGTAAATAGCGGTAGAGAGACTGCAACCCTGAATCGACGGTCCCTTTTGGAACGTTGGTGACCTTCCCCGCGATCGAATGGGTGACCGTAGCAGGCCTGTTTCTGATAGCCTCACGCATCTGTTCCCAATAGCGCATCTCCTTCTCTCTTTTTGACTCGACTTTGGAAACATAGTAGGGATGAGCATCGACTGAAAGGAGAAACTGCTTCTCCCGTTCGAGAAACTCCTTCTCGAAGAAATGGCTGTCTCTGATTCTGATATTCCTCTCTTTCATCTTTAGTCTTCTCTCACTCAAGGTGAGAGCTTCTTTGATCATTGAGGCAAGAGAGGCTTCATCCATCTCCAGAAATCGTGCGAGAAATGAGATATGGGCTGAAGAGAGCAGATCGCTGCACAGGATAATCAGATGAATGATCCTTTTCTTGAAAGCTTCAGATTGCTGTATCTTCTCTTTTATCCTGAGTGACAGCGGTGTGTCGCTTGTCCAGGAAAGTGTTCCTCCTGTTCTTTCATCAAAATCAGCACAAGACGAACAGGATGAGAATTGGCTGAAGTGATAGTATTCAAGATCATCATCACTGACACTTTCGATCTGGAAGCGGCGATTCTCGTTCCTTTTCAGTTTCAAGAATGACTGGGCCTGAAGGTAGGAGACCTTTTTCATGTAATTCTCGAATGGAATACCCGTGTAGGTGAAGTTCTTCAGCAGGGTATCGAGTCTTGGATTCACATAGAGAAGCAGGTCGGAGGCTTCTTCCTCATCGATGAGCCTGACCGATGGAGGGTAGGTGTAGATAACCAGCTGACAGTAGGAGATGAGTTCTTCTCGCAGTGCTGAGTTTGTCGGATCTTTCTGATACTTCAGTACTTTTTCTGTGATTTTCGATTTCATGTCTTTCCTCCTTTAATTGAGGAAAGATGGATATCAAAAAGTGTACCAAATTACAAAATTAGGACATGATAGGTTAATATGTTACAATGAGATAAAAATCAGTCTGAAAGGGATTCGGCGATCATATCAAGCAGGTTCTTCTTAAGTGCATCAAACGGCATGGTGACTGTGGCCCCCGCAGCCTTCCGATGACCTCCTCCTCCGACTGATGCGGCGATCTTGCCAACATCGACAGTAGAATCGTGGCTTGCTCTGAATCCGATCTCCCATGTATCACCTTCGATATGTTTGAAATACAGAACAACCTGTGTCCCTTCGATTCCAAGAAGCTGTGCATACAAAGTGTCGCTCGGACGATCGGCCGGTGAAAAATCCTTGAACTGATCAGGTTCTTCGATACACATCATCACTCTGTCTTCAAGTAGAGGAACTGTTGACGCAAGAAGGATTCCGAGATACTTCCTTGAAGCGAGAGAGTGTCCTCCGTCCATCTCGTTGAACACCTCATTCGGTGATACTCCGGTTTCGACGAGCTCCCCTATGAGGTTGAACGTCTCTCCGCGGTATGGTCCGATGAATCTGAGAAAACCGGTATCAGTCGCGAGCCCGAAGAAGATATGATCTGCGATCTCATTTGTCATTTTGACATCCAGAGCCTTATAGAGCTGCATGATGCACAGTGTGGTACTGAATGATTTGGGGACGATATATGAAAGGTCTCCGAAGCGGGCTCCTGAAGCGTGATGGTCGACCACGAGTGTTCTGAGCCCTCCGATCTCGTCTGCCAGATAACCGATTCTGTCGAGTGTTGAACAGTCTACCATGACGACAAGAGGATCTTTCGCTTTCACCTGCGCATCGATGTGGGCAGAGAAGAGAGGTTCGTACTGCCGTATTTCCTTTCGTGTGAAAGGCCCGGCATTCACAAGATGAACTTCTACCGAGAGCGACTGAAGGAGTTTTCCCATAGAGATCTGCGAATGAATACAGTCGCCGTCGGGAGATATGTGGCCGATGACCACAGCGACGGTAGAATCATGAATCGCCGACAATATCTTTGGTTCTATTTCTGGATATGTAAACATCTGGTATCTACCGCCTCATTCTAATATTCATGCAGGCTGTTCATCTTCGAGCTTTGGTGGCGGAAGTCTCATCTGCTCGACCGCTTCACGGTTGACGATGATCTCGTTGACACCCTTTCTCGAAGGAATGTCGTACATCACTTCGATCATGATATTCTCGACGATGCTTCTTAGACCTCTGGCACCTGTTTTCTGTTCGATGCTCTTTTCCGCGATCGCCTCGATCGCTTCGGGGAGGAACTTCAGTTCCACTTCATCGAGTTTCAGTGATGCCGTATACTGTTTGATGATCGAATTCTTAGGTTCGGTGATGATCCTCATCAGATCATTCTTAGAAAGATTGTTCAGTGCGACATGAATCGGCAGCCTTCCGATGAATTCAGGGATCAGACCGAATTTGACCAGATCGTCGGGGTGGATCTGTTTGAACAATGTTGCATTATCAACATCAGTGGAATTTGCAACTTGAGCACCGAATCCCATCTGATGGGCGCTTACCCTTTTCTCGATCACTTTATCGAGACCGACAAAGGCACCGCCGCAGATGAACAGGATGTTCCTGGTATTGATCTTAAGCATCTCCTGATTAGGATGCTTTCTTCCTCCCTGAGGCGGGACGGAGGCTTCAGTCCCTTCGATGATCTTCAGCAGAGCCTGCTGTACACCTTCGCCCGATACGTCACGGGTGATGGAGACATTCTCGCTCTTTTTAGCGATCTTATCGATCTCATCGACGAAGATGATACCGTGTTCGGCCTTCTGGATATCGTTGTCGGCATTCTGAATGAGTTTGAGAAGGATGTTCTCGACATCTTCACCGACATATCCGGCCTCGGTCAGAGTCGTCGCATCGGCAATGGCAAAGGGAACTTTCAGTTTCTTAGCGAGAGTCTTTGCAAGAAGCGTCTTTCCTGTACCGGTAGGTCCGATGAGGAGAATGTTGGATTTATCCATCTCAAGACCGTCTTTTTTGAAGACATGGTCGAATTTCACTCTCTTGTAGTGGTTGTAGACAGCAACGGAGAGGACTTTCTTCGCATCATCCTGACCGACGACGAAATCATCGAGGTATTCGTGAATCTCCCGGGGAGTGGGGACTTCTTTTAAAAAGTCCTCATCAAAGGAATCTTGTCCGATTCCCTGATTTATCATCATATCATTGCAGTTATCGACACAGTAGTTGCAGATCGCAACTCCCGGTCCGTAGAACAATGTTTTGACTTCAGAGGAGCTTCTTCCGCAGAAGGAGCACACTTTTGTATTTCTAGCCATACTTAACTTCTCCTCATGATCTTATCGGCGAGGCCGTATTCTACAGCCTCTTGTGCATTGAAGAAGTAGTCACGTTCAAGATCGGCTGCGATCGTCTCTTTCGATTTTCCGGTGTGATGAGCAAAATATTCGATTGAAAGCTGCTTGATCCTCGAGAGCTCTTTCGCGTGTATCTGGATATCGGAGACCTGACCTCCGACACCGCCGAAAGGCTGGTGGATCATCACACGTGCTGAAGGAAGAATGAACCGCTTCCCTTCAGTTCCGGCTGTCAGCAGTAAAGCTCCCATACTCGCCGCCTGTCCGATACATATCGTCTGGACATCACTTTTGATGTACTGCATCGTATCATAGATCGCCAGTCCGGCAGTCACGGAACCGCCGGGGGAATTGATGTAGAGACTGATATCCTTTGTCGGGTCCTCAGACTCCAGAAACAATAATTGAGCTACAACCAGGTTTGCAGAGACATTTGTCACCTCTTCGCCCAGGATAATGATCCTGTCACGGAGAAGACGCGAATAGATATCGAAAGAACGTTCTCCGATTCCAGAGTGTTCGATTACCACCGGTACGAGAGATTCCTGTGCTGGATCAATAGTTCTGTTCATAATTCCCCCTTGAAAACTTCAGCTTTAATGCTGATGGCTGCTCATGAATTCATCGTAACTCACTTCCTTGGACTCCTTGAAAGTGTTTTTCTCGAGCAGGAAGTCTGATGCCTTACGTGTCTGAAGATCATCCTTGAGCATCTCTTTGTAGTAGTTCTTCGTATTCTCATCGGTGATATCTTTGAGCTGCTGTTCAACTTGTTCGGCAAGTTCTTCTTCGGTCACCTCAAAATTCTCTTTCTCTTTGATCTTCTCAATGATCAGCTGAATCTTCAGGTTCTTTTCCGCCGGTTCTCTCCACCCTTCGGTGAAGGATTCTTTTGTCTGCCCCGAGAAGGAGAGGTACTGAAGGACCTGTTCCTCATTCATTCCGGACTGACTGACGAATCTTCTCCATGAAGAATCGACTTCCGCTTCGATCATGGATGCGGGGACTTCAAAATCGACCTTCTCGAGCAGAGCATCAAGAAGTGTGTTCAGCTTAGTCTCTTTCAGATGGCCTTCGAGATTTTTCTCGAGCTTCTCTTTGGTGCCTTTTACCAGGTCTTCAACGGTCTTGTATTCTTCAGCGACATCCTGGGCGAACTCGTCATCAAGGTCTGGTACATCTCGTACCTTCACGGTGTTCAGAGTGACAGAGAGCTTTACACTCTTTCCTCTGTACTCTTCTACTTCATGATCATCACCGAAAGTCTTTGAAATGACTTTTGTCTCGCCTTTCTTCATGCCGATAACATCGTCGTCGATCTTGTAGAAGTTCGTCCCGCTGCCGACGGTGAACACGAAATCCTTTCGTGAAGTACCTGCGACCTCTTCATCATTCTCGTCAAGTTCGACATAATCTATCGTAATAATATCGTCTTTTTCGACATCTTTATCTTTCTCGATCACCATTGCATTCTGGTCACGAAGTTTTTCGATCTCGGCGTTTACAGTCTCATCGCTGATGACAACTTTCTCGACATCCACTTCCTGTTCGGTGTATGCAGGCAGATCGAACTGCGGCAGCACATCGTATTTGACTGAAAATACCAGATCTTTGTCGATCTCGGTAGGGATATCATCTTCATTCTGTAAAGCCGGTGTCGAGTAGGGAAGCGGTCTGTACTTCTGGTCGACGTCTGCGATTGCCTTCTGCACAGCCTCATCGATCACAGTGTAGACGCTCTCTTCTCTCATACCTTCACCGATCTTGTTCTCGAGCACCGATTTCGGAGCTTTTCCCTTTCTGAAACCGGGAAGCTGGACACTTTTCATGTACTTGGCTAGTACTTTATCATATGCATCCTGAAGTGCACTCTGTTCTACGGTGACTGTTAATTCGACCTGGGATTTCTCCAGTTCTTTTACTTCTTGTTTAGCAATCATTCTATTTCCTCTTTCTTTGCTAGTGTATCTATAGTAATCATGACACTTCAATGAATCAAGTGTATGGCTCAATAACAGCTATCCTACCAAAAACTCGATAAAAAAGCGACCCAGTGTTCCGGGCCGCTCAAGACAGCGAGAGACGGGATTTGAACCCGCGACATCCACCTTGGCAAGGTGGAGCTCTACCACTGAGCTACTCTCGCAGAATTTCTAATGAATAATAGCGATAAAAATAATGATGGTCAAGTATCCTTTTCTCATAAAATGGCAAGAAATCGGGCCGGTCAGTTTCCACCCAGATATTCGATGCACATTAGAGGATAGTTGGTGAATATACCGGCGACACCGAGGTCGAGAGTTCTCTGCAGCTGCTTTTCCGTATTGACCGTCCATGTGTTCACACCGATTCCATTTTCCAGGCATTCTTCGATCGTGTCTTCATCAATGCTCTCAAACTCAGGATGGAAATAGGTGAAGCCATACTTTGAGCAGAAGTTCCCTCCGAATCTAAGTCCCGGATTCGCCACAAGAGCTGCTGTTTCGACAGTCGGAGCCAGGCGCTGGACTTCCATCAGAGACATGTGATTGAATGAAGAGAGGATGACACTTTTTTCCAGACCGTATCTTCCTATGATATCGAGAGTCTTCTGTTCGAGCCCTTTATAATAGATGACACTCGATTTGAGTTCTATGTTCGTCACTATATGTGTTTCAGCTGCCCATTCGCAGTATTCGTTGAAGGTAGGGACAGTTTCAAAATCATTTTTCGACGCATTCAGTCTTCTCAGTTCTTTGAGAGAATGATCAAGAACGAAACCCGAGCCGTCGGTGGTCCTGTCTACCTTTTCATCGTGGATGATAACCACTTCTCCGTCTTTTGTGAGCTGGACATCGAGTTCGATGCCATAGGAACCGGCTTCCTGTGCTTTTCTGAAGGCGGTCATAGTGTTCTCGGGGTAGTGGCCGCTGCTGCCTCTGTGTGCAAATATGTTCATACTTCGATCCTTGATACTATAGTATGTACACTCTATACCCGCAGACTCTCTCTGTCCAATATCAAACGATGATAAAAGTTTTAAAAGATTGTGAAGATAAAAAGAAGACAACCGGGTTTATCCGGTTGTCAAAAAGAGCGAAAGACGGGATTTGAACCCGCGACATCCACCTTGGCAAGGTGGAGCTCTACCGCTGAGCTACTTTCGCAAGTGTTGTGCGAGAGGAGGGACTTGAACCCTCACACCAAAGGTACTAGATCCTAAGTCTAGCGTGTCTGCCAATTCCACCACTCTCGCAAGTGGTCGTTTGAAATATGAGCCGCAAAGGGTTCGAACCTTTGACCCGCAGATTAAGAGTCTGCTGCTCTACCAGCTGAGCTAGCGGCCCGTGTTTGTTTTAAGTGCGTCCGGCAGGATTCGAACCTGCGACCTACGGATTCGAAGTCCGGAACTCTATCCAGCTGAGCTACGAACGCATAAACACCTAAAAAGGTGAGGGTGGATGACGGGGCTCGAACCCGCAACAACAAGATCCACAATCTTGTGCTCTACCATTGAACTACATCCACCATGACAGTAAACACTCAAGACTAAGCGATGTGCAAATCAACGTTCTGTAATCTGCCTTAAATACCTTCTTTTGTCAATAGGTTTCGTCTATTTTTGAACAGCGAACAATGATGAACACTCTGTTGAAATCCACTTCTTTATTACACAACATCTTACACAGATGGTCAATGACTGATTCGGTCGATTCTTCATCTTTTATGTGGGAAAGATAGCTGCTGTGAATGAACCGGCGGATCATCTTCTCGGTGAAAGTTCTGGTCTGACGCTGGCTCAACTGCTCATATTCCACCTTCCACGGCAGACGGCTGACGGTCTCGATCAGATCCTTCTCGTTCCAGTTTGTCAGTTCATTGCCCTTATCGCTGTAGATACTCTTTTCGGACTCGATCATGATATCCTGTATGGTCTTGTCTTCACAATAGGATGACAGGCGCGTCGAGCGCGAAGGGACCGCCTGTGCAAATGAGAACGTTCCTCCTTCGGCAAGAAGTGAATGGACCGGTTTGAGGATCTCAGTGCGACTGTTGAGAGTGCTGAGAGGATTGAATGAAAGTATTTTTTCCCACCTCATATCGTCGCCGTTCTCCTTCAGCTCCTGTGCAGTCTTCTCCAAAAGTACGGGGCGTCGCAGCTCATCAAGGGTCGCACTGTAGTTTTTCAAGTATTCGATTTCTTCACGGTTTCGGGTGATCACGGTCACCGAACCTTCAGGGGCTGCACGCAGCGATTCCCATACGAGGAACCCGTGTCCGGGATTCATTACAAGAATATTCTCATATCTTGCGACCTTCAAAGGTGAGAATACAGCTTCTCTGATCTGTTCGAAGGCTTCTCCCTGTTGAGAGAGCATCCTCTGGATCCAGCGGCTGTTGTTCTTATCATCAGGGCTGGTTGTGAGTTTCTCTATTGAAAGATCGTCAAGTGATACTTCGTTCTGGGCCTCTCGTCTGCGCAGTATCATCTCGTTCATCTTTCCTTCGTATCCGACAGTCCCCGGATTATAGAAGAATTTGCCCTGCAGAGAGGATGGAAGATACTGCTGTGCTACCCAGTGGTCCTTGAATGCGTGGGGATAGAGATATCCCTGACCGTGGCCGAAGCCCTTCGCATCACGGCTGGCATCTCTCAGATGATTGGGAACATCTGCATCCTTTTCATTTTCCACGGTTCTTAAAGCATCAAAGAAGGCCATGGTCGAATTCGATTTCGGGGCAGTTGCCAGATAGAGTGCGGCATGGGAGAGATGAAAGCGTCCCTCAGGCAATCCGATACGGTCGAATGCCTGAGCATCGGCGAGCACTATCTGCATCGCCTGCGGGTCTGCAAGTCCTATATCCTCCGCCGCACTGATGAGCATCCTTCTGAAAATGAATGAAGGGTCCTCTCCGGCGCTTATCATCTTTGCCATCCAGTACAGCGCCGCATCCGGGTCGCTGCCTCTGATCGACTTGATGAATGCGCTTATCGTATCGAAATGGTAGTCACCTTCTTTATCGTACAGGACTGCTTTTTTCTGGATGCTCTCTTCTGCGATAGCCTTGGTGATATACCTCACCGTGGGAGACTGATTCTCGTCCAGGTCGGTCTCGATCGCCAGTTCGAGAGCGTTGAGCAATGAGCGGGCATCTCCGTTAGCGACTTTGATCAGATGTTCCAAAGCCCCGTCTTCGAACGAAACATCCCATTCGCCGTATCCTCTTTCGCGATCATCGAGGGCCTGACGGGCGATCTGGTACATCTCGTTTTCATTCAGCGGAAGAAGCTGGAATATCCGGGAGCGGGAGACGAGTGCGGGATTTACCTCAAAATAGGGATTCTCGGTAGTCGCCCCGATCAGTATGCATGTCCCGTTTTCGACATGCGGGAGAAGGGCGTCCTGCTGGCTTTTATTCCAGCGGTGGACTTCATCGATGAAAAGGATCGTCCGTTTGCCGAAATGTTTCAGTCTGGAGGAGGCCTCTTCAATCTCGAATCTGAGTTCCTTCACACCCGACAGTACTGCATTCAGGGTCGAAAAATGACTCTTCGTCGTATTCGCAATCACTCTGGCCAGCGTTGTCTTCCCGGTTCCCGGAGGTCCGTAGAGGATGATCGAGGAGAGCTGGTCTTTCTGGATGGCTCTGCGCAGCAGCCTTCCCTTGCCGATGATGTGCTGCTGTCCGATGTATTCCGAAAGAGAACGCGGTCTCATCCTGTGTGCAAGAGGCTGATTTGATAATTGCTGAATAGAGTCGAATAGATCCATAGGCAGATTATACGGAGTGGGGAGGCTGTTGACAATAGATAAGAGTTCTATTGCAGTCCATATAATCTGATATACTCAGATTCGTACGAAGGGGCGAGTGACCGGATGATCTGTTCCTGTTTCTTCATGTTCTCAAGGAGAGTCTGTGAAACAGTGCTGATTATCGCTGAAGGTTCCCACATGCTCATAGTGTTTTTCTTCTCGTCCGGGTTGATCTCATTAAAAGTAAGGATATAGGTGTTGATGATGGAAAGAAACTTCCTGTAGGTCTCGAATACGAGCGGGTCCTGTTTTATCTGTTCTCTGATGTATGTGTCGAGATCTTCTGAAATAGACGGAGCGGATAAGGTCGTAAGAGAGTCGTTTGTTCCAAGAACGTAGTCATACGGATTTTCTATTACTATATGAGTGATCCATTTTTCTTGTTCTTCAATTGAATCTATAAGGACCGTCTTCATCTTTTCTGTCATCATCTCTGCAAAGATGTTCAGTCGTCTTTTCACGCCCGGTCTGTCAAAGTGTTCTTCGATGATCGAATACTCTGATTCGGAGAAGAAGGAGGAAACGGGAAGGCTTTCCAGTGAATCGGCAGTATTGTCTGTTGCGGCCTTCAATGCCAGAGAGATCACCTCGTAGCCGCCTTTTCTTGCATCTTCGATCTCCTGGGGGCTGTATTGCACAGCATTATCGGATGTTGTGCATCCGAACAGAAAGAGTAACAGTACCACAGAAAGGATGAGAAGCTCTTTTAATTTCATGATGATAACTATATCATCAAAGTAAAAAGAGTCAAATATATCGTTTCACCTTGACCTTCAGGTGAGAAATGATGAAATTAACAGATAGATAAGAAATGGAGGAATTATATGGCACCAATCAGAACATCTTCACTTACAAATGTGAAAACCAGAGAAAATTCAATTTTGAAGAATGTATATGCCTGGATGAGTGCGGGACTTGCTTTGACCGCCGTGGTATCCTATACGGTCGCCTCGAGTGAGTCTTTGATGAGAATGTTCTTTTCCAGTGCTTTCAGTTTCATGTTCGTGATCATTGCCCAGCTGGCACTGGTCATCTATCTGTCAGCACGGCTGGAGAAAATGTCCGCCATGAGTGCTGTTCTCTCATTTGCCGGATACTCGATTCTTACGGGAGTCTCGCTATCTCTCATAGTTCTGGCGTATACCCCGATCGTGTTATCGAGAGCATTTTTCACCACCGCTCTTCTGTTCGGCGGTATGAGTTTCTACGGTATGGTGACAAAAAGGAATCTTGACGGTATCGGTCATTATCTGATCATGGGGTTGTGGGGGATCATCATAGCTTCGATCATAAATATGATCTTTCAGAGCAGCGGTCTCTATTACATGGTCAGCTATCTCGGTGTGTTCATCTTTTTAGGTCTCACTGCCTGGGATACACAGAAGATAAAAAGAATGAACGATGCATACGGTTCCTCTATGGATGAGGATACCTATATCAAACTGTCGATCATCGGAGCACTTATGCTTTATCTCGATTTCATCAACATCTTCCTTTTCCTTCTGAGAATATTTGGACGTTCTAATAGATGATCGCAGACAGTTGAAGTCAACACACGGGGAAGTCGATATCGATCTTCCCCCTTTTTGTATTTACAGGGCGATAACGGATAATAAAGTAGTGCTGTCGGAGCGGGGTGATACGTTCAATGATGCCGAATATATGTTGGAAGTGAAGTCAACTTCGCCATCATCGGCTACTTCTATCATCGTTGCAGGAGGGATATATGCCCAGATATGAATCATCTGGCTGCTGACAGTCCTTGATGCAGAGAGAAGGCCCGTCGTTCCGAGAAGGATAATCGTAAGAGCCATGATGTTTCTGATAAGATGTGATCTTCTTCCCATTGCATTCCTCCACCGGTTCGTTAAGTAGAGCGAATAGTACAATCGTCTTTTCGATATGTCAACTTCTAATTTATTGTGATAAAATGAATTAAGAGATGACAGATGAAATGAATTTTTATCATATGAAAGACTTTTAATAACAAGCATGGATGGACGGATATGAAGGAAAATGTCAATCCTATGACATGAAAGATATTCGAAATATTCATAGATTCGATGTTTCTCAATAAAATACTATCAATAAGTGAAAAAAAGTGACACAAGACAAACCGAACTTTTTAGCCCTTAAGAACAAAGCTGATTATACTGTACTATATGCAAACATGTAACAAACATCTGCCATAAAAAAGTGAGAACTTTTTTTTTGTATAGAAGTTGAAACATGCATATTAAAGAAAAAATCAGTAAATATTTGAGGAAAGTCCTCATATTACCCTACCTGAGATACAGAAAGAATGTCGTAACTTGTCAGAAGGACGATCCACTGCCTGCACCTTTCTTTACATGCAACGATAGTGTTCCTGTAATAGGTGAGAGAACACTGCAGATTCATTTCTATATTCCATCGAAATTGGAGCTGCATGAAAAAAAGATCCGCGGTGAAAGCGGATCTCTTACCTATCAGAATGCTAATCTAGTTATCTGGCGACGACTGAGAGCACTGTGGTATCACCTTCAGATTGGATCACATCTGTTGCCGCCGCTGAATTGTTGGAAGTGAAGAAGACTTGACCGTTATCAGAAACTTCTACCGTAGTTCTTGAAGGGATGGTTGCATATATATGAAGCGTCTTGCTGCTTACTGTTCTGGA
>JAQQAI010000068.1 GCA_028532915.1 Sphaerochaetaceae bacterium
GCTCGGAGAGAGAAGCCCGATCGAATCGTAGTAGTGAAGAGTCTGCACGTTTATATTGAAGATCGAACTCAGCTGTCCTACGGTAAAATACTCTCTCATATCAAGACACTAGTGAAAAGAGGTGTTATTTGTCAATAAGCGGCAAGGCGGGAATCGATTCTGAAAAAGTATTTCATCCCTTCCGTTTCTAAACACAGATGAGATAGGATCAATAGACGCGCTGCGGCAGCTACACCATTCTCCATGCATCTCTCAACGTTCTTTTCGCATTGGCTATAACGATATGCGGGTCCTGATTGTGCTGGGGCTTCACTTCGAAAGAGAGGACGGGCCTTTTCTCTTTATCGAGATAGCCGACAGACAGCATTTTTTTCAGATACTGTGCAAGGTAGGCTGTATCATTTTCGCTTTCAGGATATCCGAAGGGAGGGTGGTTGTCACCGTAGGAAGGATCCGACGGGTCGCTGATGAGAGTGTTTCCCATATGGGCATGAACGATGAACTCTTTTACAGGGTCGATCGCTTCATCGATCGTTTCGTGTATCATCGGAATATGGGAACAGTCGACCATGAGACCGAAATTGTCATACCGGGCAGTGACCCGGGCGGCATACTCGGCGGCCAGGAAAGCGGGACCGATCAGAGATCTTTTATCTATATCGTAATCGAAGATCTCAAGGCAGATTTTCATCTCTCCTTTTTTCTTCGCATATTCACACAGTTCAAGTGTTGACCTGACAAGAGCATCCAGACTCTTTTCTTTCGTCTGCTCTTCAAACTCTCTCGACAGGAACTGGAAATTCAGCGCCCCCCAGCTGTATGCCTCATCGATTCCCTCTTTCAACGTCTCAACAGCTCTTTCTCTCTCGATCTCATCGAGCGAGTTGATATTCAGTTTCTGCGAGAACAGGCGCGAGTGTCCGCTGTAGGTAAGATCCGCATGAGCCGATCTGATCAAAGGAGGAACAACTGTATTTAGTTGTGCAAAGGGAAGAGCTCCTATTTCGATGACTTCGAAATAATCATCTTTCAGCAGCTCTTTCAGAGTTGACAGGTAGGCATCTGCACTCTTTTGAGAATCGGGGAAAGCCATTGAATGGACGATCCCCAAAGAGCAGTACTCACGGATACTCTCTCTCATCACATATCCTCCAGAAATTCCTTCACAGCCTTCATGCACATCAGCGGAGAACTCAGAGTCTGAACACTAACCTCTTTTTCGATATTCTCTCTCATAGCAGCCATCGAGGCCTGTGAAAGAACGACCACATCAAAATCTTTCACCTTGCTCTTTGCAAGTTCAAGAAGAAGTCTGTCGTGAGTTTCAATATCACCCTTTTTGAGGGCAACGATAGCATCGGGGGCACAATATGAACTGATATTCACATCCTTACCTGCTTTTTGAGCCTCTTCTGTGATCTTCGAGACTGTCGGTTTCACCGTAGACTCTGCTGTCGCGAGAACACAGATATCACTGCCGAGAGAAACAGCCTGCCGGCACATCTCATCGTCGATCGCGATGATCGGAGTCGAGATGATCGAACGCAGCTGAGTCACATAGGGAGTGAGTGAAGAACAGGTCACCACGATCACATCGGGATGAGCACT
Organism: Sphaerochaetaceae bacterium; assembly: GCA_028532915.1. Lineage (GTDB taxonomy): Bacteria > Spirochaetota > Spirochaetia > Sphaerochaetales > Sphaerochaetaceae > SABI01. The sequence goes on from JAQQAI010000068.1 coordinate 1,609, forward strand.
TTGGGCACTGAGCATATCATAGACGAGGCGGGTATAATCGTTCTTAGTGAACGTTCCATTATTAAGAGCCGGTCCGTTGGCAAGAAATTCATCAACCATATTGTGGATTTCGACTTCGAAAGGAAGATATTCACGAAGGGAATGTTCGAAGGTCTCGTAGACGGATCTGACAGTATGAAGCAAAACTATTTTTCTCATGATAACTCCTTGATCATTTCAACGATCGAATCATGACAGAGATCGATAGAACCGACAACAGGTATACACGAAATCTTTTCGGCATCTTCGACAAGGTGTGACATCGAAGCCTGGGCAAGAACGATCACATCACTGTCTTTCACCTCTTTCACTCTCTGCAGTACAAGCGAATCATGCATTTTCAGATCCCCATTCTTCATCGCGTCATAGGCGGTCTCGTCAAACGAGGAAGAAATCTGCACAATCTTTCCCTTTGCCTCGGCTTCCTTCATGATCTTTGACACAGTCGGACCGACAGTCGAAGAGGCTGTCGCCAATACCGTGATATCAGAACCGATACGCACTGCTTTTTTCACCATCGCATCATCGATCGCGATGACGGGAACTGTGATAAACGGTTGGATAAGCGGAATATAGGGACTCAGTGTGGAACAGGTGACCACAATGAGGTCGGCTTGTGTAGCCTCGCAGTTTTTCACATCATTGAACAGTCTGTTGAGATTAGAAGTCGTGAAGATTCCGGTATCACCCGGATCAGATGCAAGAAAATCGTCAAGAAGATGATGAAATGTCACCTTCTCATCGAGCTTCTTCTCCAAGGCGGGAGCAAAGCTTTCTAAAACCGGACGTACCGTATAGATTATCGCAATCTTCTTCATCGCTTCTGTTCCCGTTTCCTATTTCGTACTGAGGATGTGATTAGCCATCCTGCTGACCATCTTCACTGCATTCTCGAAGGCGCTTGTCTTGACGATCCCCTTCCCTGCAATATCATAGGCTGTACCGTGCGCACAGGTTGCGATCGGTGCAGGCAGACCTCCTGCGATCGTGATGCCCTGATCAAACCCTTTGAGCTTCAGTGCGATCTGACCCTGATCATGGTACATGGTAACAACACCATCGAAATCTCCGTTGAAGGCCTTGATGAATGTGATATCGGAAGGATAGGGACCTGAAGCATTGATTCCCATCTCGTTCGCCTTTTTGATGGCAGGAGCTATTACCTCGATTTCCTCTGTTCCGCATCTGCCCTCTTCCCCGGCATGAGGATTCAAAGCACACAGGCCCAGATGAGGATCGGCCACCCCGCTGTTCTTCAAAGAAGCGTGAGCAAGCCTGATCGCCCGTAAGATGGTCTCGACAGAGAGATTCTTACTTACATCTTTTATCGGGATATG
>JAQQAI010000069.1 GCA_028532915.1 Sphaerochaetaceae bacterium
GAGAGATTCGGCGGTTCCTATATCTATTTCTGTCTTATCTCCCTTCTATACTGGGTGAGCCCAGTGATCATAGAGGGGAAAATGGACTATGCGATCATTGCAGGGCCCGTGTCCACCTTCGATATGAACGATATGATCGAACAGGATATGCTCGACAGTGAAGAGAAAAGGACTATCTTCGCCTCGGTGGTGCACAGGATTCCCCATGTGGAGATCTCGAAGGTTCATAATCTCTCGGAAGTGCTGCGGATGTGCTCCGGCTGGGCCTCGGGCTACAGTGAACATGTGATGATTGAAAACCGTCAGCTGCTGCAGCTGCAGTCAAACCTGTCCGAACAGATACAGAAACTGAAGAAGATGAACCTCACTGATAAATCAATCTATTATCCGATAGAGACGGAACGACAATTTCAGCATGCGATACAGTGGGGCGATACAGAAGGTGCCGAAAAGATCCTGAATGAACTTCTCGGCCTGATCTTCTATTCAAGCGGAAATTCTGCCGAATTTCTCACCTTTCGAATCATGGAGATCCTGTCGCTGATCTCACGGGCGACCGTACTCGGAGGAGGAGATGAGAAGGTCGTATGCACAAAAACCTACTCTCATCTCAAAGAGATCAGAAACTACTGCTCTTTCGAAGGGCTTTCCGGATGGCTGACCAATATACTCCATTCGTATATCGCCCTGGTGGTCCGTTCGATGCAGCAGAGATGGGATCCTGTCATAGCCGAAGCTCTCCGGTTCATCCATGCACGGTACACGATGCCGATATCTTTGCAGCAGACCGCGAAAAAAGTGGGACTCAGTCCCCACTATTTCAGCACTCTGTTCAATTCGAGAATGGGCACATCCTTTTCGTCCTATGTGAACTCCCTGCGGATAGAGTATGCCAGGAAGCTTCTTCTCGAGACGACCTCTCCGATCGTCGAGATCGCCGGAATGGCGGGATTTGTCGAACAAAGCTATTTCTCCACGATCTTCAAAGAATTCACCGGCTGTTCTCCGGGACAATTCAGGAAGAGGGGAAAATCTTTCCCCTCCGAGAATCATGAAATACACTCGGATTCACAAGATGACATAAACCGGAATATTTTATAAAAAATAGGAAAATAATTAAAGATTTGTGATTCACAGGGCGTTACTTTATACTTAATAGCATTAGCGATCTGATGCTCTTTATCATTCGGAGGATATGAAATGGTTGATATGAATGCTCTGTCCGAGCTGCTTCAGAGAGGAAAGGCGAAGGATGTGAAAGAGATGACGCAGCAGGCTGTCGATGAAGGAATCTCAGTGCAGACAATTTTAGATGATGGACTGCTTTCAGGGATGAACGTGATCGGAGTCAAGTTCAAGAACAACGAGATCTTCGTTCCCGAAGTACTGATTGCCGCAAGAGCCATGAATGCCGGGATGGAAGTCATCAAACCCCTTCTGATCGATAATAATATCGAAAGCCGCGGAGTTGTCGTCATCGGGACAGTCAAAGGAGACCTTCACGATATCGGGAAGAATCTCGTGGGGATGATGATGAGAGGGAAAGGACTCACCGTCATCGACCTTGGAACAGATGTCGCTCCTCAGACGTTCATCGAAAGTGCGATCTCCAATAAAGCCGATATCATCGCATGCTCGGCACTTCTCACCACAACGATGAAGGAGATGGGCAATGTCGTTAAAGCGGTCAAAGATGCCAGACTCGATGAGAGTGTGAAGGTGATGATCGGAGGAGCTCCGGTAACCGAATCGTTCAAGGATATGATTCAGGCGGATGCCTATTCTTCTGATGCTGCCAGTGCTGCCGAGATCGCTTTGCAACTGTGCAGAAAAGTATCGTGAGAAGTAGTGCCATGACCGGAAAAGAACGAGTTTTTCGCACCTTCGAAGGTGAACTCACTGATTCTCTGCCGTGGGTGCCCTTCACAGGTGTTCATGCCGGAAAACTGCTTGACTACGATGCGAAGGAGGTGTCGACAGATGCCGACAAGATCGTCGCAGCAGCGCTGGAGGTCAACAGGCTTTACAAGCCTGACGGACAGCCGGTGATGTTCGATCTCCAGATAGAAGCCGAAGTCCTCGGGTGCGAACTGCTGTGGAGTGAAGACAGTCCTCCGACGGTCAAGACTCATCCTCTTGCACAAGAGAATGAAATTCCAACCTATATCCCGAAAAGAAGTGACGGAAGGATCGCGACACACCTTAAGGCGATAGAGACACTGAAGCCTCTCATCGGGGACACGACAGCATTATACGGCATCTGCTGCGGTCCCTTCACTCTCGCTTCCCATCTTCGGGGCACCGATATCTTCATGGATATGATACTCGATGAGGAGTATGTTCATTCACTTCTGACGTATACCAATGAGGTTGCTAAGGCTGTTGCCTCCTACCTCATCGAAAGCGGAATCGATGTGGTGGCTGTAGTCGACCCTCTGATCTCACAGATCTCTCCCTCCCATTTTAATCAATTCATGAGCTCTCCTTTCAGTGACCTGTTCAGCCATATCAGAGAGCAGAAAGCAAAATCGAGCTTCTTCGTATGCGGAAATGCCACGATGAACATCGAACCGATGTGCAATACACGTCCTGACGGGATCTCTGTGGATGAGAACGTATCACTTGCCGAAGCGAAAAAGATTACCGACAGATATGAGATCACACTGGGAGGAAATATCCCGCTCACTACTGTCATGCTGCTTGGCTCTCAGCCCGATAACATGAAAACGGTCGTGGATCTTCTGGATACCGTCTCTCATAAACATCTGATCGTCTCTCCCGGCTGTGATATGCCCTACGATACTCCGATCGAAAATACCATCGCCGTAGAACATGCGGTCCATGAGACCGAAAGTGCCAGATCGATGGTGAAAAACTATGAGAAGACCGAAACGGAGTTTACCGGTACTCTGCCCGATTATGAACATCTGGAAAGGCCGCTTGTCGAGGTGTTCACACTCGATTCGACAACCTGCGCAGCATGTACCTACATGCTCGCTGCGGCTCAGGATGCAGTCTCTTCGATAAAGGAGTCTGTAGATTTAGTTGAATATCCGTATACGACGATGGAGAATATCGGAAGATGCCGGAAGATGGGGGTTACCAAACTTCCGAGTATCTATATAAACGGAAAGATAGCTTTCTCCTCTGTCATTCCTGCCCGGGAAGAGCTTGTGAAACGTATCAGAGAGGTGATGTGATGTCACAGACAGCTCAGCTTTTCCTGATCACGGGATTTCTCGGATCGGGCAAGACGAGTGTTATCAATTCTCTTCTTTCAAAGCTGACGGATAAGCGGGTCGGACTCATTCTCAATGATTTCGGCCCGATCGCCGTCGACAGTGCTCTCATAGGAGACAAAGAGAAGATCATTATCACAGAGAGCCTGCACGGAGGACAGATATTCTGCTCCTGCCTGTCAGGCTCTTTTATCGCACGGATATCCGAGATGGCCGGATACGATCTCGATTACATCATCGTCGAAGCTTCAGGACTTGCTAAACCTTCGACACTGATGGATATCATCTCGCACATCACCTCCGTAAACAGTGGAAACAAGATCGTTTATCGCGGAATGATCTGTGTCATCGATGCTCTCAGATACGGCATACTCTCTCAATCTGTGGCCGCAATCAGAGAACAGATCGTTTTTTCCGACTGGTTCATCGTCAACAAAAGCGACCTTGTCGATGACAAGGCTCTTCAGTCGACCGTCACAACTCTTAAAGAACTCAAACCGGGTTCTGATATCTTCTGTACCTCCTTCGGACAATTTACTTCAGAGATGAGAAAGAGATTCGACACAAACACCACAGAGCCCCTTTTGTCTGACACAGATGCTCAAGAGTACAAAGGGTGGGGCAGTGAAGGAAGACCCGAAAGTTTCGTCTTCCTTCCAGAAGAACCGGTGAGCTGCGATGAGATCAGAGATCTGTTCGAATCGGTCGGCCCCTCTTTGATGAGGGCTAAAGGGTTTTTACTTTGCGATGATAAAATGATCCGTGTCGATATCGTCGGTGAGCAGTTGAAGGTAGATGTGGTTGACCGCAAAGATGATCTGGAATTGGGGATAGTGTGTATTCATACTCCTTCAGTTGATGCCCTTTCTCTTGTCAAAGAGAAGTGGAACGAAAAAGGGTATGATGGAAAGCACTGTATCAGAAAGTAGGAGAGGAAACGGCAATGGGTGAAAAATGTGTGATTCTGAAACCTGATTTTGCAGCTTCTCTCGAACGCTACAAAAGAAGTATCCGGTTCGATTGCCTTGATGATGCCCAAAGCGAGGCTCTGCAGCTGTTCGAGGATGCAGGTAGGGCACTTGAGCCCAAAGTCATGCTGCGTGAGTGTTTCATCGATTCGCACACCCTCATTGATTCTCTTCCCTCTGTTGTCGTCGGATCTCACACTTTCAGCGGAAAAGCTCTTAAGATGCTGGATGAAGTGAACCGCATATTCGTCTATGTGGCGACCTGCGGGGATGAGACCGAACACTTCGACCTTTCAGATTCCGACATGCTCGCACCATATTGGCTTGATGTGATCAAAAGACAGTCTCTCACTGTCGCAATGAGAGAACTCAGGTCCTATCTGCGCACTCATTACATGATCAACAGCCCTAGAAGTCTCAATCCCGGATCGGGCAATGTGGACATCTGGCCCGTTGATCAGCAAAAACCACTGTTCGACCTTCTCGGCGGAGCCGGAAGGATAGGGGTAAGACTGAACGACAGCTGCCTGATGACACCGAACAAGAGCCTGAGCGGTTTCATGTTCTCTCTGCCCCGATCCGATTGGGAAAGCTGTGCCTATTGCGAACGGGAGAACTGCCCTGACAGGCGGGTAAAGTTTGAGAAAACGTTATAATGGGTATATAATTATCTGTGTGACAGGAGGAAGATATGCAACCGGATTTCAACGAACTTTTGACCGTACTGGAGAGGAAAAGCCCTTCCAGACCCGTTCTCTTCGAGTTCTATATGAACGACAATGTCTATGATACCCTCGTGGACCCGAAAGAGCTTCCTTCAGAAGATGAAGATATCGCCGAAAGAGTGAAGCTTCTTCTTTCGTTCTATCGTCTGGGTTACGATTATGCGACACTCCTTCCTCCGAAAGAGAGTTTCTTTCCCGAACTGAGAGAGCATCATGACGACCGGCGGACCTATTCGCTCAACGAAGGATCCCATATCGATTCCTGGAAAGCTTTCGAGGAATATCCCTGGCCCGATTATTCCGATATCGACTACAGCTATCTTGAAAAGGTAACCTCCTATCTTCCCGAAGGGATGAAGCTGATCCCCAGCGGCCCCGGCGGGGTCGAGGAGGTCGTCATCTCTCTGACCGGATATGAGAATCTCTGTTACATGATGGTCGACGATGAAGATCTTGTAGATGCTCTGTTCGAGGCTGTCGGCAGCCGGCTTGTCAAATATTATAAAGAAGTCGCGGCTTTCGATTCTGTCGGAGCATGTCTGTCGAACGACGACTGGGGCTTCAAGACACAGACTCTTTTGAGCCCTTCTCAGATGGAACGATGGCTGATCCCATGGCACAGAAAGATCTCACAAGCGATTCATGATTCTCACAAACCTGCTCTTCTGCATACCTGCGGAAACGTATATCCGGTGTTCAACTGGATCAGCGAGAGCTATGAAGGGAAACACTCATACGAGGATTCGATCCTTCCTGTGGAGGATGCCTGGGAGACCTATCATGATCAGATAGCGATTCTCGGAGGAATCGATGTGAACTATATGATCATGGAATCTCAACAGAACGTGTATGAAAGATCGCGTGCACTTCTGGAGCGAACGGCTCAGGAAGGATCTTTCGCCCTGGGCACCGGGAACTCTGTGCCTGATTACCTTCCCAATGATAAATACTTTGCCATGCTGAAAGCAGCATGGGACCTTCGCGGTATCACAGCAGAGGTCAGTCATGCTCTCGGATGATTCTTTACTTCTCGGCCGATGCAGCAGATGGTTCAGTTCCCAGTTGAGTGAAGAGGGGCGTTACCCATATTCTTTTGTTCAAAGCAGGTTTTCTGACATCCGTAAGTGGAAGGAGCAATCAAGAGAGATCTTTGAACAATATATCCTTGCCCCGGTTATTTCGATATCAGATTTTGAGGTGGTCTCTGTTTCAGACTATGATGGTCTGCGGATAGAGAAACTCAGATGGTCTTTGCCTTTTGGAAATCCCACTGAAGCCTATTTTCTCCGTCCTCTTGAATATCAGAGGCCACTGCCCGGTGTTCTCGCCCTTCATGGACACGCTCGTAACAAGATCCTCGGTAAAAGCAAGATAACAAGAGTATCCGATAACACTGACAGCAGCATCATCTCCTTTCAGCAGAAAATGCATGAAGGGAGAGCCTGGGCAAATGAGCTTGCGAAGAATGGGTTTGCGGTTCTTGTTCATGATGTCTTCCCGTTTGAAAGCCGTCTGATCACCCCTTCGAAGGCCTTTTCGGTTCTCGACGGAGTTGTCGATAAGAATGGTGATGACTATTCTCAATATAATGAAAAAGCTTCCTATATGGAGTCAGATATT
>JAQQAI010000070.1 GCA_028532915.1 Sphaerochaetaceae bacterium
GCAGTTCATCAACAGGATACAGACGACGGAATTATGTGAAATATATATAACCGGCTCTTCATCTAAACTTCTCTCAAAAGAGATCGCAACAGAACTGGGAGGAAGGACATTTACCTGGGAGATGTTCCCGTTCTCATTTAACGAATTTCTGAGAGCACATGAGAAGCCTCAGGCAATCACAGATGTAGCGAGTAGGGATGCGATCATCAGTGGATTTGATTCTTACGTTGAGCTCGGGGGTATGCCCCGAGCGATTGATCCTTCCGAAGGACTCTATGGCACCGGTCTTTTTTCAGAATTTGGTAAATGATGTGATCAGTCGTGATATGCTGTTCAGGTATAATATACAACATCCTGTTCAATTAAAAAGGCTTGTACAAATCTTGTTTAATAGTTACTCCAGACCTATTACAGTTAACAAGCTGAAACAAGGCTAGCAGGAGAGCGGAATAAACTTTCACCTGAACTGATCAGCGACTATATAGATAAGCTTATAGATTGTTATTTAATATTTACTGTCCCTATCCGCTCGTACAATATGGCTGTCCGATCAGTTAATCCAAAGAAGGTCTACTGTGTTGATCATGCATTGGTACAAGCCTTTTCCCGTTCACCTTCTGAGAACAGGGGATTAGTACTGAAAAATATGGTGTATATGGCACTGAGACGTTCTACAGAACTTATCTTCTACTACAAAACCTCTCAAGGAGATGAGATCGATTTTGCGGTTGGGCCTGACTCAGATATTCGGCTCATACAGGTCAGCTGGAGCCCGAGCAAAGATAATAGAACAAGGGAACGAGAGATTTCTGCTCTTCTCGATGGAATGGAAGAACTGAGGCTGCAGGAATCGTGGATCATTACTGCGTATGAACAAGAGGAATTTAAAGACGAGAAAACAGGAAGAATGATTCATATCGTTGTAGCCTACTCGTGGTTGTTACACGACTAGATGAATCTCAGGCCTCAATTCTCCCCTCATGATCAACGGTGGTCGGGATAATACTGGGTATTACGGGCTACTTATCATAATAACCGTTCAACTTTTATCCTCACTCTCATTCAATGAAGTGATACCCTTGTTCCCTGCGTAAAGGGTATAGGAGGATATAAGAGATGAACAATTTGAATTCAATTCTGATCGAGGGGAATCTTACAAAAGACCCCGAGATCCATGTGACTCAAAACGGCAGAAGCTTGTGCAAATTTCCCATTGCGAACAATCGTTACTACAAGAACAAGGAACAGGAGGTCGTACAGGAGACCTCGTTCATCCAGGTGGAGACATGGGGCCCTTTGGCCGAAAGCTGCGGAACCTATCTGGAAAAAGGAAAAAAGGTGAGGGTTGTCGGCAGGTTGCGACAGGATAGATGGCAGACGGAAGACTCCCAGAATAAAGAACGGTTTCTGATCGTCGCAGAGCATGTGGAGTTCCAAAGCCGTCCCGACAAGGAAGGCTCTGAAGATGATTCTGAATAACTCAGGGGTACGGCATCTTGACAAAAGATGCCGTCATACCAGATCTGCAACATGCGCATGGGCAACTTCGATAAGTATTTCAGGAGAAATGAGAAGCTGAAGACCTCTCATTCCTGCACTGACATATATTCGGTCATACAGCTGACACGTTTCGTCAATATAGGTCGGATATTCTTTTTTCATGCATAGGGGAGAACATCCTCCCCTGATGTAGCCTGTAAGAGAAAGAAGCTCTTTTACCCCAATCAGTTCAGCTTTTTTTTCACCGGCGGCCCTAGCCGCTTTTTTGAGGTCGACCGTACATTCTCCCGGGATGACACAGACGAAGATGGAGCCCGAAGATCCTCTGAGTACGAGTGTTTTGAAAACCCTGTCCAGATCAAGTCCGTTCTTCTGCGCAACGGCTTTTGCACTCACATCACTGTCATCCACCTGATATTCGAAAAGGGAAAATGGGAGATTGAGTCTTTCAAGTAATCTTACAGCGTTAGTCTTTTCCATGATCCCATTATAGAAACATTGATCATCGCTTGAAAAGCAGATGGAGAAAGATCAATGTCTTAGTTTTTTCAATTCTTCGAGAATTTCAGCCGGTTCCGCTCTATTTCTGTAATCCTCATCGATAAAGGCGTAACGGATGATCCCTTCTGTATCTATGATATAGGTTGCCGCCAGGGGTAATTCTTTTCTTTCATGATCATAATACTGGTGAAACTGAAAACTCTCTTCATAGATTCGGGCAACCTCATCGGTGAGATTGAAAATGAGGCCGTACTCTCGTGCAACGGAATTCTGAAGGTCGCTGAGAACCTCGAATTCGAGATTATACTGTTCCACCGTCGTCATCGATTTGTCGGGTTTTTCCGGAGTGACGGCAATCAGATTGGCTCCTTCTTCTTTGAAAGCCGGCAGTTCTTTCTGCAGGCGGCTGAGAGTGAGATTGCAGTATGGACACCATGAGCCGCGATACCATGTGAGAACTACAGGACCTTTTTTCAGATAGTCTCTCAGTCTCACATCTTTTCCGGCAGCATTTGGGAGAACGAAATCTTCTGCCCTGTCTCCGACATGTCTGGCCCTTTCGAGAACGCCGCTGAGGGCTACCGCTGTGATTCCCTCTTCATAGATTCTGATCCGCTCGCTGTCGGCAGTTGCGTTGAATGCCTGCCTTTTCTCATCCAATATATTCTTCAAAGTTTCTTTATGTTTCATAATATGTACCTTAATTTATTATATTAGCATAAGGTACAAAAAAAATCGGCGGCTGTCACTATATTGTGAAGGGTTGTTTCAACTTAAGACATCTACCAGAATAATCTGGTATCAACGTCTTATCTATGCTAAGATTTTTCCAGTTTAACATCACGGGGCAAATTATGAATAAAAGAGCAACTGTGTTTTATGTGGTAGTATTGGGGATTTTGATTTACTTCGAGGTCAATGGTTACTTTTTCAGTGTACCCTTTTTTGATGTATTTCCGATACAAGAATTGTGGATGACTATCTTTCCTGAATTTTCTTCGGTTCTTTCCTGGTCCCAGACTTTGATAATTCTGCTGATTCTGATCGGCCTTATCAGTCTGACTTTCGGGCCATCTCGTTTGGGAAGACAAAAAAGCCGAATTGTTGTTGATTTTATCGATACTATAAATGATGATCTTTTGATTTATGAAGCATACAAGACGGAATACGGTTCTCAAAGATATGCGGTGAACATTTCCGAGATAAGCGCGGTGAACTTCATTTCCCGAAAAAAATGGATGTTCTATCTGTTGTGGGCTGTCGAGACAGTGGTGGCGGTTCTTATTGTTTTAATTTTCAAGCATTACGGTATTTCCCAGCTTCCTCTATATCTTAAGATTGTTTTCGTTGTATTCGGTCTTTATTTTTATACGGCTGTTCTTTTCAAACTGATCCGATTCTATCTCAGAGCCCAGCTAGACATCCTTCTCAGTGATGGCAGGACGAACAGCCTTTTCGGTCATGTCAAAGACTTTGAAAGGATTCGAACCCAGCTCTCCCGTCGTCATTATTCTCCGGTATCGGTTCGTTCCTTCATGCATGAACGTACCTGGCTTTTATCGTACGACAATTGTATTGAAGTTCAAAGAATAACGCACTTTACCCTTTTTGTCTGGATTGCAGTGTTTACCTGTGCGATCATAACTACCGGCGTTTTTGTATATGCGGCAGTAAAGATAATTGAAAATATCATAAGCCTTCCATCATTAGTGATTTTTTCTTTATATGCTGTTGTCGTTTTTTCTCTGAACTCGTTTGTCAACAGCAGAAAAAGGACATTCATTCTTACAAGAGGTGCTCATAGAATAGGTTTACCACATGAGATAGGAGAAATATTCTTCAAAGAATGGTGTGCCTTATTTGAAAAGTGATTCTCGGTCGCAGCCTTTCAACAATTATTTATTTTTGTCAAGTGACTCTATCACTTCACTTTTCAATTGTTCGTAGGTATATTACAATCATATTTAAGAAGAAACACTTATTGGAGGATATACATGAGTGAAATAACATTGACAAACGAAAATTTCGAGAGTGAAGTAGTAAAATCTGAGCTTCCCGTCCTCGTGGACTTTTGGGCTGTTTGGTGTGGTCCTTGTAAGATGGTAGCTCCTGCCGTAGCCAAGATTGCTGAGAAATTCGAAGGGAAACTGAAAGTCGGAAAGGTGAACGTCGATGAGCAGCTTCAGCTTGCTCAGCAGTTCAATATTTCAAGTATACCTACTTTGGCAATCTTCAAAGACGGAAAAGTTGCAAGCCAGAAGATAGGTGCTCTTTCAGTTGCGGCACTTGAATCATGGGCGAACGAATACGTTTAAAATATTATGTAATCTTGGAAGAAGGAGCTGCTTAAAGTGCAGCTCTTTTTTTCATGGACTGTACAGGACCTGACTGTTCGGTTCGCCGAATGTCGATTCTCTGGTCGCGACCACATACCAGTCGGCACTGGTATTCGAGTCATGTCCATCTTCTTTCCTGTTGAGCGATCTGGTGGCAGTGGAATTTTCGCTTCTGACGGCGGTTTCCGGTGTTATCGGATTAGCCGGAATCCACAGTCTGCTCTCTGCTAATTCACTTACCATATCATAGACCTTCTTTGTTCCGAATCCTCCGTATTCGACATCGGAATCATCTGACCGGTTCGAATAGACGACGGCATCGACGATCTCGTTCTGAGGTGAGCGATAAATGCTGAGAACTCCGTTGTTGCTTCCAAGTCCTTCTTCTCCTCCGTAGAATGTGAAAGGATCATCCTCTTCAGGTTCCGTCTGGAACTGAATGACCAGATACTGACCCCTGCTGACGTCGATCGATTCGAATATATATGAGAATTCATGATGATGGTACATCCCGTTATAGAAGGTCACTCCCGCCATATTCCCGTCGGAGAGGATTCTGATTTCCACTCTGTCGGGATTCGTCCTGCTTCCTTTAGTCGTAAACTCGTTAAGAATCAGATCTGGAACATCAAAATTCTTTCCGTAAGCTACAGTCTCTATCGTGGTCGAATTACCCGCGCTGTCCTGGACAGAAAGCTGAAGTGCAACAGCTTCCATCGGCTGAAGGTCCTCTGAGAGATGGACGATAGCCTGATTCTCGAAGACAGTCGCCGAACCTCCTTTCTCATCGCTGAGCACCGTGAGATCGGCTTTTGCAACATTCTCGTTGAAATAAAGAACTATCTCATCGGTCTCAACGGTTTTCACCTCCAGAAACACAGGACTTGTCCTGTCTCTGCCCTGAAAGAAGTTCGTCAACATCTCCTCTTCCTGAGAACAGGAGATGAAAGAGAGTACCACGGCAACTGTTATCAATAATGATGTTCTCATCTGCTCATCCTCATATCTGCTTTACGTCAATTATGAGAGAATTGATTGAAATGTTTTATCTCATTCGCTACACTTTGCCCATCGCAATGAAGTGAGGAAAGATATGGGGAAATTATGGCAGAAAGAGATTACGCTCGATTCTTTGATGGAGGAATTCACCGTAGGCAATGATCCTGTGAACGATCTGGATCTGATCAAAAGTGATATTCTGGGTTCTATCGCTCATGCGAGAGCGATCTTTAAGGCAGGAGTGCTCTCACAGCAGGAAATCGATGATATCGAAGGAGGCCTTTCCCGTATCCTTCGTGAGTTTGCGTCAGGTGAATTCACCATTCACAGAGAAGATGAAGACTGCCATACGGCTATCGAAGGAAGGCTGACCCAGCTTATAGGAGATGCCGGAAAGAAGATCCATACCGGCCGGTCGAGAAACGATCAGGTCCAGACCGCTTTGAGACTGTGGATGAGAGAATCTGTTTTGCATCTCACAGCGGCTCTTGGAGAGCTTGCCTCTGAACTGTCTGCGTTTGCGAAGAAGCATGAGTTCATTCCCATGGCCGGAAGAACCCATATGCAGCTTGCAATGCCATCATCGGTCGGACTGTGGGCATCATCTTTCGCCGAAGGGTTCAGCGATCAGATCACTCATCTGCTGAGCCTCTATCCGATCATCGATCAATCTCCTCTCGGTTCTGCAGCGAGCTACGGCACATCTCTTCCAATCGACAGGTCCTACAGCGCGTCTCTTCTCCATTTTTCGAAGGCTCAGCACAATGTGCTGTATGCGAACAATTCAAGGGGACTGTTCGAGGCGATGCTATTGGACAGCTGTGATTATATCGGACTCACTTTGAGCAAACTTGCACAGGATCTTATTCTGTTCAGTCTCCCCGAATTCGGCTATTTCACCCTCGATTCTCGTCTATGTACAGGCAGCAGCATCATGCCTCAGAAGAGGAACCCCGATGGTCTTGAGCTTACCCGGTCGCGTTCTGCAATCATCAGCGGATATGCACAGCAGATCAAATCTGTTATCCGATCTCTTCCCAGCGGTTACAACCGCGATTTCCAGGATACCAAAGAACCGTTCATGAAGGGAATGAAGACTACGCTGCTGCTCGTCAGGATCATGACTCACATGGTAAAAGGCGTCGAAGTGCATGAGCAGAAACTGATCGAAGGATGTAAGAAAGAACTGTATGCGACCGATGAGGTCCTCAAGCGGATCAAAGAGGGTAGACCCTTCAGGGAGGTCTACAAAGAAGTAGGAATGGATCTCGAAAGTGTCAGCAGCTACGATCCGTATGAGACAGTCAGAACAAGAGTAAGTGAAGGAACCAGCGGGAATCTGCAGCTCGATGCTCTGCATGCTCATATTTTGGGCCGCACAGATCAGATTAACTCTGCACTGGATGATCTGTACGACTCTTATCGGATGCTCTGCGGCGAAAATATCTCGCTGACGCTATAGGCGGTAGAGAATTCCTACGGTGCTGGAAACCAGGCCGATGAGCGGTAAAAGAGGATCTGTGAAGACGAGACTTTCTCCATCTGCGAACAGATAGACCATGATCGGCGCATTCAGGTTCATAAACAGCCCGATATCTTTCTCCTGAATCCAGAATTCACCTTTGATAGCTCCTCCTAACGCTCCGAAGACACCGCTTTCAAAATCTGTGAATCCCAGTGTGCTTATACCGAATTTCAGATCAAAGTTGTCGCTCAACGAGACAGGGTAGGTCACATCGGCCGTTACATTGAAATAGGGGAAGAAGAAAGCATCGTCGATGTTGTCAGTTGCCGCCTGAATGAATGAGAATCCCAACGGATAATTGATCCCGGCCTGCACATCGAGCGCTCCGAAGGGAATGTCGATCACTACCCCTGAAGCGAGAAAACCGAGCTGGCCGCCGACAGCGAGTGTGTCATTCGCTTTCGAGACCAGCGGGGTAGAAGCCAGAATGATGACTGCAATAAGAATAATCAGGAACCTTTTCATAGAAGACCTCCTTGAACCGGTATATATACGCGGTTTATCAGTGCATCAACAGATAAACAATTTTACCGGCAGAAACGTTTCCAATATTTTAGCATTTCATGTATTTGCTGCCGCATTCTTGGTGAAATACTAAGATCCGGCCGATTTCATTTTGATTCAGTGTTGAATTATCAGGATAAATTGTGTAAAGTACCGACTATGAGCATTGTCAAGCCACATAAATTGGGAATTATCGCCGGTCCTGGATCCGAATACTTTGCTGGCAAAGTAATCAGGCATCTCAGAAGGCTCTATCTGGATCGTTATCAGAAGCTAAGTGCTTCTCTTGTAAAAAGACACGATATGACTCCCGAAGAACTGCTTGATACTGTGACGCTGAACGATGATCTGTTCAGCAAGAAGATCCCGAGAGGGAAAAAACCTAAAGCCTATACCTGTCCCGATTTCGATATCCCGGTAAAATATACCAGATTTGCCAACGGCGAGGTCAAGTCAGAAATACTTCAGGCCGTGCGCGGTCTCCGTGTCTTCTTCATATACGATGTTTCCAATGATTACCCGATCAAACTGTGGGGGAGCGATGAGACGACGACTCTTTCGATCAATGATCATCTCATGTTCATGTTCACCACCATCAGTGCACTGAAGAACAGCGGAGTCGAGAGTGTGACTCTGGTGCTTCCAACCTATCCCTATGCGCGGCAGCACAAGAAGGGTTCCAGAGAAGCTCTGACTGCGGCTCTGTTCGGCAGAATGTGCGAAAATATGGGAGTGGAACGAATCATCACTCTCGATATCCACTCGCGTGAGATCGAAAACTGCTTCAACAATACTCACCTCGAGAATCTCCATGCAAGTTATCAGGCATTGATAAAACTGCATAAGATCATAGATTTCAGCGATCCCGATCTCGTTGTCGTCTCTCCCGACACCGGTGCTGTCCAGAGAAACAAATTCTATGCTGAAGCTCTGCACAGACCTCTGGCCATGTTATATAAAGAGAGAGACTACTCGATTGTCAGCAAGGATGCGAAAAGTTCCAATATCAGGTCGATCAGCCTTCTCGGGGATGTGAAGAACAAGACTGTTCTTATGGCCGATGATATGATCGGAACCGGAGGAACGCTGCTGATAGCGATGAAGGAACTGAGGAATCTCGGAGCGAAGAAGATCATCTGTCTTGTATCTCTGCCGTTTTTCAACGGAGATGCGCGTGATGCGTTCGATGAAGCATATAAAGAGGGCGTGTTCTACAGAATCGTCGGAACGAACGCAGTGTTCCACGATAAGGGCCTCACGAGCAAGGAGTGGTTCATCCAGGCCGATGTTACAGAACTCTTCGCCAGAGTCATCAGCCGGCTCCACCATGGAAGACCGCTGAGTCCTCTGCTGGATAACAGGCAGTTCATCCATCGTCTGGTCGATATGAGCCAAGCTAATCCGCAAGCTCCATTGCCGGGACGAAAGGAAGTCTACAGAGACTGATCACAGTCTGACCTTCTTTTCTTCTCGGCTGGTCATAAGGCCCCATATGCCTGCATCAGTCGGGCAGAGTCTTACAATCAGGAGTTTAAAAGATGAAATTATCTAAAAGAATATCAAGTTTCCAGGCTTCACCGATCAGACGTCTCGTTCCGTTTTCAAACGAGGCTGCAGAGAAAGGAATCCATGTCTATCATCTGAATATCGGTCAGCCCGATATCCAGACACCGCCTCAGGTCATCGAGGCTATCCGCAGGTATGATCACAATATCATAGCCTACGGTCAGAGCGAAGGAGACAAAGACCTCAGAAAGGCCCTTCCTGCCTACTACAGAAGATATAATATCGAAGTGACCGAGGACGATATCATGATCACGACCGGAGGAAGCGAAGCTATCCAGTTCGTGTTCATGACCTTATGTGATCCTGGCGATGAGGTGATCGTGCCGGAACCTTATTATACAAACGTAGGTTCATTCGCCAAAGGAGCGGGAGTCGTTCTCAAGAGTGTGACAAGTTCTTTTGATGATGCATTCAGACTCCCCGATATCGGAGAATTCGAATCTCATGTGAACGAAAGAACACGGGCAATTATGCTGTGTTCCCCGAATAACCCTACAGGACATGTCTATACCGAAAAGGAGCTTCATGATATTCTTCAGCTGGCGAAGGAAAGAGATATCTTTCTGATAGTCGATGAGGTCTACAGGGAGTTCTGCTATGACGGGGAAGCCTTTCTCAGTGCACTTACACTTACCGGGTATCAGGACCGGATCATTGTCGTCGACTCGTTCTCGAAACGTTACAGTATGTGCGGGGCCCGGATAGGGACACTGGTGACAAAGAACAGAGAAGTCCTTGATGGTGTGATGAAACTGGCGCAGGCCAGGTTGTGTCCCCCCGAGATAGAACAGATTGCAGCGCTGGCTGCTTTGCAGACTCCTTCATCGTATCTGGATGAAGTTCAGGTTGAATACCAGAAGCGCCGGGATTATCTTGTAAAGAGGTTGCAGACAATGGAGGGTGTATCGTGCAGTCATCCGAAAGGAGCCTTCTATCTTGTCGCCCGTCTTCCGGTCGATGATGCTGAAGATTTCTGTACGTTTCTTCTCAGGGATTTCTCCTACCGCGATGAGACAGTGATGCTTGCTCCTGCAGAAGGTTTCTATGTGACCGGTGGGATGGGGAAAAATGAAGTGAGAATCGCGTATGTCCTCAACATTGACGACCTCGAGAGAGCTATGGATTGTTTAGAAAATGCTTTGGAACAGTACACTAGGAGAACTAATAGTAACTAATAGATTATTTGATTGTTTAAATTACAGTTTACCGATAGAATTCCTAAATGTAGCGCTGATTTCATAATGCAGAGTTTCAAAGAAGGATAATTTTGATGAATAGTAATGTCCGAAGAGTTTCACGACGCCTGATGTATGCTCCAATTGATGTATTACTGATTTATTTCGGATTGATACTGACTCAGTTTACCACGCGTATTACGCTGGCGCAGTTATGTGATTCTCCGTTCGCCTTTCCGGTAATCGCGGCTTCCTATGTTCTGTTTCTTTTTATCTTCAAGGTCTATTTCATCCGGATCGTGGACAGTTCGCTCGAACTCGTCATCCGCGGTTTTTTCGCACTTCTGTTCGCATCTGTTGTGAATATCATCTTCCTTCTGATAAAAACACAGGATTTTTCTCTGGTCTTCAGACACCAGATTCCTTTTACCTTTTCGATAGCTCTTATGCTTCTCGGCTATCGGGTCGCATACCGCATCGCGGTCTCCTATCACCCGACTCCCAAGATCATTGCTTCGGCCCATCCTAAAGCGGTCATCTACGGGGCCGGAGAGATAGGGATGCAGCTGGTCAGGCAGCATTACAAGAACAAGCTGTCGCTGCTGATCGTCGGATTCATCGATGATAATCCGATCAAAAAATCGTCGATGATCAACGGAGTGAATGTCCTTGGGTCCCTTGAGACACTTCCCGATATCCTTCGATCCAGTGATATTCAGGTACTCGTTATTGCTATCACGAATCTTTCGGGCGACAGAATGAAACTTGCATTGGAAACTGCTGAGCGCTTCGGGGTCGAAGTGAAGATCATCCCGTCCCTTTTCGAGATAGAGAGCAATAAAAAAGGTGTCACCGATCTTCGTTCTCTGAACATCGAGGATCTGATCGGAAGACGGCAGGTGAGCCTGGACAGAGAACCGATCAAAAATATGGTTGAGGGCAAACGGGTTCTTGTCACCGGGGCAGGCGGCTCGATAGGGAGCGAAATCTGCAAACAGCTGCTGGAATATGAACCGAAATCACTTCTTCTCGTCGACATCGACGAGACCGAGCTTCATGACCTCTCGCTGCGTCTTCACGGTTATTCGGGAGAGTTCAGCGATACCATCCTGCCGGTCGTCTGTGATGTGAGAGACAGGGGAAAAGTGAACAGACTTTTCGAAAAGCATAAGCCGGAACTAGTCTTCCATGCTGCAGCCTACAAGCATGTTCCTATGATGGAGTACTATCCCGAAGAGGCTGCAAGAACAAACATCATGGGAACCTATAACGTGTTTGAGGCTGCTGTTACCCACGGAAGCTACCGGTGTATACTCATCTCCACCGATAAGGCTGTGAATCCCACGAACGTCATGGGCGCCACAAAGAGAGTAGCCGAACAGATTGCCCGGATGCTCAGCTGCGCGGGCACGGAAATCATCTGTGTCCGTTTCGGGAACGTACTGGGATCCAGAGGTTCGATGCTCCCGTTGTTTTTGGAGCAGATGAACAACGGTCATCCCATCACGGTCACAGATAAGAATATCATCCGCTATTTCATGACTATTCCCGAAGCGGTTTCTCTTGTATTCCAGGCCGGAGCTCTCGGCAAAGGAGGAGAGGTCCTTGTTCTGGAGATGGGAGATCCTGTGAATATCTATGAATTTGCCAGGAGGCTTGTCAAATATTTCGGTGATGGAAGAAGCGAGGTTGTCATCACAGGTCTCCGTCCCGGAGAAAAGCTGTATGAAGAGAAACTCAGTGATCTCGATAAGACGATGCCTACCGATAACCCCAAAGTATACCGGGCAAAAGTGAACGGGACGATTGATCATGCGACATTCAAGGCGTTCTATGACGAGATTCCTTCACTATCTCCTGAACAGATCATTGAAAGGGTGAAGAATTTTGTCCCGGAATATACACGTAACGGGCAGAAAATCATAGGGAAATAGATGAAAAGTTACTGTCTCTACTGCAAGACCGGATCAGAGAAAAAGCTTGCCTATCTTATCAAAAAGAGTGTGGAAGATGTGCTCAATGAGGACATCCAGATCATGTATCCGGTGAGAATCATGAACCAGAAGAAACAGGGGAAATGGAAGAAGGTAGAACAGCCTCTGATTCCCGGGTACATGTTTCTCTATCTCGAAGATGATATCCCCTTTCCTCTCTTCCTCATTAAAAACGAAAGAAATGCGTATAAGATTCTGAGGAATAATGATTACACTCTCGCCCTCAAAGGGAGTGACGAAGACTATGCGAGGTGGGTCTATAATCATCAGGGGACCATCAGGCCGAGCAAAGTCCTGTTCAAGGAGGGGAAATTGGTCAGGGTTATCGACGGTCCTCTATGTGATCTTAACGGGAAAATCGTAAAAGTTGACAGACACCACAAAAGAGTTCACGTCATGTTCCAGTTCGGAGGAAAAGAGAGGATCATCAATCTCTCCATCGAGGACATCGAGATGGATTCACAATAGATTGAAGTTCTATTGAGTATGCTTTGCAATCAGGGCATAGAGCTGAACTCTCGTCGAGACCTGCAGCTTTTCGTAGATATGCTTTATGTGTGTCTTCACGGTATTGTGTGAAATATAGAGATGCTCTCCGATTTCAAATGAAGTTTCACCTCTCACAAGAAGATAGAGAACTTCCTTCTCTCTGGCTGAGATTCCTTTTTCCATCATGAATTTTTCATCGATGATACCTTCGTGTACAGGGTGTTCATACTGCTGGAAGTATCTTCTTGAAATGAAAAAATAGAGGTATACAACGAAGATCGAATAGCTCAGATATGCGACCTTGAATGTCTGGTCTCTGAAAAAGATGAGATCGATGGGGAATGTGAACAGCAACGGCAGAAATGTCGCACTTATTCCCGATAGAAGACTTTCCTGCTCCCAGCCTCTGGCGTTTCTTTTATAATACAGTGCTGCAATTCCGAGTGCGCTCATAAGCGAACTGGCAGCAAAAAAATGGTAGGAGAAGGTGATATGCATCACTTTTGATGGTTCAAAGTTCCCGGCCGCCAGGATAGAAACGGTGCTCGCGGTGAAAAACAGCATGATGATGCCTCTCATGATCTTCATGGCGATAGAGGTCTGCCGTTTCGTTGTCGGAAGCAGCAGAATCAGATAGCGGGCCAGTGTATAGACGACAGCGGTTGTAAGTGCCACGGATGAAAACGATGCCCACCACGCATATAGCGTGTAATTAGGACTACCCCCGGTGAAATTCGGTGAAACAGTGTCCACATAGGAGACAAACTGTGTCAACAGCATCTGAAACGAAAGAGGGACGAGAACAGAGAGAAATTCGAGAGAATACCCGTCCTTCGCCCGTATATACGTGAGGACACACAACGCCATTATCGATAATACGAGACTGGTTGTGAGAAACAGTAACACATCTCCTACTACAGACATCACAGAGGCTCCTTACCCCGATTGTATCATACAGGAAACGAATCAGATAGAGAGCAGTGTCAAAGAGTGTAGGGTACGAAAGAGTCCAGTCTAGGTATTCTGACAAAAGGCGGAAAATCTTTTTCTACAGCTTTGCAGAAACGGTATTTCATACCGAACGGTCCCAGCATCCCGCGCAGTATGAGATCACCGGATTCTCTCCATATCTGTGCACCGTAGATGTTGCCGTTTTTCACATCCACGACTTTCCCGCCCGTGTATCGCGACCCGTTTTTCTTCAATCCGAAAAAGAGATCGATCTCAACAAGAAAATGCCTTTTGTTCCCAATACTGATCGATGATACGGGCGATTGATAACTTTCAATGTATGTACCGTCCTCTTCGTCGAAGGCAACTATGATTCTTCCGTACACCATTTGATCATAGGTATACACAGCGATGATGCTGGTGGTGAAACCCTGCTTGGAATCGACACTCTTGTAGTATCCATCAGGCGACGCAGCCGTAAGAACAGACAGTGTCATCATCAATGCAGTGCAGATACCCCACGCTGCCGATCTTGTTATCATATCCCGGATCCTCAGAAAAGGTAGGAGATCGACAGATATAGCCTGTCGTTCTTGTCCCAGTAGGCGTAAGAGGAACTGATTTCGCTGTCAAATGATCCGATAAGTTCCATCCCCGCTGTCACACCAATCTCATCGGTCGCAAAATAGGTGATTTCGGTGAGAAAAGCATAGCCGGTCGTAGGAAACTGATAGGTAAAAGCACCTTCGAATCGCAGTTGTTCGTTCAGCATGGAAAGAAGGAATGCCAACGTCAGATTATGATCGGTTTCCACATAGGTCATCGTGTCCACATCCATCACCTCTGTATTGTCATAACCCAGTATATGGCTGCCGTAATATCCTGCAGTGATGGAACTTGAAGAATTTTTGAAAAGATACATCAGTGATGCTCCGTAGGCGAATCTGGAGTTATACAATGTCTCGTCGGTGCCGTCAGCATCTTCACTGAGAAAGAAAGCTCCTTCTGCCGCGACTGTCATGGGTCCGACAACATATCGTGCATCGGCACCGAATGTGTTGAACCGTGTATAGATCGTTTCGATCGAATCTACAACCGCTCTCGGATCGGGACTAACAGGCGCAGAGAGTGAATAAACATAACCTCCCTGATAATCATATCCGTGATGAAAGAACAGGTGAGTTTCAAGGTTCATTGAAGAAAGTGCGAGCCGCACTGCGTAACTGGCGTAAGAGAATGTCGAGGTATTCTCTTTGATCATCTGCGTGTCATCGGTGATAACGAAGCTCTCCTGGTCGGCCTCGATCGTCCATCGGCTGTTCTCGTTTCCCGTCCATGTCGGATGGAATACAGGTTTGTAAATGAGTTGAAGTGAACTTGTATCGAAGAACCACTGAGCTATACCCATCATTTCAGGAAGTTTCATCTTCCTCGTATCCATCGACAGTCCATCTGAAAGATCAACAGCATTTATGATGTCGGTGACACGGTATGTATCTGTGACTCCCCACTGCTGAACCATATATCCTGCTTTGAAGTTTCCCCGCGGAAAGAACCATGTGAGCGATAGATTCTGAAGAATATCAGAGATTACAAAATCTTCTGATAAATCCGACCCGAGACTGAAATCGACATTACCCGCAAAATCTGATGAAGTGAACTCAAGTCCTCCTTCGAGAGCTGCATTCGGTTCGATCAGATTATCATAGCCGGGAAGATAGGAAAAATGAGAAGAAATAGAACCTGAGAACTCAACAGCCTGTTCAGTACTGTCAAGATCACCGAATATCTGTGTGAATCCTTCGGCCGGATATACCGGCATCATCAGAAGCACTATCAGGACAGTGATCATAATTGGGTATCTGCTATTCATCATATCCTCCCTGTTTTGAGGAACTGAAGCGAGAAATAGGAAGATGGGATGGGTATATCATACTTGGCCTGCACGATCGTAATTACGCTTCTATGACCGGTAGATATCGTTCTCATCTCCATTTTCGTGGCGACCCATGATCCGTCTATAAGATCCTTTTCCAAAATGATCAGTTCCTTTATCATTGTCGTTCCCTTTTCATCGAACAGCTGGACCTTCGACGGGAGGAAACTCTCTTTGTCGACATATGTGATTGTTCTGCCGTAGACGGCATCTGATTCATACGGGACCGATTCTATGATATAAATCTCACCGGTTTCCCCGATGACGGTATGGGCTGCCTCATCAGAATCGAAGGTAGTACTGTCCATATCTTCGTAGGAGAAATCACTTCCCATGAAAGAGGCCCCTCTTTCTGCACTTCCGATCTTCCTCGATTGTTTCAGTGCAGGTAGATAGATCCACTGCTCCTTGTAGTTTTCCTTTTCAATTGACAGGAATCTGGTCTGCCTCACACTCGCAGGGGAGAGAAATATCGTGATGCTCTCGTTATTCTGCTCAGAGCTTCTGTTCAGAGTCTGTATCCTCCGTGTCCTGACTTCCCCGTTCTCACCGATGAGTTCCAATGAGATATCAAGAGCACTGCTGTCATGTTTTTGGGTATTTTCCACCTTCTCCATAATCTGGGCAGCTGTCATCGCACTTATCGTTTGCGTCACGGCAAGCACGACATATATAACAGCTGCTACCATTTTCAGTCTATGTTTTTTGATCATAACTTTCCTCCATCATAACTAATGTGACCGGTAATATGATCAGTGCCGCACAACCGGCAAAGATCATAGAAATACAGAAGAGTATCCCCATCTGTCTTATGGGAATGAATCTTGAAAAGATGAGAGCGGCGAAACCTATGGTCACAGAAAGTACATTTATGATGATCGCCTTTCCCGTAGTCTTCATAATCACTGCAATCGGTGTCTCTGAGGTGGACAATCCTTTCAGACGCTGATATGCGAATATATAGTGGATTGAATAGTCGACTCCTATCCCGATCGCCAGAGCAGCGAGCAAAGATGTTACAATATCGAGGCGGATAGAGAGAACAGCCATCGATGAGAATATTCCCGCCAGTGCGAAGACCACGGGAATGAGGCCGGCAAGCGCATAGCGAAGTGACCTGAACAGAAACAGCAGTATAAGAAAGACGACAACAAGAGAAATTACAAGAGAGTAGATCTGGCTTTTCGTTACCAGATTTGTAAGTTCAAGACTGATTGCCTCCCCTCCGCCTACGGCAACATCTATGTTGGGATTTCTTCCATCATCCCAGTAGGAGGTGATAAAATCTTTCAGTTTCCCGAGTGAGTCTGAAGAACTGTCATTGACGATGATGGTTATATTCGCAGCATCTGGTTCGATTGTATCGTTTATGAAATAGGAAAGGTTGCCTGAATAGAGGATGAGATATTGACTTATAAGATCTGATAGGTCCTGCCGAGTCTCCAGAAAGTATTTCTTCGGGTCTGAAGGGATCTCATCGAATGAGTAGTCAATCTGTGACCTGTCATACTCTTTTTTCTCAGCGGTGTTCGCTGAAGGGAGCTTTTCTGTTTCGAACGAAAACGAATCGCTGAAAAAATCGATTTCCGATGCTGTCTGCTGTTCTTCTTCGCTGCGGTTCTGATTCATGAGCAGATTCATTCTCTTTATGTAGGGAATGATCGACTGGACAGATCCTACAGTATCAAATCCCGTCAGCTTTTGAGAGAAGGTCTGCAGTGATAACAGAAAGGATGGAGTGAGAATAGATGAGTCGTCCTCTGTCGAGAACATCACATTGATGATGCCGCTTCCTCCCATCTTATCACTGTAGATTTCGGTATCTTTCACGACTCTGTTATCTTCGGTGAAAAAGTCGATCATATTTGTCCCTTTTTTGATATGGGGAACAAGAGCTATCGTCACAGCACAGATCACAACAGAGAGAATCACAACTGTTTTTGTGTGATGCATTGCCCTCTGAACGACCAGAGTGCTTTTAAACGTTCTTTCATCGTTTCGTTTCTTATGACTTCTCCATCTTTCTCTTTTATCCTCTCTTATTCCGTTGATGCTTGTCAGGCGGATAAGCGATGGTAAAAGGAAAAGAGATCCGAGCTGGGAGATAAGAATGCCGAAAGCACTGAGAAGCCCGAACATCCTGAAAGGTCGAAGAGGTGAGGCCAGTTGTGCGAGAAAACCTGCCGCAGTAGTCATTCCCGCCAGTATTATCGGCTTTCTGTTCTTTCTGATGACCGAAGCGAGTGTAGAGTCGACCGATTCATAGGTTACCGGCGCGGGAAGCTGTTCGATCTCTTCATAGAAATGACTCATCACATGGATTGCATAGGCGCTCGAAACGATCAGAAGTAGGACGGGAACAAGCATCGTTGCCATGGTGAACGTGATTGAAAAGTGAACCATGATTCCTATGACGACAGATGAGCTGACAAGCAGCGGGACAAAAGAAAGAAGAATGCCGGCAGGTCTTTTTAGCGAAAAGGTAAGTACGAAGAAGATGAGAATGGCTGCGATGGGCGCGAGGAACGTCAGATCATTCACCAGAGATGTGTTGATCTCGCGTTTGATCACAGGCAATCCTACCAGTGAGAGAATGCTGCTTTCATCGGTGTATCGGGTGACGATCGTGTCCAGTTTTCCTATGAGCTGTTGCTGCTGCTGTTCAGTAAGTCCCGTTTTCATGGAGATGACGATCGACGAGAAGGTGAGATCCTTTGAGATCAGAGAGTTATGGTACACCTCTTTCCAGCTTTCAATCTGATCGGCCATGTGCCGGATCTGATCTTCTTGAGTTCCTGTAAACAGGGGCTGTGCCTCCAATCCGAGAGAATCGACACCGAGGTGGGTGAGGCTGGTGATGCTTCGTACACTTTCTACTTCAGGCAGTTGTCTGATCATGTTTGTGAGGTCGTCGATAAGAGTCAGAGTCTGCTTATGAAGAATGCCGTCTTGTTCATTATGAACGGAAAGCAGCAGTGAATCGAGGGAACCGAATTCAAGTTCTATCTTATCATTTACTGCAACAACCTGTGAATCCTGCGGAATGAAGACATCGGTAGAGCTGTCGATCTTCAGCTCATCAATCAATGAGAGAGAGTATATCGACATCATCAGAAAAATGAGGGTGATGATGATATCTATGCAGATTTTTTTCCGTTTTGTTTTCATCACCTCAACTATACTGAGAGAACATGCGCCGACCTATCGGGAAACAGGATGATATTGCTCATCATTTCGGGTGATTGACTCCTCTGTGAACCTTCTCTTTTATATGTTACTATTTGCACTAAGGAGAAAAATTATGAACAATGCAGAATTACTATCAGAGCTTTCAAATCAGGAACGGGACATTCAGTTCACTCAATTTAATTCTCATCTGGCATTTCAGATCGGATCGTATGTGGTGAAGAAAGGTATGAGAGAGTCTCTTCCTATCGCTGTTGATATCACTGTCGGATCGAGGTGTCTGTTCCACTTTTCCTTCGATGGTGCATCGATGGATAATGAACGCTGGATCGAAAGAAAGCGCAACAGCGTTCTCAGATTCAATCACAGTTCGTATTACATGGGGCGGCTTCTCGAAAAAGAAGGTAAAAGCATGAATGAACGATTCATGATCAAAGAAGAGGAGTATGCTTTTCACGGAGGCTGTTTTCCGATCATCATCAAAAACACCGGGGTTATCGGGACGATGACGATCTCAGGTCTCACACAACAGGAAGATCACGCGCTGGTCGTAGAGGCCTTGAAAGAATATCTGATGTAACCAATATTTTGAAGGAGGTCAACTATGTTGAATTTCACATTTTACAATCCGACTCGGATCATCTTCGGAAAAGGAACCATAGATCAGGTGGGAAGCCAGTGTAAACGGTTCTCCACCAGGGTTCTCCTTCATTACGGTGGAGGGTCCATTAAAAAGAACGGGGTGTACGATGAAGTTGTCTCCTCTCTGAATAAAGAGGGTATCGAGTTTGTAGAACTTTCCGGTGTTGTTCCCAATCCCCGGTTGTCTAAAGTCCTGGAGGGGATAGAGATTGTCCGAAGAGAGAATATCTCTTTCATTCTTGCAGTAGGCGGAGGATCGGTGATCGACTCTGCGAAGGCTATCGCGTTCGGTTCTCTTGCAGACGGTGAGCATTTGTGGGAAGACTATTTCATGAACCCGGAAAATTCAATAAAGAAAGCACTTCCTGTAGGCGTTGTTCTCACCATTCCCGCCTCAGGCTCAGAAAGTTCGACTAGTCTGGTGATAACAGATGAGAGAAGCAATCTGAAACGGGCGATTAAAAGTGAACAGGTGATTCCGCAGTTCGCTATTATGGATCCTGAGACGAACTACTCGCTTCCTGATTATCAGACAGCCTGCGGTGCTGCTGATATTCTCGCTCATCTGATGGAGCGGTACTTTACCAATGAATTGCATAACGATCTTTCCGATGAACTTCTGGAAGGTGCGATGAGAAATGTTCTCGCACATGCACCTCTTGCTTTGAAACACCCTGCCGATTACAAGTACAGAAGTGAACTGATGTGGACAGGGACTCTTGCCCATAATGATCTGTTTGATCGGGGGAGGGTAGCCGACTGGGCATCTCATGCGATTGAACATGAACTCTCAGGAGCTTACGATATTGCTCACGGAGCAGGATTGTCGATCATATTCCCTGCATGGATGAGATATGTATACAAGCGGAACATAGACAGATTCGTTCAGTTTGCTATCAGGGTATGCAGTGTTAATCTGTCTCTTGATGATAAAGATGCCGTCGTTGAATCGGCAATCGACCGGCTTGAACTTTTTTATAGATCACTGGGATTACCGGTGAGGCTGACTGATGCCGGGATTGGTACTGAAAAGATCGATCTTATGAGTAAGAATGCCATGATAAACAAAGAGACGATCGGTAATTTCGTTAAACTTACGGAGGATGATGTCAGAAAGATACTTCGTCTTGCACTCTGATCATTCGTATGTAGAGACAAGGACCTCTTTGAAGTTGTGCTGCAGATCAATGAAGCATTGGAGAACCCGCGGGCAGAAATGTTCGGGTTTAGTCCTTCCGTCACCGTGAACGATGATATCGAAAGCCTTTTCATGTGAGAAGGCTTTCTTGTAGGGACGTGCGGATGTAAGTGCGTCATAGACATCAACCAGGGCCACGATCCTGCCGCTTACCGGAATCTGATTTCCAACGAGGGCATTGGGGTAGCCCGATCCGTCGAACTTTTCGTGGTGGGTAAGGGCAATCTCAAGAGCCTTTCTCAGAAAGAAATTCTCCCCGAGCATCGACATCGTCTTCTCAATCGCATTGGCCCCCAAAATAGTATGGGTCTTCATGATTATCATCTCATCATCTGTGAGTTTTCCCGGTTTCAGCAGTATCTTGTCGGGGATGGCAACCTTTCCGATATCATGGAGTGCTGAAGCCTGCGACAATAGCTGGGCCTCTTGCAGACTCAGTTCATCAGGATATCTTCGAGATAGTTCCTCGGCGAGTATGGAACAGTAGTTCTGAGTTTTGAAGATATGTGCTCCGGTGGTTTCATCCCTCGATTCTGCAAGATAGGCTACCGTCTGAACTACCGTATCACGGGTATGCACGAGCTCTTTCGTTCTCTGGGCCACAAGAAGTTCAAGATTCTTCCTGTGTGAATCGAGTTCAAGGTGAAGCTGAACTCTCCGTTTGACCAGTTCTGTGTTGAATGGTTTGGTTATATAATCTACAGCTCCCAATGCGAAACCTCTGATCTGATCTTCAGCCTGGTCCATTCCGGTGGTGAATATAACGGGGATGCTGTCGAGTTTCGGATCTCTCGATAGAATCTCCATGAATTGATACCCATTCATT
Source organism: Sphaerochaetaceae bacterium (assembly GCA_028532915.1). Taxonomy (GTDB): domain Bacteria; phylum Spirochaetota; class Spirochaetia; order Sphaerochaetales; family Sphaerochaetaceae; genus SABI01. Next base: position 21,329 of record JAQQAI010000070.1, read on the forward strand.
CCAGGGAGGATCGCATCGAGTATGATGAGATCAGGTTTATCCTTTTTGAGGATCTGAAGAGCTTTTTCGGCATCGATTGCGATGAGCAGGTCATAATCAGTTCCAAGAGCGGAAACCAGAAGATCAATGTGAAAAGGAGAATCTTCTACTATCAGAATCTTGTAGGTCATGACTTAGCTCCTATGGTTCGAGATCGCCGATCATTTCGCCAACATAGATTTCGGCTTTCTGGTAATCATATAACCTGATAGTATTACGTATCACTGTCATTTTTTCTTTATACCCTTCTTCGAAGCGCAGCTGATTCAACTCTTCGACTGTCGAATTGATGCTGTTTCTGTTACCCGTTCTCAGATCCTGCTGCAGCTTCGACAAAATCTCAAGCAGCTGATTTTGCCCGATAACCTCTTTTTCCAAGATAGCAGGTTCTTCCTCTTTGATACAATAGGGAGAATGTTCGATCGATTGGATGACGATGGCGAATTCCTTCATGAAGGAATGCTGAATCTCCGCATAATACTCGTATTCCATATCAGGAATCATCTTCTCGAGGTCAGATGCAAGTCTCGAAAGTTTCATGGCTCCCAGATTGGCAGCGACACTCTTGATTGAATGAACAAAACGGACCCTTTCCGTCTCCTTTTCTGCTGTATCATTATAGATTCGAGCATAATCATGATATTCATCATAGAACTGATTCAGAAGTTTTATATAAAGTTCTTTATCATTTTGAAGATTCTTCAGTGCCCTGTTTGTATCGATTCCCGTCAGAGGATTCATCATAGAGGACTCATCATTGAATTCGATCCGGTTCTGTCTGGGACTGAGATACATTTCAGAAGGTAAAAACTGCAGAAGCGATCCATACAGCTGTTCAGCCTTGACCGGTTTTTCGAGATAGTCGTCCATTTTTGCTATGAGGCACTTTTCTCTCTCTCCGGGAGCAACATTCCCAGTCATTGCGATGATCGGTACTTTTGATTTTTTTTCATCACCTAAGGCCCGAATACGGGCGCAGGTCTCATACCCGTCGATCTTCGGCATCTGGATATCGAGAAGTACGATGTCATAATTATTCTGTTTCACCATCTCTACAGCCGTAAGCCCGTTATCGGTATGGTCTCCATGAATACCGACCTTATCGAAATGATACATGATAATCTCTCTGTTGATCGCGATATCATCGACGATCAGGATATCAAGTCCGGAGAGGACTTTGAAATCATTATACACCAATGCCTTTTCAATAGACATTCTGTCCATCTTTGTCTTCAATTGTTCATAGAGGAAATTTTCATCTACGGGATAGAGAAGGTATCCGTCGAACGGACAGTTTGCGCTTTCGGCAGTGAGATCGGGTGAAACATGTGAGGTGAGAAAGAGAAGATGATGAAAGAACCTGCCGCTGGTTTTACATGAGATAAGGTAGGTATTGATCTGGTCATCTATAAATGAAGAGTCTATGAAACAGACAGAATAAGGGTTTTCTGCATCGATGAGCTGTGAGATCCTTTCTTTCAATTTGTTACGAGTCTGGACCGTATCGATCTGAAAACCCCAGGCGTTGAGTAGTGAAGTGAGTTCTTGCATTTTTTCAAGGTCGGCTTGTGCTATCAGGACCTTCTTATCTTTCCATGACGGATCACCCGACAGGTAAGATTTCTCCTGAGCAATTACCTGAAGGGGTAAAGTACAGGTGAACGTGCTTCCTTTCATGTGTTCACTTTCCACGTTGATCGTTCCGCCCATCGCACCGACGAGCCATTGGACAATCGGCAGGCCTAAACCTGAACTTTCCAGAGTCTGGCGGGAACTGTCATCTATCTGGAAGTACGGTTCAAAGATCTTTTCGAGATCTGCTTCTTTGATCCCGATGCCGGTATCTTCCACCATAATTGAAGCTGTGATCTGATTGCTATCGGAATTGACAAGTTTTGTCGAAATTCGGATCGATCCGGTTTCGGTATATTTAATGGCATTGCTTACCAGATTGGAGACAATCTGGCTGATCCTTACCGCATCGCCGTACAGTGATTTGTTCAGATTCTCATCTTCGACAAATTCCATGGTGAGCTCTTTGTCATCGGCGAATACTCTCAGGGAGTCTATGACCTGCAGGATGATCTCAGAAAGAGAGAATTTGGATAGATGCAGGTCCACCACATGATCGTTCATCCGTGAAAAATCAAGAACATCCCGGATGAGATTCAAAAGGAATTCACTGTTGGACCTGATAATTTTCGAATAGCGCTTTTGAGTAGCATCAAGGTCTGTATCCATAAGCATCTGATTAATTCCGATAATCGAATTTATCGAGTTCCTGATTTCATGGCTCATCTTTGCGAAAAAAGAATTAAGTTCACGATTTATCTGTTCTCGTTCCGATGCGAGAGATTCAGCCTTGTCCCGCATCTCATTGAGGAGCAGCGTGTTCTCTTTTCTGGCAAGGGTCTCACCGATGGTGTTCGCATAGAATCTGAGCAGGCGCCGTTCGTCGTTTGTCCAGCTCATGTTGCTTGTGACAGCATCGAAACCGATGAAACCGAACACTTTCTTATGTCCGATGATGGGGGTGACAAGAACAGATTTTATCTGCTGCGCCTGCAGCAGCTTCTGCTCTGCCTTCCAATTGGATTCGAGGCTGTCGATGTCGTGGATGTATAATTCTTTTCCTTTGTTTATGGTGGATACCCAGTTGGGGAACATCCTCTGGGGAAGCTGCTGCAGATTCTCTATCTGAGAGGTGATGCCTGAAGCCACCCATTCATGGGTGTTGTCCATCGTCTTTTCCTGGCGGAACATGAATACATATGCTCTGTCTGCTCCGGAGAAAGTCCCGAGCGTGATCAGCGCATTGTTTATCGTAGAGTTGAATGTGATCTCGTCGCTTATGAGCATCTTAGTGGTCATATCGAAAAGGATATCCTCGAATATTTTCTTTCTTTCAAGCAGCCGTTGGGTTGATATGATGCCGGATATTTCGGTAATTGCAGCAATATACAGTTTTTCACTGCGGATATGTTCGAGTACGGAGTTTGTGACATTCACGCGGAAATGCTTTTTCTGCTTTGTCACGATCGTCGTTTCATAGGTTTGGCTTGCGGTGGCAGTTTTAAGGAACTCGTGTACCTGTTTTCCTACAATCTCGTCCATCTTGAATCCTGTCATTCGTTCGAACAGAGAGTTTGCAGAAATGATGATTCCTTTCTCATCGTATACAAGGATTCCCTGATAGAAATCTTTCAGAGGTCTGCTGGAAAAATCTATTTCACTGGTGATATCCTTAATATTCAGAATATAATGGAACAATTGACCGGAAGAAATTTTCTGTCCGTTGATTTTAAGCCGTCTGGGGTTCTGGATATCAGGGGAATAATAGATCATCGAGGAGCTCTCTCCGTCATCTTTGATCCCGAGCAGCAGGTTGTTTACCGGCCGTGCGAAATTGGGGCCGAAGACCTCCTTGAGAGTATGTCCCATCAGTTCTTTCCGGGATTTAGACAAAATATCTTCATCTGTCGAAAATTCGATGTTTCTGATGATCAGGTATTCATCAAGCAGCAGCAGAATATCGTACTGGTACTTAGTTATCTGTTCCCTGAGATTATATGAATAGTGTTCGATTGATGTATCTTTGATAATTATCAGAAGTTCATCGGGAATCTCTGTTGAAAGGTAGGTTACCGATAATTGTCTGCCGGTAGTGGAGCGAAGACCGTCTTCGACAAAAGGAACCGACCTCAGCGATGCGGCATGAAAGAGTTTCTTCCATGGAAGGTGTCTTTTGCACGATGATATCACTTTCTCTACCGGTTTGTTGGTGACAGAAGAGAGATTCAGACCCATCAGGCCGAGAGCCTCATCATTTGCGAATTTGATTGCTTTGATTTTACCGATAGAGTCTATAGTACATCTGATGAAGGCGACCGAAGGTGAATTGCCTTCATGTGCCAGGTGTCGAAACATTTTATTCCCTCTCCCTCTGCCAGTTCCTCCCGACATAGTTTATAGTAATTTATATTTAAAGTGAGTTCAATAAAAATGTGATGCAGATTGATTCGATTTTATGGTAGACTGGGCCGGTGATGCTGTTGTTCTAAAAATTATTAGTATCTAAATACCTAATATCTCAGATATTTTATCAATATTTTCCTCATTTGTTTTCTGCAGTTCGCAGTAGATAAGAAACAGTCTTTTCTGTTTCAAAGGAAAACTGTCGATATCCTGAAGCAGTATTTCAACAGGTACACCGATTTTCTGTGCAATCAGGGAGACTTCCATTGCTTTGGGAATTCTGTTGAGGGACCGTTGCACCTTTATCAGTTCGTAGTTCAAGCCCGCCCGGGATGCAAATTCTTTCAAGGTCTTATTCGGATCTCTATACTTGTCAAAGCGTTTCCAGAATAAATATCCTTCTTCTAAATAATCCATAAAACAATAGCTCCCCTGTCTTGCACGAAATTAGTCGAAAAAATGCAGAAAGTAATCTGGATTCAGATACTGTGCTTTTTCCTATATAATAATGTTTGTGACATAATAAGCATGTATTATAACGAAAAATATCAAAATTGTCTCTTATGTTGAACTATTTTTCTTGTATTTTCCTACAACAAAATGTAAATAATCTGTTAAATGACAGATTATCTGTACATATCTGGCACTCATTGTCCGAATTCCAGATATTTTGTGCATCGGATGCATGATATGAAAGTGAACTGATGTGTGTGGTTCAGGCTTCTTTGCTGACAGGCCGTTCACCGGGCATCAGCATATTTTCTATCATATGAATCATATGTTTTGGAGATCCGGCTATGAGCTCGAGAAGGTTCAGAACCTTCTCATCTTCTTTGGACCTTCCGACTCTGAGCTCGTCGATTGCGTTCTCGCATACTCCGAGAACCAGCCACTGCATCGGTACATTCAAAGCGCATGCGATTTTCGCGGCTTCTTCCGCCCGCGGCATTCTTCCTAAGGAGCGTTGAACCTTGATAATCTCATAATTCAGACCAGCTTTTTGAGCAACAGATTTCAGTGAACCGTCGATTCCCTGAACTGCATCAACACGATTCCAAAAATTGTTTCCTTCATATTCGCCTAACATACGACATATTTTTAACGAAATAATGTCGTATGTCAAAGAGTAATCTGCCGATAGCGGAAGAAATAATATATCAGTTAACAAAAGGTAACCAAATAAGCAAATAATTTACAAACTATCCTGCTTAGATGTATGAAATAAGTATTAAAGTTGTTCTAATCAATAATCTTTCGCTTTTACTTCGATCCTGACAGGATGGTGGTCAGATGGTGTGAAAGAGAGGTCATCTGTCTTAATATCTAACATTTCTACATTGTCACTTATTACAAAAGCATCGATGATGAGCGTATAGTTTTCTCCCTTCTGATAGGGCTGTTCAGCCGTCCTGACTGTAGAGGTTGAGGGATCTGCCACCCATCGTAGATTTTCTTGAGTTCGGGAAAAATCTGGTAGAGGACGAACCCAGAACAGGTCTTCATCTCTAGTCGAGTATGGGCCGAAATCGCTTTCTACGATCTTCATGTTCCAATCGCCTCCAACTACCACGTGGTATCCGGCTTTCCGTTCGGATAGTGCGAAATCGAAAACCTGACTGAGCTGCTTTTCCCGAATCGACACGCTTTTATCATCGAATGCCGAAAGATGGATGTTGATCAGCGACCACAGGACATTGTCATGTTCGAGATGAATCACATGCATCCTGTATTCTTTTCTGAATACCTGAAGAAGAAAATCAGGTTCATCTTCCAGAGGATGCGAGGTGCACATGTCGATAGGAATCGTGCTCGCAGTGGCGTTACCCATACGGATCGAAAATGGCGGCGGGATCAGTTTCGTTCTCAGATCATCAGTGTAAGTCCACTGATAATCATCGAACTGTTGTACGAAAAAACCCATCACATCTGTTGAATAGGTGATCCATGAGGCATATGGCACTTCCTGAAGCATCATGATGTCAGCTTCTGACCCATTCAGATATTCCTCTATCTTTTTCAGATTGTCGGCAACAGATTCTCTGGAAGGGGGGGGGCGCAGCTGCTTTCCGTGATCGAAAAGAAAATCAGAGTCCTCTCCCATTCCCGCATAGCCGATATTCCATGTGAGAATCTGAAGAGCTTTGGTACTTTTGTCTGTTATACTTTTCCCGGTCACGGGAATTTCGTATGTCCGGCTGGTTCTGAACAGTCTGTTGGCGCAGAAAACGATGCCGATGTAGATCAGAATTATCAGGAGAAGGACGATAATGACGGCATCGGCTGACAGTGACCTCCTTCATATTCTGATAGTACGGTGTATTGCCCGAGCGAGCAATCAAAAAAAATGCCTCCGATGAATCAGAGGCATATACAACATGGAGGTCTTTCAGGTTTCCATTAGTTGCAAATATCTACATAACTGTCAGGCAACCCGGATGGGGTTCGATATCTTCGAAATGAACTGACCCAGTCCTTTGCCGTAGGTGGCAGCATAGTTGATCGCAGCCGCCTGAGCGCTGATTCTCTCATCCTTTGCAAGGAGGAAGTACCAGTGGTCTGAAATGGCAAAGAATAGCTGAGAGTCGCTCATATCAGGGAAAGATGCTCGAACGTTCCACATCTGAGCAACCTGCATGATCGGGCGGTATACGTTCTCAAGCCAAGAGAAAATCGCATCATCATCTGTGATGGTCCAGGGAATATTCTGATTGATCAGATATTTGTGGACCTCGATCTGGCTGGTGAGCAACGGCAAGTCGCTTTCACCGAATGCACCGTTGGTGCTCGAAAGTATGAAGCTTTGTTCCTGTGTTAATTTTGTCTTCATAATATATCTCCTTGACGGCTTATGCCGTCTTCTCTTCTTCTTTACATCTATAGTATCTACAAAAGTGAGAAGATAGGCAATACTTTTCAGAAAAAAAGTAAAGAAATTTCTTGACAAATAGCGAATTCCACCCTTATGTGAAAAAAATGTTAAAAAAAATTAATAATCAGCAAATAATTACCTATTTTCGTAAGAGTTTAACTTGGTAGTTAAGGATTTAATTCTTGCGTACCCTTTGTATACTTGCTACAATGAATCAATCCATTCTTGAAGGAGATGAATGATGAATATTTTCGAAATCGCTATTCAGATGGAAATTGAGGGCGCATCTTATTATACGAAGATGGCGGGTCAGGCGGAAGATGAAGGATTGAAGTCGATTTTCTCGTTATTGGCGGCCGATGAAAAAAAGCATCAGGCAATATTCGAGGCACTGCAGTCTGATGCCGCAATTCCTTCCGATTCTCTTTCTTCGGGAAAGACCGATATGAAACAGATACTCTCCACATTCTCCAGCGAGTTCAAGCAGAAGGAAAAAACTCATCTGCAGGCATACGAGAGTGCCCTCGAGATCGAGCTGAAGAGTATCGAATTCTACAGTGAGTACCTTGCTTCTCTTGAAGATACCAGAGAACGGGAAGTTCTCAATTTTATCATTCAGGAAGAACGAAAGCATTATGACCTGATAGATACCATCATCGTTATGATAAACCGTCCGAATTCATGGGTTGAAGATGCTGAGTTCGGTCAGCGGGAAAGATATTGAACAATCTAGAAGAAGAAAGGAAGCCGCATGATTATTACTCAAAAAGAACTGCTCCGTGCTTCGTTGAGCGAGCGATCAGCTAACGATTATCTGTTAAAACGCCCGTCAGGCATACCGGTTATCCATATCCTGCATTCTTTTGAAGATTTTCGTCTGGTCGAAGGGATGATCAACCATCTGAAGAGCGCGAACATTGATGCATACTTCCAATGGGAGTCGGGCTATGATCTCTCACTTCTTCAGTCTAATGTGGCGGTCAATGAAAAAGCTCAGATAGTCGGAGCTCAGGCAGTGATCCTGCTTGCCACCTTCAAATCCCTGCAGGATGAGAAGGTCAGAGACAATCTCTCATTCGCCCGTTCGGCTCAAAAAAGGGTCTATGTGTTTCCGACTGTAAATGACGACGAAATCTACGGAGAATCTCTCTATCCCGAGTTTCCTGTGCTGTACATGGAGGAACGCACTATGGGAGGAGCGCTGAATCTCAAAGTCAAGAAACCTGATCAGAAGAACTTTCTTCGCCTGATCACATCCGCCAGGATGCTTTAGGAGGGATGTCCTTTTATGCCTTTTTCATATATCGAAGATGATCTGACTTCAGAGAGATTATCTCTGAGAAGCCCTCTACGGGTGAAAAGTGCTGATCTTCTCGAATTTTTCGTGGAAAACAGAGAATTCCATGCTCCGTGGGAGCCCCTGAAGGATGAGACCTTCTACACGTTAGAATCGATGAAGTTGCTGCTGAAGTCGCAGTGGGAAGATCACCTCTCAAGAAGAGCAGCCAGTTTCTATCTCTCTGTCCGCTCTGATAAAAAGATCATAGGAACCGTTTCTCTATCGAATATGGTTTTCGGTCCGTTCTGCAGTACGTTCGTCGGCTACAGACTTGCCCGTGAGGCAACCGGGAACGGCTATATGAGAGAGGCTCTCTCCAAAGTGCTCGAAATCGGGATGAGTGTATACAACCTGCACAGGTTCGAGGCGAACATCATGGTGAACAATGAACGATCAAAAAAAGTGGTGCGGTCTTTAGGGTTCACCTATGAAGGAACCAGTCCGAATTATCTTTTCATCAGAGGACGGTGGGAAGACCATGAGCATTACGTCTTTCTGAATGGAGCATGGAAAAGAGGGTAAATCGGCTTTACTTGTCCGTTGAGCCGTCTTATACTTCTCACTATAAGATAAAAGTACAAAGGAGTAACTTCTTCATGAAAAACAATGAGCATTACGTTATAGGAGCAGATTTCGGTTCTGACTCGGTCAGAGTCGTGATCATCGATGCAGCAGACGGAACTGTCGTCTCTTCTGCCGTTTCCTATTACAGACGCTGGAAAGATGGTCTGTTCTGTGATCCGAAGAAGAATATGTTCAGACAGCATCCTCTCGACTATACAGAAAGTTTTACCGAGGCTGTCGTCACGGCGGGAAATGAACACGTAGATGTGATGAAAAAAGTCAGAGCTATCTGTATCGATACAACAGGAAGCACCCCGGCTCTCTGTGACGGGGAGGGGACTCCTCTGGCGTTGAAAGAGGAATTCAAAGATGATCCTGATGCAATGTTTATTCTCTGGAAAGACCATACGGCCATATCGGAAGCCGATGATTTCAACCATCTGTCACACACCTGGGGAAAAGAGGACTACACTCAGTACCTGGGAGGAACCTACAGCAGTGAGTGGTTCTGGGCCAAGCTGCTTCACGTGATCAGATCCAATGACCGGGTAGCCGAAGCCGGCCTCTGTGCTGTAGAGCATTGCGACTGGTTCCCAGCTCTGCTTTGCGGAACCACATCTCCAAAGGCGATCAAGAGGTCCAGATGTGCTGCAGGTCATAAGATCGCATGGCATGCATCATGGGGAGGCTATCCGAGTGAAGAATTTCTCGATCTTCTCGATGTACGCCTTTCTCGAATCAGAGAATCTTTGGGTACCGAGACCTATTCTTCGGATACAGCTGCCGGCAATCTTACCTCAGAGTGGGCTCAAAAGCTTTCCCTTCCTGCAGGAATTCCCGTTACCGTGGGAGCCTACGATGCCCATATCGGTGCGGTAGGGGGATTCGTAGATGAGAAGGTGATGGTGAAGAGTATCGGAACAAGTACCTGCGACATCATCGTCGGACCATTGCCCGCGGAAGGCGGGGCGGAAGTGCTGGTTTCCGGTATCGCGGGACAGGTCGACGGGTCCGTGATTCCGGGATATATCGGTTATGAAGCAGGACAGAGTGCCTATGGAGATTTCTATGCCTGGTTCAGAGACCTTCTTATGTGGCCTTTGAAGAATATGGACCACGATATATCGGAAGAGACTGTTGAAAAGATAGAGAAGAAGGTTCTCTACGAGCTTGAACAGAGAGCTGCTGACATTGAAGTAACGAAAGATTCCCCGCTTGCTCTTGACTGGATAAACGGAAGGCGGTCCCCGCACGCCGACCAGATGCTCAAAGGAGCTCTCACCTCTCTGACATTGGGCAGTGATGCTCCTGCTATCATGAGAAGTCTGCTTGAAAGTACCGCCTTCGGAGCACGGGCTATTCTGGAATGTTTCGAAGAAGGGGGAGTTCAGGTGGACAAGATCATTGCGATCGGAGGAGTCGCAAGAAAAAGCACTCTCGGTATGCAGATTCTGGCAGATGTGACCGGCAGAGAAATCTATGTGACCGACCATGATCAGGCTCCGGCTATCGGAGCCGGAGTATTCGCTTCGGTTGCTGCCGGATTGTACGATGATGTGAAAAGTGCACAAAAGGCTCTATGTGCAGGAACCAAGCGGGTTCACAGACCCAATAAGGCTGTTGCTCCCGTGTATGATGAATTATATGCACGCTATAAGCGGATAGGAGCATTGGAAAGTTCCATCAGAAGAGGGTGATGAGACGATCTGACTCTCGATATTTCAGGCCTCTAAAGGTGGAGGCCTTGATTTTTCCTCCTTATTTGTAATACATATAGAAAATGAAAGATGATAAAATTTGACTTTTGACAGATATTAAGAGTATGTTATCTGCAAAAGCTTATGAAAGTGGGGGAAGAAGATGGCAGATATAACAAGAATATTCAAAGAACATAAAATAATCGCCATGATCAAGGAAGTCGGACTCTCCAGCGCAGCGCAGTTGGGTAAAGCCCTGCTCAACGGCGGCGTCAGGGTAGTGAATATCTCCCAGTTCAGCAGGGAAGGAAGTGCGATCCTCAATCTTTTCACAAAGGATTATCCTGAACTTATCTGCGGAGGGGGCAACGTTCAGAGTGTCGAAGCTGCTTCCGATGCGATCAAGAACGGTGCAAAGTTCATCTTCTCTCCCCTGTTTGACCAGCAGATTGTCGACATGTGCAGGTCAGCGAACATCCCTGTCTTTCCTGTGATCACCGATCCCTTTCTGGCAATCGAAAACGGGTTGAAAACCATTTCGCTCTATCCGGTGGAAAGACTCGGAGGGGCAAGATTCGCTCAGAGTCTGTTCGACCGGTTCGGCCTTACATCTATCGTAGCAGGCGGAATCTCAAAGGACACGATCTCTTCTTATCTGAAGACTCCTGCGATCATTGCAGCCACCGGTGCCTGGATGATCGATCCTTCAAAGATCGATCAGTGCGATTTTGATGGAGTCGCAGACGACTGCAGAGCCCTTCTCGGTACTGTTCATTGACTAGACTGTACATATTCAACACTCCTCTTTGAAAATCGTTCAGATACGATAATTTCTGTTTGACAAGTGACTCAAACTGTGGAAAACTAAATATGGAAGCGTTTCCAAAACGCATTACTGTATATGTGACTTAAGGTTATATCCTTAAGCATAAAAAGGAGAGTACAGGTATGAAAAAGATCGTTTTATCGATTCTGATCATGACGTTTCTCGTTGTGGCCATTTTCGCCGGAGGTCAGCAGGAGCCTGCAGAAGATTCTGAAAAGGTGGTACGAGTCTTCGGAGCTTTTGTAGATGAAGAACAACGGAGATTCGAAGAGGCTATAAAACCGTTCGAAGAACGGACGGGTATCGAGGTGATTTATGAAGGTTCTTCAGATTTCGAAACACTCATCAGCGTGCGTGTCGAAGGAGGAAATCCCCCCGATATAGCAGCTCTTCCGCAGCCCGGGCTGATGAAGAATTTCGCATCACAGGACAGACTTGTTCCGATGTGGCCTTCACTGGAAGAAGCCATTGACGAAAACTACGCTCCTGTGTGGAAGACCCTCGGTTCATACGAAGGGACCCCTTACGGAGTATTCCATAGGGTCAATGCCAAGAGTTTTGTCTGGTATCCGAAGAAGGCATGGGAAGCTGAAGGTTATGAAGTGCCCACGACATGGGATGAACTGATGAGTCTGATGGATCGCATGGTTGCCGACGGATATACGCCATGGGCAGTCGGGATCGAATCGGGCGGTGCAACCGGTTGGCCCGGAACTGACTGGATCGAAGACATTATGCTCAGGACCGCAGGTCCAGAGATGTACGACAAATGGGTTTCCAATGAGATACCGTTCAATGACCCGGTTGTGAAGAATGCTTTTTCAGTCCTCGGCGAGATCTGGATGAATCCGAAATACGTGTACGGAGGGACCAATACGATACTTACTACAAGTTTCGGTGATGCACCTCTGCCGATGTTCTTTGATCCTCCCAAGGCGATGATGCACAGGCAGGGAAACTTTATCACAGGTTTCTTCCCCGAAGCTATTCAGGCAAATCTGGAAGAAGAGATCGGAGTATTCCCTCTTCCGTCAATCGATCCCGAATATGGAATCCCCGTACTCGGCGGCGGAGACCAGTTCGTAGTGTTCAACGATACTCCCGAAGTGAGGCAGTTCGTGGAATTTCTGGCAACCTGGGAATCGGGTGAATCATGGGCCCGTTCAGGCGGAGCATTGTTTCCGTATCTGAATCAGGATCTGAACGCCTATCCGAATGAGATCGAGCGGTCTCTGGCAGAGGCTCTTGTGAACGCAAAGGTCTTCAGGTTCGACGCATCGGATCTGATGCCTGCACAAGTCGGTGCAGGAACCTTCTGGACCGGAGTCGTCGACTGGCTGACAGGCAGGTCGATCGATGATGTCCTGGCAGATATTCAAAGAAGCTGGCCCTGATACAAGTAAAGAGAGATATGCGGCCGCGGTGCCGCATATCTTTAAGGAGAATCTATTCATATGGAACAGAAATTATGGCAGCACGTGCTGGTCCCTGTCGGAAAAATACTGATTTCCATCCTCATTCCTCTGATAGCCTTTGTCTTGCTGTGGGCGGGTTTTATTTTTCTGCGGGACAGTAATGCTCCGCAGACGGTCATCGCCGTTGTCGCCATCATCTGGGGTGTCGGAGGGGTGGCCCTTCTGTTTTACGTAGCCGATTACGTTGTAAACAAATTACCCGTGGTACTTGCGAAAAAACTGCAACCATTCGTCTTTGTCGGTCCGGCTCTGGCAATTCTGGCATGGTATCTGTTCATTCCGACGGTCAGATCTCTCTATCTCAGTTTTTTCGGTCCGCGTTCCGAGAACTTTGTCGGATTGAAGAATTATATCTATGCCTTCACCGATCCTACGATGCTTCAGGCTTTCATCAACAACCTCATGTGGATCATTTTCGGAACCGGAGGTGCTGTAGGCTTCGGGCTGCTCATCGCTCTTCTTGCTGACAGGTCGAAACTGGAAAAAGTTTTCAAGAGCATAATATTCATGCCGATGGCGATATCTTTTGTCGGAGCAGGTGTCATCTGGCGTTTCGTCTACGCCTATAAACCGCCCGGAGAAGATCAGGTGGGTATTCTGAACGCCCTCGTTACACTGTTCGGAGGGAATCCTCAGGCATGGTTTACTCTCAGGCCCTGGAATAATATCTTTCTGATCGTGATCCTGATCTGGCTGCAGACGGGGTATGCGATGGTCATCATCTCGGCTGCACTGAAAGGGGTTCCTTCTTCAATCATAGAAGCGGGGCGGATCGACGGAGCCGGTGAGATACGGATCATCAGATCGATCATCATTCCCTATATCACAAGCACTCTGGTCACTGTCTCGACGACGATCATCATCATTTCGCTGAAGATCTTCGATATCGTGTTCACCATGACGAACGGGAATTACGGAACGGAGGTGATCGCATCAATGCAGTACAAACAGATGTTCAGATTCTACGATTACGGTAGAGGGTCTGCGATCGCTATCGTCCTTGTCATCGCTGTCATCCCCGTGATGTGGTACAACCTGAAACAGTTCGGAAAGAGGGAGGGGTTCTGATATGAAACGGATAGGAGAAAGAAGATCATCAACGACGCTTGTCGTTACTTCGCTGCTCGCTGTGCTCGTTCTTATCTGGAGCGTTCCGATTATCGGACTGCTCATCTCTTCGATACGGCCGAAATCTGCAGTGCAGAGCACCGGCTGGTGGAAGGCTTTCGTCAACAGTTCCGACCTGACGCTGGATAATTACAGACAGGTCCTCGGTGGAAGCAGTTACACATTCGTCGATTCTGCAGGAAACATTGTCAGAGCCTCCGGAGACAATCTCTCTCAGGCATTCCTTAACAGCCTGACTGTAACGATTCCCTCGGTGATCATTCCTCTGCTGATCGCTTCGGCAGCAGCCTTCGGATTCGCATGGCTCGATTTTCCGGGAAGAAAGACTTTTTTCACGATAGTCGTAGCTCTGCTTGTGGTTCCTCTGCAGATAGCACTGATTCCGATCCTCAGAGACTACCAGACACTGCGTCTTACAGGTTCTTACCTCGGAATCTGGCTCGCGCATACCGGTTTCGGCCTACCTCTGGGAATCTATCTTCTTCACAACTACATAAGCACGATCCCGCGCGATATCTTCGAATCGGCATTTCTTGACGGGGCACGTCCCATGGTGGTGTTCTCACGACTGGTTCTGCCGCTTGCTGTTCCGGCTATAGCTTCACTGGCGATATTTCAGTTCCTGTGGGTCTGGAACGATCTGCTTGTAGCACTTGTCTTTCTCGGAGGAACAGACAATGTTGCCGTACTCACACAGAAACTGGCCTCCATGGTCGGATCTAGAGGACAGGATTGGCATCTGCTCACCAGCGGGGCCTTCATCACCATGATAATTCCGCTGATAGTGTTTTTCAGTCTCCAGCGTTATTTCGTTCAGGGCCTGATGGCAGGATCGGTAAAAGGATAACCGATGGATCCACATATTTATTTTATCAGGGATGATGATCTGATGTGGTCCGATCTGGGACGAAGTGAAAGTCTCTATTCGATCGGAAACGGGAATATCGGATGCAGAGGCTTCCATCTCGACAGGATGGAAGTCGCTGAACCTGCTCTGTACATGAACGGCTTCTATGAGCTGACTGAGATCTCCTACGGAGAAAGTGCCTTCGGCTATGCACGCCATCATCAGACTATGCTCTCATTGCCTGATATCAGAACATTCAAGGTCTATATTAACGGAGCTCTGGCCGCATGCTCACTGAAGAGCGCAGGATACACAAGGATGCTCGATATGTCGGACGGCTGTTTTTCCTATAAATATATCTATGATACCATAGATGGGACACGGGCAGGAATATCGGTAGAGACTCTGTTCTCAATGACATCGAGAGACCTCGGAGCCGTACGCCTGACACTTTCTTTATCACGACCGGCTCATATCGAAATCGTTCATAGCATCGAATACCTGAAAAACAGGCATGCAGACGGCAATGATCCCAGAAAGCAGACAGCCGCAGCCAGAACTCTTCTCGGTTCAAACTATTATTTGTATCACATGAACGGAGATTGTGACGGCATGAGCGGAGATTTTCAATCTCACAACAGTGCACTTACGCTGCATGTGGGATCGCACGATATGTTCGATGAAGGCTTCACTACCAGCGAAAGTTCATATAACGATGAAGGGTATCCCATGATAACCTACTCGTTCGACACTTCACATATTGTGTGCACTTCAGTCTTCTACTATATTTCAACCAGAGAACCTCACAAGAGCTTATCCCACCAACAGATCAACGAAATTCAGTCTCATCTATGCCTGCATTCGTTCGATTCTCTGCTGGAGAGCAATAAAGAGTATTATCACCGGTTCTGGGCCCTCAGTGATGTTACTGTCAAAGGAGATGACCAGATTCAAAGAGCGCTACGGCTCAATCTCTTTCAACTTCATCAGTCGACTGGAAACGATGGAAAGACCAGTCTTTCTGCAAAAGGGCTGACGGGAAGCGGATACGAGGGGCACTACTTCTGGGATACCGAGATATACGGGATGCCGTTTTTCATTCTCACCGATCCGTCCCTTGCGAGAAATCTCATCAGATATAGAATCAGGACTCTGCCTGCGGCAAGAAGGCGTGCCAAAGAGATGAATCAGAAAGGTGCTCTTTTCCCATGGCGTACCATAAACGGGGAGGAAGCTTCCGCATTCTTCCCTGCAGGAACTGCCCAATACCATATAAACGCCGATATCGCCTACTCTCTGCTGTTGTACCTGACAGTCACAGAAGACTGGGATCTGATGTGTGAAGGTGGAGGTGAACTCCTATTTGAGACGGCCCGGTTCTATTATGATCTGGGATTCTTCAATCCGGCACGGGGCGGGAAGTTCTGCATCAACGAGGTGACCGGTCCTGATGAGTATTCTGCTCTTGTCGATAATAACACCTATACCAATGCGATGGTGCGCCACCATCTGCTCAATGCGGCTGCTGTCTATAGGAAACTGGCATCACTGTATCCCGGGAGACTGGAAGCGATAAAGAGAAAAATCCATCTCACCTCAAAGGAAACAGACCAATGGGAGCATGCAGCACATCTCATTTATCTTCCGTTTGATATGAATCTCAAGATAAGCGCTCAGGATGATCAATTCCTCTATCGTCAGATATGGGATACAGAAAAGAAAGGGCCGATACGTCATCCCATGCTCCTTCATTACCATCCGCTGGTCATTTACCGTCACCAGGTAATAAAACAGTCCGATACTGTTTTGGCGATGTTTCTGCTGTCCGATACCTTTCCGTGGTATCTGAGAAAAAGAAATTTTGATTATTATCATCCGCTCACGACAGGTGACAGTTCGTTATCCGACTGTATCGAAGGAATCGCTGCGTTTGACTGTGGACGCATCGAGGAAGGCTTCGGGTACCTTCGCCGTACTATACTGCTCGATTTTCTCGACAGTCACAACAATACCCAAGACGGTCTGCATACCGCGGCGATGGGAGGGTCCTGGATGGCTGTCGTATTCGGCATCGCAGGTCTCAGAATCCGCGAAGATCACCTGTTTTTCAGACCGCAGCTGCCTGAATCGATACATCTCATAAGCTTTTCTCTCCAATTCAAATCAGAGGTGCTGCATGTTTCGGTAGGGCGAAAAGTAACCACCTACTCTTGTGACGGTCGAATAAAAGTACAGCACAGGTCGACGATGGTAGAGCTCAATAAGAATGAGGTCTCACTTGACACCTGTGCTTCAATCAAAGGTGTCATATTCGATCTTGACGGGGTGATCACATCGACAGATGAATTCCACTTTCTTGCATGGAAACGGTTGTGTGATGAACATGGATGGAAATTCAACAGAGCGCTCAACCGGCAGCTCAGAGGAATATCGAGGGAAGAGTCGTTGAAGGTCATCGAAGAATACAATCATCTATGCTTTTCGCAGAAACAGATAGAAGAACTGACCGCAATGAAGAATGAGATGTATGTGAGATATCTCGATTCTCTTGACAGCAGCGATATTCTTCCCGGGATACCTGAACTGCTGAAAGAGCTGAAAGAGCATCATATCGCTACGGCTGTAGCTTCGGCGAGCAGGAATGCGCGGTTCATTCTCGATAAGCTCAAGATCGCAGGTCAGTTCGACCATATCGTCGATGCGAACGAGGTGGAGAAGGGTAAACCGGATCCTGAAGTATTTGTGAGAGCTTCCGATGCTCTCGGTCTGCTGCCGGAAGAGTGTGCGGCGGTGGAAGATTCCGATGCCGGGCTGCAGGCGATAAAATCTGCGATGATGAAGTCTGTGGGGGTAGGGGAAGATATCGACCTGACCTTATGTGATGTCAGCGTGAAGTCGACGGAAGAACTGAGCATGACAAAGATGCTTTTCTGATAATGGTCTGGATATCAGCTGTCGTAATCAACGATAAACGGTGTAATCTCGTAAGAGACTTCCATTTCATCCTCTTGAGCATCAAGAATATTCATCAATGTTTCGACCGCCGTCGTTCCGATTTGACCGGGACCCTGACTCACGGTAGATAATCTCATATACCGGGTGGAATGAATGCCATCGAAACCGATGACTCTGATATCTGCGTTGTTTTCTCTTACAGCCTGAAGCACCCCCAGGCCGATCTCGTCACTGTAGCAGAATACTCCGTCGTACAATCCGTCCGAAACGATCTTCAGTCCCGTTTCGTATCCGTTTGTTTCGTTCAGTGTTGATTCATAGACACCGATATCATTTTCATACCCTGCCGATCTCAATGTTTCAGTGAATCCTTTAAGACGGTTTTCTGTTGCATCGCTCGGAGGTGTTACCGAAATATAACAGAATTTCCGGGCCCCTTTGTCCATGAGATACTGTGCTGCGAGAGATCCGCCTCTGCGGTTGTTCGCCCAGATCGAGTGCTCCCCTTTCTGGTAATAATCGATATACAGATATTTCACATTCCACTGGCGCAGCAGATTCTTTTCCGTTTCGTCAAGACAGAACGCGAAGATAATCAAAGCGGAGACCTGGGCATCCAGAATCCGCTTTATCACTTTAGGATTGTGTTTCTCATAGTTGAACAGAACAACATCGATTCCGAGTCCCCGGAGTCTGTGATAGATCGATTCGAATATCTCGAAGAAATACCTGTTGGTCAGATCGGGAAGAAGGAGACCCACCGACGTTTCTACAGTATCCTTTCTGGCCAGTCTGCTTGCGACCACGTTCGGGGTATACTGTCGGGCTTTGATCACATCAAGAACTTTCTCGCGTGTTTTCGCCGAGACATGTGCACTGTTGTTGAGCACTCTGGAAACAGTTCCGACGCCGACACCGGATTCCCGTGCGATATCAGCTATTGTGATTTTCTCTTTCATCGTTTTCACTCTCTTATGATCCGAAACTCCTTTGCTGCCCTATACGATAGGAACTTCCTGCCAGATACCGTGCAGAAGCATATCTACCGAGCGATATCCCTGCTGTACCAGCAGGTCGTCGGCTGAAGAGAAGAAGAAGTCAAGATCACCGGCCTGGTGGGCATCGCTGTTCAATACTACCGTGATGCCGAGAGACCTGCAGGTTTCCAGCATCGCCGGGGAAGGATAGACTTCTCTTGTGGCTCCTCTTGCAATACCACCGGTATTTACCTCGATGCGCACATTATGTTTTGCCGCTGATTTGAGAAAGTGTCCGCTTATCTTCTTGTACCATTGGGATTGAGGATCGAAGAACCGGTTATCTCTGTTATGTTTCTTGATAAGATCACAGTGTCCGAGTATGTCGAAGGAGTGTTCTCTTATCATCCTTTCCTCAAGCGAATAATAATAATGTACAAATTTTTCGATGTCACTATCGAAATTGTCTTCGAGCAATGTGGTAAATTCCCCGATCGGACCGTCCACGGACAGATACTCACCGCTGGCGGTATGTCTGATCATATGAACAGAGGCAATAGTGAAATCAAGCTGGTCTTTGTATTCAGACCCGACGAGTTCCCCGTTTCCTTCAAGATAGTCAAGCTCTAGTCCAGCATAGAGTTCGATCCGGTCGCGATAGACCTGCTTCAGGCGGTGAATCTCTTCCAGATAATAGGAGAAATCATCTTTTTTCATGTGCCACTCGTCCTGAAGAGCTCCGGGCGCATGACATGAAAAGCCAAGCGCCGAGAAACCCTTGGAAAGGGCGCTCAACACATATTCTTCCATAGTTCCGTGACCGTCATCCAGGGCGCAATGGGTATGATAGCTGCTAATATATCTTCGCATTTCCATAGGCTCAATACTATATCAAATGGGTAAAAGAAAAAAGATGTCGAATAACTGATTCAAACGAATAAAGAACTGTGAGTAATTTCGAAATGTCAATTTCATATATATCAAGGCAATTATATCTATTACATCCGTTTGCGATTGGTTGAATACTGAAATCAAGGCAATTGAACTGACTTGATGGTATTATAGGATTATCATGGAAGGACGGAGGATTATTGCCGGTCGGCACCATTTTCTCTGCCTTGCAAAAGGAGGATATCGTGATCGATGGAAGTAAAGTTGAAACTGTTAACCGTCAACTGACCTATGCTATGGTAGGAGGTGGCCCCGGAGCCTTCATCGGAGATGTTCACCGCAGTGCGATACGTCTTGATGATAAGGCGAACCTGGTTGCAGGGGTTTTCTCGAGTGACAGCGCTAAAAGCAGGGAATTCGGTCAAACGCTCCACATTGCACAGGACCGCCTGTATGATGATTACATGCAGCTGGTCGAACAGGAGTCGAAAAGGCCCGATAAAGTCGATTTTGTCGTGATCGTCACACCTAATGCCTATCATTATCCGGTCGCAAAAGCCTGTCTCGAACATAAATTACACGTGGTGTCGGACAAACCCCTGACCGTCGATTCAAAGCAGGCCCGGGAACTCGAAAACCTTGCGAATAAAAACGGATTGCTTTTCGGTGTGACCTACACCTACACCGGTTATCCGACGGTGAAGGAGATCAGGTCTCTCATCAAAAAAGGGATTATCGGCGAGTTGCGTTTCGTGAACGCCGAATACCCTCAGGAGTGGCTTGCCACCCGCAGCGAAGATACCGATAACAGACAGGCAAAATGGAGGACCGATCCGAAACTCTCGGGGGCGTCCAATTGTGTCGGCGATATCGGATCCCATATTGAGAATCTCGTCTCTACGATGACATCCTTGAAAATCAGAAGAGTCAGTGCACGTCTGGACGTATTTGTCGAAAACCGTGTGCTTGACGATAATGCATCCATCATGGTCGATTATGAGGGAGGAGCGAAAGGTCTGTACTGGTCGTCTCAGATTGCAGTCGGTTCCGATAATGCGCTCAGGATCAGGATCTATGGTTCAAAAGGGTCTATCTCATGGTTCCAGGAGGACCCTGATCATTTCCAGCTCTCTCTTTTGGGAGAACCGACACGTATCTACAGCCGCGGACGGGATGAGTTCTCGCAGCCCGCTCAGAAATTCTCGCGTCTTCCGTCGGGACATCCCGAGGGATTATTCGAAGCCTTCGCCAATATTTACAAAGCTTATACGGACACATTGCTGAAAGTTTTGGACAAGGAAGATGTGGATCTGTCTCAAGCTGATTTCCCGACAGTCTCTCAGGGAGCAGATGGAGTAAGATTCATAGAAGCCTGTGTGCTGTCATCTCGGCAGGACAGCGCCTGGATAGATCTATAACAGACATCAGGAGGAAGAAATCATGGGAAGACCGGTTACCTTATTCACTGGACAATGGGCGGATCTGCCGTTCGAGCAGGTGTGCAGGACAGTTTCGGAATTCGGCTATGATGGTTTGGAAATAGCCTGCTGGGGTGATCACATGGATGTTGTCAAAGGGGCGACGGATCCTGATTATATCGCCCGGAAACTTGAAGTGCTGCGGCGTTATGAACTGGGATGCTGGGCCTTGGGCAACCATCTGGCCGGTCAATGTGTCGGTGATGCATTCGGCGATCCCCGTCTTGACGGGTTTGCTCCGAAAGAACTCAGCGGTGACGGTGAGGCGATCCGTTCCTGGGGAATCGAGCAGATGAAATACACTGCGAAAGCCGCACGGGCAATGGGTGCTCAAGTCGTCACCGGATTCATGGGCTCGCCCATATGGAAATACTTCTATTCCTTTCCCGCAACGTCGCAGAAGATGATCGATGACGGTTATGCACTGATCAAGGAACTGTGGACCCCCATTCTGGATGTCTTTGACGAAGAGGGGGTGAAATTCGCTCTCGAAGTTCATCCGGGGGAGATCGCATATGACTACTACAGCGCACGAAGGCTGCTCGAAGAATTCGAGATGAGAGAAACTCTA
This sequence comes from Sphaerochaetaceae bacterium, assembly GCA_028532915.1. GTDB lineage: Bacteria > Spirochaetota > Spirochaetia > Sphaerochaetales > Sphaerochaetaceae > SABI01. The sequence continues at coordinate 42,960 of JAQQAI010000070.1, forward strand.
GGTTTCAACTTCGATCCTTCCCATCTTCAGTGGCAGGGAATCGATCCGGCGCTCTTTTTCCGTGATTTTGCCGATCGTATCTATCATATTCATATCAAGGATGCATATGTGAAGCTGGATGGGAGAGCGGGTATACTGGGATCTCATCTTCCGTTCGGCGATGCGCACAGAGGATGGAATTTCGTTTCGCCCGGTCACGGAGATGTCAATTTCGAATTCATCATCCGTGAAGCGAACAATGCACAGTATGAAGGTCCCCTTTCGGTCGAATGGGAAGATAACGGGATGGACAGACTTTTCGGAGCAAAGGAGGCTCTCAAATTTGTCCATACGATCGATTTTACCCCGTCGACCGTGATATTTGATGAAGCTATGGAGAATTGACAAAGGAAATAGATAATGAATACACAACGATCGGATGTACTTTTCGCGATACGTAATGTGAGCAAAGAGTTCTCTAAAGTTCGTGTATTAAACTCAGTTTCTATCAACCTGCGCAGAGGAGAGATTCTCGGGCTCATCGGTGAGAACGGGGCCGGGAAATCTACTCTCATGAAGATCATTAGCGGGATCTATCAACCGACCTCAGGGACTCTGGTCTACGACGGCAAAGAAGTTGACATCCCCGATTACATCACAGCAAAATCGCTGGGAATATCGATTGTACCTCAAGAGTTTAATCTGATTAATACTTTGAAAGTGTACGAGAACATCTTTTTAGGAAATGAGATGAGAGGTCCTCATGGTCTTCTTTCGAAGAAGATGATGAGAGACGAAGCCCGAAGACAGCTGTCCCGTCTCAGGACAAAACTGGATGTGGATGCCCTGGTCAGCGACCTCAGCGTCGCTCAGAAGCAGATGGTCGAAATATCTAAGGCGCTGCTGCTTAATGCCCGCATACTCATAATGGATGAACCGACTACGACATTGACCGGCTATGAGGTCAGCGTTCTGTTCAACGTAATGAAAGAACTCAGAAGGCAGGGTGTATCCATCCTGTTCATCTCTCATAAGCTGAAGGAAGTCAAATCCATCTGCGATAGAGTCGCGATTCTGCGTGACGGAGAGCTTATCTCGGTTGAAATAGTCGATCTGATAGATGAAGCCGAGATGGCCAGGAAGATGATCGGAAGAGACTTTACCCAGGTATTCCCTCCGAAACGAGATACTGATGAGACTGATGAGGTTCTGCGTGTGGATCATCTGAAACTTGCCGGCCTTTCCACAGCTAATTCGTTCCGATTGAACCGGGGAGAGATCCTCGGTTTCGCCGGTCTTGTCGGAAGCGGAAGAACAGAACTGTTTGAAGCTCTCATGAGACTGAGACCCGGCGATTCAGGAGAGATCTACATCAAAGGGAAGAAAGTTGTGATCCGCTCACCGCAGGAAGCGGTGAACTATAAACTCGGCTATATCAGTGAAGACCGGCAGGGCAAGGGGATTGTAAGCGATTTTACGATAAGCCAGAATATAACGTTGATTGCACTCGCCCGCTATGTTTCTCATCTTCTCATAAACAAACGTGCAGAGATCGAAAAGAGCGAAGAATACGTGAAAGCATTCAATATCATAGCGGCATCACCAAAAATGGCTCTGCGGTTTTTCAGCGGAGGTAACCAGCAGAAAGTATATCTTGCCCGCTGGGTAGAGACTGAACCCGAGATCCTCATCTTCGATGAACCTACCCGGGGAATAGATGTCAATGCGAAAAAAGAGATCTACGAGTTTATTCATCATCTGTGCGACAACGGAATTTCCTGCATCGTCATCTCTTCCGAAATGGAAGAGATTATAGGGTTATGTTCCCGTGTATATGTGATGCGTGAAGGGAAAATCCAGGGAGTTCTTAAAGGAAAGCAGATTGATGAAGAACATATCATGTTCCTGGCTACAGGAATAAAAGGAAGGATAGAGGATGAACAATGATAGACAGCAGCCGAACAGGGACTCGAATCCCTTTTCATACTTCAGAAATTTCAGAATATCAGATCACCCTACCGGAATAGGGTTTATCCTGCTTTTCATTCTTGCGGTGATCGTAGGTTGGCCGACGTTTCTCCAGTTAAGAAACCTTACCAATATTCTGAGACAGATTTCCTATACTGGAATCATCGCTCTCGGGATGACGATGATCATCATCAGCGGGGGAATAGATCTCTCGGTCGGATCGATGACAGCCTTCGTCGGCGGGCTTACCATATTCTTCCTGAATCTGTTTCCCTCCGATTCGGTGTCAGCATTGATTCTCGCTTCGATATTCGCGATGGCGGCAGGTGCCGTATCAGGTCTTTTCAACGGAATTCTTGTGACTAAAGGAAGAATCGCTCCGTTCATTGCCACTCTCGGGACGATGTCGATCTTCAGGTCTCTCATCCAGTACTTTTCGGGAGCCGGTAATATTCTCTCAAACAACATCCTCTATGCGGATATCGGTTCGGGGGTGTTTCTCGGGATTCCTGTTCCTGTCTGGGTTTTCCTCATCGTTGCCGTGATTCTCCATATAGTTCTTGAGAACACGAGGTTCGGACGATATGTATGTGCAGTCGGAGCAAACGAACAGGTCGCCCGCTATTCTGCGATCCGTATCCAGATCATCAAGATGATACCGTACGTGATAACAGGATTCACCGCCGGTCTGACGGCTCTGCTGTGGTCATCGAGACTCAACTGCATCAATCCGAGCGACTGCTCAGGCTATGAACTCGATGCGATCGCTGCGGCTGTGATCGGAGGAACGTCGATGAACGGAGGAAAAGGCTCGATCATCGGTACTGTCATGGGGGCTGTCATGCTGGGGATCATCAACAACATGCTGGTTTTGGGAGGCGTATCCTCATATCTGCAGCAGGCGGCTCGGGGATTAGTCATCATTGTAGCAGTATTGCTGCAATACAATAATAAAAACTAACAGGAGGTTAGTATGAAGAAAGTAGTTCTCATAATGCTGGTTACAGTGTGTATGGTAACACCGCTGTTCGCTCAGGGAGGGAGTGAAAGTTCAACGACTAAGATCGGTATCTCTATTCCGAGTGCTGATCACGGCTGGACCGGTGGTATCGTATGGTGGGCGAACAAGGCTGTAGATGATATCAAAGCCGAGATGCCCGGACGCTTTGAATTCAGGGTTGTTACAGCCGACGGCCCTTCCACACAGGTTCAGAACGTCGAAGACCTTCTGGTCTGGGGAATGGATTACCTGGTGATACTTCCACATGAATCTGCTCCGCTTACTCCGATAGTGAAAAGTGTGCACACAGAAGGTGTGCGCGTCATGGTCGTTGACCGGGGCCTTACCGACACATCTTTCGGATATGTCAATCTTGCCGGAGACAATACTGCTCTCGGTCGTCTATCAGGAGAATACCTCAGAGACACGATGAAAGAGAGAGGACTGAAATATTATGTCGCAATGGGAGGTCTGCCTGTAACGATCGATACCGAAAGAATGGATGCCTTCTTTGCCGAGATGAACAAGGAGAAATCACTGGTCAATCTTCTCGGCGGAAACAAATATGAGTTTGCCGACTGGTCGACTCAGAAAGGATTATCACTGATGGAGACCTTTTTGCAGCAGTATCCCCGCATAGATGCGGTATTCTGTCAGGATGATGATGTGCTCACCGGTGTACTTCAGGCCATCAAAGAATCAGGAAGAGACGATGTGAAGATAGCGCTCGGAGGAGCCGGATCGAAGGTCGTCTATAAGATGATCATGGATGATCATCCTCTGGTGAAAGCTACGGCAACTTATCATCCTTCGATGATAGCTGACGGAATTCATTACATCGTGGAAGTCGCTATGGGTGAAAGAGATGATGACTTCCATCTGGCAAAATCTCCGACGACAGTGGTTATTCCGTCGGTGCTGGTAACAAAAGAGAATGTCGATATGTATTACGAGAGTGAATCGATATTCTAATCCGGATAGATGGATAAACTTTTTACAGGCAGCCGCTGACGGGGTAAAGCAGGCGGCTGCTTTTATATTGAAGCCTTCAATTTTCATAACTGTATCTTTCATGTGATCTGTTATATACTTTTGCAGAAAGGGTTAGTTATGGCAGTTGAAGGAAGATTCGCACGATTTGACGGTACATGGTATCCGAAAGATCGCACAATTCTCTCTGATATGATTGACTCGATGGCGGATCGGACTTTGGTGAGATGTCCAGATCCCCGTCTGGCAATTCTGCCCCATTCCGGGCTCTATTTTTCGCTGCGCAGTTTTTCTCATCTTCTCAGTTCAGCGCAAAAACCTATCAGCCATGTCATTATATTCAGTCCATCCCACTATTATCCGCTGCACAATGACAGAATATATCAAAGCAGGTTCTCCTGGTATGAGACTCCATTCGGAAATCTGGAAAACCGTACACTTGAACTGAATTATCCGTTATATGAACATCAGGATGCTTTTGCACATGAACATGCTGTTGAGATGGTGATGCCGATTCTCGGGTATATTCAGAAGCGGCAGAAGAAGAACATCGGACTATCACTTTTTCTTGTCAACCGGCTCACCGGCGAAAACATTACCGAAGATTTCGCCTATTCTCTGTTGAAGAATCTTCGGCAACAGCCGGAATTTCCTGATGAGACCCTCATTCTCGCCTCGAGTGATTTCACTCATTACGGAAGAGTATATGATCATACGCCCTTCAAAGGGCGATCTGATACTGAAGTCCTTTCCGAGATCGAAAAGGCTGACAAATCAGTTATCTCTGATCTGATTGCCGGCAGACATTCTCAGAAATCGATCTATCCCTGTAATGCCTGCGGATATGCTGCAATGAGCATCATCTCTCAACTGGCCAAGGTCCTAAAACTCCATGGTGAAATCATAGATTATTACCATTCATCAGATATCTCTCAAGATTTGAAACAGAATGTATCTTACGCCACTGTTTTCTTTAAAGAGGAGAGTTTATATGAATTCGAGTAATAGACTGCTGCTGCTGACGATCGCTCACCAGTCGATATGTGAGACATTGGAAAAAAAAACACCCTACACATATATGCAGGTGAAAGAAGATCCTCCCGAAGAGGTCATTCATCCGCAGGGAGTTTTCGTTACACTCAAGACGAAGCATAAAGATTATACCTCTTTGAGGGGGTGTATCGGCAATATTGAAGGGAATAGGCCTATCTATGAAAATGTCTATCAGTTGGCGAAAGAGAGCGCCTTCAAAGATCCGAGATTCCCTCCTTTGACAATGAAAGAACTTCCTTCGATCTGTATACAGATATCGATTCTTTCAAAACTGAAGCCTATATCGTCGATGGATGAGGTGATCCTCGGGACTCACGGGGTAGTATATGAATACCGCCTGCACCGCGCGCTCTTTCTTCCAGAGGTTGCCGTGGAGCAGAAGTGGAACACTTCCCGTCTTTTCGGCCAGCTGTGTATGAAAGCTTCTTTGCCTCCAACCCACTGGAAAAGCGGAGAAGGCACCTTTTATGTCTTTACGACAGAGACCTTCGAGGACAGCAGAAATGGATCAGGTTCAGCGATGTGACTTCTGCTGCAGATGCTGTCTGCTGCAGAAAGGAGAATTCGGGGAATGCGGTGTAAGATACTGCGACGGGAATGCCGTTATCGACTCTCCTGAACAGAAGATTGTTGCAGTACACCTGGACCGGATAGAGAAGAAGCCTCTCTATCATTTCTTTCCTAAAGAGAAGACGCTCTCTTTGGGAGCCTTGGGGTGCAACCTTCACTGCACATTCTGTCAGAATTATCAGTTGAGCCAGAAACCGTATATCAATGATTTCTCCTCCTCGCTCTATGAGGATTTCCCTTTCATAAGGATGCTGTCGCAGTGCCGCTCCAGAATAATGAGTTACACTTACAATGAACCGATCGTCTGGCAGGATGTTGTACTCCAAATTGCTGAGAAGGTAAGACAGGAAGGAGGTTTCAATGTGATGGTTACAAACGGAACCTTCTCGGAAAAATCCCTCGAAATTATGGTACCCCATATCGATGCTTTCAACATCGATTTCAAAGGAGATGAATCTTTTTACGAAGAGATATGCAAAGCTCCCGGAGCATTTCGTGCTGTCAGTGATGCTATCGAATATATAAACGGACAGACTGGTAAAGTGCTGGAGGTAACGACTCTCGTCATAGAAAAATATCACACACAGCAGATACTTCAGAAGATGTTCGAGCATCTGATGAATCTTGGTGTGAATGTTATTCATCTTTCCCGTTTCTTTCCCGCCTACAAGATGAGCGGTGAAAAAAGCACTTCAATTTCCTGTCTTGAACAGGCGAAGGATATCGCACAACAGTGCGGTATTCCCTATGTCTATCTTGGAAATGTTTCTCTTTTTGATGACCGATATATCGTCTGTCCCCGATGCGGCTGCACTATCGAAAGGAATAGGACATCAGGTCTAGCTGACGATAAAGGAGAGCTTTACTGCCCTTCGTGTGGGGATTTGATCTACGGAAGGTTTGCCTAATCACTTACAAGTTCAATGATGATATCGCTCGTGTATTCTCCTGGGAATAAGTAATTGCTGGTGTAATTAAGATCAGAGACGGCAATCTCGATGAAATCCTGCCAGTATCCTGAAGTTCCCAATCCGGGAACGTCGACACTGAAAGATCCTGCTGAAGGTAATGTTCTGCCGGGCACATATACTTTGTATTTCAGTATTGAGCTGTTGCTCTCATGAGTGAATTCAAAATCACCGAAATCAGGATCGATCTTCGGGCTGATCTTCAATGAATAGTAGCTGGACGGATCATCATCATTGCTCGTGAATGTGACCGATCCCACGACCAGTGTGCCTCCGGAATTATGGAGTCCTTCTACATCAATATTCTCGGCGCTGGAGTAGGGGACGACCTGCAGGTCGGTGACTACCGGTTCGGGTACTTCTCCCTGTTCAATGTAGTACATCTGAATGAAGAACATATATTCATCGATGAGCACCTGATTCTCTGTTCCGTATTCGGCGAATATCTGGACGTTCAATGTCGTTTCGTAGGTACCTTCCCACCCGTAGCGGTATTTGTTGCGAGGAGTGATGCTCATCCTTATCTGACCGTCGTTGATGGAAGAGATCCCTAGATTTGTTTCGATCTGTTTGGGGCTGGTATTCATACTGTTGCTGCCGCCGACGGTTATCGTGTATTTTACGTCGAAATACAATGACGGATCTTCAACATTTCTGAGGGTGGGAGAACTTTCATTGGCAGTGAACACCCAGGTGAGTTCCTGGTGGGCGCTGTCCCACAGATTCTGAAGCTCGCTCCAAGTATACTGATTCGTAAGATCATCGTTCCTCTTGATTTGAAGATATCCGAGATAAATGCTGTTTAATTCCCATTGAAAGTTTTTTGTGTTGTTCATCGTAGAACTGTTCTGGTTGAACTGTGTGGTATACCATGAAGGATCAACCTGTGCGAAGACAGATAACGATGCGATTATCAGGATGGCGACTGCAATAACAGTGACTTTTCTTTTCATATGAATAGTTCTTCCTTGCAATCAAGTCTAATAAAACAAATGAAATAAGGCAAGAAGCATACTCGGTATTATTTCTTCCCGGGAAGCAGTTTCCAATGAAGCGTCTCTGTCACCAGAATCACAGGAGGCAGGATGAACAGTGTGGCAAGCATCGTATTGAGAAGCGAAATGGAAACGAGGATCCCGAAATAGCGGATCGGAGTGTAGGAGCCGAAACTCAGCATCGATATTCCCAGAACGATCGCTGCCGTCGTAAGGAGAATCGGTCGACTCGTCTCATGAATCGTCTCTCTCAGGCGGAGGCGCACATTGTGATACTTGTTGATGACTACTTTGTTCTTGTATCTGATGAGAAAGTGGATGGCGTCATCGATACCGACACCGATGGTAACACTGCTGAAACCGATGGTGATGATATCGAACGGGATACCGGTGAAGAACATGAAGATATAATTAACCATGATTCCGACAACGATCGGGATTATGCTGTAGATACCGAACTTGAAAGACCTGAAAGAGATCGTTGACAGAAGGAAGACCAAAACGAATGAGATAAGAGTCGCTTTGTTCTGATCACTTGTGATAGTGTCGCTGAACAGTATCGCATCGGTGCCGTCTCCCCATGCATGAGGTTCAGCTCCCTGAGGCAGAAGATCAAGATTCTCTTCGATGAGTTCCTGAATACGGACCGCGCTGGCGACTGTCTGGAAATCCTGATCCTGAGCATCCCATACTTTGAGAATGATCGTCATCTCGGTGGCATCATCATTGATGAGCATCCTTATCTGATCACTAGCCTGGTCATCCTGTGTGAGCAGCCTCATGAATCTCGACAGCAGATTGATCAGCCCCTTGGACTGAGGGATCTCGGATTTGCCGGAATAGACTTTGTTCATGAACGACACATACTCGGAATAGCTGAGAATATGGGATACATCGTCGGAGCTGTCAAGCAGAGTCTGCTCGAAGATGTGGATCTGTTCGAGTACCTCGGGGTCAAGAAAGTAGTTCTCTTCTCCCTCGGGCGCCGTCAGTGTCACATAATGGTTATGAACACCCTGGAATTCTTTGACGATCCTCATCGAATCGACGATGAGAGGTTCTTTTCGGGGGAAGTAGGTCATGTAGTTTGTCTGCAGTCCGACATGATCTTTCGTGAGAAAGAAGCCCAGAACGATCAATACACTCAGTGCGATAAAGGTTCTCCACCGTTTCATGACAATACGTGAACTGCTTCTGCTGATATGGGCGATGATCCCCTGTGTGTACTGCATCATATGCTGCTTTCTCGGAGCGATCGTGATAGTCAGGACCGCCGGAAGATAGGTAACAGAGAGAAGTGCACAGAAAGTGATACCTATTGAAACAGAGACTCCGAACTGCTTGAAGGCATCAGTGCGGGCGCTGAGAAGACTGAGAAAGCCTATGATATCGGTGATACATGCGAGGATGATGGTTCTGCCGATCTTCGAGACGGCTTTATAGATATAATTTTCATTGCCCTCATGGTAACTTTGGAAATATTCGGTAAGGACGTGAATACTGTAGGATGAGCCGATCGTGAGAACAAGAACCGGGGTGACGATGTTCACGACCGTCAGTTTGAAACCGAGAAGAGCCATCGCCCCGAAGGTCCACACTATTCCGATGACCGAGAGAGTGAAGGGGATGACCGATGCCCTCTTGGCTTTGAACGACAGGTAGTAAACGGCCAGAATGACGAGGAAACTCAAAGAAAGTAGAGTAATCAGATCCTTTGACAGGTAGCCCATGATCCGCTTTGAAGTCGGAAGGTCTCCTGAAACAGAAACTGTCGCCGACTGTTCGACATCAAAGAAGATCGCCGAGAAATCATCGAGCATTTCCAGATCGTCAGGATCGGCCTGGAACTGGAAGATGAACGATGTGTAGGTCTTTGAGACAAGAAGTCCCTTCACGATATCATCATTTCTCACTTTCTGTTCAAAACTGTCCACGGTCTGTTCATCCCAGACTATCTCGCCGCTGTTTGCAAGCATCGGAACGCTGACAAGTCTTGTTCCCCGTTTCTCGATGGTCGTGAAATCGAAGATAGAAGTTACCGACCCTACACTCGGATGGTCCTTCATCTCTTCGACGGCCGTGTACAACGAACTCAAGAAGTCGGGGTCGAACAGATCGTCTGTGGTCACCATCACGGTGAACTGGGAACTGAATCTGGTGTTCTCGGAACTCGTGATGTCATACTTGCCTCCCGAAGGGGGGATCATATCACTGTAATTTGCACTGAATTCGAGCTTCAGAATCGCTAATGCCCCGAATAATAATGTTATCAGGACCACCAGAGCTACCGTCAGGCGGGGTGAAGATTGAACTTTCTTGATAAGCTTGTCGATTGATGAATACATGATACTCCTATTCTAGACAATTCACTGACAGGTAAGCAAGCATAATGTTTCCATTATTCTACCCTGGAATGCTTTCGTTCTACTATATACTTCAGATAAGCATCTGAAGCATCATGAAAAAGGTTTATTCAACTGTATGAATAAACCTGTTCGATGAAAATTGGTGACATTATCTGCTGTTTTTCTTGGACCTCTTTCCCTTCTTGAAATCGGGTTTTCCCGACCTGCGTCTCGAGTCCTCCCGTCTATTGCGGAAAGAATCGTGTCCGTCCCCTTTGAACTTTGCCAGATGTCTGCCGTTGGGGTTGTCGGGTTTTGCCCGTGTGATCACAGGTTTTCCGTCATTTTTCAGATCTGAGAAGGTCGATAGAATGATCTTCGCAGCATCTGAATCAGCTGTCACGAATGAGAAATCCTGCATGATCTTCACATCGTTGAGCTGAGCATCACTGACGCGGGTATGTTCTTTGATGAAATCGACAAGGACCCGTTTGGTCATTCCATGTTTGAAACCACGGGCGATAAACAGCCGTGTTTCTCTGTCGGATTCACCTTTTCTCCGTGACCAGTTGTCTTTGCTCGCATACCGGTCATCATCATATCTGGAATTCTTCTGTCGCTGAGGCTTATCCTCTATCGCATTGATCTTCCTGTACTCGCTGACTTGAAGCTGACTTCCGTAGTGTTTTTCCAGCAATGTCGTGACGATAGTCCCGGGGTCTGTGATCTCAAGCAGGTCCTGGGCCATCTCGGTATATTCTTTCTGGTGTTTCGAATCGACTGAAGATATGATGGAATCAAGGATCCTCTCTCTTTTGATTGCGACGATCGCTCTGGCATCTGGCACGATCTCTTTTTCTATCTCGGAGCCTACCGAACGTTTGATGAAAGTGAATCTTCTTGTCTCGGAAGGGGTTACGAAGGTGATAGCGCTGCCGCTTTTTCCTGCACGGCCGGTTCTGCCGATTCTGTGAACATATGTCTCCGGATTCTGCGGAATCGTATAGTTGATCACATGAGTAAGATCCTGCACATCGATTCCCCGTGCTGCGACATCGGTGGCAACCAGAATGGATACTCTTCTTTCCCGAAACTTGTGAAGGATGATCTCCCGCTGTTTCTGTGCGAGATCTCCATGTATCGCTTCAGAGTTGTACCCTCTGTCTATCAGCATTCTGCTCACTTCATCGCTCTGCATCTTCGTTCTGCAGAATACAAGACCGTAAAAATCGGGAGCGATATCGATAAGGCGGCACAGAAGTTCGATTTTATCTTTTTCTCTCACCTGATAATAATGCTGATCGGTGAGATTTGCTGTCTGATCTTTGCTTTCGATCTTCACCAGCGAATAATCTTTCATGAACTGTTTGGCCAGTGAGAGGATCTGTTTGGGCATTGTCGCACTGAACAGAAGCATTCTCTTCTCTTCGGGTGATTGTGACAGGATCGATTCGATGTCTTCGATAAATCCCATATTCAGCATTTCGTCGGCCTCATCAAGAACAGCAAACTGGAGATGTGAGAGATCGAGAGTCCCCCGTCTGATATGATCGAGAACTCTTCCCGGAGTTCCCACTACCACATTGACTCCTTTGCGGAGTCTGCGTACCTGAAGGTCCATCGAAGAGCCGCCGTAAACTGGAAGAATGTTGAGCTCTCTTTCTCCCTTCATCGATTCGATCTCGGCTGCGACCTGCACAGCCAGCTCCCTTGTAGGACTCAGAATCAATGCCTGTACGTGTTTTGAGCTGGTGTCGACGATTTCCAGGATAGGAAGGCCGAAGGCAGCGGTTTTACCTGTTCCGGTTTGAGCTTGACCTACGACATCACACTGTTGTTTCAACAGAAGCGGGATACAGGCAGCCTGTATCTCGGTAGGTTCTTTAAAACCCTTTTTTTCAAGGGCATCCAATGTGCTCCGGGTCAACCCGAGAGCTGCGAAATTCTCCAATTGTTGCATGAGACTCCTAATACTATATGTTGTGCTGATAAGGATATGAATAAAGGCACTGTTTCACTGTATACAAATGTCGAGACTTATGCAATATGAGCAACACTGTGGATAAAGATGATACTTTTAAAATACTGATTGACATGGGATCAGTGAGAAGCTACTATTTATAGCGTACTGTTAGTACATAAACACTATATATTGTGTGTATAGGATCAGGGAAGTCGGGTGTGAAGCCCGCGCGGTCCCGCCGCTGTGAAGGTTAGGGTGCACAGATGAACCACTGGAAATGATTTTCCGGGAAGGACTGTGAACCTGTTGAGCCGAAGCCAGAATACCTCCCTATACGTACACGTTGTCACGGAGTATGGCATGAACGTGGACTTTTCAGGCGAATTGCGTCTGTATTTTCTGGGTGTGCTCCGTGTCCACAGGAGCTTACATGATTTCATATGTAACAAAAAGAAATGGAGAAAGGGTTCTCTGCGACCGACAGAGAATCATCGATGCTGTACAGAAAGCCGCTGATGCCAGCGGAGAGACTCTGGATTCCTGTGCGATTTCACAGCAGGTCCTTCACAGAGCATCTGTGATCGCCGAAAAGTGCGTCTCAGTCGAAACTCTGCAGGATATCGTGGAGAATGTCCTGATGGAAAAAGGCCACTACACATGTGCGAAAGCCTACATTCTGTACAGGAACAAACGGCAGAACACGCGTGATGAACAGCTGGTTCTCGACAGGACGAAGGAGTTGTTTTCTTCCTACCTGGAGGATGAGAGCTGGGAAGTGAAGGAGAATGCGAATACCCGCAAATCCATCAACGGAATGAACAATTTCATCAGAGAAAGCTTCACCCGTCAGTACTGGCTGGGAGAGATATATCCCGACCAGGTCAGTCGGGCCCATACAGGGGGAGCCATGCATATCCACGATCTGGGATTCTTCGGACCCTATTGTGCAGGATGGGACCTCAGGCAGCTTCTCACGATGGGCTTCGGCGGAATCAGCGGAAAAGTGAGCAGCAGACCGGCCAGACACCTCCGCTCCTTTCTCGCCCAGGTCGTCAATTCTACGTTCACCACTCAGGGAGAAAGTGCGGGAGCTCAGGCATGGTCTTCACTCGATACCTACTGTGCACCTTTCATCCGCTACGATGATCTGAGCGAAAAGGAGGTGAAACAGACACTCCAGGAATTCGTCTTTTCCCTCAACGTTCCCACAAGAGTGGGCTTTCAGTGCCCCTTTTCCAATGTGACACTTGATCTGACAGTCCCCAACAGACTGAAAGATCAGGGAGTGATCATAGGAGGCGAAATCAGGGATGAAACTTACGGAGAGTTTCAGAGGGAGATGGATATGTTCAACAATGCATTTTTCAGCGTCATGATGGAAGGTGACAGCTCCTCGAGAGTCTTCACCTTCCCGATACCCACTATCAACGTGACAAAAGATTTTCCGTGGGATTCCCCGGTCGTCGATAATCTGATGGAAATGACCGGTAAATACGGAATTCCCTATTTTTCCAATTATGTGAACAGCGATCTCGACCCCGATGATGCGCTGTCGATGTGCTGCCGCCTGAGACTCGATACAAGCGAGCTAAGAAAACGGGGAGGAGGTCTATTCGGTTCGAATCCCCTTACCGGTTCGATAGGAGTGGTCACTCTCAACCTTCCCAGGCTTGCCTATGAATCGGAGAATGAGACCGAATTCTTCGACAAGGTCAGAAAGACCGCAGATCTGGCAAAAACCAGTCTCGAAATAAAGAGGAAGGTGATAGAGAAGGAAACCGAACGGGGGATGTACCCGTTCTCGAGGCGCTACCTGCAGGACATAAAGGAGAGAGAGGGATCGTACTGGGCAAATCATTTCAGTACCATCGGAATCGTGGGATTGGAGGAGGCCGGTGTGAATCTTCATGGCACAAAAGGCTCTCTCACCACAGATTACGGACAGGACTTCGGGATAAGAACTCTCAATACTCTGCGTCAGATTGTCCGTGATTTTCAGAAGGAGACTCATCACAACTATAACCTTGAAGCTACCCCGGCAGAGGGGACAAGTTACCGGCTCGCCAAAAAGGATACTGAAGAGTACCCCGGTATCTATACTGCAGGCGAAGAGGTTCCTTACTATACCAATTCGAGCCAGCTTCCCGTCTCCTACACTTCCGATATCTTCGAGACTCTGGAGAAACAGGATGAGCTGCAGTCACTGTATACAGGAGGTACCGTTTTACACCTGTATCTCGGCGAGAGGGTCAGTGATATCGAGGTGACCAAATCTCTTATCCGTAAGATATTCACCCGATATAAACTTCCATATATCTCGATCACACCGATTTTCAGTACCTGCAGCGAGCACGGTTATATCAGCGGGGAACATCACAGCTGCCCTATCTGCAACAGAGAGTGTGAAGTGTGGACCCGTGTCGTGGGGTATCTGAGACCTGTGAATGATTTTCACAAAGGAAAGAAAGAAGAACACCGTCAGCGGAAGGTCTACACGATGGAGGCTGTTTCATGATAGGGGGTATCGTGAAGACTTCTCTGATAGATTTTCAAGGATATCTGAGTGCGGTAATCTTCACCCAGGGGTGCAATTTCAACTGTTTCTACTGTCATAACAGAGAACTGATATCTTCGAAAGAAGGAGGACTTCCTGTCACGGAGGTCCTCTCTCTCCTGGATGAAAGGAAGGATTTCCTTGACGCTGTCGTCGTAAGCGGAGGCGAACCCACACTTCACAGCGGATTGGGCACACTTCTTTCTTCAATAAAGTCGCTCGGTCTGAAGTGCAAACTTGATACCAACGGCTCTAATCCAGATAAGGTCGAATATCTCATAAAGAGAAGTCTTGTTGATTATGTCGCTGTCGATATCAAGGGAAGTCGCTCTCGATATGCACAATTCGCGGGAAAAGAACATCAGGCCGACAAGGTGTATCAGACCCTTTCACATCTGATTGAAACGTCTACACCTCATGAGGTGAGAACTACGATGGCTCCTACAATGGGCATCGATGATCTGATCGAGATCGCAGAAGAACTTCCTCCTTCCACAATTTGGAAACTGCAGCGATATGTGATTCCTGAACTGTTCAGAAAAGAGGATGAGCAGCTGATTTACGGTGATGTCATCCCGTACGCTGCGGAGGAAGAACTGTTGAATGCTCTGAGAAGAATTCAACCTGCAGTCGCTATTCGCTGACGAAGCGGAAGGAACTGATACACGGTAATCCGATATGAGGAGGTTGAAACCTATGTATACTCACGCCAGAACCCTTTCGGTCAACTCATACAGAAGCTGTTTCAAAGAGAAGCGCAAACACTTGAAGAGATTTTCATATACCGCTGAGCAGGATGTCATCCTCTTTGAATGGTGCAAGGGGAACACGATCGCCTCGATAGCCAGACAGCTGCAGATCCCGAGCAGTATCGTTTTGAAAAAGATGGACCGGCTCAACGGGTTGTTCTGACTAGTAACGGTTGAATACGTCTTCTGCGAATCCCGGCATATTATCGACCTGAACGGTCGTATTGTCATCAAGAACCAGCGATCCGCTGAAATGGCCGAACACCTGATGTTGAACAGATTTGATGATCAGAAAGTTACTCTGTGTGTTTCTGTCTACTACGGGAATAAACGTCAGGTCGACTCTTTTGTCATTGCTCGTAATCTTCCATGGATCGGTATAGGAGTCCGAAGGAATCTCGAATGAGACACGGTCGATCTTGTGAAGTATATTATCGTAGAATATCGCATTCTCGGTCACGTCAGTTCTGTCGCTGAACCCGTATCCGAAATTGAAACCCACGGGAACCGAATCGATGAAGGTCGAGGCACTGGCCCAGTACCATCTGTTCTGGTAGGTCCATCTGCCTCTTCCCCAATCGAGGACAGCAACAGATTCATCAGGGGTGAGCTCATACACCTCTTCTCCAAGACGGACTGTGCCGCTTACTCTCATACAGTTGACCTTCTCGTTGAGGTAAAAGGCTTTTCTGTTGGATTCCCATGATGTGAGAATGTTGATACTTTCATGCCCTTCGGTCTGTATACAGGTGATATCGGCATCAAGACCTTCGTTGTGCCCCTCCGCCTTTAATCCGGGAGCTCCGCAGAGTATACGCCGGCGTTCTTCCTTTCTGCTGCATGCGATTCTGAGGATATTCGATGACATCGCAATCTCATGATCTTTCGAATGGGGAGGCAGGTGATATTTCCCCAGCGGAAAAGAAGTGATTTTGTCGACCTGTGTCCAGCTTCCTCTGGAAATGTCGACGAATGCGATCGCGAACAGTCCCAGGTATCCCAGATCGCTGAAAGTCGTTGTGATCCAGAAACGGTGCTTATGCGAATATACGGCATAATAGTCCCACTCTTTAATTCTGAGAGGTGAAGCCTTAATATCTTTCCTGCTGTAATCCCAGAATGGACGACGGGACCATCCCGGCCCGTTTATCTGCCCGTCCGGTTTTAATGCCTTCTGCGAGGCTGTGACTTCAAACGAATACATGCTCTTCCCCCTCTCCTGATTCCAGATATGTTCTCTCAGTCTGTGTCAGAGTGATATCGGGGTCTTTGAGAGAATCCTCCAGCTGATGTGTGCACGACGGTCCTATGATAGCAACAGACGGGAAGGGTGCACTGGTGATATAGGAAAGGACGATGGATGAGGCTGGACACTGATAGGTTTCACTCAGTCGTTTCACCCGTTCGGCCCGTTTGATATTGTTCTCACTGACGAATCTCTTTGTCACCTTGGCATTAAGGGCGATACCTTCAGCGAATTTGCTGAAAAAACCTTTCGCCTGAGATGAGTATGCGAACAGAGGCCTTTGGTGTTCGCTATACCACTGAAGCTGATCATCATCCATACATACGATAGATTCATCCTCATGAAGAGCAGGGGAAGATTCGGCAAGCGACCACTGTATTTCGCTCGCATCGATATGCACCCGGTTTTGCTGTGTCTCGTATTCGCAGATCTCATTCAACCGGGAAGAATCCCAGTTTGATACACCGAAAGAAGTTACGGGAAAGTATGATGAGATCTGATCTATCAGAGACAGAAACTCTTTTACGGGCTTGCTCCTGTCGTCTCTGTGGAAGAACCACAAATCCAGATTATCTGCACCAAGGTCAATGAAGCTTCTGTCGAGGTCACGCTTCATCTGTTCCAGAGAGATTCTGCTCTGATGTGTTGTGAGCGACGGATGGAGTCCTTTTGTGACTATTGCCATCTCTTTATACATATTATTGCTTTTGAGCCATCTTCCGATGATCATTTCGCTTCGGCCGGGCAGTCCGTCTTCCTCTTGGCCGTAGACCAGCGCAGTGTCTATGGTCGTCCCTCCGCTGTCAGCGAATTCATCGAGCATTCTCATCGCACTTTTCTCTTCGATGGTGGTTCCGAAATATGTGGTTCCCAATGCGATCTTGGAAAACTGTTTACCGTTTTCCTTCAACGTCAGATATTTCATATGTTCTCACCCCTTTGTTCGATTATAATACCGGGATAGAGAATTTGGTAGTGCTACTTTACCGTTATATAATTGACTGTATAATGGAACAGGTGATACAATTTCACAATGCATGACGATCCTTTCTCTCTTTCACAATATCTTCAGAGAACTCTCATCGACGGTCATAAGAGGCCTGTGATCATATCCGTGATCGGCAGCGGCGGGAAGACCAGCGTGATCGAGAGAATTGCTCTTTTGGGGAAAAGATGTCATCTAAGGGTCCTTGTGACCACCACGACGCATATGGCACTTCCTTCAGACCATCAGTATCCTTTCGGGGTGTACCGGGCCGATGATATTGAGAATCTGCCATTGGATGATGAACATGTCATGCTCGTCGGAAATTGGTCGGAGAAAAGGGTCAAACCGCTTACGACCGGGCAGTTCGAGAGTTTGCGGGGGCATTTTGACATGATTCTCATCGAAGCCGACGGGGCAAGAGGTATGGAGCTGAAATATCATCGCGAAAGTGAACCTGTCATCAGAGCCGATACCGATATCCTGATAAAGGTCCTCGGCCTGAACGCCCTGGGAAAGAAAAGCGCACAGACCATTCATAACTGTTTCTTATGGAGAGGTTGCGAAGATAAGATTGTGGATGAGCACATCGTTCACGCGCTTGCATTCGATCCGCGCGGTCTGAATGCCACAAGCGATGCACCTGTTCAGATGATGCTGTACAATCAGTCGGACACATTGGATAAAAGCAGACTTGGAACTCTTATAGAGTCGGGACTTCAATATTTCAGAGAGAGCCGGGATTCTATTGTAATAGGTTCAGTCAAACAGGATGCAATAGAGTATATATATCGTGCGAGAGGGTAGGTATGAACATCTTTAAGAAAGCTGGCGAATTGGAAGAGCAGAACATAGCATTTGCTCTGATAACCATCACAAAAAGTGTCGGTTCGACACCCAGATCTTCTGCGAGAATGATCGTTCTGGCGGACGGGACAACCTACGGGACTGTCGGAGGAGGTGTCGCCGAGTATGAGGTGGTAAAGAAGGCCGTCGGCAACATCCCGTTGAAAAAGAGTGAATTCTTTTCCAAATCTCTGAAGGTGACAGAGGGGCATAACTGCGGAGGGGATGTCGAATTCTACATTGAGGTGGTAAACAGTGCACCGCGTCTGATTCTTATCGGAGGTGGACATGTGAATCTCGAGATTGCAAGACTTGCCATTTCGTGCGGATTCTTCGTCGAGATCGTCGAGACCCGTGAGGCTTTTGCCAATGCTGAGAGATTTCCTTTTGCCCATACGTTTTATGTGGACGAGTCGATTGAAAAGGCTCTGGGCGAATGCACGATCGACAAAGAGTGTGCAGTTGTCATCGCGACACATTCTCTCGACAGGATCGCCCTGGAGAAGGTTATCGGGTCTCCGGCCTGGTATATTGGGATGCTCGGTTCCAGAACGAAAGTGAGAACCTTCAGAAATCAGATCAGGGAGAAAATGGGCATCGACATTGCTGCCATGAAGAATCTCTTTGCTCCTATCGGCCTTGATATCAATGCGAAAACCCCGTCCGAGATCGCTGTATCGGTGGTGAGCGAGATTATGAGTACCCTCCATCATACGAGCGGGAAATCGCTGCGGGACAAAGCCTCGAATCTCGTGATAGTGAGAGGTGCAGGAGATCTTGCGACCGGTGTGATCGTAAGGCTGCACAAGGCCGGTTACCGGGTTCTAGCACTCGAAATCGAGCGTCCGACGACAATACGGCGCACGGTTGCTTTCTCACAGGCAATGTATGACCGGCAGATTGAATTGGAGAATGTTGTATGTACCCGCTGTGAAAGCGTCGAAGAGGCAAAGAGTCTGATGGATGCCAATCATGTCGCTATCATGCACGATGAGGTTGGAGAGAGTATAAAGAAGCTTCATCCTGAGGTGGTCGTCGATGCGATTCTGGCCAAGAAGAATCTTGGAACAACCATCGATTGCGCTCCGTTCGTCATTGGATTAGGTCCGGGATTCACCGCCCAAAAAGACTGTCACGCCGTAATAGAGACAAAACGTGGGCATTATCTCGGCTCGATAATAGCCGAGGGAGAAGCTGCCGCCAATACCGGTATTCCCGGGATCATCGGAGGCTACGGTGCTGAACGGGTGATCCACTCTTCAGTTGAAGGGGTGTTTTTCAGCGTCTGCAGCATCGGAGATATCGTAAGAAAGGGAGATGTGATAGCTCACATCGGCAAAACAGAAGTAACGGCAACGATAGATGGTGTCTTGAGGGGGATGCTGCATGATGGACTGCCTGTCCCTGAGGGATTCAAGATCGCCGATATCGATCCGAGAGCAGAGGTCTCCCACTGTTTCAGCATCAGCGACAAGGCAAAAGCCGTCGGGGGAGCAGTTCTCGAAGCGGTCGATTCGTACAGGGATGGTAAATTCTTTTTGTACAACAGGTAATCTAGATATCGACTCCTAACAGCGCTTTTACCAGAATACCGATTCCGAAGGAGATGAGGGCGACGGCGATGCTGATGGATGCCATCTCGATGAATCGTTTCAGAAATGGGACTTCAAGAGCAACACTGATGTAGAACGTGAAGGTGAGAATCACCAGAAGCACCACGACCAGCATCAGAATCAGTGAGAGCATGTACATGCTGTTGGGCAGCAGCAGATAGGGCAGAGTTAGAAGGGCGACTGTGAGGAGATAGATCCCGCCTGTATAAAGACCTGAAGTGAAGGCATTGCTGTTCCCTTCGGCTCTGGAGGAGAGAAACTCGCTGCTCGCCATCGATAGTGTCGCACTTATACCCGTGATCAGTCCCGACAAAGCTATGAGTTTGTTGTTCTGGAGTGCGAAGGTGAGTCCTGCAAGAGTCCCTGACAATTCTACCAGAGCATCCGATAGTCCGAGTACCATCGATCCCACATATTCCAGTCTGCCTTCCTTCAGCATCTGAAGCAGGGCATGCTCATGATGTTCTTCATCTTCGGAGATCTGTCTTGCTTCGGGGATAGCGTTTTCAAGGGTGAGATAGTATTCTGTAGCATCACCTTCATTCTTCTCCATCAGTTTCACTGCAAAGGTGAACCCGAAGATACGCGCAATGAGGAGGTAGAGGAAGATTCGCAGCCGTTTGGGTTTCACCTCTTTGAGAGTATAACCTTTCCAGATATCATGATGGTGCCGTTCCTGTTTTCCTATATCGGAAAGGACCTTCGCATTATGAGGATCCTTCACATAGTGCGAAATTTTCTCGTAGATGATGCTCTCGGTCAGTTCTCCTGTCTGTAGAGCCAGCGCAATCTTCTGATATTCTGCCGGTAAAGATGCCATATGAATTATCTCCTTCATCTGTTCTGTGAGTATACTCCATCCGTGATCGGGTATTCTACATCACTATGGAAAAATAGTGGTAATTATTGTTGACTTGTGTTTCTATATATAGTAACATCTGGATTAATAGGAGCTGATATGAATGATCTAGACGAAATCATCGAAGTCTTTACCCGCACGAGCAGTGTTGAGCAGATGCAGAAACTGTTCGAAGAATTGTTCACTCAACGGGAAAAATACGATTTTGCACTTCGTTGGCGACTTATGAAAGAATTGTATGACGGAAAGAGTCAGCGTGAGATCGCACACGATCTGGGAATCAGTCTGTGCAAGATCACCAGAGGATCAAAGATTTTGAAAAACAAAGATTCACAGATGAATCAGATATTACAGGAGTATCATAATGAGCCAGCAGAATAAGATGTCACTGAATACACAGCAGCCCGACGATAAGGGTTATTTCGGAGAATACGGCGGTGCCGTCCTCCCTCCAGATCTTGCAAAGATCATGAATGAGATCACAGACAGCTACAATGAGATCAAAAAAGATGACGCTTTCATCAAAGAACTCACGATGCTGCAGCAGACCTATACGGGCAGACCTTCTCCGATCTACCATGCGAAACGATTAAGCAGTGCACTCGGAGGAGCCCAGATATATCTCAAAAGAGAAGACCTCAATCATACAGGAGCTCATAAGATCAATCACTGTCTCGGCGAGGTCCTGCTTGCCAAGAAGATGGGCAAGAAGAAGGTCATCGCGGAAACAGGTGCCGGACAGCATGGAGTCGCTCTGGCGACAGCCGCAGCTTTAGTAGGTCTTGAATGTGATATCTACATGGGAGAAGTGGATGTAGCCAAACAGGCTCCCAATGTGAGAAGGATGCAGGTCCTCGGTGCTAAGGTCGTAAGTGTTACCAGAGGGACGAAAACGCTCAAGGATGCTGTCGATGCAGCGTTCGAAGCCTACCTGGAAGATCCTGTTACCACCTTGTACGCCATTGGATCTGTCGTCGGCCCCCATCCGTTCCCCATGATGGTAAGAGATTTCCAGAGTGTGGTGGGACGTGAAGCAAGGGAACAGTTTCTGGCAGCTAACGGGACTCTTCCCGATAAGGTCATCGCCTGTGTGGGCGGCGGTTCGAATGCTATCGGGATCTTCAGCGGATTCCTTGATGATGAGGACGTTCAGATCATAGGTGTAGAACCGGGCGGCCGATCGAGTGCACCGGGAGATCATGCCGCAACAATGACATACGGTAAGAAAGGGACGATTCACGGATTTGAATGTTATCTTCTTCAGGATGAAAAGGGTGATCCGCTTCCTGTATATTCGATAGCCAGCGGCCTTGATTATCCCGGAGTAGGCCCGCAGCACTGTTATCTTCATGATATCAAGAGGGTAGAGTATGTGAAGGCAACGGACAGAGAGGCTCTGGTCGCCTTCTATGACTTGAGCAGACTTGAGGGGATCATTCCCGCACTTGAAAGTTCTCATGCACTTGCTCATGCGATACGAATCGCACCGGCTCTAAATCCCGAACAGAAGCTGCTGATAAATCTCAGCGGAAGAGGTGATAAGGATATGGATTATGTACTCGAGCACTATCCTCTCGAGGAGTATGAACAGCAGAGACTGCTGTTCCAGTAGGAAACAGTGCAGACTGCTCGATAACGGGGTCCTTTACAGGACCTCAATTTGTTTGCGAACCATGGTTTCTCAGCTTATACTAATACTGGCAAGTGAGGTGACCGATGAAAAAGTGTGTGCTGCACGATATGTTTGAACAGATGGACAATGTGAGGATGACGAAGTTCGGAGAGTTCGAGCTTCCTCTCCATTTTTCGGCCGGTATTCTTCAGGAGCACCGCGCGGTGAGAGAACATGCGGGGCTGTTCGATGTCTCCCACATGGGTCGAATACGAATTTCGGGTGAGAGCGCATGTGAATATCTCGACTATCTGCTTACAAATGATGTGAGAAAGATGATAGACGGACAGCTGATCTACTCGCTCATGTGTTATCCTGACGGCACTGTCGTCGATGATGTGATCCTTTATCGTCTGGACGGAAAGACTTTCTTCATGGTTCTAAACAGTTCGAACATCGAAAAAGACATATCCTGGATTACTTTGGACAATCCTCATCACGAAGAAGCGGGGCTTATCACAGTGGAGAATCTCAGTGAAAGCACGAGCCAGTTCGCTCTACAGGGACCGCAATCTGCCTCAATTCTGGATACACTGGGGGTGGATACTTCATCCATACACCGTTTTAGTTCGCTCGGGTCTGTATCTGTCAGCGGCGTGAACGTGATGATAAGCCGCAACGGTTATACCGGAGAGGACGGATTCGAGCTCTATGTAGACAACAAAGATGCACACCACCTCTATCTCAGTCTGCTAGAAGCGGGAAGAGCGTTTTCGCTCCTTCCCTGCGGTCTCGGTGCAAGAGACACTCTCCGTCTCGAAGCCAGGCTTCCGCTCTACGGTCATGAACTTTCCGATGAGATAACCCCATACGAGGCGAATCTGGGAATATTCGTAAAAACAGAAACGACTGATTTCTGCGGCAGGACAGCACTTTTATCCCAGAAGGAAAAAGGAATTGAACGTTCTCTGAGAGGTTTTGAGATGATCGATCAATCTGTTCCCCGAGCCGGATACAAAGTATTTCTACAAGAGGAATTGATCGGAAAAGTCACAAGCGGGATGAAAAGTCCGACACTCGGGATCTTCTGCGGCCTCATGCTGATCACACGATCGAGCAATCTGAAATTCAACGACTCTGTCGAGATCGAAATCCACGGAAAGAGAAAACGGGCGAAGGTCGTGAAAACTCCGTTCTACAGAAGGGGCGGCAGCTGACCGGTTGAGAGCAGATAACTTTTGTGTTATAAAGCGTTGCTTTATATGTTGGTTTTTACTAGAGTGATGGTATGAATAGAAAACATCAGAGAGTAGAGCCGATACCATTGGATACCTCAGCGTTGATCTACCCTCCTACTGTGGCAAAATATAATTCGAACGTATTCAGATTATCGATGGATCTTCATATCAAAGTTAATCCGTACCGGTTGAAAACTGCATTGGAAACCATCATCAAAAGGTTTCCCTATTTTGCCCTGTCACTTCATGACGGATTTTTCTGGTACTATCTCAGTGAGAACACGAAACCGCTTGAAGTCTATAAGGAACATTCATTCCCGTGTGCCCATATCGACAGAAAGAGAGGGGCTAACGGATATCTTTTCAAAGTTTTCTACACAGATCACAGGATTGCGGTAGAGTTTTTTCATGCAGTCACCGATGGAACCGGCGGGCTTATCTTCCTTAAGTCTCTGGTTGCCGAATATCTTCGGTTGAGCGGGTATACGGTGAAAGAAGACCCTCAGATCTTCCTTCCTGATGACAAGGTGAGAAATGAGGAGCTTGAGGATTCATTTACCCGTTTCTATAAACCTCTCAAATCTGTATTTGCAACCGACGGAAAGGCTTTCCATCATAATGCTGTGGCAGAGATGTCCGAGAAGGTCCAGGCTGTCTCGGCGGTGATTCCTGTAGACCAGCTCAAAGAGAGAGCAAAAGTCTACGGACTTACCATCACAGAATATATAGTCTGCGAGATTCTTGACTCTCTGCAGACTCTGCAGGAGCAGTACGTCAAAAACCCGAAACGGTATAAACCCATCAGGCTTTCGGTGCCGGTGAATATCCGTAAACTGTTCCATTCCACTTCGCTGCGTAACTTTACGCTGTTTATCGTCGTCGGCATAGATGTCCGCCTCGGTCATTACGGATTCGATGAGATCGTAAAGACCGTGTTCCATCAGGTGAGAGATTCCGTGAATGAGAAGACTCTCTCTCTTCAGATTTCCAGGAATGTGGCAGGCAGAAGGCTTCCGTTCATCAGATATGCTCCCAATCTGCTTAAACGACCTCTGATGAAACTGTTCAGTGATTCATACGGGGATGCCACCTACAGCTCCGTCTTCAGCAACCTCGGGAATGTGACGCTTCCCGATGGGATGAAAGAGGTGGTCGAGAGAGTCGATTTTTATCTCGCTCCCAGTAAAGTCAACAAGTTCTCCCTCTCAGGAGTGGGGGTGAACGGAAATGTGATTATTAATGTTACCAGCTTTCTGACTGATAATACCGACTTTGAACGAACATTATTCACATCATTGGTCGAGAAGGGATTACAGGTTGAAATCTCGTCCAATCGTGATAAATCATAAAGGAGAACGATATGGCCTATTGTGTTGAATGCGGAGTAAAACTTGCTCCCGGAACTACCCGATGTCCACTATGCAATCGAAAGGTCGTAGCACCGCCGCAGATCATAGGAACCAAAGAGAATGAATTATTCCCGCCCGATAATGAACAGCCGCATAATTTCCCGTCCCCCAGACTCGATAAGAGACGGAAAGGACTTATAGAGCTTGCTTCGACTTTCATCGGAATCGCGATAGTTACACTGGTGATCTCCGGCATAGTCCTGAAAGACTCCTTCTCTCCATGGTTTTCGATCATGTGTGTTGCTCTCGGCAGTCTATATTTCTATATCCTTCTGTTCGGGAAACCAGAATATGTGAGAATCTCAACACTCTTTTCAGCTAACACCTTTGTGATCCTTCTTGCTATCGACGTGTTCGACGGGTCTCTTTCCTGGTCTCCTTTTGCTGCTGCGGGTGTTTTTCTCTACTATATTCTTGCAGTCTTTCCTTTCCATAGAGGGAAGATTGCACCTTTGAAAAAAGCCGTCATCATGATCTGCGCAGTGATTGCATCTCTTTTTGTTATTGATCTGTTCGATGGAAAAGGACTGTACTGGTTTGTACCGATCGGTCTGCCGACTGTCGTCACAGCAATCGTCTGTCTCGGACTTCTCTATCTGCGTTTTCATTTCGGCAATCCGTCGATGGGAGATCTCGTACTCTCTCTTATCCTCTGTGCATCGATCACGACTGTCGCCGGAGATTTCTTCTCTCAGCGGCTGATCGAACATCAGAATATGTTGAGCTGGTCGAAAAGCGTGGCGATCGTTTCAGTTCTGCTGTTGCTGTTTCTCATTGCTTCGGCTACAGTGCGCAAGGTTCGGTTCTATTTCACCAACAAGGTACATTGAACGGCTATCTTCTCCAGAAGGTACGGGTGAAGATCGAAAAGACTGTGTAGATCTCCAGTCTTCCCGCGAGCATCATCAGCGAAAGAAACCATTTGACGTACGACGGCATAGGTCCGAAACCCGTTCCCGCAGGACCTACCGCATCCAGCCCGAGTCCGATATTTCCTACGCTTATCAGAGCGGCTGCGAACGATGAAAGAAGGTTATAGCCGGCTGATGCGACGACGATCGTCGATACCAGCACGAGAGCGATGTAAATGGTCACAAATCCCGCGATAGAATTGACAGTCTTCCAGGGAATCCTCTCGTTCTGGGTCTGAAGTGAGAAAATACCCTTCGGGTGCAGCAGAGATTTGATGTTAAGTACTCCCACCTTGAACATAGTGATCCATCTGGTGACTTTGATCCCTCCTCCGGTTGATCCGGCAGACCCCCCGATGAACATAACCGACATCAGCACCGCATGGGTGATAGAAGGCCACAGACCGTAGTCTGTGGTCGCATATCCTGTCGTTGTCAGTATCGATGCTACATGGAAGGCTCCGTATCTTAAGGCAGTAGGGAATGTCGCATATGTATGGCTCAATACAAGAGCGATCGTAGTGATCATAGTGGCGATGAAGAAGATCGAAAGATAGACTCTCAATTCGATATCACTCACGACGGCCGTGAAACGGGCTCTGATAAGAGCGAAATAAAGAGAGAAATTCACCCCCGCCATTACCATGAATATTGTGACGACGACATCTACGTATGCGCTGTTGTAGAATCCGATGGAGGCATTCTTTGTTACAAACCCTCCGGTAGCGACAGTACCGAAGGTCACCGTTAGCGCATCGTATAGAGGCAGTCCTCCCAGTCTCAGCAGAAGAGTTTCGAGAAGGGTCATTCCGAGATAGATGAGCCAGAGAATCAAGGCGGTATTCTTTATCTTCGGTGTCAGCTTGCTCTTGGTGGGGCCGACGGCCTCAGCACCGAAGAGTTGAAACCCTTCAACACCGACAAGCGGCAACAGGGCTACGAAGAGGACAACGATTCCCATCCCTCCGAGCCAGTGAGTCAGTGATCTCCAGAAGAGGACCGAGCGGTAGGATGCTTCGATATCCGAGAGTGTGGTCAGCCCCGTGGTGGTGAATCCGCTCATGATCTCCATGAATGCACTTGTATAATCTTTGGTGGTATGAGTAAGAAAAAGAGGAATTCCTCCGAGAGCGCTTGCTACTATCCATGTGAGGGAGACAAAAAGATACACATCCCGTATCGACAGGCTCTTCGATCTCCAATTCTTTCCTATCATGAAGATTATCGTAAGATATACGGCTATGATCGCCAGAGAGACGATGAACGCCCTGAATGCTTCCCATTCTCCCAGATACGCCGCCATGAGGGTGGGGATGAGCATGAAGATACCTATGATCCCCTGCATGGTTCCTGATAATCGTAAAATCGGTTTCCAATTCATGAAGAAAAGCCTCTATGCAAAGATTTGTGAAATAAAACCGATGTTTTCCCTTCCTGCACAGACGATAAGGATATCGCCCGGTTCGATTCTGTAGGCACCGGTGGGAATGAGATTCTTCCCTTTGGAGGTAATCCCCGCGATTACCCCTTTGTTTCTCATATTAATGTCTTTGATCTTCTTGCCGCTGACAGCCATAGTCGAACTGATCACAAACTCGAATATCTCGAACTGACCGCCGAAAAGAGAATGAACCGAGGAAACGTGAGATCCTCTCAGATATTTCAGCAGAGAATCGACGGTCGCTTCGCTCACACTGATGACCGAATCGATACCCATGTGTGATGCAAGACGGACATAGTTGTTGTTGTTTTTGATCAGAGCAATCGTCTTTTGGACACTGACCTGTTTGGCATAACTGGAGGTTATTACATTAAGTTCGTCATTGTCGGTGACACTGATGAGCAGGTCATAGGACGAAAATCTTTCGTCTTCGAAGATCGATTCATCTGTGATATCGCTCTGGACCACAAGTATGTTGGGGAAAAGGTCTGCGAATGTCTGGGCAACTTGAGGATCCTGTTCCACAAGCGTGATGTTCTTATGGAAGCCGGGCGAGAAATCTTTCAGGAGAAATCGGGCGATCTTGCTTCCTCCGACGATGATGATCTTCTTTGGAACGAGCTTTTTCTGACCGATCAGGGTAAGAAGCGTATCCTTATCGTTATCGAAAACCACAATACTCAGTATATCTCCGGGATAGATTACGGTATTTCCCGAGGGGACGATTCCGTCGCCGTGACGATTGATAGCGGCTATGACGAATTCGGTTTTGAGACTAGTTCTGCAGTTTGCGACATTCTGACGTGCGAAAGGGGAGCGGTCTCCAACATGGATGTTGTACAGAGCCATGGAGCTTTCGTTGAAGGTGACCACCACGTCATGAAAGACTCCGTGGTCGATGATGTTGAAAATGCTCTTGGCGGCTTCGGCCTCCGGATTTACGATATAGTTGATTCCCAGAACAGTGGAAGGAAGTCCTTCTTTTCCTGTGTATGTCAAATTCCTGATAGCCGCTATGGTGTTGACTTTTGTCTCGATCGTCTCAACCAGCCCGCATGCCACCAGGTTCACCTCATCGCTGTCGGTAACGGCAACAAAAGAAGAGGCCTTCTGTACCTCAGCCTCTTTCAGCTTCTCAATATCGGTTCCAGATCCTATCACAACCATGCAGTCGAGTTTGTTCTGAATCTCTTTTGCACGTTTGGGATCAGATTCGATGATGACGACATCTCTCTTTTCCTGGATGAGATGGCGTGCAAGCAAAGTGCCCCGTTTCCCGGCACCGAGTATTACATCTTTCATGAGGTTATCATAGTTGACCTACCCGGTTATGACAAGGGTTTCACCTCTAATTTTGAAGGAGGGACTGCGGCTTTGCAGCCCGGTCCCTCTGTAATTATTTGTCGTCTATAGCGAACGGCGTTCCCAGCGCCGAAGGAGCCGAGAAAGATCCCTTCTTGTTCTGATTCAGAATCGTCATGATAGAGAGCGTGAAGAAGGTGATAAGGTAGGGAGCAAACGCCAGAAACTGGGTCGGGATCACCATTTTTATTCCGGCTGCCTGTAAAGAGAACTGCAGCGAGGTGATACCTCCGAAGACCAGAGTCCCGATCACGGCTCTGCCCGGATTCCATGTGGCGAAGATGACCAGCGCGATTACGATCCATCCTTTCCCGCCTGTCATTCCGTCGTTCCAGCTCGGTGTGAATGAAAGCGATAGGCATGCACCTCCGAGACCTGCGAGCATTCCTCCGATTGTCGTATAGATATACCGGATCTTCGGGACATTGAGCCCCATGGCCGCAGCGGTTCTGGGAGATTCTCCCACGGACCTCACTGCAAGACCATGTTTTGTCTTGTACATGAAGAACCAGCTGAACGGAAGAAGAAGATAGAGGAAATAGGTCAGGATGCTCACATCGAACAGCGCCCCGAGGACCGGTATCTTATGTAGAAAAGGTATAGCGATATTCTCGAACTTCGAGGTGAGATTCATACCGACAAGATTGTAGTTGTTGGAAGCAGGACCGAGTCTCTGTCCCAGAAAGTTGGCCAGTCCTGTACCGAACATCGTGATCGCCAGACCGCTTACAACCTGATTCGCTCTCATGGTGATACACAAGAATGCATGTATCAGACTGAGCAGGCCTCCTGTGAGCATCGCGATGACTATTCCGAAATAAAGATTTCCCGAAGCGAGAGCTGTAGCAAACCCGCTTAAGGCACCCATGAGCATGATACCTTCCATTCCGAGGTTGAGCACACCGGATTTCTGAGTAAAGATCTCTCCGACGGTAGCATAGGTAAGACTTGTTCCCATTGCGATTGTCGCAGCTAGTAATTTTGTGATGAAATCAAGGTTCATTTTGCAGCCTCCTTACGAATCACGATAAGCCGGTATTCATTGAATATCGATCCGGCAAGCAGAGGGATGAGAACCAGTCCCTGTAAGACTTCTCCCATGGACTCGGGAAGTTTCATCGCTATCTGAAGGGCGGCTGCCCCTGTAGTCAGTGACGCCATGACGATAGCAACGACGATTGATGCGAAGGGGTTCAGATGGGCCATCCATGCGATGATGATCCCTGTGAACCCATATCCCGAGTTGACCCCTTTTGTCAGCCTGTGAGCTATAGCCGCGGTGTTTATCGAACCGGCCAGACCCGCGATAGCTCCGGATACCAGCAGTGCGAGAATGATATTGCGTCTGATTGAGACCCCCTGGTATTTTGCTGCAGTAGGGTTCTTTCCGATCATGTTCAGTTCGAATCCCCAACGGGTCTTGTACTGAACGAACCAGAGTATCACAACCAGTACCAGTGCTATAAACAAACCTCCATGAATTTTACCCCAGACAGTGGAGAATGCTGCACTGTCGGGAAATACCGGAGTTCCCAGATTTCCTAAAGGAGCCTTCCATGCTTTGATATACAGATATTCGGCAAATCCGATGGCCACATAGTTGAGCATGAGAGTCGTCAAGGTCTCGTCAACCGACCATTGGGCTTTGAGTACTCCCGGAATCCCGGCCCAGAGAGCTCCCAATATCATACCGACGACCAGACCGACAGGAAGAAGCATAGCATCGGGAACAAATGTCCAGAACTGCATGACCCAGGTGATTCCTATGGCACCCCAGACATACTGTCCTTCCGCTCCGATGTTCCAGAATCTCAATCTGAAAGCTATTCCTACCGACAGTCCGCACAGAAGAAGAGGAATCGCCTCTACGATCGTATACTGGAGTCTTCGTGCGTTACCGAAGGCACCCCTCGCCATTGCCGCATATGCCTCGAAAGGATTCGCCTTGGATGCCACCAGAACGATAGCCCCGAGGAGAAGCGAGACGATGAAGGAGATGAGGGGGACCATGAAGGCTATGGAGTTCGATTTTTTATCTCTTTTTTCAAGTGCCAGTCTCATGCTTTACCTCCAAAACCTGCCATCATCAATCCCAATTCTTCGGTATTTGTCTCTTTGACATCTTTTATACCCATGATCTTTCCTTCAAACATTACGGCAATCCGGTCGGCGACCATCTGAAGTTCCTCCAGCTCCTCCGACACGAGAAGAACTGCGTTTCCGCTGTCCCGCTGTGCAATAAGATTCTGACGCACCGCTTCGGTAGCTCCGACATCGAGACCTCTGGAGGGATAGACTGCTATGAGAATCCCGCCGCACGAATCGATTTCTCTTGCCAGAATAGTCTTCTGGATATTCCCTCCCGAGAGGAATTTGACCGAAGTGTCCTGATTCGGTGTCTTGATGACGAACCTGTTGATCAGACGGTCTGCAAAAGTCCGGAGCAGCGACCGTTTCACCACGGGTCCGTGACTGATTTCCTGGGTCCGGTATTTTTTCATAGCGAGATTATCACCGACACTCATATCTCCGACAACACCCATCGCCCCTCTGTCTGCCGGAATATGTGAAACCCCGGCTCTGATCACAGAAAGCGGTGATGCATTGGTCATATCCTTTCCGTCGATAAGGACTCTGCCTTCAGGGACTTTAAGCAATCCCGTGATGACTTCGGTAAGCTGAGTCTGACCGTTCCCGGCTACTCCTGCGACGCCGAGGATCTCCCCCCTGCGGATTTCCAGAGAGACATCATCAAGAAACGGTCTTGATCCGTTAGGGTTGTCGACAGTGACATGATCGAGCGCGAGTCTCGGTTCACCCGGATTGAATGCACAACGGTCGAGAGTGAACAGCACATCGCGTCCGACCATCATATTGGCAAGATCTTTCGGGGTTACCGATGCTGTATCACAGATATTGACGGTTTTTCCCCGCCTCAGAACCTGTACTTTATCAGAGAATGCGATGACTTCGTCCATCTTGTGAGTGATGAATATGGCCGATTTACCCTCGGAGAGCATTTTTTTGATGATTTTGTTCAGGTCTCTCGATTCACCCGGTGTGAGAACTGCGGTCGGTTCGTCCAGAATAAGAATATCAGCACCGCGGTAGACGAGTTTGAGAATCTCGACACGCTGCTGTTCACCTACGCTGAGGTCATGAACGATCGCATCAGGGTCGACCTTCAGTCCGTACTGACTGCTCAATTCGATGATACGTTTCCGTATCTGGTCAATTTTGGGGACAAAAGGAAGATCCTTCAGACCAAGTACAATATTTTCCAGAACACTCATATTTCCTACCAGCATGAATTCCTGGTGGACCATTCCGATTCCTAATGCCATCGAATCCTGAGGACTCTGGATATCCTGCAGTTCACCTCTGATATAAATAGAGCCGCTGTCGGGGCGGTAGAGCCCGACAAGCATGTTCATCAGAGTGCTCTTGCCTGCACCGTTTTCGCCGAGAAGTGCAAGAACCTGACCCGGATAAAGCTCCAGTGAAACATCATCACTCGCAAGCACTCCCGGAAAATGCTTTGTGATATGCTGCATGTTTACAACTGCAACATCGGTTTTTTCTCTTTCCATCTGTATATTGCCTTTATATCTTAAGATTTTTTTCTGAGCAATTAAAAAATGGGCAGACAAGAGAGTCTGCCCATTTGAGCGTATGCAAATAGAACTAATTCGTTGAGCCGATGACTCCTTCGACGAACCATCCCATGGAAAGCATGTCGGCATCACTCATCTTTTCGCCGGCTGCCTGACGTACATTTCCTTCGTTATCTTTGATTTCTCCCCAGAAAACATCCATTTCACCGGCAGCGATCATATCTTTTGCTGCTTCGACCTGTGCGACGAAGTCTGCAGGAACAAGAGGGCTGACAGGTGAGAGGCTGATCATATCATCCTCCAGACCGCCCCAGTATGACTGGGTTTCCCATGTGCCGTCCATAGCTGCCTGAATTTCGGGGATCATGTAGTTGCCCCAGTCCCACATCGGTGAGACAAGAACATTGTCGCTTTCTGTGATTGCTCTGAAGTCTGCATTATAGCCGATTGCATATTTGCCTTCAGCAATGGCAGCCTTTGCAGGTTCAGTGGTATCCTGATGCTGTGCGACCACATCGACACCCTGGTCGAGCAATGCCATGGCTCCCTGTCTTTCGAGACTCGGATCAAACCATGTGTTCGTCCACACGACAGTAACCGTCGCGTCAGGATTAACTGCTCTTGCACCCAAGGTAAAAGCATTGATTCCCCGGATAACTTCAGGAATCGCAAAAGCTCCCACATAACCGAGTTTTCCGGTAGGACTCATTTTTCCTGCGATCATACCTGAAAGATAACGCATCTGGTACATTCTTCCGAAGTAATTCGACATGTTCTCGTTTGACAGATATCCCGAGCAGTGCTCGAAATAGACATCAGGATTCTCTTTAGCTACCTGAAGAACATAGTCCTGATAGTTGTATGAGTTTGCGAAGATTATCTTGCAACCTTCATCAACAAGCTGCTCGAGTGCCCGTGCAGCACTGTCATTTTCAGGGACATTTTCCATTCTGATGACTTCTATTTTGTCGCCAAAATACTCTTCTGCCGCTTTAGTGCCCATATCGTGCATATAGGAATACCCGAAATCTCCGGGTGAGCTGACATAGATGACTCCGACTTTGAACGGTGCATCAGTTTCTTCGCTCATCTCCGTCTGACCCTGAGCAAACGCCGATACCGTGATTACAAGTAACAACACCAGTAATACAGAAAGTTTTTTCATACCACTACTCCTTATGATATTATCGTGAGGCTTTACCTTCACGAAGCAAAGTTTATGCTATAAGCACAATGGGTGTCAAATAGATAATTGCATATATATACCTAAAAATCGTTCTTAGTGCATAATGATTCTTCAAATCATGCTTTACTTGATAAACAGAAACATGATACTTTTTGGGATGTAATTTGTTTACATTAAAAGTAGGTAATCTATGAAAAGATATATGTCCTGTATTTTAGTGGTGATGTGTGTTCTGACACTGGGTTTGAGTGCTGCAAGCTCTTCCGTGATTATTCAGTCTCCTCTCTATTCGAGAGCGGACGATGTTGAGACATCCCTGTCTGCCGATAACTCTTTTGTCGGCCAGCTGGGACTGTCCGGTGTCGCATCAAATACGATCGATGAAGTCGAGGTGAGCGAACGGGTGATCAGAGCCATGAGTCAGCCTGACTATCCTATGACCCCGGGAGATCAGCTTCAGCTGACCTACACCGATGCGAATCAGATGAAAAGTGCTGTAGTTCAGGTAAGCAGTTCTTATAAGATCTCACTTCCCCAGTTCGGTTCGGTCGACGTGAATGGTATTAATTTTGAACAGTGCAGGACCGCCATCGAAGATCTGGTTAAAACCTATCTTCCGTTCTCCAATCCTCAAGTCAGTCTGATTCACGTGGGTTCCTTTTATGTGACAGTCAAAGGGGA
Source organism: Sphaerochaetaceae bacterium (assembly GCA_028532915.1). Lineage (GTDB taxonomy): Bacteria > Spirochaetota > Spirochaetia > Sphaerochaetales > Sphaerochaetaceae > SABI01. The sequence goes on from JAQQAI010000070.1 coordinate 77,097, forward strand.
GGTCACCAGAACGGTACAGGTTCCCTGCTGGGGACTCTCCCGCCTTTCTGAGGTTCTTTCCTATGCCTCCGATTATGCCTCCACACGTAGAGTGCTGGTTACCGGATATCATGGAGAGACGAACGAATATGATCCGTACGCCGCTCTCAGAGAGGGCGATCTTTCTCAGAATCCGTTTCTGAAGGCCGGCGATGTAATAACGTTGTTCCCGAGTGACACGACCGTTACTGTTCTCGGAGAGGTCAGACGTCCCGGGACCTACCAGATCGAAGAAGAACAGACCCTTTCAGAGGTGGTCGCCAGATACGGCAAGGGACTGCTTCCCAGCGGTGACAGCAGAAATTTCACCATCCGCAGATATAATGAAGATCAGAAGATCGAAGTTCTGAGCGTTCCGGATACTCAGGTTGATTCTTTTATCCTCGAAGATTTCGACACAGTCTTCGTCAACTCTTTTATCCCCGCAACAAAAGCCGTTTCCATCGAAGGTGCTGTCTCCTTCGAGGATGAGACTACGACCGATATGATATCATCTTCACGTAAGGTCTATTACCAGTTCTATCCGGGCGAGTCTGTACAGAAGATGCTCCAGAATATCTCTTCCCGGTTCACGAGTGTGAGCGATCTGGCAAACATGTATCTCAAACGGGGAGATACCATCATTCCGATCGATGCGGAGAGTCTGCTTCTCGGAGAGAATGTCGAGGATACTTCTTTGACTCTTCAGGAGGGAGACTCTTTCATCGTTCCGTTCAGCCAGCTGTTCGTGCATGTTGCAGGCGGAGTCCTGAATCCCGGCACATATCCCTACATACCTGATAAGAATGCTCAATACTACCTTAACCTGGCCGGAGGTTTCGATCCGAGCAAGAACAGAAACGGGTCGTTCTCGGTTTTGGACAAGGATGGTAATCGTCTTGATACTGATTCGGTGATTCCTCCCGAATCTATCGTGACCGCTAAACTGAATACATTTCAGGCAGTGAACGGTCTGAACCTTGCCACCACCGTTACCATCACATCTCTGGTTGCCACGATCGTCGCGATCATCGTAGATATTGCCAGCCTTAGTGATTAATTTTAGGAGATATTATATTGGATACGTTTACTGAAACACCGAATGAATACGATAGAGAGCAGGAAGGGTTGAGTATCACCGAACTACTTCACATCCTGAAGGTCCGGTTTATCTGGATAGTTATCACGTTCGTGGTAGTAATGGCGGGAGCTGTCGCATATCTTCAGACTGTCACGCCCATGTATGAATCAGAAGTCACTCTTCTCGTCGATTCTCTGGAGAAGGGGACTGATATTGAGAGTATGCTGCTGGGGCAGAATACTCAGAATATATCGACTGAAGTCGAACTGACTTTGAGCAGGACTAATATCAATCAGGCTCTGGAGCGGTTGGATCTGAGCGAATATGTCACTGAAGACGGAGAGTCGTACACTGATCCCGCAGTACTCGGGAATATCAAAGAGAGAACAAGCGTCACTACAGTGAAAGACACCAACATAGTCAGGATAACCGTGAGGGATCAGAACAAGGTCTTCGCCCGTGACTTCGCCAACGCCATAGCCGAAAGTTATGATGATCTTCTCGGATCGATCGCGAGGAATTCCAAAACCGTCCAGAAGGAATTCATCCAGTCTCAGATCCCTCTGAACGAGCAGGAGCTCAAGCGGGCTGCAGATCAGCTGGGAACCTTCCGTGAAGAAAGCAACTATATTCAGCTCAGCGACAAAAGCAAACTGCTGAGCGAGAAGATCGCTTATTTTCAGTTGCGCAGAGAGCCGCTGATGCTTCAGAAGCAGGAAGCTGTGATCACATCGAACGGCTATCGGGCAGTGATGGATGCCTCGGAAGGGATGTATCTATCTTCACAGCAGATCAGAGAGGATGAGAAGCTCTTATCTATCCTGGAATCCTATGAGAATCTTCTGAAAGAGATGGTTCTGTATGAAGCGATCGCCGAAGGAGTCCCTGAAAACAGTGTCCGTCTGTACGAACTCGAAAATTCTCTGAGCATCTCGGAAAAGGATATGCTCGACAGGATCACAACCCTCCTCGCCCCGATCAATCCTGTTGATTCCTCTGTAGCTCTCGCTGCAAGAGAATACGGTAAGGTGTTCCATCAGCTGCTTCTCACGGAAGCGGAGATAGAGGTTCTTTCCGGAATAGAATCTTCGTTTGCCGAAGAATTGTCCCAACTGCCTCAGCTCGAGCGGACATTGCTGGATCTTCAGCGTGAAGTGGAAGTGTATGAAGCTCTGAGGATGCGCCTTATGGAACTCCTTGAAGAGGTGAGAATCGCGGAAGCCGCCGTAGTAGGCTCGGTGACCGTCGTCGATCCCGCTATGATAAAGGATATTCCGGTCAGCCCCAACGTGATGCTGATCCTTGCTGTTGCCGTACTTCTCGGTGTCGCTCTGGGAGTCCTTCTGGCAATTTTGCGGGAGATGGCCGATATCACGATCAAAGACGAGTCGGTGATCAAAAAGATCGTCGGTCCAACCAGTCCTCTTCTCGGGTGGATCCCCCTGATGTCGTATGACAATGAAGAAGAGTATCCTTCCCTCATAGTCAACAACAGTCCTCTATCGTTCGAATCCGAGCGTTATAAACTCATAGCGAACAACATCACATTCGGAACACTGCAGCAGAGTCAGCGCGTATTCAGTATCACCAGTGCCGGAATGGGGGAAGGTAAGACGACAGTGGCGATCAATATAGCGACATCCATGGCGATGAATGGTCAGAAAGTCCTTCTGATCGACGGAGACCTGCGGCTGCCTCAGGTGGGTGCTTTCTTCAATCACCGCAAAGCTCCTAGCGGACTTGTTGATGTCATCACCAAAGGAATTCCCGTCGAACAGGTTATCGTTCAGCCTCTGAAGAAGGTCTCCACATTGCACCTCCTTCCGCCCGGAGTACTGCCGCCGCTTCCTTCGGCGATCTTTAATTCGCCGCAATACGTTGCCCTCATTGATTATCTGCTTGATACATACGATTACATTCTCATAGATACACCGCCACTGCTGTTCGCTTCGGAACTCATGGCTATCGCAAAGCATGTTGACGGTCTTGCCATCAACGTCAGAGCGGGAATCACCACCAAAGGAGCCCTGCAGGAGCTCGTGGATAACCTGAATCTCGGTGGAGTCAATATTCTTGGTGTCATCTTCAACGGAGTGATCGAATCGAAAATGGGAGGTCACTATTCGGGCGGACGCTATTACGCATACCGCGGATATTCGTATACCAAGAGGTACTACAGTGACCGTTATGATTCCTCCGAAAAGAAAGAGGGGAAAAAGCAGACTTCCTACAGAACCAAAGGCGGCTACAGAAAGAACTTCCTTAAGGATCTGGCAAAGAGAGAGCAGGACCGGCATCTCGGGACTGTCGTTCCAATCTATCCGTATCTGGACAAGGTCGATCCCTTCGCCGATGTCGACGGCGGCAAAGTG
>JAQQAI010000071.1 GCA_028532915.1 Sphaerochaetaceae bacterium
GATTGAAAGAGTATCATGTCATCACATGCACCACTGGCACCATCTGCAAACCCCTTAGCATCGAGTACCAGTACCCGTTTCTTTTTTCTGGAAAGATAATAACCGCACGATAGACCTATGATGCCACCCCCGATTATTATCGTATCAAAAGTATTGTTCATACATATCTCCACCAGATTGCAATCATGCATCGGACCAAAAATCATCCGACGATCATACATGAAATCAAATTAAACGATATTGTGTAATTTTTATCTGCTTTTCCGAGTCATACCCTGATCACCTTCAGAATTGAAACACTCAGTTTCAGAATTTTCATCTATTAAACGACAGTTTGTGATCTTAACCTTCTGATTTTCTTCACCGACAGAATCGCGATTATCGCGACTGCCGAGGTGAATATCACAGTCTCCACCATCTGATTATTCATAATTTTCCGAGTGCATCCCGCGATTATAAGCACAATCGAGACCAATGCCATAAGAGCCTGCTCCCAGATTTTCAGCACCCGATGGAAATAGCCCCTGAAGGCTGCTGCAAGAGTAAAAACGGCATAAACGGCAATGATGACAAGCGACAGGATCTGAGCAAAGGATCCTTTCAGCAGCAAAGCGGGATTGAATACGAAGATATAGGGAATGATGAAACCGACGATGGCCAATCTGAGAGCTTCGAACCCTGTCTTGAGCGGATCACTTCCTGAAATCGCAGCTCCGCAGTAGCTCGCAATGCTCACAGGAGGGGTGATCTCCGCCAAAATCGCAAAATAGAAGACGAACAGATGAGCAGTAAGAACTTCTATTCCCATCGCCTGCAGTGCCGGACCTCCAATGGTGACAGCAACAATGTAAGCCGGTGTTGCAGGCATTCCCATTCCCATGAGAATGGAGGTGAACATTATCAGTATCAGTGCCGGTAGGAGTATACCTCTAGACCAGGATTGAATGACCGAAGCGATTCCGAGAGCAAGCCCTGTGTTCGTCACGATACTGATCACCATACCGGCTCCTGCGCAACTTACTGCCAGCATGATCAGATTCCTTCCAGACAATTCGAATGTCGCCCATAGTTTTTTCGGTCCCATGATTGTTTCTTTCCGGAGGAATGTGAGCAAAAATGTAGCGAGAATTCCATACACTGCCGCAATGAAGGGCGAGAATCCGATCACGAGGAAGATCACCAGAAGAATCAGAGGAATCAATTGGTACGAATCCTTCAATATCTGTTTTATTGGAATGACCTCACTTTCATCCATACCGCGCAACCCTTCCTTTTTAGCGACGAAGTGTACACGTACTAGTATGCTCAGATAATAAAAGATAGCCCCCAATACTGCTGCTTTGATAATATGAACATATGCGATTCCTGTGATTTCAGACATCACGAAGGCTCCTGCTCCCATTATCGGAGGCATGATAAGCCCTCCGGTACTGGCAGCCGATTCCACTGCCCCGGCAAACTGGGAACGGTACCCAAGCCTTTTCATCAGTGGAATTGTGAAAACTCCTGTGGCATATACGTTCGCAGCGGCCACACCACTTATCGATCCGAACAGACCTGATGAAATCACAGCGATCTTTGCCGGACCTCCGGCACTTTTTCCTGCAAGAGAAACTGCCAGATTTGTAAAGTATTCTCCCGTCTTGGTGTTCTGCATAAAAGCTCCGAAGATTACAAAGACCGCAACGAAGGTCGCTGTAACCCCTACTATAGATCCGTAGATTCCATCACTGGTGATCAGATAGTTTATTTCTGCGATACGCGACAAATCCATAGGTTTCGAATAAAAAATCCCACCAAGAAACGGAGCGATAAACAGATACACGAAGAACGCTCCTATCAGTATCGCCATGGCTGGAACGACAGTTCTGCGTACAGCCTCGATTATGAGCAGAATATTGATCCAGCCCAATATTGTCTGCAGGGGAGTTACAGGATCGAACAGTTCCAGCCTGAGGTTTAATGCGTTATTCATAAACATAAGATAGATAGGCGGTAGAACGGCTAATATGGCGAATATGCAATCAAACAAGGATGGCCTTTCTTTAGGAGAGTTCTTTGTCGCCGGATATAACATGAAGGACATAGGAAGCAGAACCATCAGATGCACTCCTCTTTGAATTCTCGGCTGAAATACTCCGAAGACCGCTGTATACAAGTGAAACAGGGCGACCCCGACCAAAGCTATGCTTACAAGAGGTTTCACCCATCCTTTCAATTCTCTCATTTTATCACTCCATACTTACAATGCGGGGAATATTCCGATATCCCCCGCTTTTCATGTCAAATAGATTTTTATTCGATAATTCCCACTTCTCTGTAGTATCGTTCAGCTCCCGGATGCAGCGGGACCATTGTATTAGGAGCAACCTCCTTTGAAAAATACTTCTGGAAGGAAGGATTAAGAGATTTTACTTCATCGATGTTTTCCATCAGTGTTTTCACGAAGTTGTAAGCAACTATTTCCGGAAGATCAACCTTTGCGATTATCTCTGTCGAATGACCTATCGCCTGAGTATCAGAATCGATACCCTTATATGTCCCTGCCGGAATTTTATTCAAACCTGTATCAAATGCGACTGTTCCGTAAGTCTCTGCAGAATACTTCACCAGTTTATCACTGGCTTCCAGAAGAATAGAATCTCTTGAAATACACATCTCTGTTATCGCAGATCCCGGAAGTCCGAGACATGCGATCACATAATCAACATGGCGGTCTTTGTAGAGATTGACCATATCACCATAGGCAGCATAGATAACTCTTCCGCCGTTCTTTTCTATCTGTTCATAAGAAATCCCGTAATAATCGAATAAGAATGATGTCAGAGCTCTCTCACTGGTTCCGACCATCGGTCCGGCAAGATTGATTTTTTCGCCGGCTTTAACCTTTTCTACCAGTTCATCAATTGTAGTTATGCCAGTTGATTCAGCAGCAAGAAAATGATAGAAGTCAACACTGAAGTTACCTGCGAGTCCTCTGATATTAGGATGCTTCTGTTCGAACAGGGGTGCTGTGCCATTGAAGGCTGCCTTATCAACATATCCGACCCCCCAACCGAAATCATCCTGACCTGCATTGAGTTTGGCAGGATTCACGGTTCCTCCGCCGGGAATGACTTTGATTGTTATCTCAGGCACATTATTCTTCACGATCGCCGACATCCCGCCTGCCTGAGTATACCAGCCACCGCCCATTCCCCCGGCCGTCCATGAATATGTTGCGGGGGTCAATTCCATCGAATCTGAAGTAACAGGCATTTCTCCCTGAGCTGCGGCAAAAAGGCTTAATGAGAAAATACATGTTACCAATACCACTGCAATAGATAACTTTTTCATAACACTCTCCTTTTATTTATTCCAAAGTTTTTACTACTTCTCATAGTATGAGTAGCAACTAAATACTATCATAGACAACAAGATTGTCAACGTTTTTTGGGCAAATATTATAAGCAGATGTTCTAATTATTGTACGACTATATTCAATAATTACCAAGAATTAATATTTCTCAATGCAGTGAAAGGACTATTGAGAATATTTACCGGCGGTCAAATGATTACAAACAATCACCCTTCTAAAAAAGAAAAAGGCGGAGTATTGCAGCCGAATTCCTGCAATTACTCCACCTTTCAAATTCCGTATAAAATGTTCTTAATTTCTATCTGCCGGCTCTCCAAACACATGCCCGACACCCCAGTCTCTCAGAGCAAGGAGTACGGGTCGGAGAGTTTCTCCTTTCTTGCTCAGGCTGTACTCCACTTTCGGCGGAACCTCGGCATATACCCGGCGGATCACCAGTCCGTCTTCTTCCAGTTCC
>JAQQAI010000072.1 GCA_028532915.1 Sphaerochaetaceae bacterium
CGGTCCATATGCACAGGAACCTGATCAGCTGCTGAGTCTTTCCGATGATGATGTGTTCGACCCGGAAGTTGTGGCAGTTCTGAGTCATAAAACAGATGATGAGTTCATCAGCACTCTGAGAAAAGAGGACGGAAGCAGCCGCTGGGTGTCCCAGCAGACAAAAGGATTGGATCACACCGTGATGTGGATGACCCATAACGCCGACAGAGGTGCGAACGGATTCGCTCTTCCAGCGACTGCCGGTCCTGAGGGAAAGAACATCGAAAGGGCTTTGAAGAAGGTGAAAACGCTCAAGGCGAAAGGCTCTGTACGGTTCGAGTATGCGTTCGGATATAACGAATGATCATTGATTCAGCAACAGCTTTTCCAGCTCTTGCTGAGTTTCTTCTATCACTGACGGTATTTCTTTATCCTCCTCAATAAGCGAGTAGATACCTTTGCAGACTATTTCATCAATCATATTCTGCGAAACGATGTCTCCATTTTCTTTTCGGGGAGGGACAATCGGACGGGAATTTTTATGTGCAGAATGATAAATGGGAAACCACGGATAGAGTTTTATTAATTCATCATTTGAATATGTGCTCTCTACCGCGGAGAATCCTCCGAGTAATGAAAGGTGGTTACTGATTTGATCGGTACATGCCCATGAGAGAAATTTAAAAGCCTCATCTTTGTGGTCACTCAGTTGATTGATTCCAAGACTCCATCCTCCGAGTATAGGGCTCTGACCCGGAATTTGTGCAAATCCGATATTTGACATGATTTTCTTTTGAGCATGCCCATTGACGGATTCATTGATGAAAGACGGGTAGGTAATAACCATCGCTGTTTCTCCATTGAGAAAATCATTTACAACACCGATATCATCTGTCTGTCTGAAATTTGGCTTTGCAAATTTGAAGATCTTCAAAAGGTCAATATATGCTTTGAGATTCTTCGGTTTATTCAATATGACCTTATTATTCTGATCGAATACACTCCCTCCTGCGGAGAAGATTCTTAGGTAGATTTCGGGGGCCAGAGATTCGGGAAAAGCCGCAGGGATTGAGGTCCCGTAAGGAATCTTCTCGGTATAGAAAGAAAAGAATTCACTTATTGCATTGAATTCCTTCCATGTCCTTGGTGGACGCAGCTGTGAGTGGAATATCTGCTCAAATTCCTGTTTCAGCAAAGGGTCATTAAACAGATCTTTACGGTAGTAGAGAATCTGAGGTGCATACATGAACGGAAGTCCATAATAATTGTCGTCATATTTACTGAAGTAATCCAAAGAATCCGGGAGGAATAATGAGGTGTCAAAAGAAGGTTTATTGATGTATTCAGAGATGTCCGCAAGGATTTCTGAGTTAGCTAGTGTATACAGCCAGGGGATATCAAACATGAAAACATCAAAGGCCTTTCCTTTTTCAGCATTTTTTCTGTCATCAAGGATTTTCTGATATAACTGATGGTGTGATACGATTTCGATTGTAGTATTAATACCATACATGTTGTAAAAATTATTCATTAACCCAGTTAATGCATGTACCTGCATAGTATCAAGCAGAAGAATCCTGATTCCTTTATCTTCACATTTTGCATGCGGTTTGATTGTTTTTTTTAGGAAAGGATGCTCCTGTCGTTCTTCCTGAAGAATCTTATCTTTCAGCACAATATGTTTGTTTTCATTGATGATTGGTGTGTCAATCTGGTTGATAAGGATATTTGCTGCGAGTTCTCCCATATGGATTGCAGGACGGATAGTCGAAAGTGTTGCAATAGAGTGGGTATGCCTGTTCCAGTGGTCTTCTCCCAGTGTGAGTACCGGTATATCCTTGATAGAATATCCGAGAAGTTCCATACATTCGATTATTCCGATTGCTCGGTTTTCACTCGTTGTGATGATTGCCTCGGGAACTGTTTTCTTAAATAGTTCAACAGTTGATTTGAATGAGTCTTCCTTGCTGCTTCCTGATGATACGATCTGAGTGTCGGGATTCAGCGGAATGTTGCTCTTCTTCATTGTCTCTGAGAATCCTTCGATACACATGCTTTCACATTGAAAAGCCTGAGGACCTGTGATAAGAACGATGTTCTTTAGGTTTTTCTCGATGAGGGTCTTTGTTAGAAAGGAGATTGTTTCTTTATTGTCGAAGTAGATTATATTGGCATCAAGGTTATCGATCTGCCGGTCGAGTAATACCATTGGTTTATTCTTTGAGATATATGAATCGTAGTAAAACTTCCAGCTGTCCGTCTTTGATGAGATGAGGATGAGTCCGCAAATCTGTTTTTTTAAAAAGCCGTCGAGGATCATTTCCTCTCTTTCTTTATTATCGTAGGAAAACGCCAGATTTAGATAAAAATCACTTTGCTGAAACACGGATTCGATCCCCTGATAAATCTGAGCATAATAAGAATCATCAAAATTAGGAAGGATGATTCCTATGTCATTTGAACGTTTTGATTTCAGATTTTTTGCCATCGCGTTCTGTTTGTAACCCAGAGTTGAAATTGCGTTTTTTATTTTTGCCGCATTGGCTGAACCAACCAGATTTGGGTGATTTAAGTAGTTTGATACACTAGCAATTGATACTCCGGCTAATTTTGCTACATCTTTTATTGTTGCCATCTATATTAGCTCCTCATCCAGTAATACTCTTACATATATTCTTTAATAAGTATAGAAAAGAATTGTTGAAAAATCAATAAAACGTTTCAAGTAAAATTTAAATAAAACGTAAATTTTTTCTTGCAAAATTAGTGAACCGATTCTATACTTTGCAGGTAAATAAAGAATATTAATAGAGGTTTTGCAATGGATACAACAAAAGGAAGAAACATAGGAAAGAACCTTTGGGTATTCCCTGACGGAGAATTACCTCCTCCCGGAGATTATCCGATCAAAGGTCATGAATCTTTGATCATGCTCAACGTCAATAGTGTACCGGTAGAGGTTGAGTTATCTTTTTTCTTTTCTGATAGAGAACCCAAGAAAGGAATAAAAGCCAAAATTTATGGAGAAAGGGTTTTATGCATCAGACTGGATAATCCGGATCAATTACAGGGTTTTGAAGTTCCCCGTGAAGAACAATACTCGATCGTTGTAAAAAGTTCTCTTCCGATAGTCGCTCAATATGGCCGACTAGATACACGCAATCAACCCATGGCGTTTTATACAACCCCAGGGTATTGGCAATAGAAACTATCTTTAAAAGGAGAAGAAAAATGAAAAAAACAATTGCAATTATTTGTGCTGTTGTTCTTGTGTTCTCATTCACAGCAAACAGTCTGTTCGCTGGTGGGGCAAGTGAAGAAAAAGATGATCAGATCCTTATTGGAGGGAGTATTTTCACTCTTCAATATGCATGGTTCCTCGGAGCGCAGATCGGGATGGAAAACTGGGCAGAAGATCATCCTGAAGCTAATGTCAGATTCCAGTTTGAAGATGCAATGCAGGATGTCCAAACTAATATTCAAGTATTGGAGAACCTTGCGACAGCAGGAGCAAAAGGTATAGTCATCTTCCCTGTTTCTTCTACTGCTTTGATTCCTACGATGGTTCAACTTCATAACAATCAGGATATCAAATTTGTTGTTGGAGATTATGCACAGGAACCTGAGAGAGAGGAAGATATCGTGTGGGAAACCTTTGTGGGACACGATATGGTGGCTCTTGGTGAAGTTTCCGGGGAGATTGCCGTGGATTATCTCGATACACTCGGAAAAGATGATCCGACATTGTTGTTCATCACTGTTCCGACCTCAGGAGAGGTTTCAGCTGCAAGACTTAAAGGTTTCCAGAGAGTCGTTCTTGAAAGTTATCCGAATGCAAGAATCATTGTTGAGGGTGACACCGGTGGCGGTGATAGAAATTCAGCTCAGAGTCTGATGGAGAATGTGCTACAGCGGGAGGCTGTCATTGATGTGGTAGCCGGTCACAATGACGCTGAAGTTCTTGGTGCCTACAATGCTGCTGTAGGAGCAGATCGGGATGCTGAGATGAAATTTATCGGTATCGCAGGAGACAAAGAAGTTCTCCGATATCTTGCTGACGGTAATGAATCCTGGCTGGGTGAAGTCCTTCAGGACCCTGTCGTTCTCGGTTATACAGCTATGGAAGCTCTCTGGGCTTCGATGAATGGCGAAGATCTTCCGGATTCTTATGAATTACCAAAACCGGAAGCCATTACCAAAGAGAATATTGCTTCTACCGGTTGGGAAAACTGGAAATGGCTGTAATAAAATTCTGAATAGAAGGAACGGGTGTTGCCTGGTCTTGATGGGGCAACACCCGATGTGAAAACAAGACTCTACGTATCATTTTTTCTTAAGGAGCGAGTATATGTGCAAGATTTTTCCGGAACCAAAAGTCGTTAATCCGATTGGCGGCTATTCGCAAACCTTTAAATCCGTATATGTGAATTTCAAGGAAGGAGACTTTCTCTCTGCTCAAGAGACTGAAAAGATTCTTTCTTTACGATTCAATGCGTCATTGATTACAATATCAGCGGATAAAACTCCGACATCCTATATTGTGAATATGATTCCATCTCTGAAGGATGTTACTCAGAACGATATTCCTTTACTTAAAGAACAAGGATATCAATTAGTCACAGGAGAGAAGGAAGCCGTTATCCGATATGAAACGAAAGAAGGTTTGAATTATGCTCTCTCAACATTTTTCAAATTGCTTGAAAGCCAAGATGAGGTCAATTATTCGGTATCTCAGGTAGATATCCTGGATTATCCTTCAATCCCTGTTAGAGCAGTTGCACCCACCTTCTCCTGGTATGCGGGGTATGGAAGAATCGGATTTGATTCTCAGCTGTTCGGAGAAAAGGAGTGGATTGCATATCTTCATGATTGTGTTGATCAGAAGATCAATCAGCTGAATATGGTTATGTACGGTTACTGGCCGTTCTATTTTGAAAAATATCCGGAAACTATCTTTAAAGATATTCCTGTCAGTATATGGAATGCAGAAACAGAGCGTTGGATAAAAATCCATTATTCTCATCCTAATATTGAAGATGATTTCTTTGAGCGATTCATAGCATATGCTCATGATCTGGGTATAAAAGATCGGAAGAGCACACGTCTG
>JAQQAI010000073.1 GCA_028532915.1 Sphaerochaetaceae bacterium
TAGGATGATTCACATACGTCTCACTGGGAAAGACCGAGCGGGCATTGGAACATTCACAGTTCTTTTCGAGAAAAGAATAGAGATTGGGCATCACATCCTGTGTGACACAATCGGGTCTGAGACCGTCGAAACCGAACATCATGATTTTCATAGTACGTATCTCCCTAGGAACGAACTCCGAGATAATCTCTCACCCTGTCACCGATGATGGACATAGCGAGAGTAGACAAAAAGATGACAACGCCCGGAAAGACCGTGATCCACCAGGAGGTGAGAAGATAGACTCTTCCTTCACCGAGAAGCCTTCCCAGACTGATCAGCGGGGGCTGGATTCCCAGCCCGAGAAAGCTCAGCGAGCTTTCCGCTATCATCGTTCCTGGGAAGTTCAGCGTCATATTGACGATCAAAGCGGAGGAGATATTGGGAAGGATGTGGCGGAAGAAGACCCTCTTCGGTCTTCCTCCGAGAGACTGGATCGCGACACAATACCCGTCCTGATAAGCTGACAGAGTAAGAGCCCTCGTGAGCCTCGCATACTTTTCCCACCCCGCGAATCCCAGAAGGATCACGATAACCCAGAACGACTGGTCGAACATCGACAGAAACGCGATGGCAAGAAGCATGAAAGGAAGGGAGGCTTGTATATCGATACCCATGAGGATGATCTCATCGACTATTCCTTTGTAACGCGCGCCAAGATACCCCAGCGTGATACCGACTATCGCACCGATGACGGTCCCGACGAGTGCAATGAAGAAGCTTATACTCATCCCTCTCATGATTCTGGATGCGACATCGCGCCCCAGATAATCGGTCCCCAGCAGATAAGCGCTCTCTCCGCCTTCCATGAAAGATGGCGGAACGAACCGCTTTTGAAGATTCTGAGCATTCGGATCATGAGGCGGAGGAACAAGAGCGAGCAGGACAAACAGAAGCAGCAATACAACCGACGCTGCAAAGGAGACAGGATAACGGCGCTTCATTCTCATTTGCCCCCCTTCCTGATTCTTGGATCGATGATTCCGTGCAGAATATCGACAAGCAGGTTGACTCCAACGATAGAGAAGCCCAGGATCAGGGTGAGACCCTGAACGAGGGGGAAATCCCTCGCTTTCATCGATGAGACAAGAAGAGATCCTATTCCCGGCCAGCTGAAGATCGTCTCTGTGACTATCGCTCCGCTGATAAGAGATCCCACATAGAATCCGCTTATCGAAAGAAGTGCGATCGATGCATTGGGAAGAGCCTCCTGCAGCAGAATCCTCCTTTCCGATACTCCCAGAGCCTTGAAGTTGTTGATATATGGATGTTCATACACATCGATGAAACTCGAACGGCTGAAGCGGGTGAATATCGCAATATCGGCAGTGACGATCGTGAGAACAGGCATGATGTAATGGGCTAATGTCTCATTTCCGCTCGAAGGAAGCCACCCCAAGACGATCGAGAATATGAATATCAGAAGGACACCGAAGAAGAAATTGGGTAGAGAGTACCCAATTGTCGATCCGATCATCATCAGATGATCTATGGTCGTCTGCTTCTTCATCGCCGCAACAAATCCTAAAGCGATTCCCAGCGTGATCGAAATCAGAGCACAGGGGATCATCAGGGAGAGTGTTGCGGGAAGATGGGTGAAAAAGATATCGATGACAGGTTCTCCGCGCAGCAGTGAATTGCCGAGATCTCCTTTTGCTACCTGCTGCAGATAGGAAAGAAACTGTATCTGCAGCGGCCGGTCCAGACCCCAGCGGACATTGAAGGCCGCCACCATCTCGGGTGTCGCTTCTCCACCGAGAAAGATCTGGGCGGGATTGCCCGACGAATGGATCATGAAGAAGGAAAGAACCAGAATGAGAAACGAGGTGATGGCGGCCCTTACCAGCTTTATCCAGAAATAGCGGTGAGACCGGAAGATCCGGTCTGCGAGATCATGAGTAGAAACAGGCAACTTCATGTGATACTCCACAGGTTATTAGTTTCGGTGATTTTTGAGCACAGATACTCTTTCTTTTCGGACAGCGTTCATAGAAAGCACAGGCATGAACCGAATGAGACTCATCGGCTTTCACCCGAATCTCCGAAGAAGAGAAGGACTGGATAGAGTCGATGAGCTGCTGTGTATAAGGATGTTTCGCATTGAAAAAGAGTGTGTCGACATCCGATCGTTCGACGAACGATCCTTTGTACATCACGGCAACCGTGTCACACATATTGAAAATGACCGACAGATCGTGACTTATGAAGATGACACTCATGTTCCTCTTGTGAGCAAGATCTTTTATCAGGTTCATGATCTGAGCCTGAACCGACACATCCATTGCGCTTACCGGCTCATCACATATCAGTATCTCGGGTTCTATTATCAGCGCCCGCGCCACAAGAGAGCGCTGGCGCTGACCTCCGGAGAGGTTATACGGTTTGCGATGAAAGAGAGAGCTCTGCAGACCGCATTCGGTCAGCATCTGATCGGCTTTCAAAAGAGCCTCTTTGGCATCACACACCGAATGGATAACAAGAGGTTCTGCAACCTGATCGAGAATCGTCATCCTTGGATCGAGTGCTCCGAGAGGATCTTGAAAGACGTACTGCACCTTCTTTGTATATTCAGGATAGGAGAAACCCGAAGTGTGAAGCGTCTGTCCGAACGCTTCGATCATTCCGTAGCTTGGAGTATTGAGCCCGACGAGGGCTTTAGCTAACGTCGATTTGCCGCACCCGGATTCTCCCACTATCCCGAATATTTCTCCTTTACGTAAAGCGAAGGAGACCTCATTCACAGCAGTGAAGGTGTCACGAATCCCGCCGGTCTTCAAGATCGGGAAATCCACTTTCACATACGATGCCTTCATAAGCACATTATCCGCATCGATCGCCCTTGTGTTCATAAAGGCCGGCTGTGCAGATTTCACCCCGTCGAACAGAGGGAAATGGCACCTTACGATCCGCTGTCCGACAGAGATCTCAGGAGGTTTCTCTTTGTGACAGACCTCTTTCGCATACGGACAGCGCGGGGCGAAATCACATCCTTCGACCGTCACATCTCCTGCAAGACTGTCGCCCGAGATAGCGGCGACGGTCTCTTTTTTCCCTATTTTCGGGACTGCAGCCAAAAGAGCTGCAGTATAGGGATGGAGAGGAAACGTGAGGATGTCATCGACATTTCCCATCTCGACAATAGAAGAGTGATACATGACAGCCACCCTCTCGCACAGCTGTCCGACCAGCGACACGTCATGCGAAATGAAGATCATCGCGACATTCTTTTTCAGGCACAGCAGTTTCATCTCTTTAAGAATCTTCTTCTGGAGAGTGACATCCAGCGCTGTGGTAGGTTCATCGGCGATGAGGATCTTCGGGTGAGTACTCATCGCCATTGCGATCTGAACTCTCTGAGCCATACCTCCCGAGAACTGAAACGGATAATCATCCATCCTGGTCCGGGGTGAGGGAATATGAACCTCTTGAAGAAGGTGTTCGGACCGACTGCGGTAGTCACGCTCATCCGATCGGGTCCTGAGCAGAGCCTGTTTCAGATGATGAAAGATCGTCTTAATCGGATTCAGCGATCCGATCGGATCCTGACTGATTGTAGCAATCTCACTGCCCCGGTAGGAAGCTATCGACCGCTTCGTCTCTTTCAGCAGGTCATTGTCTCTGTATAGTATGCTCCCCGATATATTCGCGTTATCGGGAAGCAGTCGTGTGATAGCTTTGCAGGTGACACTCTTTCCTGAACCTGTTTCGCCGATGATGCCGAAGATCTCCCCTTCATACAGGTCGAAACTCACATCTCTGACAGCTTCTATGTCCTTTCCCTTCTGTTGAAAGGTCACACACAGATTCTGTACCGACAGGATCTTCTCATCCGGCAGTGTCATCTGAACATCCATAGTCTAGAATCCTTTCAGCGCACGGACGGTGAAATCCATCGCCTGAACGGGAATAGGTTCCCACTGAACATCATCTGCAATCGCGTAGATCATCGGCAGGTTATACAGATACAGTCCTTTCGGGTCGCTCTGGAACATATCGAGCATCTCTTTGAAGATCTCTCTGCGCTCTGCAGTATAAACCGTGGTTTCGAGTCTCCTGCCGAGTTCATTGAACTGCTCGCTGTTGTGCCAGAATGAACCGTCTCCGCCGCCGTTCTCTCCGAATCTGCGTTCGAACTGTCCGACAGGATCGGGATAGTAGGCACTGAACGATCCGTTGAT
>JAQQAI010000074.1 GCA_028532915.1 Sphaerochaetaceae bacterium
GCAATCATCTGAGCTCCCACAAGTTCGACATCGGAACGAGACAGCAGGCGCGCCAACACACCACCTGTACGACTTTTTGCAATTGTGTATGGTGTTACCAATACGTACGATAAAGAATTTTCCATGAAACTTTATCCCTCCCCTGAAAATAATAACCTCCGAATATTATACATATTGAAAAGTACCCTGTCCATTGAGTGAATTGATTATCGTGAATTATTTTACCCTTTCGCCCTCAGTCTCCATTGACCCGGCGAATATCGCGTTTCCTGCTTGAAAACAGCATAAAAGCGCTGAGTCGTCTTAAAACCGCTTTCCAGTGCGATCGCTTCTACTGTCGCATTACTTTCTCTCAAAAGACGTTTCGCATTTGCCAGACGGTTCTGCACGATCTCCTGCAATATTGTTTTTCCTCTCACCTTCTTCCATTTGATCTCCAGATTTCTTCGGGACGCCGAACAATGATCTACAACATCAGAAACTGATATCCCGTCAACTGCATGATCTTTGATGAAACGTAGAGCCTTCTGAACGACAGGGTCATGATCAAGCATCATCTGAGTACTCTCTCTTTCTATGATCTCCAGAGGCTCGATCAGAGACGGATTGTTCATATCTACTGTGCATCCATCCAGAAGTGAACTGACAAGTGAGGCTGCGGTGAATCCTATGGAAAAACAGTCCAAGGCTATACTGGTAAGAGCGGGTTTGGCCAGTGAGCACAGTAGAGGATCGTTGTCGACACTGACAACACTGATCTCCTTCGGAATATCGATCGACAGATCAAGTATGTGCCGCGTTACCTTCAGCGCCACGATATCATTACAGCAGAATATCGCCGAGGGGACGGTGAGATTCTTCAAAAATCCGTATAGAGCTTCACTTGTCTGCTCTCTCTTGAAGAAGGAAAGGGAGCGGTTGAAAACAGAGACTTTTCGCATGGGGACTTTCAGCGCATCGCACAGCCCTTCAAACCGCAGAGAAGACCACCGTGTATCTGCCACTCCGCAGTAGGCGAAGGAGAGGACTCCCAGATCTCTGATGTAGTTGCCTGCCTTCCGTCCTGTGATGATGTCATCATTCTGAACCCTAAGGACTCCGTCATATCTGTATGCTCCCGCGATATCGATGACGGGGATGTCGAGCTGTTCATATTTCTTCATCTCGCTTGGATGTTCGATCCGGGTGATAAGAGCATCGAGATGCTCACCCTTCTGAAGGTGAAGATCTCTCAACCCTCCCATGGGCCCGCGCAGACGCCAGGAGCTTCGGCTTTTGGCGAATTCGATGATCCCTCTGGTGACCTCTTTATCATATGTATCATGAAACTGCAGTGAAATCCCTATTGTGTACATATTGAAATTATAAGGCAGCACTTTACGCAAAACAAGATATATTTATCGCATTTTACGTATTGTTTTCTCAATCATTAATGGTACGATTCTATAGGAAACAATCAACTAAGGAGTTGCTATGAAAGGACATCCTACGATCACTGTGAAAAGCACCGGAAGTGAAATGCCCGCAATCGGTCTCGGAACGTTCGGTTCAGACCATATAGAACCCGAGAAGATCGGAGAAGCGGTACGTTTCGCCATCAGGAACGGATACCGGCATATAGACTGCGCCAGCGTTTACGGAAACGAACATATCATCGGACAGGTGCTGCATGATCTGATATCGAACAATGAAATAAAAAGAGAGGAACTGTGGATCACAGGAAAGCTCTGGAACGATGCTCACGAGAGTGAAGCGGCAAAAAGATCCTTCCGCAAATCCCTGAAGGACCTCCAGATTGACTATCTGGATCTCTATCTGATCCATTGGCCTTTCCCCAACTATCATCCGCCGAAATGCTCGGTAGACTCACGCTCTCCGAATGCAAAACCCTTTGACCATCAACGTTTCATGAATACATGGAGAACACTGGAAAGCTTCGTCGATGATGGACTCGCACGTCATATCGGGACCTCCAACATGACGATTCCAAAACTCACCGGAGTGCTTGAGGATGTAAGGATTCCTGTAAGCGTGAACGAAATGGAACTGCATCCCCATTTTCAGCAGCCCGAACTGGTCAAATTCTGCAAAGAACATGATATCGCTGTTGTAGGGTACTCCCCTCTCGGTTCTCCTCACAGGCCCGAAAGGGACAGAACCCCGGAGGATACCGTAGATATGGAAGATCCTGTGATAGTAGAGATTGCAAAAGCTCACAACGTCCATCCTGCATCGATCTGTCTGAAATGGGCCAATGCGAACGGACATGTCCCTATCCCCCTTTCGACAAACGAAAGAAATATCCTTTCCAATCTCGAGGCCGTCTCGACCGATCCTCTCACACAAGATGAGAAATCGCGGATAGATTCGATCGACAGAAACTGCAGACTGATCAAAGGTCATGTGTTCTTATGGGAAAATGCAACCGACTGGCATGATTTATGGGATGAGAACGGAGTTATCACAACCTGATGAATCGTAACGAAAATAACAATAGAAACCATCGCGGAGGTGTCAAATGGAAAAAATGATGAAAGGAGCAATATTACCTGGAGACAGCAGTGTTGCATTCAAAGAATTTGAGGTGCCGACACCCGGACACGGACAGGTACTGGTCAGAACGAAAAGTTCTACTATCTGCGGTTCGGATATACGTGCCATCTACAGAGAGCATCTCGGAAAAGGTCCCGAAGGCTATCAGAATGTTATCGCGGGACATGAACCCTGCGGTCAGATAGTCCAGACCGGTCCCGGGTGCAAACGGTTCAAAGATGGAGACAGAGTGATCATCTACCATATCAGCGGATGCGGTGTATGCCACGACTGCAGAATGGGTTATATGATCAGCTGTTCCAGTGAGCACCGGGCAGCATACGGATGGCAGCGCGACGGCGGAATGGCGCCTTACATCCTCGCTGACGAGAAAGATCTTGTCTACCTTCCCGATGAACTGACCTATACCGACGGTGCACAGGTCGCATGCGGATTCGGAACTGTCTATGAAGCGATCGAGAAGATCGGAATAAGCGGTAATGATGCTGTTCTTGTTGTCGGGTTGGGACCCGTCGGCCTGGCAGCACTGATGCTTGCAAAAGCATTGGGAGCCGATAAGCTCATCGGCGTCGAAGTAAATCCCGATAGAATCGCGCTGGCAGAGAAACTAAATCTTGTGGACCATGCCTTCGCCCCGTCTGATGATGTTGTTGAAAAGATCAAAGAGATCACCGGTGGACACGGTGTAGAGAAGGCTCTCGACTGTTCTGCTCATAAGGACGGAAGAGCTGTAGCGATCAGAGCCACCCGTCAGTGGGGAAAAATTGCCTTTGTCGGTGAAGGGGGAACTGTTGAATTCAACCCGAGCCCCGATATCATCCACGATCAGAAGACTATCTACGGTTCATGGGTGACAAGCATTTGGAGAATGGAAGATCTTGTTGAACGTCTTGTAAGGTGGAACATCCACCCTGAAGACCTGGTCACTCACCGATTCTCCCTCGAAGATGCCGATAAGGCATATGCACTGATGGCGAGCGGAAAATGTGGAAAGGTCGCAGTCTGCTTTGATGAAGAATTGAAATAACGACTACTTCTCAGTAATAATGAATTCTGGAGGGCCTTCACCGATGATCTGTTGAGCATCGACGGTGAACGGCCCTTCAGGTATATAATAACCGAGAAACATCAGAGGAAGACTCAGCTGTCTCCTTATGGTTTCATCGAGAGCATTCACATCGACAGAAGCCTCATACCATAGAGGAGAAAAGAGAGACACGTCGAACTTTCCGCTGATTGAAAGGATCGGCAAATCAAGTTCGAAAGAAGGCGCATGCACTATCTCATCCTCCCTGTACGTCGAGAACGAAAGAATCGTTCCTTTAAGATCATCCTGAATGGGAATCCATTGAGGGATCTCGTTTGAATCCTCTGACAGGATCAGATGGGGAGTCTCACACTCCAGAGACAGGGAATCTGCACGCATGATCAGTTCATCGAACTTATCAAATTTAGTATCCCTGTCAAAATGGCCGGTCACCCGTATTGTCACTTTTTCGCTGGAAAATGAAGCGATGATGTTGTCGTCCTGAAGGATGCGAAAATCGGTCAAATCCGCATCAGCTTTCTGGATAACACTTGACTCTATGTCTTCCAGAGGGAATATCCCATTGAGGATCAAAGCTGAATACTGTATCTGCAGGCGGTTTCCAACAGTCCCGTAATTCAGATTTTCTGCTTCAAGGTCTATTTCGTATAGTTCTCTGGACGGAAGAAACAGCAGGTCAAAGAGCTCTTGCGCCAGCAGATGTACCTTCACAGAAGTTGCGGTGAAGAAGGTATCACCATCAGTATAGGCTGTATCTGTCATAGTGATATCCTGACTGAAAAGGTCTATTGCGACAGATGAGACGGCAACTCCAGGCAGCTCGTTCGCCATTTCCATTATTTTCTGCTCTCCGAAGTGAACCAGAAGGAATAATGCAGCTCCCAGGAGGACCACGACGATCATCAGTGTAATTAAGATTTTTTTCATCACTTCATCCTATGCAGAAAAGTATACCATTGTAAAGTCTTATGCTGAAGTGAAACCTGAGGCAGAATATTAGAGTTTTCCACCGTTTGCTGTGATGATCTTCAATTCGGGAGTCACGACGACTTTCTCGTATGCATCTTTTGTCTCCCCTTTCATCCTCTTTTGCAGAAGACGGACTACCTCGGAACCGATGATTTCCTGAGGCTGCCTCATGGCATAATGACAGAAAGAAAGCAATGGAGAATAACTGAGGTAGTCGAAACTCGCAAGTACATACTGATGCTGCCTCTCTGATGCGACATGTTCGATCAGATGGCTGGTAACGCCCAGGTGCAGCAGATCGTTCGCGATCAGATATGCTTTCGGGTGATTATCATATGTGAGAAAACGGTCCATCGCTGTATGTCCGTCACGGATCGTCATCGTTCCCTGCAGATAGATGAATTCCTTTTCGATCGGAAGATCGAGATCCTTCATTGTCTGCAGATATCCTGCGTAACGTTCGTTCGCAGTGAGAATATCGTTATCACCGCCGATGTATCCGATCCGGGTAAACCCTTCATTATGCAGAGCCCTGACCATCTGCTGGACTCCCAGACGGTTATCGACAAGAACCGCGTCGGCCTTTACTCCCTCTATATATCTGTCAACCATCACCATAGGCACCCGCGATAGTGCACGGCTGTTGAAATGGTGGCCCTGAAATCCGGCAGGAATGACGACAAGCGCATCTACATTCCGATCAAGAAGAACTTGAATCTTTTTCTGTTCTTCGCTCACCGAGTCATAGGAACAGCTGATGACCATTGTGTAACCGAGAGGAGTAAGAAGCTGATCCATTGATTCGATTACTTCCATGAAATAGACGTTGCTCAGTTTAGGAGCCACTATTCCTATGGTGTTGGTATGTCTCATCTTCAGAGACCTGGCAACTTCATTTCGGTTATATCCGAGTTCTTTCATTACTCTCAGAACACATTCCTTTGTTTCCGAAGTTACCGATGTATGTTGATTCAGCACACGCGATACGGTTGCGATGGAAACTCCTGCTTCCTTTGCAACTTCCTTGATAGTGACGGGATGATGTGTGTGCCTCATGTTCGTTCCTTTAAAAGTGGGGTCCGAAAAGTGGACCCCACATAATGTTCAAGCTATGTCGCTTCTGATCAATCGTAGATCAGGCCTGCGATATCAGCGTCGTCCATATTGGCATAGTTATAGAATTTAGCACCAGTATCGACATCACTTACAGATTCACCCATGTAAGCTTTGTAGGCAAGTTCGACAGCTTTGTAACCGATCATGTACGGATCCTGTGTGATTGATCCGAGGAAGTACTGCTGACGTACTGCATTCTTCTGGGCAGCACCGGCATCGAAACCGACTACGACAAGATCTTTCAGGTTTGCATTGTTCTTAAGATCAGCACCGTCGTTTGTGGCTGCAAGAAGACCTTTGACAGTTGCTTCGTTGGAACAGAAGATACCTAAGATATTATCTGAATCAACTTTGTTCAACACAGCCTGAGCCGAGTTGGTAGCATCTGTTGTTGCTGCTGAAGCAGGAACGACCATTTCGATGAATACTGATTCACCGCTTGTCGGGTTTTCTTCAGAAATATACGCTGTGTTACCTGTAACTGCAATATCACTCAGAGAAAGTGAAGTTTCATCAGCTACGAGAGAAACCATTGTGTCTCTGAAACCTTTACCACGGGAAAGAAGTGACTCACCTGATGCGTCCTGGTTCATGACAACGATCTTGACAGGATTTGCAGGAGTTGCTTTCTCGATGTCGGCTTTAATGACTTCGAACATTTTTTCAGCGGCCATACCGGCAGCAGCATAGTTGTTGGTTGCCGCATTCGCCCAGATAGATCCTTCCGGAGCTTCAGGGACACCGGAGTCGAATCCGATTACAGGAATTCCGGCACTCTTTGTCTGCTGAAGCTGGTCAAGAACACTGCTTGTATTAAGAGCAGCGAGAGCAATAGCTACAGGATTTTTTGCCATAGCATTATTGAGCATCTCAACCTGGATCTGCACATCACTTTCTGAAGGAGGACCCTGGAAAGTGATATCAACTCCATATTCATCAGCGGCTGCGAATGAACCTAATTTAACCTGCTGCCAGAAATCGTGCTGTTCACCTTTTGAAACAACTGCGATGTAGGGCTTCCCACCTTCTTGCGCTCCCTGAGCAAAGAGAGGGGTCATCGAAACGAGAATAACCAATGCCATTAAGACTACTAAGGTTTTCTTCATACTTACCTCCTAGTTTTTAAAGAGTATACACTCTTTTTTTTGTGATTTTATCAACATACTCCGACCGGAGTAATTGAATACATTTCTTACTTCTGAAAATCCTTCTCCTGTTTCTTCAGAAGCATCTTTTCTTCTTTCTCTTTTTTCACCATTGCTGAATAAGTTGAATTCATCTCCTTTCTGAGCTTGGAAATCTTCTCTCTGGCTGCAGGACTGTTGTCAGTCTTCAAGACAGCAATCTCTTTGAGCATTTTTTCCTTATATTCCGCAGACGGAGTAAGAACCTTGACTTCAGTTGCTTTTTTGGTTCTGTAGATGTCGAGAAGTACGGCACCGAGAACGACAACACCGGTGAAGAAAGTCTGATACTGAGACTGAAGATCCATTGAGGGAAGTCCCGAACGGAGAACACTCATGATGTAGACACCGATCATCGTACCGAGAACAGATCCTGCACCACCGGAAAGACTTGTTCCTCCGATAACCGCACCTGCAATGGCATACAGTTCGAAGCCCTGCCCCTGAGCCGGCATAACCGTCGTGTAAACAGCAGCGAATGCGATACCGCCCACACCTGCAAGAAAACCGGATACGACATAGGCCATCATCTCCCATTTCTGCACATCCACACCGCTGAGTCTGGCAGCTTCCTTGTTACTGCCTACGGCGAAGATATAACGGCCCATCTTTGTCCTGGTGAGGATTATATAAGCGATAAATGCCGTACCGAAAAGGACGATAGCACCTGTCGGGATCGACGTGTTGTTCGGAGTGATATACTTGAATATCCCTTTGAACCAGCCGTCTTGTGCCCCTCTTGCAGGGAAGGTGGCACTACGGACATTCGATACGATAGAACCGACACCCAGAGAGATCATCATGGTCCCCAGTGTGGCGATGAAGGGAGGCAGTGACAGTTTCGATACCATGATCCCGTTGAAGAAGCCGAAAGCTGTTCCTACAACGATGATCAGAAGAAGAGAGAGCCACATCGGCCATCCCCAGGTCTTGTATGCCGTACCGCCGATGATTGCCGCAGCCATCATGATCGTACCGCAGGAGAGATCGATCCCTCCCGTTATGATAACAAAAGTAACGCCGATGGCAATGAAACCAATGTAGTATGATGAATCAAGAATATTCACCAATGTCGTATATGAGAAAAAGTTACGACCGAATATTGCAAAGAAGGCATATACTATGACCAAGGCAAGCGGAGCCAGCAGTTTCTGCAGGTTCACGCCTTGTTTCATGCTGTCGTTCATATTTTCAATTTTTTCACTCATTTCAATTAACTCCTATCCTCGACTGGTTGCCAGAGCCATTACCCGTTCCTGACTGGCATCTTCAATATCTACTATTCCGGTGAGTTTACCTTCACACATCACTGCGACACGGTCACTCATTCTCAACACCTCGTTCAGTTCGCTGCTTATCATGATGATCGATTTTCCCTCTTTCTGGACAAGTTCATTCATCAGGTGATAGATCTCGCTTTTCGCTCCGACATCGATACCTCTCGTCGGTTCATCGAATATGAGAATCGAACTGTTTTTAATCAGCCATTTGGCGATAACGACCTTCTGCTGATTACCTCCCGAGAGGTTCTTCACTATCTGATCCAGACTGGGTGTCTTGACTTTCAGTTTTTCAGTATATTCCTGACTTACCTTCTTCATATCTTTCTGGGGCAGAAGGAACTTTGGGGAGAGGTCCTCAAAGCTGGACATGATCGCATTCTCATGAACACTCAGATTCAACGCAAGACCGAACCTCTTCCTGTCTTCCGACAGATACCCGATACCGTATCTGATCGCATCGATAGGTGATTCTATGATAGCCTTTTTCCCGTTGATCCAGATATTACCGCTTGCATTATCCGCCCCGAAGAGAGCTCTCATCGTCTCTGTGCGCCCTGCTCCCATAAGACCTGCGAATCCGAGAATCTCTCCTTTTCTCAGTTCAAAGGAGATATTCTGAACCTGGTGACCGGCATTAAGATTTTCGACCTTCATAACGACCGGAGCCCCTTCAGGCACATTTGAATGACTCTTAGGTTTCTCATAGATGACACGACCGACCATCATATTGATCATCTCTTCCTTGGTCAGATCTTTCGTCTCTTTCGTCCCGACATATTCTCCATCCCGGAGAACCGTCACACGGTCTGTGATCACTCCGATCTCATCCAGACGATGGGATATATATATCATCGCGACGCCTTTTTTCGCCAGATCCCGCATGATCGCGAACAGATCATCAATCTCGCGTTCGGTCAAG
Organism: Sphaerochaetaceae bacterium; assembly: GCA_028532915.1. Taxonomy (GTDB): domain Bacteria; phylum Spirochaetota; class Spirochaetia; order Sphaerochaetales; family Sphaerochaetaceae; genus SABI01. Next base: position 9,073 of record JAQQAI010000074.1, read on the forward strand.
GCAGCAGATGGTTCATCTAGAATAAGAACTTTCAGGTTGTGGCTCACTGCTTTTGCGATCTCAACCATCTGCTGTTTTCCTACAGTCAGATCGCTGAGCTTCTCTTCCGGATCGATATTCATATTCAGGCGTTTGAATAATTCCCGAGCTCTCTGATTCTGCCCCTTCTCATCCAACCACCATGATGTTCTTTTGGTGCTCTCTCTCCCGATGAAGAGGTTCTGAGCGACTGTAAGATGTTCCATCATGTTCAACTCTTGATGTACTATGGCAATACCTGCATCCAAAGCTTCTTTAGGTCCTTGAGGATTGAATAATTTTCCCATGAAGTGGATCTCACCTGAATCTTTTGGAAAAATTCCTGTCAGGGCTTTCATGAGAGTGGATTTTCCTGCACCATTTTCTCCCACAAGAGCATGAATTTCTCCTTCATATAAAGTGAAATCCACCCCCTTTAAAGCATGGACACCAGCAAATCTCTTGTCAATATTTTCCATCGACAACACTACATTTCTCACGGCTGACACTCCTTATACTATCTATGGTCACATACCTTTTTAGGGTTGTCAAGAAAAATTTGTAAACGTTTACAATTTTTTCTAAACACTTCCAAGACAATAAAAAAACCACAATCTGTAACGCATACGGAATGTGGTTTGTAAAGAATTCTGTCAGAAAGAATCAGTTTTTAGAGTCTGTAGTCTTAAGAACGGCAAGGAATGCCTGTTGGGGAATTTCGACATTTCCGACCATTTTCATCCGTTTCTTTCCTTCCTTCTGTTTCTCCAGAAGTTTCCGTTTCCGGCCTATGTCACCGCCGTAACATTTCGCCGTGACATCTTTCCGGTATGCATTGATAGTCTCCCGCGCTATGATCGATCCGCCGATCGCTCCCTGGATAGGAATCCTGAACATCTGCCGGGGTATTTCATCCTTGAGTCTTTCGCAGACCGCACGGGCTCTGTAGGTAGCATTATCTTTGAACACCAGCTGGCTCAGAGCGTCGACAGGTTCTCCGTTGACAAGGATATCGAGTCTTACAAGATCGGTCTTTCTGTACCCTATCACATGATAATCAAAACTTGCATATCCTCTGGAAACCGATTTAAGCCGGTCATAGAATTCAAAAAGGACCTCGGCAAGCGGCATCTCGTAGACCAGTTCGACTCTCTTCTCATCAAGATAGTTCATCGCAGATTGGATTCCCCTCTTCTCCATGCACAGAGACATGATATTCCCGACATAGGTAGTGGGAGTGATGATCTCGGCGCGGATATATGGTTCTTCGGCATAATCGACCTTCATCGGTTCCGGATACTCCAGCGGGTTATCGAGCGAGATGACACTTGAATCCTTCATGTGGACGATATATTGGACCGAAGGGCTTGTAAAAACGATTGAGAGGTTGAACTCCCTTTCGATTCGCTCCTGAACGACCTCCAGGTGGAGCATTCCAAGGAACCCGCATCTGAAACCGAAGCCCAGCGCCGCGGAGGAATCTTTCTCATACACGAGTGAAGCATCATTAAGCTTGAGACGGTCGATCGCCTCCTGAAGCTCCTCGTAGTCGTTGGAATCCACCGGATAGATCGAAGAGAATACGACAGGCTTAACCTCTTTAAAACCGGGAAGGGGAGATGTGCACGGATTATCCGCCAAGGTGACAGTATCCCCTACCCTGATGTCTCTGATGGTCTTTATCCCCGCAATGAAGTATCCTACGTCTCCTGCACTGAGCCCGTCAGTGACAACGAGTCCCATCTTGAAGATTCCCACCTCCTCCACTGTATGGACCGCCTTCGTGGAATAGAGCTGAATAGAATCCCCTTTCTTCACGCTTCCGTCAAATACACGGAAGTGAATGATGACACCCCGATAGGGGTCATAGTGACTGTCGAAGATCAGGGCTCTTAGCGGAGCATTAACATCTCCTCTGGGGGGTGGTATCAGTTCGACGATTGCTTCGAAAAGTTTATCCACACCGAGTCCCGACTTCGCCGATACAAGGCATGCGAGATCGGGATCCAATCCCAGATCATGATCGATCTGATGGAGGCACGCATCAATATCGGCACTGGGCAGATCGATCTTGTTTATCACGGGAATGATCTCAAGGTTCAGCTCCATGGCCATATACATATTGGCAAGAGTCTGAGCTTCGACACCCTGTGAGGCATCAATGAGCAGCAGTGCTCCCTCGCAGGAGCCGATAGCCCGGCTCACTTCATAGGAGAAGTCCACGTGGCCGGGAGTATCTACCAGATTCAACTCGTAGGAATGGCCGTCGGCAGCGACATAAGGTATCGTTACCGCCTGACTTTTTATCGTAATTCCGCGCTCGCGCTCGATGTCCATGTTATCCAGCATCTGCTGCTGTACAGGTCCACGGGAACTGACCAGCTTTGCCATATCTATAAACCGGTCGGCGAGAGTCGACTTTCCGTGGTCGATATGCGCTATGATACAGAAGTTCCGTGTGTAATGTGAATCTTTTCCCATGTCTATCTCATCAATTATTAAAAATTAAACAAAAGCAGTTACGCTTTCGCTGATCTCGAAACCGAGAAGCTCGCGAATCTCTTTGTCATCAAGAGTCTCCTTCTCCACCAGCTCATCGGTAAGTTTGTCGAGCTGATCGCGGTGAGTCTTGAGGATATCACGTGTCTCGGCCATCGCCTTGTCCAGGATATCACTTATAGCCGCATCAATCTTTCTTGCAGTCTCTTCAGAATAATCCTTATGCTGGGCAATCTCTCTGCCGAGAAAGAGCGGTTCATCATCTTTTCCGAAGCCTATGAATCCCAGATCGCTCATTCCCCATTCGGTAACCATCTTGCGAGCTATATCGGTCGCCTGCTTGATATCATTGCTTGTTCCTGTCGTGGTTTCACCATAGATAAGCTCTTCGGCGACATACCCGCCCATACAGACTTTGATCCAGTCATTCAGTGCACTGCGGTTTTTGGTATAGGCATCTTTCTCCGGAAGAGAGATGGTGAGTCCCAGAGCTCTTCCATGAGGGATGATCGTGACTTTGTGAAGAGGATCGAGATGTTTCAGGTAGTAGTGAAGCAGAGCATGGCCCGATTCATGATAAGCCGTAGCTTTCTTCTCCTCCAAAGTCATGACTTTGGAAACCTTCGCAACACCGAGCAGTATCTTGTCTCTCGCTTTCTCGAAATCTTCCATCAGTACAATCGTTCTTTTCGCTCTGGCGGCAAAGAGTGCGGCTTCGTTGACCAGATTGGCCAGATCGGCTCCGCTTGTTCCTGGAGTTGCCCGTGCTATCCTGTTCAGATCCACATCATCTCCCAGCTTGATCTTCCTGCAGTGAATCTGCAGAATCGCCTTCCGTTCGGAAATATCGGGCATGTCGACGACGACCTGACGGTCGAATCTGCCGGGACGCAACAAAGCCGGGTCGAGAACGTCGGGGCGGTTGGTAGCAGCCATGACTATCACGCCTGTTGAGGTATCGAACCCGTCCATTTCGACGAGCATCTGGTTCAGTGTCTGTTCTCTCTCATCATGACCGCCTCCGAGACCCGATCCCCGGGTACGTCCCACCGCATCGAGTTCATCGATAAACAGGATACAGGGGGCATGCTTTCGTCCCTGCTCGAACAGGTCCCTCACACGGGAAGCACCTACTCCCACAAACATCTCGACGAAATCCGATCCGCTCATGTGGAAGAAGGAGACTCCGGCCTCACCGGCAACAGCCTTGGCAAGCAGAGTCTTACCGGTTCCGGGAGGCCCTACGAGCATGACGCCTTTCGGTATCTTAGCTCCGATATCCTGGAACTTCTTCGGGCTTTTCAGAAAGTCGACGACTTCCTGAAGTTCATATTTCGCCTCTTTCTGCCCTGCGACATCGTCGAAGGTGATTTTGACATCACTTTCCATATACTCTTTAGCTCTGCTTTTGCTGAAGGCCATGACGTTTCCGTTTGCACCTTTGGTCTGTCGCCAGAGCATAACCGTAAATCCTATGAAGATAACCCATGGAAGCATCTGCAGCACCAGCTGTAAAAAAGAAACGCCCTGGACCGTTCCCGTAACCTGTACGTCATGCTCTTTGAGCGTTTCCATCAGAGTATCGTCGGTGTAAGGGATCCTGGTAGTCGCGCTCATACTGTTTCTGAGCGAAAATGTGATAAACTGGTTATCCTGAATCTCGACAGCATTCACCTGATTCGATTCGACATATTCAATGAAGGCACTGTAGGGGACTTCCTGTAGTCCCATCGTGGAGCTGTCATTGAAGAGCATCACTAAAAAAGTGACGATCAGGAACACGAAAAAGCCCAATGCCAGTCTGTTCTTACCGTTCAAGTCAAATTTGGGACCATTTGATCCCGCAGGACCCTTTTTCTGGTTCGATTGCTGGTCCCGGTTTCCCCGCAGACCCGACCAGTACTGGTTCCCGTCATTGCGCTTATCATCCCTTGAATCTTTGGGTGGTTCCTGTTTTTTTTCATCGTTATCTTTATCCACAATACTATCCTTCCATTATCAGTACACTATATAATGTAGTTTCCATCGGGGCAAGGGGCGAGCTGATTACCCTTTGCGCCACCCGGGTCCTACCTGTAAACATGCTTCCCAGAACCGCGAGAACTCCTTCATCATCGCATAGAATAGGAACTTTCCATCTGTGCTGCCGGGGAATCTTCCATTCACCGAATAAAGCTGAAACCTTTTTCGTGCCGCCGGCCAGCTGGATCACATCTTCATCCTGTGCGGAGCGGACGATCAACGTCCCCCGTACCGCCTCATCAGAAATCCAAACCTGATCGACCCGTCCTTTCTCATCGGGCAGCAGTACTTCTCGGTGCAGATAGAATCTGTCAAACAGGCGGGTATATTCAGAATATACTAAGGAGATATATGATGCGCCAAGAGGCGCAGAAGCTTTTTCCCATATCAGACAGTCTTCAGTAAACGAAACAGCGGAAGATACGACATCCATCCGGCTTCTCTTCTTGGAACAACCGACAGCTTCTACGATCATATCTACGCTTCTGTCGGGCAGGCGGACCTTTTTCCCCAAATCGAGATGATCGAATGCAATGAATAAGATCCTTCTGATCAATACAGGATCGAGTCTTTCAAGCACCTCGAGTCTCAACACGACACGATCCATCGCATAATCGACTTCAGCCGTCCGGTTGAAAAGCGCCGCCGCTTCCTTCTGCAGATACCGTTCTATCTGATTCAGTTCATCACTGAGACGAAGCAATCCGTTTTCCCATCGGGGGAACACAGCCTCGATTTGAGGTATCAGATTGTGGCGTATCACCGACCTGAGATATATTGAGCTCTTATTGGTCGAATCTGTACTCCAATTCAGGTTTTTCTGTTCAAGATATGCTTCAATCTCATTTCTTGAAGTATTGCAGAGAGGCCGTATTCTGTACGAATCAACGATCTTTATGGGCTGGGCGAAGTGCAGGCGGCTTCCCTGAAACATCCTCATCAGAAGGGTTTCCTTCTGATCGTCGAGTGTATGTGCTGTTGCTATATAGGAATACGAGAGGCTTTTCATTTCTCTTTCCAGAACCTGATACCTGAAATACCGGCCGGCCTCTTCAACCCCGCATTTGCGTCTGCGGGAAAGAGCCTCGAGTTCTCCTTTTCGGGCCTCTGCGATCTTCAGCTTTACATGGAGCCTTTCGCAGTTTTCCCTGTTCAGAGAAATCTCACCTTCAAGTTCCTGCTTTGACCTTAGATTGTGATTCACATACAGAGCCTGCAGCGGGGCATCAGGGGCCAGCGTTTTTAAAAGTGAAAGAAGCGAGAGAGAGTCGGCTCCGCCCGAGAAAGCCACGATAACACCTTCGGTAAGATCGATGCTGTATAATTCAAGAAAGGCTGCCAGACGTTTAAGAAGAATTCCTTCGATTGTAGGCATGGATCACCTCCTCGATCTTCTTTCCCGACAGAAGATCCAGTACAGCATTTTTCGCTTTTACAATTCCCTGCTGTACCAGCTCGCGCTCTTTCTCATCATCTGCGGAAGAAAGAACATGCTCGACTACAGTTGCCGGAGGTACCGGTCGCCCGATCCCGACATAGATTCTGATGAACTGCGGAGACTGTGCATAGGCTATCATCGATTTCAGACCGTTATGACCGGCGGAAGATCCCCCTTTTTTGATCCTGATCATCCCGGGAGGAAGATCAAGGGTATCACACACGACTACGATATCTTCGACAGTGGTATACCATGACTTCACATATGAAAGCACCTTACCAGAATTATTCATATAGGTAAGGGGTACAACGAGATGGGAATGGTCCTGGATCTTTGCGTAGGCATACGGACGTAAACAGCGTTTTTTCATTTCAAGGTGAAAAAACGCTGCTACTTCATGAACGACATCGAAACCTACGTTGTGTCTGGTATGTGTATAACGTGGCCCGGGATTACCAAGACCGATAACAAGTGGCAGAACTGCCTCCTCAGCTGTTATTCAGATTCAGTCTCAGCTTCTACTTCAGCTTCTTCTTCCTCGTCAGTAGCGAGAATCACTTCTTTGACACCCTTCACGGATGCGATAGTAAGGTCTTCTGAATGGACAAATTTCACACCCTTCGGAAGAACCACGCTGCCGGTATGGATGCTCTCGTTCAATTCAAGTTCTGTGACATCGACTTCGATGGCTCTCGGAAGGTCTTTGGGAAGACATTCGACTTCGAGTTCATGTGTTACCTGATCCAGGACGCCTCCGAACTTTGCTCCTGCAGGGTTCCCTACCAGAACCACCGGAACATTCGTTCTAAGAGTCTCACCTTTGGTAACTTCAAAGAAATCGACGTGAAGGATCTTTCCGAGCATCACATCTTCCTGAAAATCTTTCATCAGAACGGAATGATTCTTTCTGCCGACTTTGATAGTCAACAGCGTAGACTCAGAAAAATGTTTCATTTTGTTCTGGAACTCTTTAGCATCGATTGTAACATGTTCGTTCTGATTCTTGCCATAAATAACAGCCGGCAGACGACCTTGTGCGAGTAATCTTCTGGAACCGGCAGACCCGAAGTCTTCAGTTCTCTTTACACCGGTTAACATTGTATCTTTCATGGAACTCTCCTCTTGATAATCCTGTTAAGTAGCAGGGGCGGCAGGATTCGAACCTACGCATGCCGGCACCAAAAACCAGAGCCTTACCACTTGGCTACACCCCTAACCCTATCCATCCAAACAGGGCACTAGACACACTAGCGTCGCAAACCAAAATACAGGTTTTCGCCCCGTTTGTCCAGTCTATTTGAATTGAATACGAGAATTTCTTATGATTTGAAATCTTCATTCTTCCCAATTGGTATTCTCTGCAGGCTCCTCGGCATTCTCATATGCCTCAAGGATTGAATCCTGCAGAACAGCCCTGAATTCACTGCTTATAGGATGGGCCACATCCTTGAACTCTCCGTTTTTTGTCTTTCTGGAAGGCATCGCAACAAACAAACCAGATTTTCCGTCAATCACTTTCAGATTGTGTATTACGAACTGATCATCAAACGTAATGGTGGCATACGCTCTTAGCTTTCCTTCAGATGTAATCTTTCGAACCCTCACGTCAGTAATTTTCATGCATTCACCTCTCATGCTGTTTCTTTCTAAACGTTAGCATTACTTTTCTACCGATGCAAGCATTTTACACATATATTTGTGACGTGAGTTGACGGGATACGGTTCAAAATCGGGTTAATTGCATCAATTCCATTTTGGTTGCCAAGAAAATAATATGTTGAACCACTGCCACTTAGCTGTCCGTATACATTCTCGTTTTTTGATGCAATTTCATTGAGATAGTCATATAATTCATTATATTTTCTTACTATAGTGTTAAAATCATTGAAAAATGACCAGTTTTCTATTTTTTCATGATACATCTGACATAAGTTAGATTTTAAAACACTCTTTTTTGAGGCTTTAAAAAGGCTCCTTTCCCGGTCGAGCTGAGCAAAAGCTTCAGCGGTGGAAACACCCTCTCCCTTTATGCATACCAGTGAGACTTTCAAATCATCTCTCGGCTCTATCGGGGTGATTATCTCCCCCCTTCCCTCAACTACAGCCACAGGAGCATGGTAAAGGAAAAACGGAACATCCGATCCGAGAGACAGACCGATATCGATGAGCCGGTCGAAGGAGAGCGGGTATCCGGCAATTTCATTGAGAACCTCCAGAACAGCTGCGGCATTCGAGGAACCTCCCCCCAACCCTCCCTTCATAGGGATATTCTTTTCGATATCTATCTGTACTGACATATCTGTTTTGCAAGCCGTCATAAAAGCCTCGGCCGCCGAGTACATAAGATTCGATTTTTCTTCGAGCTCTTCCATTCCTCTGATTGAAATTTTCTTTTCGAAAGGACATGCCGATATTGTAATACGATCATAGAAATCGACGAGCTGAAAGATCGACAGTAAATCGTGAAACCCGTCATCTCTCCTTTCGGCAATATCCAGATGGATATTTATCTTTGCATATGATCTTACCGACCGGCTTCTCACATCTCCTCCCGAAAGATTCCGGCATCGCGCAGTGCATCAGAAACTTTTTCTTCCCAGTTCCTGTTTGCCTGAGGGTTTGCCGGACTTGGATGCAGTATGGAGTAGACTTCCCTGGGGCTACCGAGACGTTTTATGCTCTGCTGCAGTTTTTTCTGGGCATACTTGCCCACTCCGACAATAAAAGAGGGGTCTATCAGCTCAAGAATATCATCGAGATATGAATCACAGATCTGTTCGAGAGCTCTTTTTGAACTCACAGAGAGTTTATCGGGAGTGATATTCTTCCCGGTGGCTCCTTTGTCCACAAAGACCACAGGACAGTAGTTCATCACAGCCACCTCTTTTGCCAATGCGACAGGATCCGGATAACGGTTGCGGAGAAAACCCCACAGCCGTCGTCCGCTCACTTCGCTGCGCTGACAAGAGAGCCCCTGGATAGGACGTTTGGGATGAGTTTCAGGGAGATCAGAAAGGTCCCCGCTTATTTTCAGATACTCCTTCACTGAAGAAACTTCACCGAAAGGAACTCCCGTCTGTGCCATACCGAACGGCCCCGGATTCATTCCCAGAAGAAGAACACGCGGCTGATATCCGACATACCGCATAAGATACTGTCTGTGCAGATCCCACGCATACTCAAGGGGATGATAGACGAACATGTTGTCTTCAAAGTCTATGGACCTGCACTGGCGGGAAAACTGATGTGTCCGCCCTGTCAATGCATCTTGAAACCTATTCATCGGTCAGGATATGAAATAGTGTCTTGGGAGAACTGAAAGCCCTCTTTTTCGAGAGTATCATGTAGGCTATCAGAGCACCGAAGAAATAGACACCCGAGATTCCGACGGCAAGCCAGAAGAGTTTCGGATCACCTTTGGTATAACTGAAGGCGGGAAGATTGACACTCAATATGATAGGAATAGCAAGAAGAAAGACGATACCCACCGAATAGAGATAATCGGTAAGTACCGGTGTCTCGAAATCGGGGTCGACTACTCTCAGAAGAGCCAGACCGGTAGGCAGTGTTCCGGTTCCCGTACCGTAGATCAGCAGCATCCGGTAGAACTGATGATCGTCATACAATCTTGACGTATAGGCAGGAAGAACCACCAGAGTTATGAAGGCACCGACCGATGCGAGGACAAGAATCGGCAGCCAGTACCCTCTGACCGCGACAAGTGAAATAGCTCCAAGAGATGCGGCGACAGTGAGATCCACAGACAGACCGCTGATTCTGTTACAGGTAGCGTTGTCGATAGTCGTTTCGACTTTGAACAGTTTCAGCAGCATCTTCACACCGAGTGCGCTGAATGCGCTGAATATAAAATTAATACCCCACAGAGAATTTGCCAGTTCGACCCCCAAAGGACCGATGAGTCCCAGCAGTGCTGACAGTCCGGTAAGGAATCCCCAGCTGACCAGATAGGTCATCATGATCAGTGCGATATGATAACTCAAAGTATCGAGTGATTCCCCGTCGGTGGAAAGGTATGATCCGATAGGCCGTTTTTCCTGAAGACGGCTGAAGAACCCTGTCTTCACTCTCTCTTTCTCATAGTTTTTAAGATACTCTTTGCCGATCCATCCCTTTTTGATTCCCTGATTGATCAGCACAACCCCGCCGAAGGAGCCCAGAAGGAATCCGATGGCAGCCATAGTCAGACCGACAGACGGCCCCCCTTCGAATCCCATCTGCTGCCAGGTGGAACCGATACTGAATGCCTGTCCGGGCCCCAGTTCGAATCCGAGGGCCAAGGTGAATCCGATAGCGGGAAAGAGATCAGGCATTACCGTATACATCAGTAAAGCCGTCGCGAGCAGACCGAAGAAGCATTGGAGCCCATATTGTCCGATGACAGCAGTGACATTCTGGGCAAGAACCCTCTTCTGATTCTTCTTTGACTCTCTTTTTCCGGTCACTCTCAGCATCATCGAGATGAAACTGATATTGAGAAGATGATAAACCATCTCTCCCAGATAGGCACTTTCCAGATTCCACATCGGCGCAAAGAAATTATAGAAGACCAGAAGGAAGATACCGGCAATGATCGGTGCCGGTATCAGATATTTCTGAAAGAATCTTATTCGGGCGCGCAACAAAGCCGCGACCAGCAGCGAACATGATATGATCCCGATATGTATGATATAGTTCCAATTCATTTACATGCTCTCCTTCAGACTTTGATGATTCGAGTTCTGATACAGTTCCATATATTTCAGTACCGACTGATTCTCTCTCACCCGCACCCGGTATATATGTTCTTTATAAGAAAATTCCAGCGTACTTTTCGCATTTATGGCAATAGAAGAGATCCCGTCAAATAAAAATTCGACACATTCGTTTTCAGCAATGGGAATGTGTCGTTTGAAGCTGTTCATCTTCAGGACAAACCGGTCGTACATGGCTTCCAGCGTGAAATCCTTAGATACCATCAAAAGACGTTTTCTCTTCGATATCTGAAAGAGAATTCCCTGATCTGCAGGAAATATCGGCTGGTCGCATGAAGAACTTTCAGCGATCTGCTTCATGTGATCGATCTCCCATCTATGCCATTGAGAAAGGGAATCGGGATGATCAGGTTGCTGCCGGCTGTGCAGTCTGTCGAGTTCGTCAAGTTTCCATTCAAAACCGCAGGCGGTGCAGCGGATACGATCCTTTTTCCCCGAGATCGTCGAGAACTGTTTGCAGTTCGGACAGGCGTAAAGGAGTTTTTCGATCCCCTCGCTTCTGACCGGGCTGGTGAAAGGAACCGAGTTCTCTTTCTGCCACTGCTCATAACTGTATACAAGAGATTCATTTATGATTTCTGCAATCTCTTTGACCTTCTTGCCGGCCATCTCAACCGGGTCCACAACCTTCACGACCCGGAGAACTATCGGTCCTTTTCTTCTCTTTCGGGCCCATCGCGGTTTCGATCCGTAGGCGCCATCGATCTGTATGATCACGACAGGAACATTGAAGATCCGTACCAGTTTTGCAGTCGCATCATTTATCGGTATCGATTCGCCGTCCCAGGAGCGGGTTCCTTCAGGAAAGAGTCCCACGATCTCCCCTTTCTTCAGTTTGTTCTTTATCTGGGTGATTGTGTGCAGGTCAGATTTACCCTGCTGTTTGGATATTCCACCTATCAGCGTACCAAGCAGATAATTGAGTATTTTGTTCTTGAAAAGATACGCTCCTGCCACCCAGTTGATATGCTGGTCGAAGGCGGAAGAAATGAAAAACGGATCGTACAGATGTGTATGATTTCCGAAGACCAGAAACGGTCCTTCTTCGGGGATACTCTCAAAATTCTGAGTACTGACATTATAGTGCTTCAATAGCCATTTGCCATATGTCGGACGGATTATGGAAATCAGCAGTGGCGTTTTTGACATATAATCTCCTTTTGTTGAATATAGCATAGGAAAAAGACGCTGTCCATAATCCCTTATTACCATAACCGCAGCATTCTATCTAGCCATCAATTGATAAAAATGGATTAAATTCGTATTCATTACCTATTCTGTCAATTTCCCTGCTGATGATAAATGAAGAGGGGACATTCACCTCGAAGGAGGTCGAGAAAGCTTCATTGACTGCTTCACCGCACAGCCGGTCAAGGCGCATTTCGCTCACCCCGGCTTTTCTCAGCCGTTCGATCAGCAGCAGCGTTCCGTAGAACCCCGGTATTCCCGAAGCTCCCTCCATCTTGTCCTTCACTGTATGGGGAGCGTGATCACTTTCGATCCAGTCTATGCTCCCGTCCATCAGACCGTCAAATACAGCTTTGACATCATCACTCTTTCTCAAAGGAGGGTTCATCTTGGCGAAAAGCCCTTCAGAAAGCATAACAGATTCATCAAGCAGTGCATGATGGGCAGTTGCTCCGCAGGTGACTGCCATTCCTCTGCTTTTGTGGTAATTGACAAGTTCGATCGCCTCTCTTGTGGAAATATGGCAGATATGAACAGTCCCCTCGAATGCGCTGCTCCTGACCAGTTCGATCTGGCTTTCGACCGAAGCTATCTCAGCCTCCTTCGGCCGGGCCTGAGTATGGGAAAACGGATCATCCGGCCTGAACAGATCAGGTCTCAGCAGAGTTTCATCTTCGCAGTGGACAGCCAGAACACCTTTGTACCCGGTGCGTTTGAGAGTCCGGTAGACTTCTCTCTGGGAGGATCGGCTGACGATACCCATGTTCCCCGTCGAATGACCGGCGAACATTTTCAGCCCGACCAGACGGGGAAACAGATGGGAATGAACGGAAACAACAAGTTCGATCTGAGAGGGGTCTGCGGTCACACCGCCGTAGACGCAATAGGAGATACGCGGATCGATTCTCCCGGCGATTTCGGTTCCGTATTCGATTCTCTTCACGATATCGGAGGCGAACGTCAGCGGAGGCTGTGTGTTGGGCATATCGAACACGGTGGTTATCCCTATACTCGAAGCAACGGAAAGACCGTGTTCGATCGTCTCTTTCTCCTTCTGATCCCAGTCCCTTAAATGTACATGAGGGTCTATCATAATAGTTCAGGTGCCTTCGACGCGATATAATCGTATGAGACGAATGTCCCGTACTGACACGTCAGTCGATCGTTACAAGCACATTCTCCGCACATCCCGATTCCGCACATTGTCTGCAGTTCGAGAGAGAGGTATATATGCTCCCTTTCAACGGAGGCTTCTTCCAGCAGTCTTGCAGCCTTTCTCATAAAAAGTTTCGGACCGACGATGTAGGCGCTGCACTCCCTGCCGTCTGCAATCACTTCGGTAATATGATCGAGGACACGTGCAACGACAGAATCATCTTCGATCACATGGACGCTGCTGTACTGCTTCAGCTCCTCCTCCACCGGATTTTCGACATCCGAAGGACGTTTCTCACTTATGCCGACGAAGGTATCGATTCTTTTTACCGATGCCGTTTCGCTCAGTTCCTTCGCCACAGGAGGAAGGACGGCAACTCCGGTACCTCCCGCTATCAGAATCGACTGGGGAAGCTCATCGATGATGACAGGAGCTCCGTACAATCCGCGCAGATATACAGTATCGCCGGGCTTCAGGCCGCACAGAGCGGAGCTAACCTTTCCTCTTCGTTTGATGATGAACGAAAGAGGATCGCTCTTCGCAACGGAGAAAGGCTTCTCCCCGATCGAAGGAAGCCAGAGAAACACGAATTCACCGCCATGGTACTCCAGTTTTCCGCTCACCTTCAGTATCACTGTATCGAAACCGATCTTATCTACAGATGTGACCGTATGCGCAGAATATTCCATTGCATTGCCTTCGATGACAAATTCGTCCGCACTATGCGGATCGACAGAAGTTCTGAAGTATTCTTTCGCATCCTGTACAAGAGACCTAGTAAAATCGCTCCAGTGCTTCTGATGCACTTTACCGAAAGCCGATCCGATTCCAACGACATCCGCTCCGGCTAAGATCATCATTGCAAGCTGACTGCCTGTGGATACTCCTCCCATCCCGATGAGCGGCACACTCTCTCCTACACTCTCTCTGACCTCTTTCACACATTCCAAAGCTCTGTCAAAAATCCATCTTCCGCTTTTTCCGCCCTTCCCTCCAAGAGAATTCTGCAGAATCGGAGTGCCGGAAACAGGCGAGATGTGAAGTTCTGGACCCACTGTATTGATGAGAGAAAGACCGTCTGCCCCCTGTTTCACAAGTTCATACGCGATCGAACCGATATCATCTACATTGGGAGTCAGTTTGGGAAATATCAGAGGAACCTCACTACCGAACGCCTGCCGGATCTTTTTCATATACATGGAAGAGATCTCCAAAGAACATCCGATCGATGAACCGTATCCTTTGGAAGCATGGGGGCAGCTGAAATTCAGCTCGATGATATCGGCCACATCTTTGAATGCCGCAATCAGAGTAATGAAATCTTCGACATTCGATGCGCTGACAGAAACATTGAGAAGAGAAGTGAATCGATGTCGGTCTCTCAAAGCTTCAAGCTCCGTGAGAGCCGCTTTCATCCCGGGATTTCTCAACCCGACCGAATTTCCAAACGACCCGTTCTCCATCTCGCAGATAACTGGTTCGCTGTTGCCCTCATTAGGAGTTACCTGAAAACTCTTAGTCGTGATGATCCCGATCTCGGGAAGATGGGTATCGGTATAAAGGATCATTGAACTTTTCGTCGAAAGAACGCCCGAAACAGTGGCAAGAGAGATAAGATCCCTGTTTTCAACGATCTTTGTATGTCTGCCTGTCAGATATCCGAGCGTTCTGCTGTTTCTTATTTCATACTGGTTCAAACCGAGGTCTCCTCAAGCAGGTTTTCGATATTCGAAATACACATATCGAGCCAGGCGGCGGGAGCCGGCGCCTTCTTCCACGGATGAGTCAATGCACTCGAGCTGTTGATTCTGGCCAGTTCAACAGGATATTGAGAATCGCGCAGCACAACGACGGTCTCTTTCGCACTGGCACCCTGACTTCCGACTCCGGGAATCAGAAGCGGGATTTCCTTAGATGAAAAATAGTGAGCGATCTCGGCCAGCTCATCCGGATGGGTGGCCCCCACCACAGCTCCGATGTTTCCATTGACCTGAGACCACCTCGCGATCGTATGGGCGACTGCGAGGTAGAGAGGATACAGTTCCTTCTCGTCCACCTCATCGACGACCACAAGCTGCTGCAGATCCTTCCCCCCGGGATTACTGGTACGGTTCAGTACATATATACCGTAACGGGCGTGTTCTTCATCCAGAAACGGTAGAACAGAATCACTTCCCATATATGGACTTACGGTAACCGCATTGGTTTTCCAGATGTCGAAAGCCTCATGGGCATAGTTGATACTGCTTCTTGCGATATCACCGCGTTTGGAATCGAGGATGACCGGAATATTTTCGAACAGCTGCTCTACCATTTTCAAAGTCTTAGCCAGGGCAATCGATCCGTCAAAAGAACCCTCTCTTGGATTGTCCAATGCATGATAGTACCCGATATTCGGTTTGAATGCCGCAGGAGACAGGTTCCTTTTCACCATCTCGTTAAACAGCGTTTCGTAGAATCTTTCGATATCTGTACAGATATCTCCCGTCCTGCCGGGAAGCACATCCCATTGGATATCGAGCCCCATACAGGCACAATTCCCCGTTCTTTGAGCACTTTCTTTCAACATTTCTTTATAGGAATTCATATCGCACCTCGCTTTGATCATTATGAAAAATTATTAGACGAACCCCAGTTGAAAGGGTCTTCTCTCCACTCTTTCAACAATCTGAGACTGTCTGCGTCAAGATAGCCGGAATCGACTGCCGTTGAAAGCATTGTATCATAGTCAAGCAGAGAAATGCTTGTGCATGATGGATCAAGCTTTCCAAAGGCTTCAGCAGAGGATGGCAGATTATAGGTGAAAATCGAAAGACAGAAGGGAACAAGCGCCTTTTGAGCTCTCAGAGCTTCGACAGCCCTGATCGAGGAACCTCCTGTCGAAATCAGGTCCTCGATAAGAAGAATATTTTTCCCGCCTATCGAATAGACGGGACCGGTTCCCTCAATCTGGTTCTTCATCCCGTGATCTTTTCCTGCGGATCTGACATACAGCAGAGGCATCTTCAGCTTATCGCTCAATGTAGTGGCATGAGGGATTCCTGCGGTAGCGGTTCCAGCGATTCCGTGAAACGTAATACCGAGATGTTCGATCAGAGCCGAAAATCCCTCCGCGATAAGATTTCTGGCAGAATGGTCTGCCAGGAGTCTTCTGTTGTCATTGTAGATCGGCATCCTGTAACCGCTCGCCCACCGGAAAGGATCTTCCGTTGATAATTTGATAGCTTCCATCTCGAACGCCTTTGCGGCGATCTTGGGACCGAATTCTTTTTGTATACCGGTAATATCGTTCATCTATTGTCTCCAAATCTCGTTATAGTTATGTTCGCTGTTGCAGTATGCACAAGCATAGCGGTTATCTTTCGTCCGGGTAAAGCGGGCGGGAACGCCCTCGTTATGGGAAGGATGGGAAATGCAATCTTCGTTGGGGCATGCCAGATCATCGAAATTGTAGATTCTCGGCGGAAGGTGGGTCCTGTATTTCGCTTCGACCGTTCCGTCTTTTATGATGTTCAACGTACATCCAGCGGCTACAGCAGCGAGTCTTTTCAGCTCCTTGCGGCTCAGCTCGATATCTCCGGGTCTGAAAATGATTCCCTTGAATGTCTGATTATCGCTCTTTGAAGTGCTGACCCATTCACCGCCTTTCATCGAATCGAGAGAAAGAACCTTAGTGATCAAAGCCATATGTTTTCTGATATTCGCGGGGGTCTCTCCTCTGCCGATGTGGTCAATAACGATTCCGTTACGGATAGGTCTGATTCCTTCACTGAGGTTCTCATCGGTCTTCTTTTTTGAACTTGAAGGACTGACCTTAAGAATATACTCTTCGTCATTTCTCGTCCTCTCTCTCATACGCCCGGAATAATCCTCCCCGACCTTTCCTGCGATCATCGCCAGAAGGGTGATTCTCACGTACATCCCGTTGATTGACTGTCTCTCATACGCGTTGAAAGAGGTGCCGTCGATAAATGTCGGTATCGTCGGATGGACCCGGTGACGCGGCAGAGGATGATAGAACTTGGAATCTGAAGGAATACGGGAAAGATATGATCTTTGCAGAGTCACCTTGCCTCTCAGTTCTTTTTCTCTTTTGAGCACCTGCTCCCCCATTCTTTCGAGCTGAGGGCGGGTGAAGTACCATTTGGAGGCGATATCTTCCTGCTTAAGATAATCTTCGATGGAATCGAACACTCTCACGGAAAATCCGTTCTCCTTCATCTTGTTCACATAGTGTCCGGGCATCGCGAGTTCCCTGGGTGCTATCAGGTCGACTTTCACGGTGTCGAACAAAGAGAGTCCGTCAGCTTTCGAATGAACGGTTCTTCCATGATAGAGATCTCCCACGAGAGCCAGATGGATGGAGGAAGTATCAAAAGCGTTATCTTCCAGGAAGGTGAACTCATCGAGAAGTTCCTGGGTGGGATGTTCATGCTTTCCATCTCCCGCATTGATAAAGGCCGGGACTCGGGTCAGACCGTTGCGCTGAGCGAAGGCTGCAGAAGCTTCATGCAGCCAGGTACAGACTCCTTCCAGTTTACTTCGGATGATGAATACGCTGTTATGATAACCTGCGAGCGTGTTGAACGTATCGGCATAGCTTTCCCCCTTGTTGAACGAGGAGGTTCCCACAGAGAGGTCGCTCACTTTCACTTTATGAAAGGCCG
Organism: Sphaerochaetaceae bacterium; assembly: GCA_028532915.1. Taxonomy (GTDB): domain Bacteria; phylum Spirochaetota; class Spirochaetia; order Sphaerochaetales; family Sphaerochaetaceae; genus SABI01. The sequence continues at coordinate 26,833 of JAQQAI010000074.1, forward strand.
CAGCATTCCTGAACGATTCTCTGGTTCTGGTGCTATCTTCGAGAAACACCTCGTAGATTCCGAAATCACTGTCGTCGATTCTGAACTCGTCGAGAACTGTCTCATCCTGTGAGGCAAAGGCCTCCTTCAATCTTCTGGTCTTCTCAAACAAGTATCTTCGTTCAGCGATGTTCATATCATCGATGACCGCAAGAGTCCTACTTGTAAAAACGTTACCCATCATTGTCTCCTATAGCAGATTATGGCCCATATACAACAAAACAGCCGGAAATACCGGCTGTTTTCATGCTAATGAGTTGATAAATTGTGTCACAGTCAAGTGTGTCACACTTTTCATGGTGTTCTTTCTCTTTTGTTTCATCAACATTGGATATTAGCAAAAGAGAGTGAGTATGTCTACTCTTTTTTTCCCCGGGATGCATCATCCGACTCGATATCTGAAAGGATGTCACCAGAAAGGGAGGATGAACTTTTTTTCACTTTGCCGCCGTCGACATCGGCGAAGGGATCGACCTTGTCCAGATACGGATAGATTGGAACGACAGTCCCGAGATGCCGGTCCTGCTCTCTCTTTGCCAGATCCTTAAGGAAGTTCTTTCTGTAGCCGCCTTTGGTTCT
>JAQQAI010000075.1 GCA_028532915.1 Sphaerochaetaceae bacterium
GATAACCTTAAATTTGCCAATAAGACAATTGCATTGAATAAAATTTAGGAGGTCCTAATGTCGAGCCGTTTTTCGATTCCCGATTGGCCGGAGTATCCTCAAGAAGATATCGTCTTTAAAACAGAAGAGGCACTGATAGAACTATTTCATCATGGAGATGATGATCCATCGGTAAGGCGCCTCAGAGTCCGCTGGAAGCAGTTTGTATTAGTTCTCCTTCCGACAAAAGGATTAACCGTGCTGGAATGTACCATCCATGGTGATCATTTATTCTGGCATCCGCCACTCGATCGCATCTCAGCTCCGGATTCCGTCGATCTGGCAGGAGCGCTGCTCATTGACGGTGAAAGATCCGAAGGAACCCGTTGGATAGCTAATTTTACCGGGGGAATAGAGATGCTGGGCCTCGATAACTGGGGGATGCATTTTGTTGATAAGAAGAAGAAATTGCATACTCTTCACGGAAATGTTTCCAACATCCCTGCAGAAGGAATTTCTATAGAGGAAATCGACGGGCATCTGAAGATCTTCGGAAATGTTTCTGTATATGATGATGTTGATGTTTTATGTGCCGATGATCGAAAGGCAAAATGGCTAATAAGAAAAAGTGTGGTTCTCTATCCCGATAGAGATACTTTTGAGATCGAGGACACAATTATCAACGTTTCTTCTGAAGAGGCCTTCGCTGATTGGGGCTATCATGTCCAGCTTCGCCCGAAACCGGGATGCCGGTTCCTGCTGCCTTCCGGTGAAGTTCGAGAGCGGTTAGGGAATCCTGTTTGCAATGATCATTCTGTCTGGATTCCTGCGAAACATCTTGAGAAACGTGAAGAACGGGGTTATATCCATAGAAGATTGAAAAGTGTTGGCGGCTATGTCGAAGGACTTCTGGAGTACCCCGAAGGAACAGGTCTCAAGGTTTGTATTCCTCACGCTCCATACACGATGGTATGGAACTCATGCGGAGGAGCCTTGAGCCGTGAGTTTCTTTTACCCTCTGACCCAAACCACGCCTTAATCAAAAAACCATGGGATGGTGTCGGCCCTGAAATCGGTGCGAGTTCCCTGGACCACGATGGAGATGTTGATCCTGAAGTATTGGAGAGTGCATTGAAACCTGGAAAATCGCGTACTCTGAGAATTTCGATTACAATGCTTAATAGTATTGAGACGCAGAAGATGAAAAAGAGAATCACAAAGACCGATGGCAATACTGATTTTTCAAAGATTTCTGCAATTGCCTCACATGTCTGGAGAACTGCTGAATATGAACTGCACCGGCTGGGCGAGTATTTCGACCGGAATGCATTCGTCTCGTGTGTGAATATGTTGGCAGATCACAAAGGTAGAGTCGCTGTAAGCGGTGCGGGAACATCCGGTGTCGCAGCACGGAAGTTCGTTCACAGCCTGAATTGCGTTGAGATCCAGTCGTACTTTCTTAATCCCGCTGATGCTGTACATGGAGCTCTAGGTTCAGTTGGTGATTCGGATCTGGTTTTCCTTATCTCAAAAGGAGGAGGAACACGAGAGATTGTTCAGTTGATACCTTCATTAAAAGCTAAGAATGCAACAATTGTTGCAGTTACTGAGAATGAGGGCTCTGTTCTGGCCCTTTCCAGTAATCTTGTATTGAAGGTTGCCATCAACAAAGAAGCCGATGAATTCGATATGCTTGCTACAACTAGTACTCTTGCAGTCGTTGCTTTGTTCGATGCTCTTGCGATAGCTGCAATGCAGGTAACTCATTTCACAAAGGAACAGTTTGCAATCATTCATCCCAGTGGAGCTGTGGGAGATCGACTTCTGAAACAGAATTGAGTATGTGGGCGCTAGATCATCCTTTTTCGAATTATCATATGAGAATCCCTTTCTTTGTTGAATAGAAGTCGTTCGAGACAGCAGCAGTTATGAGTTTATTAGAAAATCTTATGCTCAAAATATGATATAAAATGAAATTTATAATAACATTTATAGATTTTATATTGCTCATATTGAATGATATGAAAATATTTATTACATTTTTGCATGTATTATCGCACAATAGAGTAAAGGAGGTCCGAAGATGAAAATACTATCTACATCAAAGCTGTCTGAAACTGTATCTGAATTGCGAAATAAGATGCATCTGACTCAGTCAGAGCTTGGAGAACGTACCGGGCTTCATCGAATCATGATAGGCCGAATTGAAAGGGAAGATTTCATTCCTTCAATCACACAACTTGAATCATTATCTGAGGTCCTCGGATTTGAGATAACAGATATGTTCGTGGATAAGGAACGGACTCAATCCTTTATTGCTCTTCGAAGTGAGAGTATGAACGAAATAGAAAAGGCGGGAGTCGATACCCTGCTCGATATGATGTTTGCATTGCGCAAGCAGATTCTACTGAGGAGAAAGGTTGGCCATGTATCGGAAAACAAGACTCAGTGACCAGGATATCGAATCGATTCGTAAACTGGCCAGAGACTTACGACGTCGGCTCGGTCTTTCTGAAGAAATTCCGATAGCAAATGATATGTATACGGTTCTCGATAAGCTGGAGATCATTCTTCTTGAATTGCCTATCGAGGCCGAAAATGATAAACCCTCTTTTTCTGCCGTGCTTCTGTATTCAAAAGAGGGTGGTGAAAATCTCGTGTTCATCGGGCTGAATACCGCGGATTATTTTGACAAGCAGATTTTTGCGATAGCTCATGAGCTGTATCACTTTTACACCAGAACAGGTTCTCATCTCAGTAGATCTGATGGTGAGAAAGATGATGTCAATGAGGCTAAGGCAGACTGGTTCGCTGCCGAATTACTTCTTCCTGAAGAAGTATTGAGACGTCGTGTGTTCGAAGAGTTTGGAACGTATCTGCTACGAGATGTCCAGACGAAAACGCTGCTCCGTTTTATTGTCAGACTGCACTGTACATGGTGGCTTCCATATCGTTCATTGGTGAAACGATTATGGGAGATCCATGCAATAACAGCACAGCAATATGAGAACTTGTATGACATTGATGAAAGAGACAGAGAAGGCGAATACTACCGTATAGGAAGATCAACTCAGAATGATGATTTTATCAGATTGAATACTGTCACCAGAACCATCGGTTCTTCCCCTTCTGCGATAGAGACCATATTACGGAACTTCGAGAACGGCCTCATAGACGAGGACTCCTTTGCCGAGATCCTTGGATTGTTCAATAAGAATCCTTCTGACTACGGTTATGAGATATCAGTCTCAAAAGACGACCTGGATGAGATTAGTGATCTTTTTGAGGATGAGGATCATGAAAGTTGACGCATTAACGAAAAATCCTGCATTACAATCTTTGTTCAAAGAACAGAATCAGGTGATCACTCTGGATGCAAATTTTTTCATTCCTCCTTTTTGCAGTAATCTTTCGAGTAAAAGTATTCCTTTCTCCAGATTCCAGTGTAATTGGCTGGATCCGATTTTTGGGATTTTTCCTCAACTGGCGATTCACGAAGCATTTGCTGAAAAAAATAAGGAAGAGAGTGAAAGATAATCTCTACGACCGGTGCTCTTCATAGTCGACACTATCGGCAAACAGTGAAGTGATAATGTGTGAATGCCCGAGTCCCTTAAAATCTAATTCCCAGATTTCACCGTTCTTTGCAAGCTCTCCGGGATATATAGGGAGAGTGTTTTCTAATACTCCTTTCATCAGCCTCATTGCGACAGCATGTGTGACGATAAGAAAGTCCGGATGGTCAGGTTCGATCGAAGAGAAGAAGGATTCTATCCTCTTTGCGATATCCCGATACGATTCTCCCTCGGGGATGTTCCAGTCCCATCGCCTTGTCTTATCCATCTGATAGGCGGGGTTTCCTTCCACCTGAGAATAGGTCATCCCCTGAAAGATTCCGAGATTGTGTTCTTTCAACCGCTCATCTGTCCTGAATGGTATGGAATTTGATGTGTGAAAAGGGGCAGCAGTCTGTTTTGCCCTTATCTGAGGAGAACAATAGATCACAGAGGGACTGTAACGGGAATTGTACCACCGTGCGATCTGTTCTGCATCTTTCTTACCTTTCTCGGTCAGCGGGTAATCGAGTTGACCGGCGAGGATCTCGTTGATGTTGGCTTCACTTTGTGCATGACGCATGATATGGATTTTCACGGGGACTCTTCCTTGCATGTAGAATTGACTGAACAGTAGCACTATCTGCTGTTTGTGACAATAGAAGCCGGTATTATCAAATCTTTGCCAGCTTTCTTGCCGTGTTGATGTTCCTGATCGTCATAAGTTTATAGAGTTTGTGCCCAATGATTTTATTAAGCTGACTCTTGTTGTAATCTGCTCTGGCAACACGATAGAAGAGAGCTCCCTGCACAT
>JAQQAI010000076.1 GCA_028532915.1 Sphaerochaetaceae bacterium
TCCCTTTTGATATCGCCTGCGACTCCTACAGCCCAGGCAAAAGGGATCAGCGAGGCTACCACAGCGATGACCTTATTGCTTATCCCGTCTCCCATGAGCCCGAGAATATCCCATCCGAAAATCATAAGAAGCAGTGATGAAAGGGTGAGCACTGAAAGAGAGATTGTATGAAAGATAGATCTTTTCAGATGACCGGTATTCCTTGTCAGCCGGAAGATTGTATAAAAAGCTGTCAACGCCGTGAGCAGCAGAAATATTCTGTCGAGTGTATTCATGTACACCTCCATATATCGTTACCAAAGGATTCTCTAAAGGTACTTCCAACTGTCTCGAAAGTACAGTGTGTCTATGCCTTCTTGGCTTATTGGCGAAATGGATCATGGTTCGGCTGCAATGATGATGGTTTTCAATTGATTACATGAATTCCCTGTTCTTCTATCTCTCTGATTGAATTTTTTGGTAATTCTCTATCAGTGATAATCTTATCTAATTCTGTAAGAGGAAAGACAAAATATGGTGCTATTTGACCGTATTTGGAGGAGTCGGTAACAAGAATTTTCATTTTGCTTACTTTTATTATTGATTTCTTAACTGGAATTTTTGCCGGGTCGGGAGAAGATAGCCCTCTTATATCCCACGAAGAAGTCGAAATGAATGCAAGATCAATATTGATTTTATCTATCATTTCGGCAGCAAGCGGCCCCACCGAAGAGAGGTTCTCTCTGTTAATGTCCCCGCCGATGTGAATCAGCTGAAGTTGTGTATTGAGCAAAAGGTATCTGATGATTTCAAAGTCGTTTGACACTACGATCAAATTTTCTTTATCAACGAGATTATGGGCGATCTCTAGGCAGGTCGTTCCAGCATCAAGGTAGATGATATGAACCTGATTTGAGATCTGTTCAACAGCCAGTTTACTGATTTCTTCTTTTTGTTTATGACTTAGTGAGAGTTTTACAAGATGAGAAGGCTCAGAAAGAAGTGATGTGGACAGACTTATTCCGCCGGGTACCGAGGTAAGCCGATGATTTTTCTCTAAAATATTCACGTCACGTCGGACCGTCATCTGTGAAACCTGCAGGATCTCAGCCAATTCAGCATAGCTCATTATCTCGTTCTTTGCCAGCAGCTCCAAAATCTTATTATGTCGTTGTATAGGAATCATAAACTCTCCTAAAATAATGAAAAGACCGGAAAATAATACCAGATACGGTTGTATGATTCCAGTGTTAATCCCGGTGGTTGTCTTCGTCTATGAGTGGTAGTATCTCCACGCGGTCGTTTATCATTATTGTTCTCGTCTGTTTCCAGACGGGCATTCAATTATCATTAGATGAGAAACGAAAGGTTGATACCTCCTCTAGTCTGTATGATAAAATTTGTGAAAATAATCAATTGAATTCAATTTAAGTATACCATAAGAATGCCGTATAAAATATACTAAAAATGGTGTTATTCCAATGTTTTATGCTAAGCCTTTATTCTAAAATCAAACCGTCTTATGAATTTTACAATAAATAATTCTTGACTTCTGAAAAATAATGTTACAAAATGTTAAAAAATGAGAAACGAAATACTGAATATTTTATAAGAGGTCCACATGATCCAATTAGGCGAGCAGTTAATAGAATTAGGAAAATTCTTACATAAGAATCAATATGCAAAAGGTAGCGCAGGCAATCTATCTGTCCGGCTGGATTCAGAATCGATTCTTGCTACACCCACAAATTCTTCGCTCGGCAGTCTGCAGATAGACAGACTATCGAAACTGAATATGAATGGCGAACTTATTGATGGGGATAGACCTTCTAAAGAAGTGCCGTTTCATCTGGCAGTCTATGAAAACAGCGACGCGAATGCTGTGATCCACCTTCACTCGACATTCCTTACAGCTCTTTCTTGTCTGAAAGATCTTGACCCGGAAAATGTGCTTAGACCCGTGACCCCATATGTGGTGATGAAAGCAGGTGAGATTCCTCTTATTCCATATTATAAGCCGGGGTCTGTGATGATAGCGAAAGACATCGCAAAAGTTGCAGATGATCATAGAGCATTTCTGCTCGCAAATCATGGTGTCGTGGTTACGGGGAGCAGTATTGAACATGCCCTTCAGATCTTTGAAGAACTTGAGGAGAGTGCAAAACTGTTCTTCATCCTGAAAGGAATGAATATCAGATATCTGGATTCCAAAGATATCTCTGAGCTGAAGATGAAAAGTTAGAGATATCAATTAGTAAAATAAAATTAAAAATGAAAGCATATATTTGCTATCATAAAAACAATATTGGAGGAAAGGGATGAAAAAAAGGATTGGGTTATTGATACTTGTTATCGCGTTGTTGATCAATGGAATCATATTCGCAAATGGAGATACTGAAAGGGCTTTGCCTGAATATCCGACAAGGGATGTTACAGTGTCCGTCGCATGGGGTGCCGGCGGTGGTACAGATGTGATCTGTCGAATAGTGTCACAGAAAATGGCTGAGGATCTCGATACGAATTTCAACGTGATCAACAAACCGGGCGGTAACGGGGGGTCGATCGGAATGTCTTATGTACTTGATCGTCCAGCTGACGGATATACCATGCTGGGACAGGTCTTTTCACTTGCAAATCCGGCCATCTTTGGAGGTGATTGGAAAAGCAAGTATTCGGACGCATGGGAGCCGTTTCT
>JAQQAI010000077.1 GCA_028532915.1 Sphaerochaetaceae bacterium
GCTGGACGGATAATCAGATCAGACCGTTGTATGATTGGAGTCGTTCCTTACCGAAATACGGTTTTGCGTTAAGCAATCCGAAATTTGAACTGTGGCTGCTTCTGCATTTTGAAGATGCCAAGGGTATAAAATCTTCCAGAAATTGTTCAGAACGTTTGGAAAGATATCTGCCGGGATACAATAAAAAGGTTGAACCTTTAAAGATCTCTCCTTACATTCAGGACGCAGTCGACCGTGCTGAAAAACGGGATAGACCGCCGTGCACCGATTGGCCGAGAACTACAGGAACAACTGTATACAGACTGGTAAAAGAGCTGCTGAAGGATGCTGCAGATTCCTGACAATGCATCATTGTGTATCTTACCATTCAGACAGCAGCCAATCTTCCTCATCTCTGTCTGCATTCGTCGATTTTCTGACGACTAACCGTCCGTCCATCTTTCTGGAAACAGGTTCTCTTTGTTCTGAATCATCTTTATTCTCCATCAGAGAAAAGAGAAGGTTCGCAGCTTCCACTCCGGCGCTCTCTTTGGGAACATGGATCGTAGAGATAGAAGGTTCAATGATCGTCGATACGAACGAATCGTCATATCCGATAACCTTGATATCCTCAGGGACTCTCTTGCCTTTGAGTTTGAGGGCTTTCAGAGCCCCTATCGCCATCTGGTCGTTTCCGCAGAAAACCCCGTCAACGATAGGATATTTATCTAATATCTCCATCATCGCCTGGTACCCGCTTTGATGGGAATATACTCCGTAGGAGATCATCTTCTGCATATCGACACCGATGTTGTTCTCATTCATGCAGTCTATATACCCCCGTACACGCTGCTGAGCGACGTGCATCGACATAGGTCCCGAAATATGAGCAATATGTTTGCATCCGCAGTCGATGAGATGCTGAACTGCGGTAACAGAATTCCCGTACGAATCATAGAAGACCGAATCGATTCCTACCGAAGTAAGGTCCCGCTCGATACTGACTAAGGGTGTGTATTTCTTTCTGTTCGCCCGGTCTTTCACTCTGGAGAAATACTCTTCCATCGCCTCGATCTTGACTGCTGTAACAAAGATGATTCCATCAACTCTGGCATTGAAGAATTTATCAAAGATAGCTTTCTCTCTTACAACGGCCTCTTCATTCCCGTCCATCCCCTGGGCATCTGAAATGAGAAGGTCATAGCCTTTCTCGTTTGCGACGGAACTTATCCCTTTGATGATATATGGATAGAAGACCCCGCAGATATCTTCGACGATAACGCCGATCTGACCGGTCTTGTTATTCTTCATGCTTCGGGCTATAGGGTCCACCTGGTAATTGAGTTCTTTTGCAGCTTTTTCGACTATAGCTATGGTCTCTTTGCTGACGTTTCTTGTCTTGTTCAATACATTTGAAACCGTGGATATAGAAACTCCAGCCCGTTTGGCCACATCTTTTATACTATAATGAGACAAAAATATCCTCCACAACAGTTAGGTCATTCACCTCTATCTGCCCATATACCATGCCAGCCGAATTACCGATTCTCATATATTGGACTCTCTTTCATATCCCGACCGAAATACCTTTGTTCTATTGCCCGTAATAGGCTTTTGCTCCATGCTTCCTGAAATAATGCTTATCAAGAACATATTGAGCCATCGAGCTTTCCGGATTCAGCATCAATGTCCTGAAATCCATATTGGCTACCTCTTCCATCACAACGGCTTTATACACAGAATCTGCACCGTCAGAGCCCCAGGAAAAAGGACCATGATTTTTAACGATTATTCCGGGAATCTGCATCACATTATATCCGCATTTCCTGATTGTTTCAATAATTACCTTACCTGTGTTGACCTCGTACGACTGGTCCACCTCATCTTTTGTGAGCTCTCTGGTACAGGGAATATCGCCATAGAAATAATCGGCATGAGTGGTCCCCAATGCCGGAATGCTCATTCCTGCCTGAGCGAAAGCTACTGCATTAGTGGAATGCGTATGAGTGACGCCTCCGATCTCGGGGAAAGCTCTGTAGAGCTCGAGATGGGTGGGGGTATCACTCGAGGGTTTCCATTTTCCCTCGACTTTCTCGCCGGTCGCAATATCGACGACAACCATATCCTCTGCTGTCATTCCATCGTAATTGACACCGGATGGTTTGATCACCATCAAGTTACTTTCCCGGTCGATCTCACTCACATTACCCCAGGTGTACAAGACCACCCCTTTTGCTACCAGATCCAGATTTGCGGCACATACCCGCTCTTTAAGTTTCTCTAACATCTTTCCATCCTTTCCCAGTCTTTTCGGATTGCCCTACTGAATAAGAGGGATTTCATATCCCCACAGCCCGCGGATACGATCCATCAGTTCCATCACGGCAATGATCTCCGAATGAGGCAGCTGCTCACATTCGAGATCTTTATTTTCGATCGCTTTCACACAGGCTTCCACCTGATATTCGAACCCCGTGATCTGTTTGTCAACAGTATAACTCTCAATCTTCTCGAAATCAGCATTGAATACTTCGATCAGCTCGGGGTTATTAATATTTTTCACCTCAATGTATCCTGTGGTACCGAAGATCGTGGCGTCCCTGTTCTGAGAAGTCATCACACTGCACTGCATCGATGCCAGAAACGCATTGTCAAACGTAAGACAGATATTATCGATAGCATCGACTCCCTCTTTGAATATCGCCGTTGACTGAACATCGGTGACTTCTTTGGGAAATACCATCCGGGCAAAACTCAGCAGATAGCAGCCCACATCAAGCAGAGCTCCTCCTGCAAGGTTGATATCCCAGATTCTTGTCTTGTCTTCCAGCTGATACCCGATATTCGCTGAAAGGGACCTGACCTCGCCGATCGTATTGCTTGCGATGATATCGGAAATAATCTTACGTGACGGCATATAGCGGGTCCACATCGCTTCAGCAACAAACAGCTTCTTCTGCTTCGCAAGGAGCAGAATCTCTTTCGCCTGCTGAGCATTCACGGTGAAGGGTTTCTCACAGAGAATGTTCTTATTCGCCTCCAGACACATTTTCATATATCTGTAGTGATGGGAGTGAGGAACTGCTATATACACGAGATCGATCTGATCATCGGCGAGCATCTGTTCGTACGAACCGTAAGCCTTTTGTATCGAATACTTATCGGCAAATGCGGCCGCCCGGGATTCATCCCTGGCGGCAACAGCATAAGATTCGACATTGTCCATCTGTTGTATCGTGCAGGCCATTTTATTTGCTATGGCACCGGCTCCCAGAATCGCCATCTTAATCATCGGAGGCGACCTCCTGCGGAACGTTAGGACAGTTGGGACCGAAATGCTTGAGCATCACCAGCGGTTCGACCTTACTCAGATTGGTAACCAGTACACCATCGGTCGCGGCCTTTTCGGAGACGAAGAACTCATCCGAGCTCTGCTGACCGAAGCGGATGACCGTGGGACTTTCTGCATCATAGACACCGAATTTCCCGTGACCCTGGATAAAGATACACCCGTATGCCGCCCCGTCTTTGATCAGAACGCTCTTTCCGGGATTCACCGTCAGCTCCTTCGCAGCGATGTACGGATTGGCATATGTGATCCATTTGGAGGTATAATCCTCAGTTTCCGCTTCAATGACAGGTTCTCTATAGTAGTGTTTTCTGTAATGAGGATCGACATTCTTCTCCCAATCGAGCAGGTCTATCACGTTATCAATTGTCTTCTTTCCTTCAGGGAGCTCCTCATCGAGCATCTCAGGCGGATAGACCTCACCAGAAACAATGTTCTCATAGACGGAGTTTACATCTGAATTCCACTGAGGTTCATAGGTCAGCACCGATGCCGGAGCATGAATGACACCGGCGGGAGTATACCAGCCTGTTCCGAGTTTGATCCTGAAGGCTCTCGAAAGATCGGTGATTCTCGTATCATCGGCAGAGAACTTCGCGATCCGTTCTTTCACCTCTTCTTTGGTCACATCGGGATCGAATCCGAAGTAGGTGTAGTCACTCTCTCCGAGATGGTTGTTCAGCTGTTTCGGGAAATAATAACACTCGGGTTTTCCCAATTTCCCCACTCTTGCGGCATCCTCGAAAGTGAGATGGAGGTGGTGGAACAACGGAGCCTGATTGTCGAAGAATTTCGAATACATCGGCCATCCGTTGTATTTCTCCATCAGCTCTTTTCCGACAAGCTCTTCTTTGAGTACTTTGACGGCGTCACGCAATGCGAATTTCACATCAGAATCGTAATCTGCGCAGACATATGAAAGCCCTTCATCCATCTTGGCTGTAGGACCGTTCTGGGCGGCTATCGTTGATGCGAACCACCGTTCGGTGATCGAACCGCGTTCCATACCGAATACGAAATAATCATCCGGATGCAGTTTCAATCGTTTTCCGGCCTTATTGAAACGTCTGGGCACGAAAGCTGGGAAAAGTCGGAAGATCCCTTCTCCTTTCTCAAACGTCGATCTGATGATATTCTCATCCTGTACAGCATCGGTCACCACGAGGTTTCCTGTCTTCTTCCCTTCTTCAAGCTGTTTATCGAGTTTCTCACTGTTACTTATACATAATTCTTTTTCTGTCATACTATTCCCCCTGGAATCAACATCTGATTCATTCATAATTCTTCCGATGCTCATCATCGAAAAAGTCAATTATATCCTATCGTCTCACATGAACCAAAACAGTTTATTGAGTCATGAAAGACGGCATCAGCCTTGAGAAGCCTTTTTCTCCGTGTTCTGATGCAAAACGATCAAGAATCTGCTTACCGGTCTGTCAGCAGACTCCCTTCTGCAATATGATATTCCCGTAGCGCACGGTATCTCCTGTCTGAATAACCGTGTAAGCCTGTTCGGCGACTTCATAGAATTCAAGTCTGTCGAGCAGTTCGAAGTCTTTGAACGCCCCGTCTGTATCGAACGATGTTATGATCTCTTTATATGACTTCCATATCTGCGGGACAGGCTCTGTCGGAAGATTCCGCATCAGCCTCACAGGATTTGATACGAAATTATCCAGCGGATACATAGGAAGTATCGCATTGAGCAGTTCAACAATGGAAGCGCTGTCCATTCTGATGATGCTTTTCGCATGGGCCGTTCCGGGAAAATTCGCATCCGCTATCACAAGATAGTCCGAATGTCCCATCTCCATCATATTTTTTACGAGATCCGGTGGTAAAATCTTAGGTATTCCTCTCAGCATTGAATCGTTCCTCTTCTCAATTTCAAGTAAAAACAGAAAGCATCGCTACAAAGTCCTACAGAAGTTCTTTGCAGGCGATGCCTCCAACCGAAACAGGTTTTCAACGGAGGGTTATGTTCTGCTGCCAGGCAGTAGATGCACACCCTCCTTCGATATACCTATTTGTGATTATTCGGTGATAGCAGCAACGCCGCCTTCAAGATAAGCCTCTACGTTCTCGGCTGTGATTCCGACGAACGGGATACGTGTATCTTTGGGGAAGTCCTCACCCTTTGCGATCTTGACGGCAACTTCGATAGATCCGCCGCCCTGTCCTGCAGCATCCTGGAGTACTGAGATACCGTAAGTACCTGCTTTGACAGCCTGAACAGCATCATCGATAGCATCGACACCGCCGATCACGACATCGTCTCTGCCTGCTGCGAGTGCTGCTGAAAGAGCGCCCATTCCCATGTCATCGTTCTCACATACGATAGCATCGAGATCATCACCATAGGTTGTGAGCCAGTCTTCGGCAAGAGCCATAGCTTCGTCACGTTTCCAGTTTGCAGTCTGAACAGAAAGAACATTGAAATAATCAAGCATTCCGACAGCTTTGAAACCGTTGTAACGTCCTACCTGACCGGACTGTCCCATAGGTCCTTCGATGATAGCGATGTTCGAACCTTCTGCAACGTTCTCCATCATCCATGTTCCGAGAATCTCTCCTGATTCCTGGTCGGTACAACCGACGAATGCTGTGTAGTTTGTGTCGGCGATATCACCGTTACAGACGATGATAGGGATGCCGGCATCATTACACATCGAGACAACAGGTGCACTTCCTTCAACACTCTGAGGAATGACGATGACCACATCGACATCCTGTACGATGAAGTTCTCCACATCACTGATCTGAGTGTTAACATCACCACGGGCATCAGCCATGAGCAGTTTGACACCGAGTTCGTCAGCCTTCGCTACTGCTGCATCTGTGATATTCTTTACGAATACATCAGAATTGTCCTTACTTGAGAAACCGATCGTAATCTGGTCCTCACCTGCACTCTCCGAGCCGCCCTGCGCAAAAACGAGGGTCGCTACACAACAGATCATCATGATAGCAATAAGTCTTCTTACCTTCATTTCTATCTCCTTTTGATATATTTCTCCGCCTCTCTGACGGTGAATTCTACTGATTATTTTTTGTCGCCTTTACTTTTCATGTCGACATACACCGCGATGATGATCAGACAGCCTTTGACGATCTGCTGATAGAACGAGTTGATGTTCAGCAGGTTCATCGAATTGCTCAGCAGTCCGATCATAACGAATCCGAGCATGGTACCTGTGAGAGATCCGACTCCACCGTTCATACTGGTACCACCGATGGCAACAGCGGCGATAGCATCAAGTTCGTATCCGTCACCGGCATTCGGCTGTCCCGAACTGATACGTGCTGAAAGGATCAATCCAACGATACACGCGCAGATAGCCGAAATGATATATGCCGACATTTCAACTTTCTTGGTCTTCACTCCCGACAGGCGTGCGGCATTCTTGTTACCGCCGACGGCGAAGAAGTACCGGCCGAATGTCGTGTAATTCAGGATCACATAACAGATAACACACACGGCAAGCAGAATGATGACCGGGATAGGAACCTTTCCGACATAGCCCTGTCCTATCGCCTTGAAGATCGGATTATTGATGATATAGGGTCTTCCGTCCGAGTAGGCCAGTGCGACACCTCTTCCTATCGTCAGTGTTGCGAGTGTCGCAACGAACGGCTGGAAGTTCAGATAGGCGACCAGCGTCCCGTTGAAAACTCCGAATACTATCGAGACTGCCAGAGCTATAAGACAGACTGCGAACCAGTTCATCCCCTGCTCGAGCAGGTTACCGCACACAACGCTCACGACTCCGACGACAGCACCTACAGAGAGGTCGATATCTCCGAGGAGGATGACGAACGTCATTCCTACCGCGATGATCCCGTTGATTGAGATCTGCCTGAAGATATTAGTCATGTTCTTGGACGTCATGAATACAGGTGATAAGAAACTCATCACACCCACTATGAGAAGAACAACAGCTACCAATGCAAATCTTGGCAATATACTCTTAAACTCTTGTCTGTTTAAATTAAGATTCATTGAGAACCCCTCCAAAGGCCATACTTAAGATTTTATGTTGAGAAAATTCTTTCTTATCAGTCAGCTCACCCATGATCTTCCCGCCTGACATCACAAGTATTCTGTCAGCCATACCGATGAGTTCGGGAAGTTCGGAAGAGATCATGATGATTGCGATACCCTGTTTCGCCAGGTCGATCATAATGTTGTAGATCGTGGATTTCGCCCCGACATCGATACCTCTGGTCGGTTCATCCATGATAAGCACCTTGGGTTTTGACATCAGAGATTTCGCAAGAACCGCTTTCTGCTGGTTTCCTCCCGAAAGACTTCCGATATCTTCTTCGATGCTGTTCATCTTGATGGTCATCTCTTTCGCATAACTGTTGCAGAGTTTCTTCTCCAGAGGTTTGTTCAGAAAACTGGCCGTGGAAACCTGCTCGAGATTCTGCAAAGCGACATTCTCCCTGATACTCCGACCAAACACCAATCCAAGCTCTTTTCTGTCTTCGGATGCGATGATGATATGATTTTTGATCGCATCAGAAGGATGATGTATTTCGATCTTCTCACCTTCAAGATAAATCTCACCGCTGTCGAGCGGGTCGTAACCGACCAGAGCCTGCATGACTTCACTCCTTCCGGCACCGACGAGACCTGCAAGACCGAGAATCTCTCCGGAGCGTACCGAAAGATTGAAGTTTTCGAAGACCCCTTCAGAGCACATATCCTTCAGCTCAAGAACGACCTCCCCTTTTTCGGCAGTGTTCTGAGGATAGCCTCTTTCAAGTTCGCGTCCGACCATCATATTGATGAGTTTCTGATGGGAAGCACTTTCGGTCTCGACACATCCGATAAAATTCCCGTCTCTGAGAACAGAGATCCTGTCGGAGATCTGAAACACTTCGGCCATACGGTGGGAGATATAGATGATTCCGACCTGCTGCGATCTCAGATTCTCTATGATCTTGAAAAGAACCTCCGATTCCTTATCTGAAAGAGAGGAAGTCGGCTCATCCATGATCAGGATCTTCGAATCATAGGAGACAGCCTTGATGATCTCCACCATCTGAATCTGTGCGATATTCAGAGTCTTCATCTTCATCGTCGGTTTAATATACTCAGCCATTTCGTACCGTTCGAGAAGCTCCATGGTAGAGCTGTTCACGGCCTTGCGGTCCATGAAGGGAAGTCCTTTTATCTTTCTCTTTTCCCTCCCGAGAAAGATATTCTCGGCGACAGTCATCTCGGGAATGGGAGAAAGCTCCTGATGGATCATTGAAATACCTGCATACAGCGCATCGCTTGGGCCCTTGAATTCGACCTCCTGACCATTCATGACGATAGAACCTGAATCTTTCGTATAGATTCCCATGATGATCTTCATCAGAGTCGATTTACCGGCACCGTTCTCACCCATCAGAGCGTGAACTTCTCCGGGCAGCACCGTCAGGCCGGCATGATCGAGGACCTTGACACCTGAGAATGATTTACATATCTCTCGGGCTTCAAGCACATAATTATCGTTTGCCACTTTTTAACCTCCTATCTGATCATCAACGGGGCAGATCGGGATTCTCGGAAAAATGCTTGAGAATCACTATCGGATCGGTAGTCGAGGCATTGGTAATAACTACACCTTCTTTGGCAGCACGTTCGGTCACGAAATACTCGTCATGAGTCAGCTGACCATATCTGATCAGAGCCGGAGATTCGAGGAAGTGACCGCCGAAGGTTCCGTGACCTTCAAGACAGATGATCCCGTAGGGTGAACTGTCTTTGATGGTGACACTCCGCCCGGGAAGAACCGTAAGTCTCTTTGCGCTCACTTCCGGCGTCTTATAGCAGATCCACTCCTCGATATACCCGTCAGCGACCATATCTTCCATCTTCTTCACAGGCAGAGGCCTCATAAAACGGTTGGCATGGAAATCAGGGTCTACATTCAGATCCCAGTCGATGACATCCATCAGGTAATCATAGTTGCCGACTTCTTCCGGTGGAGTATTCTTCCACAGCAGATCTTCACCAACGATCTGACCATCCATCAGAACTGACTGGTACATCGCATACACATCGGAAGCGAACTGAGGTTCGTATGTACACAATGATCCCGGAGCGTGCATGACACCGGGGGGAACATCCCATCCTGTATCCACTTCAAGTTTATAGGCACGTGCAAGGGCGAGAATGTTGTTATCACCTTTGGAGAAGTTCTTCAGAACCTGAAGGACTTCCTCTCTGGTCGTCTCGGGATTGAATCCGAAGAATGTGAAGGGGAATTCTCCGCCGTGATTATTCAGCTGGGACGGAAAGAAGTACATCTCGGGTTTTCCTGCAGCACCGACTCTCTGAGCATGTACATCTCTGTGGTGGATGTGGTGGGGAAGAGGACCGGCATTATCGAAAAATTTGGAGAACATCGCCCATCCGTGATATTTGTTCCACAGAAAATCACCGAGGACCTCGGAACCGAGCAGTTCCACGGCATCTTTCAGCAGGACTCTCTCTTTCCCGGCCTCATCTGCGACAATATAGCTCATACCCTCGTCTTCAGGAGTTCCCGGTCCGTTTTCAGCCCAGGTGGTGGAAGAGAACCAACGTTCATCTATTCCGCCTCTCTGTCCCAATACAAAGTAATCATCCGGATGCAGTTTTATTCTTTTTCCGGGTCTGCAGAATGATCTGGGAACCCACGTCGGTGCAAGGCGAAAAATTCCATTCCCCGCTTCCAATGCCTGTTCGGCCAATCCTTTCTTATTTGACATATTATCCACCTCGTTTATTGACGGTCTCCACCAGAAAGTGGAAGAGTAATAATCTTAATTCTGGTTTATCAGTGATTAAATCGTAAGGGCAAAAAACGTTTTTGTAAAGAAAAACTTTTAAAAAATTTCGCATATGAAAAATATGGAGCAAAAAACTCCATATTTTCCTAAAAATGCATTAATAATGACGAAATTACGACTATTTCAACAAAACGTTTTTTCTACTTTTCTTTCAACAGCTCTTCTTCGATTCTATTCCGAAGGAATTGTGCAGACCTTTTCACGTTTTCTCTCCAGTCATCTTCTCCCTTGTACCAGAATTCTCCGGTGAACATTCGCACGTTCTGGCGAAGAAGCTCAAAGATGCACGGGCCGTATTCGGTGTGACCTGTACCGAAGCGCATATCCCTGTATACTCCGGGTTCGGTCTCTTTCAGGTGAGCAGCGAAGATCTTCCCTTTCCCCTCTTTCAGATCCGCGATAAGATCGGTCTCATAAAGAAGCGAAGCATTCTTCAGGTTCCCGATATCCGGATACATTCCCAGATATGGAGAATCTATCAGACTGACATATTTCATCCCCTTTTTCACCGTATCCAGAAAAGGAGTCTCCATAGTCTCGAAACCGAGGGAGACTCCGGCAGCAGAAGCCATCAGCACAGCTTTTTCAAGATTCTCCCTGAAATATGAGACGGTCGTCTCATCAGATGTTTCATAATAGACATCATACCCTGCAAGCTGAATAATCCTCACTCCCAGGTCGGATGCAAGTTCTATCGCCTTTTCCATGATATCGAGGCTCTTTTGGCGTACTGTCAGATCATGTGAACCGAAAGGGTATTTGCGGTGTCCGCTCAAACACATCGTCAGAATCGGCACGCCCGTTTCATCTATCGCATGTTTAAGATCTGAGACCTGCTCTTTATTCCAGTACAGACGCTTTTGCTTCTCCGGTGATTCATCGATCGATATCTCGAGCCAGTCGAACCCGCTCTCTTTTGCAATCTGCAGCTTCTGTCTGAAAGAAAGCTCTGAAGGAAGAGCTTTCTCATACAGTCCTAACTGATACTCCATGTCTCACCCCTTCTGCATAGCGGCATACTCTTTCCAGACAGGATCGAGTGCATCGATGAGTTTCAGATAGAGAGCATACTTTTTCTCATATGCTCTGACGTTCTCTTCTACAGGTTTTGCGATCCGCGACATTTTTGTCATCTTCTTTGCGGCAGAGCGGATGTCGCTATTATCACCGCAGGCGACCGAAGCGGCCATAGCACACCCCAGTGTCCCCGTCTCGTTCGCCTCGACGGTCTCGATATCAAGCTGCATCACATCGGCGAATATCTGAGTCCAGATCTTCGAATGAGCAGCGCCGCCTGCAAGGTGGATCGATTTGACAGGTGTATCGCGGGTTGCTAAAAGCTTGTCCAGATGATACTTGTGGCTGAATGCAATACCTTCGTAGACACTTCTCAGAATATGGGCACGTGTATGATAGTTGCTCAATCCGACAAAACAGCCTAATGCATCGGGGTTCACATTGCTCGCCATCAAAAACGGGAAGAAAGTGGGACAGAAATCGGAGGCACTGAGACTCTCTACCAGCTCGTCGCCTTTTTTATAGATATTCGTCCCTTCGGCTCTGCACTGCTGGACAAGTTCGGGCATCAGAGTCTGGATGAACCACTCATTGTTGCCGGCAGAAGTCGCACTGCTCTCTTCGATAAGATAATAACCGGGCATGCAGAACAGAGAGTTCATCAGGACCTTTCCGTCGGTCACCGGCTCTTTTTTGATGTATTCATTGATACTCCAGGTCCCGGCTATCATGCAGACGTGATCTTCATCGGTAACATCGGCAGCGAGTGCACATGCATCTATATCGAACATCCCCCCTGCCACCGGAGTTCCTTCCTGAAGCCCGGTAAGAGAGGCGACTTCTTCTGTAATACTTCCGCACACATCGAAAGAACCTTTCAGAGGAGGTAGAGCTGACATCAGATCTTCCAGACCGAACAGTCTCAAAAGCTCTGCGTCATATGTCTGTGTATGCAGATTCATAAGATTAGCCCCTGAATAGTCCGTCTTCTCTGCATATGCTTCTCCGGTAAGACGGAATCTGACATAATCTTTGCATTCGAATACCCACTGTACATTCTCAAGGGT
Organism: Sphaerochaetaceae bacterium; assembly: GCA_028532915.1. Lineage (GTDB taxonomy): Bacteria > Spirochaetota > Spirochaetia > Sphaerochaetales > Sphaerochaetaceae > SABI01. The sequence continues at coordinate 12,241 of JAQQAI010000077.1, forward strand.
TTCGGGTTCATTGTCTTTGAGCCACGCAAGGAGAGCTACAGGCTGACATGCCATGATATGCTGGCAGGAACGCTCGAAGACCTTCTGTTCGGTACCGTCAGCGACCCAGCGGTCAACATATTGCTGAGCGCGCCTGTCGGTCGATATGATCCCGTTTCTTGCCGGTTTTCCGCTCTTATCCCACAGATACAGCCCTTTTCCATGGCCGCAACAGGCTATGGAAGCGATATCATGTGTATCGATTCCGGATTTCGAGATCACATTTCTGATGACCTTGCAGTTTGCCTCCCACATCTCATCCATATCCCGTTCAGTGAACCCCGGTTTGGATGTGATCATCTTCGTATCAGTCGAAGCCGTGCAGACCTCTTTTCCGTCAGGTGTGAACAAAGATGCCTTCGTACTCGTCCCCCCGTTATCCAATCCAAGATAATATTTCAATGTGCTTACCTCCATCACAGTATTACACTACTAGCATTTCATCATAAAAACGTTTTAGTCAAGTAAATTTTTATAGAGATTATTTTGATTCAGTACCTGCAGCCTTAAAAAAAAGCGCAGAAGACTATATATATCATCATATGAGGTAAATATGTAGAGAAATACTATCTTCATCTTTTACATGATCTCATGAAAGAAAGCGCACTATAAAGGGGGTGTTGATGTTCAGAAATAGATTGGAAATTAAAAACGTTTTTTATAATCATTTTAAAATGCTCAATTGTGCAGAAAATAAAAAGCCCTCCCTGCAGCAGAGGGGGGCTCATAGATCAGTAGGAATACGGGCAGATGTCCTAATTTGTCATCTTCCTTACTTCTTCTTCGATAGCAATACTGTCGAGACGGTATTTTCTGATGATATCAGGATACCTTCCACTCTCAGCGAAGGTATCATCGATTCCGATATGATTATACGGAATACATCGTCCTGAAGTGATCAGGTGGTCGGCTATCTCATACCCCAGACCGTTTCTTCTCTGATGGTTTTCCGCCACAAACAGTTTCCCGGTCTTTTCAATAGAGGCATGAAGTCCTTCATAATCAAACGGTTTGATACTGTAAAAATCGATGACCTCAGCATCTATTCCCTGTTCAGCCAGTCTTTCAGCAGCTTCAAGGGCCTGAAAAACAAGATCTCCGTACGTTCCTATCGTGATGTCTTTTCCCTCTCTCAGGATGTGACTCTTTCCGAGGGGAAACTCTGTTTTCTCATCATATATCTCATAGTATGCGTCGCGCAGCAGTCTGACATAGAAGGGTCCCGGTGTATTGATCGCAAGGTCGAACATCTTCCTTGCCGAGATTGTATCGCAGGGGACTGCCATCTTCATATTGGGAAGTGTTGAAATATTCGCGACATCTTCTGTCGCCTGATGAGTCACTCCGTCAATAGCTGCAGTAACCCCGCCGTGAGACCCCATGAACTTCACATTCAGATCAGGGTAACAGATGCAGGTTCGGATTGCTTCCAACGCACGATTGGTCAGAAAGACTCCGTATGAGGCTGCCACGACAGACCTTCCGCCTGATGCCATTCCTGCGGCGGCATTGACCATTCCGAGCTCTGCGATTCCCATATTGAAATATCGTTCTGGAAATTCTTTGCCGAACAGAATCGAAGATGTCGATCCTCCGATATCGGCCTCGAAGACCGCAAAAT
>JAQQAI010000078.1 GCA_028532915.1 Sphaerochaetaceae bacterium
TATGAATCAGGTCTCTATTGACCTAACTATTCGAAATGGGTAGGATGTGCGCATACCTGCTCTGAGGCAGGTGACAGAGTTGACCGGTCAAGCCGGTCACATATAGTACGTGTCATATAATCGCTATAATATGGTTAGCAAGTCTCTACCCCCTGCCGTAAATCTGGGGACTATGATACAGAAGATTTTCAATCGAATCACAGGTTCGATCTTCTTTTGTTGTGTATGGGTAGACTTGCTAAGAGTCTACTTTTCTTATTCTTAGGAGAAAGCATGGCAAAAGTTTACGATGAAGTTTCCAGGACATTCAACGAATATCTTCTGATTCCAAAACTGACAAAAAGAACAGACTTTCCCGAAAAAGTCTCCCTGCGTACGCCGCTGACGAAGTACAGAAAGGGAGAAGACCCTTTAATTCAGCTGGAGATCCCTTTCACTTCCGCGATCATGCAGTCGGTAAGCGATGATACTCTTGCTGTCGCCCTTGCCCGGCAGGGTGGCCTTTCTTTCATCTACTCATCGCAGACTATCGAAGCTCAATCCGAGATGGTGAGAAAAGTGAAAGAGTTCAAACTCGGTTTCGTCGAAAGCAGGTTCAATCTCACACTCGAATCAACGTTGGCGGATGTGGTGAGGATCAAGAATACGACCGATCATACGACGATAACTGTCACCTCAGACGGCTGTCCGCACGGAGAACTTCTCGGTATAATCACAAGCAGGAACTGGAGAATTCCCAAGATGGATCTGAGAACAAAGGTCTCAGAGTTCATGACCCCGGTCAGCGAACTTGCCTGCGGGACCGACGGGATCTCCCTCGAGCAGGCATATGATATCCTGTGGAACCATAAGCTCGATGTGCTTCCTATCCTCAAAGGAAAGAATCTCTCATCTCTTGTATTCAGAAAGGATTATTTTTCCGATACCGAGAATCCTCATGCCCTTATGGATGAAAAGAAATCATATATGGTCGGAGCAGGAGTCAATACCCGTGACTATAGAGAACGGATACCCCGTCTGGTTGACAGTGGTGCCGATGTTCTCTGCATCGATTCTTCCGACGGATTCAGCGAATACCAGAAGGATGTGATCGATTTTGTCAGAGAGACCTACGGGGAGACTGTGAAGGTAGGAGCCGGGAACGTTGTCGATGCCGATGCCTTCTATTATCTTGCTGAAGCCGGAGCCGATTTCATAAAGATCGGCGTCGGAGGAGGTTCAATCTGCATCACACGGGAACAGAAAGGGATAGGACGCGGTCAGGCAACAGCAGTGCTGGAAGTTGCAAAAGCCAGAGATGAATATTACGAAAGAACCGGAATCTATATACCGCTCGGATCGGACGGAGGCATCGTCCAGGATTACCATGTGACCCTTGCGCTTGCGATGGGTGCCGACTTTGTGATGCTGGGTCGCTACTTCGCCAGATTCGAAGAAGCTCCCGGAAGAAAATACATGCTCAACGGCAACTATGTGAAAGAGTACTGGGGTGAAGGGTCAAACAGGGCGAAGAACTGGTCGAGGTACGACAAGAACGACGGAAGCGCCCTGAAGTTCGAAGAAGGCGTCGATTCCTACGTTCCCTACGCAGGTCCGCTGAAAGACAACCTGATGATAACACTAGCGAAAATCAAGGCAGCCATGGTCAACTCCGGCTGCCTTTCGATTAAAGAGTTCCAGCATAACGCCACACTTACGGTCATCTCGCAGATGAGCCTCTCGGAATCTTCTGCCCACGATGTGATACCGAAAGATCAGACCTTCTAGGAGGAAACCATGAAAGTCGCTGTAATAATGGGATCAAAATCGGACTACCCCCAGATGAAAGAGGCAGTTGCGATACTGAATCAATATTCGGTTGAAACCGATGTCAACATAGTATCGGCCCACCGCACTCCCGAATATATGATGGAGTTTGCAAAGAGTGCGAAGGATAATGGTTATAAGGTCATCATAGCCGGTGCCGGAGGTGCGGCGCATCTCCCGGGTATGGTAGCGAGTCTCACCACTCTTCCGGTCATCGGAGTACCGATCAAAAGTTCGACACTCAACGGTGTCGACTCGCTTCTTTCGATCGTTCAAATGCCGGCGGGGGTACCGGTTGCCACCATGAGCATAGGAGTAGCCGGAAGTAAAAATGCCGCATTGTACGCATTGAGGATCCTTGCTCTGTCAAATCAGAGCCTAAGTAACCGACTGATGAAGGACCGCCTTTCTACGGCTGCCGCGGTGATGGATGAAGGACTCGGTGAGTATGATTCGTAGACTCGGGATCCTCGGAGGAGGGCAGCTCGGCAAGATGCTCTGCGAGGCTTCGAAGAAGATGGATTCTGATATCACAATTTCGGTCTATGATGCGTCAGATCAAGCCTGTGCACGTTCTGTCTGCGACTCCTTCACCTGCGGTGCGTTCGATGATGTGGAAAAGGTGAGGCGTTTCGCACAGGATTGCGATATTATCACCTATGAATTCGAGAACATATCACCGATGGTTGTCCGGTCGCTCGATAATGCGGTGCAGGGCAGTGAGGCTCTCCGGATCCTTCAGAACAGAAGTTTCGAAAAAGAGTTCATCGATTCTCTGAAACTTGTCACCTGTGTTCCCCATAAGAATGTGAGTGCAGGGTTCTCCTTCGATTATCCTTTTATCGTAAAGACAGACACTCTCGGTTATGACGGAAAAGGACAGTATGTGATACAAGGGAAAGAGGATCTTCATCACGTGAAAAGAGGAATGATCGCCGAGCAGTATCTGACTGATATGAAAGAATATTCGATGATCATAGCGAGAAACGTGAACGGACAGATAACACATTACCCTCCGTTTGAGAATGTGCATGTCAATCAGATCCTCGATACGACGACATTCGCTCGAATCGACCGCCAATATGAACGGCAGATGTTCGAGACATCGGCTCTGATCGCCGAGAAACTTGATTACTACGGAGTCCTGGCTGTCGAATTCTTTCTCAGCGGAGAAACACTCTATGTGAATGAGGCTGCTCCGAGAGTGCACAACTCTGGGCATATCACCCTTGATGCAGCGAATATCAGTCAGTTCACACTTCATCTGTACAGTCTTCTCGGAAAGGATTTTCCTTCAATCACCGTCGATAGAGAATGGTGCTCTATCAATGTCCTCGGACAGCACTATGAGAATGTCTTACATAGTAAGATTTCAGGCAAATTCTACGATTACGGCAAAAAAAGTACGAAAAAAGACAGAAAAGTCGGACATATCAACGGAGCGTTGAGCGATATGAACAGATTGAAAGAGGCGAGAATCAGATGAGCAGACAACAGGTGTTTGTCAGGAAGAAAGAAGAATTTGATGTGGTGAGTACTTCACTTTTCGAAAAACTGAAGAACGCACTGCACATCACCGTGGCGGGAACAGTCTATTATCTGTACGAGGTAGAAGGCCTTGATGAGAAACAGATAGAGGTGTTTCAGAATGAGATTCTGGGAGATCGGATCACCGATATCATCTCCTCTTCGATCGATACCGGCGGCAGGTCGGTTCTCGCATACACATCCCTTGCGGGCCATTTCGACCAGAGAGCATACTACGCGCTTCAGTCGGGTAAACTCGTACTGGAGGATGCCGGCGATTTTTCGGTTCATTCCTCCACTGTTATCCTCTTTGACCGGATTATCGATGATCAGACGCTCAAAAGGATCGAAACGTACCTGATAAACCCGGTGGACACCCGGATAAGGACCCTTGAATTCGAACAGAATGCGACTCCTTCAATGAAGAAGTCGGCAGATGTCTCACTTTTGAGATTCATGAACGATGAAGAGCTCGGTGTGCTGAAAGATTCACTCTCTCTGACGATGGATGTTCCGACCCTTGCCTATATCAGAGATTATTACAGACTGAAAGGAAAGGAAGCCACAGAGACCGAGCTGTTTCTCTTCGACACCTACTGGTCCGACCACTGTCGTCATACCACCTTTCTCACACATCTGAAGAACATCGAGTTCACCGGAAAGTATGCAAAACAGATCGAAGCGAGTTTCAGAAAGTATATTGCACAAAGAGAAGAGATCGGCCGCAGTAAAGAAGTCACTCTTATGGATCTAGCGACCCATTCTCAGCGCTATCTGAAATCCAGAGGCCTTCTGGAAAGAGTGGAACAGTCTCAGGAGATCAATGCCTGCAGCATCTATACTTCGGATGAGAACGGTGAGTATCTTCTCATGTTCAAGAACGAGACACATAACCATCCGACCGAGATCGAACCGTTCGGAGGAGCCCAGACCTGCCTCGGAGGAGCGATCCGCGATCCTCTCAGCGGCCGCTCCTTTGTCTTCCAGGGTGTGAGGATCACCGGGGCCGCCGATGTTCTGCAGGAGGTCGGCGATACCTTGGAGAATAAACTTCCCCAGTCTGTCATCTCCAAAGAGGCGGCAAGAGGATTCTCTTCCTACGGTAATCAGATAGGAATGGCGACCACTCTGGTGAGGGAGATATACCATCCTTCCTATGTAGCAAAGCGCATGGAGCTCGGAGCTGTGGTTGGAATCACGAAGAAAAATGAGGTCGTCAGGAAGGAGCCTTCTGCAGGTGATCTCATCTTCCTTCTGGGAGGCCGGACAGGCAAAGACGGAATCGGGGGAGCCAGCGGTTCCTCTGTCTCTCATACCAGTGAATCACTCGATACCTCCTATGCCCAGATACAGAAAGGCAATCCGCTCGAGGAGAGAAAACTGCAGCGGCTGTTCAGGATTCCAGAAGTGAAAAGAATTATCAAACGGTGCAACGACTTCGGAGCAGGCGGGGTGAGTGTAGCTATCGGCGAACTTGCCGACGGTATAGAAATCGATCTGGACAAGGTGGTGCTGAAGACACAAGGGATGAATGCCACAGAGATCGCGATCAGCGAAAGTCAGGAACGGATGGCTGTGGTCATCGACTCGAAAGATGCTTCCACGCTGATCGAATATGCTGAAAAAGAGAATGTGGAAGCATCCCGGGTTGCCGTTGTCACCGAAAAAGCAAAGCTTGTGATGATCTTCAAAGGGAAAACTGTCGTCGAAATCGACCGCTCGTTTCTCGATACGAACGGTCTTCTTCCTTCGCAGGAGGTCACTGTCACCGATTACAATTTTACCGACTATGACAGAGAAAAATATTCAGCTCTCAACAGCTATTCTCAGAAAGGACTTCAGGAGATCTTCGACTCATCGGTAGGATATTCGACTCTGTTCTCTCCCTACGGCGGGACCACAGAGAGCACACCGGAGCTGAGTTCCGTCCAGCGGTTTCCTCTCGATGCTCACACGTCGAAGGCCAGCGTTGTCAGTTACGGGTTCGATCCTACCTTCTCTGAAGACTCTCCCTACAAAATGGGGATGTGTTCGGTTCTTTCTTCCGTAGCAAAGCAGATTGCTACCGGTGCTCATCTGAAGGATATCTATCTGAGCTTTCAGGAATACTTCCCAAAACCCGGGACGGACCGCAGGCGCTGGGGGCTTGTCCTTCAGGCCCTCCTCGGAGCCTTCGAAGTATGTGATGCACTCAATCTGGCCGCTATCGGAGGCAAGGACTCCATGTCAGGGACATATGAGAACCTGGATGTGATCCCGACTCTCGTGAGTTTCGCATTCGGTGAGGTGAGCATCTCCAATCTGCGGTCAAGGGCCTTCAAGTCAGAAAACGAGTATATCTATGTGTTGAAACAGAAGATGATCGCGGGTCTCCCCGATATCGAATCGTTCAAAGATAATATCGCAATGATCGAAAGATATCGTGACAGTATCACCTCGATATCGACTCTGGATGAAGGTCTGTCACATACTCTCGATCTCATGAGTCTTGGAAACGAGATAGGCTACCTCTGTGATCATGCTGACTGTGAGAAGAATCCAGGAGGATTCGTCTTCACCTCGAAAGAACTACTGGAGGATATTGAACCTGTCGGCCGCACGACCGGATCGTTCGACCCATCGTTCAGGGAATATCATCTGAAAGGGTTGAAAAATATCTTTCCGTTCGTGGAAAGCCAAACGGATATTGAAAACTGTCCGCCTCATAGGATAGAAAAACGGTATTACCATACGAAGGTGACCTGCCCTGTCGCTCTCATTGTGACTTTCAGCGGGACGAACAGCGAACTCGATATGGAGATGAATTTCACAGAGGCCGGGGCGGAAACAAGAGTCTTCGTGGTGAACGATACCGGTCACGATATGTTCAAAAAGAGTGTCGATGCATTCACAGATGAGCTCAAGAGCGCCCATATTCTTGTATTCCCGGGAGGATTCAGTTTCAGTGATGAGCCGGACGGAAGCGGAAAATACATCGCATCGTTCCTAAAGACCCCGAGAGTTTCAAACGCGATAGAGCAGTTTCTCGATGAAGATAAACTCATTCTGGGCATCTGCAACGGTTTCCAGGGATTGATCAAATCGGGACTGCTTCCTTATGGAAAGATACGGAACAGAGATGAGAAAGATCCCACATTGTTCTTCAACGATTCGTTTCACCATGTGGCAAAGCTGGTGAAGACGAAGATACGTTCGACCCGTTCTCCCTGGCTTCAGGACCTGATAGAGGAGAGCCCCTATATCCTCCCTGTCAGCCATTCTGAAGGGAAGTTCATCGCGACCGAACAGATGCAGAAATATCTTGAAGAAAACGATCTGATAGCGACGGTGTATGAGGATAACCCAAACGGTTCTGTGTTGAACATCGAGGGGATCATCTCTCCAAACGGTAATATTCTCGGGAAGATGGCACATAATGAAAGAATCAGCGAGCAGCTTTTTGTGAATGTGGAAGGGAACAGACGACAGGATATCTTTAAAAGCGGTGTACGGTATTTCACCGATGGAGGAAAGAGGTAGATGAAACAGTTATATCAGGGAAAGGCGAAGATCGTCTATGAGAAAAGTCCGCAGGAAGTGGTTATCCACTTTACCGACGGTGCAACCGCCGGAAACGGTGCGAAAAAGGCGACGATAGAGGGAAAGGGAGTGTTGAACAGCAGAATAAGTAATCTTCTGTTCGAATACTTGGGAGAGAACGGGGTAGTCACCCACTTCATAAAACAGCTCAATGATCGTGATACCCTCTGCAGGAAGGTGACGATCATCCCCCTTGAAGTCATCGTGAGAAATATCGCCAGCGGATCGATAGTAAGGCGGCTGGGAATCGAAAAGGGGACAGTCTTCGATCAGCCGACTGTGGAATTCAGCTACAAGAACGATGACCTCGGTGACCCCCTGCTCAACGACGATCATGCTGTCGCTCTTAAGATCGCGACCCGTGAAGAACTGGACCATATAAAAAGAGAAGCGCTGAAGATCAACGATCTGCTCAAAAGCAGATTTTATTCGATCGCAATGACGCTCGTCGATTTCAAGCTCGAGTTCGGTAAAGACGATGAGGGGGTAATCCGTCTTGCAGATGAGATCAGCCCGGACAACTGCCGGTTATGGAACAATGAGAACATCTCGTTCGACAAAGACCTGTTCAGAGAGGATTCGGGAGACCTGATCGAAGGATATGAAGCTGTATATCATCTGCTTGAGGAGACTTCATAACATGTATCAGACAGGGATGAGAGAGGAGTGCGGAGTCTTCGGCGTCTACAACCACAGTGATGCTGCAAATATGACATTCTACGGTCTGCATGCACTGCAGCATAGAGGTCAGGATGCATGCGGTATCATGGCGGGAGAAGGTGGTTCCTACGATATCCACAAAGGCCCCGGTCTGGTCCACCAGGTGTTCAGAGACGATATACTGCAGACTCTGACCGGATCGATCGCTATCGGACATGTGAGGTATTCGATAACGGGAGGGAGCCATTTTCACAATATCCAGCCGTTCATCTTCAATTTCCAGAAAAAGACGTTCGGACTGTGCCATAACGGCAATATCGTAAATTATGAGCAGTTGAAAGAGAAGCTGGAGCAGAAGGGGACGATCTTCCATTCCGACAGCGATTCCGAACTTATCGCACACATGATGAGCAAAGATGTCTACGAAAGTCCCATCGATGCTCTGAAGAGGTCGCTGGTGCAGATCGTAGGCGCATTCGCCTTCATCATCCTTCTCAATGATGAACTATATGCTATCAGGGATAGAAACGGACTTCGCCCTCTTTCGATAGGAAGACTGGAAGATTCCTTTATCGTGGCATCGGAAACCTCGGCTCTCGATGCGGTAGGAGCTTCGTTCGTCAGGGATGTAAGACCGGGTGAGATCGTCAGGATCGACACAAGCGGGCTGCATTCCTTTTCCTATACGGAAGAGACCCGAAGTGAGCTGTGCACGATGGAGTACATCTACTTTGCCAGACCCGACAGTGACCTCGGCGATATGAATGTGCATGATTTTCGAAAGAGGACCGGTAAGAAACTCGCACTGGAACATCCTGCCAGTGCAGATATCGTTATGGGGATTCCTGATTCCTCCATCAGTGCGGCTATCGGGTTCGCCGAGCAGTCGGGTATCCCGTACGAGGTCGGGCTCATCAAGAATAAATATATCGGAAGGACCTTCATCGAACCGTCGAAGCATCTTCGCGACAGAGCTGTGCTGCTCAAACTCGCTGCAATCAGAAAGGTCGTCAGAGGGAAACGGGTGGTTCTCATAGACGATTCGATCGTCAGGGGGACGACGCTGAAACATATCACCCACCTTCTCAAGGAAGCGGGGACAAAAGAGATTCATATACGCATAGCATCTCCCCAGATCACCCACCCATGTTTCTATGGCGTCGATATCTCCACTACCAAGGAACTCGTCATGGCTTCGACGACAAAGGAGGAGCTGATGGAGTACTATCAGGTACAGTCACTCGAATTCATCTCGCTGGAGAAACTCAGAGAATGTTCGTTCGACCAGGGCCTGTGCACAGGTTGTTTCACAGGAAACTATGTCACCGATATCTTCAATAGAGATGCAAAGGAGCAATGATGTCATCAAAATATGAAATGGCGGGTGTGAGTCTTAATAGCGGCTATGAAAGTATAGAACGGATCAGAAAGCATATCGAATCCACGAAGAGTGAGGGCTTCAACGGTGATATCGGAGGATTCGGAGGTCTGTTCGAACTGTTCAGGTACAGATACGACAAGCCGGTTCTCGTTTCGGGGACAGACGGGGTGGGGACGAAGCTTCTGCTGGCGATAGAACATGACAGACTCGATTCGATTGGGATCGACCTTGTCGCCATGTGTGTCAACGATATTCTCACCTGCGGTGCTGACCCTCTCTTCTTCCTCGATTATATTGCCGTTGAAAAAAACCATCCTGAAAGGATCGAACGGATCGTCTCTTCGATCGCCGAAGGGTGCAGGATAGGACACCTGTCTCTCATCGGAGGAGAGACAGCCGAGATGCCGGGGCTGTATGAGAAAGATCATTTCGATCTGGCAGGATTTGCCGTAGGAGCTGTTGAAAACGAGAAAATGATCGATCCCGACCGGCTGGAAGAGGGGAACGTTCTCATCGGAATCCCTTCTTCAGGCATCCATTCCAACGGATACTCTCTTGTGCGGAAGATCATAAGAGATGCCCGCATCGATGTGACAAAAACCTTCGGTGAATCATCTATCCTGGATGTTCTTCTTGAACCGACGAGAATCTACGTCGATATCGTAAACAGATTGAAGAAGAAGGTCGACATCAGGGCTATGGCCCATATCACAGGAGGAGGGTACTACGAGAATCTTTTGAGACTGGTGAAAGATAAGCCGCTGGGAATCGAACTTGATCTGAAAGATGTTCAGGTTCCCGAGATCTTCTCCCTTCTTATGAAAGAAGGGGATATCACCGAGGATGAGATGTATCATATTTTCAACATGGGCATTGGATTCGTCGTAGCAGTCGGTTTGAACGAGAGCTCAGCTGCTCTCGAGATCATCAGAGACACCTATCCGTCTGCCTGTGTTATCGGAAGTATCTCAGAGAAAAGAGGAATCAGAATCAGATGAGAACTCTTGCCGTCTTCGCTTCGGGAAATGGAACCAATTTCGAGAACATCGTCACAAGCAGAATCGAAGGAGCCTCGGTCGAACTGCTGGTTACAGATAAGATATGCAATGCACTGAATATCGCACGGCAGTACGGAATCGAATCTTGTACCTTCATGAGAAAAGATTATGAGAGCAAAGAACAGATGGAAAAGGCGATAGCTTCGGTTCTGGTCGAAAAAGATATAGACCTGATAGTCCTCGCAGGCTATATGAGACTTCTCAGCCCATGGTTCGTCCAACGGTTCAGCGGACGGATCATCAATATCCACCCGTCTCTCCTTCCTCACTACAAAGGAAAAGATGCGATCGGACAGGCGATCGAGGACAGAAAGCGTATCTACGGTGTGACCGTACATTATGTAAACGAAGGTATGGATGAGGGAAAGATCATCGAACAGGTCACAGTCCCCTATGACGGATTCGATGCAGTCGAACTCGAGAAAAGAGTTCACGAATGCGAATATGAACTATACCCGAAAGTCATCGCACATCTGTGCGATCAAGGAGATATTCAATGAATGTGGCAGTTATCGGAAACGGCGGACGTGAGCATGCACTGGCCAGAAAATGTATGAAATCCTCCCATGCGGAATCTGTACATGTGATTCCGGGAAATACCGGGATGCTTATGGACAGGGCATTGAAAATCTATCCGCAGTGGGACGGGTCGTTCGGACAGCTTGGAGAATATGTACGAAAGCAGAAGATAGAACTGATCATCGTCGGCAATGAGGCGTATCTCGAACGGGGCATCACCGATTATTTCGAGAATGTCGAAGGGGTCAGGATCTTCGGTCCGAAAAGAGAAGGAGCTGTTTTGGAGTTCTCCAAAGACTTTGCGAAGATCTTCATGAAAGAATATGACATTCCGACAGCCGACTTCATCACATTCACCGATGCGGAGGAAGCATGCAGACACATCGAATCGACCGCAGGTCCGTATGTGATCAAACAGGACGCTCTTGCGTTGGGAAAAGGTGTTCTGGTCACTTCCGATAGGAGTGAGGCTCTTCAGTTCATGAAAGATAGTTTCGAGGTGACACAGAAGGTAGTACTCGAAGAGTTTCTCGAAGGCAGAGAGTTCTCTCTCCTCGCATTCGTCAATGGCGATTATCACAATTGTATGATCCCGGCTAGAGACTATAAAAGAGCTCATGACGGCGATGAGGGGCTGAACACGGGAGGGATGGGCTCATACGCTCCTGTGGAGTATGTCTATGACGAGGACCTGAAAGAAGTTGAAAGACAGATTATCAGACCTACGGTAGAAGGGCTGATTGATAGAAACATCGAATTCTGCGGGATTCTCTACTTCGGTCTCATGAAGACCTCAAACGGCATAAAGGTGATAGAATACAACACCCGTTTCGGCGACCCGGAGGCAGAAGTCCTTCTAGAATCGATGGAATCAGACCTTATAGAGGCGGTGACAGCAACTTTCGAGAAGAGAGTATATCCTCTCAAATGGAAAGAAGGTGTCACTGTGGGGGTCTGTCTTGCATCGAAAGGTTATCCCCGAAACTATGAAAAAGGCTGTGAGGTTTCAATCCCAAAGGACCTCAACTGCTATTCGATGGCAGTCGAGAAAAACGGGTCCTCTTATCTGACAAACGGCGGCAGAGTTCTTTTCGTGGTCAAGACAGCAAGAGATAAAAAAGAAGCGAAAACCCGGTGCTACGAGGATGTTGCAACCGTGCACAGCGATAACCTCTATTTCAGAAAGGATATCGGTCTTTGAAATCGGAATCTTCTATTTCCACAAAGTGAGAATGATCGAGACGATGTTCCATGATACGAAGAAATAGGCGGTGTTGAGAACTGCCAGTTTCAAAGGCCTGTTCTCGAACAGGACCAGATTCAGCGCACTCATTCCCGAAAAGGCCAGTGACGAAAGAGATCCGAGAATCAGTGCGTCGGCGACAGTCGATGCGCCTGAGACCGCTGTGAGCAGTGCCAGAGCGAAAGCTGCGACCGCAGCCGGGATGATCGCAAAGGCCATCGATTTATTCCCATCCTCTCTGGTGATATCTTCTGACTTTCTGCCGGTCAAGCCAAGCCATATATTGCCGAACAGTACCGGGGAATACCAGAGTGCTCCGATGACCATGTTGATCACGATTCCTGCGATCACCGCCAAGATATTGAATGAGAGACTCTGCAACATATTTGTTCCTCCTGTGATTCTTTTACTTGATGATAAGACATGCAGGACGTATTAACAATGGTAAAGTTATGAATTGGATGGATTTAAGTGTATCTGTTCTGTCTGATGTCTGTGTTTTATGAACTTACAGATTCCCGGAAGGGTATCTGTAAAGCATGCACGGCGTTCCTTCCTGCCTTCTTTGCCATGTACAACGCGGTATCCGCATGGTTGAGAGTCACTTCCCATGAAGTATTGCTTAGAGGTGAGTAGGCGCTCACTCCGAAACTTCCTGTGACATGCAGCTTGCTGCCGCCATAGGTGAAATCAGTTTTTTCAATTGCAATACGGATCTGTTCAGCGAAGGTTGTCGCCGTATCCATTTGAGTATCGTAGAGAAGTATGATGAATTCCTCTCCGCCGTAACGTGCACACAAGTCCTTGTTTCCAACAAGCTGCAAAAGCAGCTGACCGATCTGCTGGAGTACTTTATCTCCCGCACTGTGTCCGTATTCGTCGTTGATCATTTTGAATTTATCAAGATCGAACATGATGATCGAGAATGTACCCGAACCGATCTGATCGAGCCGCTGAGCCTCGGCATGAGCCCTTTCCACGAACTTCCGATGGTTCAACAGGTTCGTGAGTCCGTCAGAGGATGCCAGATGTTCGAGTTCCTTCACATAAGATTTCATCTCGGTGAGATCGTGCAGCAGATAGAGATTTCCTCTCAGGTGGTTCTTCCTGTCGATGATCGCTGACCTGTATACGGAAAAAGACCTGACATTGTCCGAAGAGGGCATCTCTAGGTCAATCTCATATGAGTCGGACTCTGATAAGAACAATGGAGTCAGATGCGGATACAGCTCAATGAGAGGTTTCTTATTGATTCCGGGAACTCTGCTGTCAAACAACTTTTTTGCAGGAACATTGTATTCTATCAGGCATCCTTCGGGGTCGAGGATGATCATTGCATCACGTATCGCCTCTACGACAAGTTTCTGTGCGATAGGAAGGATATTGAAGAGCTGCAGATTGTACATACCCCAGAAAATCAGGATACCCGAGAGAGCGAACGCGACAGGACTCGTATCGATGTTATACGGAGTAGACTGAAAGAGGATGAATGAATAGGAGAGGATGGGAGGAACTGCCGCGAGTGAAAGCAGCAGATACTGCTTTCTATAATTCCCATCCGATTGGATCAAATTGATCAGCATCTTGACCGATCCGATGATGAGAAAGACTATCATGATCCCGTTGAGAACCCAGAATCCTGGTCCTCTGTCAACGACGAGAAGAGAAATGGACTGTTCGCTATTCATACCGATATGATCATATACCCAGTGATGATATCCGTTGGTCCACACTGCGATGTTGGAGATGACCGGTATGGCGAAAAGGATCTTGAGTCGTCTGAGCAGGGGTTCATTGTATGCAGGTTCCTCGGGATGGTAGGACCAAGCGATGAATACCCAGAATATCGGGATGAAGAAGATTCCCAGATATTCAAGATAGAGAGCCAGAGTGATTTGCATATCTGTCGCAGCCGATATCTCGAAGAAATAGCTTGCAGCATATATCAGTGTGGAAACCAGCAGTCCTGACAGGGCTCTGAGAGAGAGCGAGTTCGCTCTGCGGTTGAATGCATAACCGAGCAGGAATGTGGAACCTAAAGCGGAGAAGAACACTGCGATCTTGAAGAGAATCAATATATCCATCAATTAAACTGTATAGGTATAAAGAGTGACAGGTCAATAGAAATAACAAATTAGAAACAATCAATTGATGGAAATATTTGGATTCATGAAGTCATTATAAAGTGATTGCTGATCTTGATTTATTCATAAAGGCGGCAGATATGTTGGCAAGACCTTATTTCAGAATTGATAGTATGTTAGTGAATTATGTGAAAAACGCATAAAACTTAAAATTAAAACCTTTAAAAAAAGATTTGTTGGATTATGATTACAATATGAAGAAGATAAGTATAATCATAGTTGGTATCCTGCTCATCGCAGGTATCACCGGATGCGTTATTGGAGATGATGGCGATACATACCTTGCATTCTCATGGGTAAGTAAACCATTATATTTCTACGATGATAATCCATCGATTCCCGATACTGTCTATAATGGAACGTATTACCGGACGGATGAAGGTTCTTTCTACATGGAATATACTGCATGGGATGGAACACGCTGGTGGATGGTCTATTCGATCTCAGCTGACAGTGGAAGTCTTCTGTCCAGTGGAGACCCTGCCTACTTCAAAATATCACTATATTCGTTCGGCCCCTCAGTGTACAAATACAGCTATCCCAGGCAGCAGGTTTCAGACAATAGTGATCCTGAACGACCTGCGGTTGAACGGATTACATCAGGTGATTACACACTGACGATCGAGTATGGTCCTCTGCAGTAAGCAGCTGAGAAGACCATACTATTCGGACGTACATGAAATCCCCCTCTCCACACGAGAAATGATGGAGAGGGGGAAGAAGTATAACGAGAACGTTTTGGAGGGACGTCCTCTGTCAATGCTCATATGATTTCACAGAGCACGTCCTTTTATAAGTTAGAAATCGAAGTCCATTCCTGCCTGGATGTAGTGATCGCTCAGGCTTGTACCGTTGTCACTGAATCCGTAGGTGACGAATGTTGTCACGTCAGCAATGGTGTAGGAAGCTGAGGCCCATGCACCGAATGTTAAAGAATTGAAAACATCGGCAAGGTTTACTCCGGCTGAAGTTGAGACAGCATCGCTGAGTTCGTAGCCTGCTCCGACGTTGACGTTGCTTGTTCCCTGTTCGTTGGTATATTCAAGATAGGTTGAAACAGCATCTTTTCCACCGCTGACTGCGACAAAGTAGCTGTTCAATGATGCATCATCGATTGCGAACCAGCCTGCACCGCTGAATGAGAGGTCGAAATCCAGATCAGCGAGAACGGTGATGTCTGCTGCTGCACTGGCAGTTACGGCAAGTCCGTCAATATCGTAGGTATCAAAAGTTGCATCGCTTGCCATATTAGCAGCGAAGGAAAGGCCTTCTGCCGGGTACAGTTCGACGCTCATGAATTTTCCGCCGTCGATAACGTCAATGCCGCCTTCGACAGTGATCATGTCATTATAACCAACGCTCAGACCGAAAGGAAGATTACCGCGTGAGATACTCTCGGAGTAAAGGCAGTAGTAGTCGCCCTCGGCTCCGCTCGGGTCTGTGTAGACAGAAGTGCTGAAGAAGTTCTGGTTTCCTACCAGGGCATCTAGTTCCACAGGAAGTTCAATCTCGACCTCTTCGAGAAGAGCATCTACATCCAATGTGACCGCAGCTGCGACATCGGAACCTGCTGCCGCTATGTCACGCAGTGTGAGATCCCAGTAGTCGGTTGACAATGTGATGCTGACCTCAGCGGCATTCAAATCTGAATCAACACCGGAGGGTGTCAATGTCCCGTCAAAACCTAATGTGTAATCCAGGCCGAAACTTCCCGAAATCTCGGGAGCAGCTGAGACGGACCCAATAACCAGTAGCAGACTAGTAATTAAAACAATGCTTTTTTTCATCCTAATCATCTCCATCTTTTTTGTGAAATTTTGATTTAATAATCCCACACAAGTGTGTCGATAGAGTGAAAATGAATTGTGGTTTCTGTGTAGTTATGTGTGGCGTATGTGAAGAGAAGTGGTCATTTTACACTTTCGGCCATCGAAGAGTGATGATGACAGATTTCCCATCCCGCTCCATAACTGCATCTCCATCGTGAGATTGGATGACCTGACGTACAATCGCCAGTCCCATTCCCGAACCTGACTTCGATCGTGATGTGTCAGATCTGAACCATGGTTCGAACGCCCGGTCGAGGGCCTCCCCCGTGATCTTCCCGGTATTGCTGAAGATCATGACATTCTCTTTTTCTTGTTCATCATAATCGAGCGTCCATTTGATGAGAGTTCCTTTCGGCGAGTATTTGCACCCATTACTGAT
Organism: Sphaerochaetaceae bacterium; assembly: GCA_028532915.1. Classification (GTDB taxonomy): domain Bacteria; phylum Spirochaetota; class Spirochaetia; order Sphaerochaetales; family Sphaerochaetaceae; genus SABI01. The sequence continues at coordinate 16,126 of JAQQAI010000078.1, forward strand.
CAGTTCGCGTGCTACCAGAACAAGAAGCTGTCTGCTGCCTGTTATCTGTTCCGTCTGGATGTCCAGCACGACTTTATGATCGGATAGCGAGGTTGTGACCACTTCATCAACAAAATCGAGAACATTGATCGATGCATGTTTGATGCGAAAATCGGGAGATTCCATGGATGCGAGCATCATCACGGATGCAACGCGCTTTTCAAGTTCATCATGCTCTGATTGCATACGTTCCAGCAGAGATCGGTCGAGCGGTACTACCTCATCCAAAGCACTCTCTATCGCGAGCTTCAATGATGTCAGCGGTGTGTTCAGGTCATGGGCGATTCCCTGCAGCCACTGCTGACGCATCCGTTCGTGCCCTGCCAGTTTCCTTTTCAATGTCTCGACAGAATCGCCTATCTGTTTCAGTTCGGAAACGGAGGATTGATAGGAAATGTCATCATAGCGGCCGCGGGCGATATTCCCGAGCAGATTGACGATTTTGACGGCATGCCGGGATACGGATCGCGCTATGGTGTGTGAACCGAAGAACGCGATGACAAGTGCGAAAATGACAGTTATCCCGAATCCTATCATCATGTTTCTCAGTACGATCGAAGTCATTTCATAATACAGCGGATTGAGGACCATGACATCAACGTAACCGAGATACTCATTTTGGTCTGAATCCCCATAGAGGTTGATCGTCCCTGCGATATCCCGGGGACGGATCGGACTTTCAGGAGGCTTTTCATTCAACATGGTCTCTTCTGAGTTGGATATAGATCTGATATTCCATTCCTGTTCTGCAACAGGCGGCCGTCCAGTTGAGTCCTGCATCGGGGCGAAATCACCGACGGTGAATCCCCGTGGTGTCTTTCCCATCGAGATCACCACATCTCCGGCCTCATCATGCACGATCAGACCTGATATCCTGTCATCCGACACTGCCCTGAGTACCGGTCCGAGTTCCTCTAAGGTCCACAACTCATCCTCAGTTCTCAATTCACTGCTCAGAAGATCGTTGAGTCTCTGCTCATACGTCTCAAATACATCCTGAGAGAACCTCTGCGACTGGAAGTTCAGAACAATGGCCACCACTATGATCTGAAGGACAAGAATCAGTATAGTGATCGCCATGATCGATGCGAACAATCTGGAGAAAAGGCTTTTCATCCGGTTTTTCTTTAAGGAACGTCTCATTATTCTCATAGAGAAGGGCCCTGCATCTGTTCTCCTGCGAACCGGTATCCATATCCGCGGATTGTCTCTATCCAGTCTGAACCGCGGGGATTCAGTTTCTTCCTGATATTCTTGATATGGGTATCAACAACACGGTCGTATGATTCGAAAGAGTATTCGAAACACGATTCCAGTATCTGAGTTCTTGTCACAAGGTTTCCTGCACTGCCTACCAGATGACTCATGATCCTCCACTCTGCAGTAGTGAGAGAGATCTCAGTCCCATTGAGCTTCAATATATGGGAGTATTCATCGTACAAAAGAATCGAGTCTCCGATTCTCCAGTATGACTGGTGTTTTTCCCTGTCATGAGTACTGCTGTCCATTCTCCTGAAGATAGCGTTGACCCGCAGGACAAGTTCTTTCGGAGAAAAAGGCTTGACGATATAATCGTCGCCGCCGATCTCGAATCCGAGGATCCTGTCGCTCTCGGTTCCCCTCGCGGTCATGAATATAACGGGAAACGAGTACTGTGTCCGAATCTGTTTCACAAAGGCGAAACCGTCACCATCGGGCAGCATCACATCCTGAATCAGCAGATCGGGGACCGTGTGTCCCATCGTAGCTGTAACCTCATTGAGCATTGTGAACTGAGATACTTTATAGCCGTAAAGTTCCAGATACTGTACAACGCTCTCTCTTATAGAATTGTGATCTTCAACAACGAATATATGTTTCATGACCGAAATATGGAACGAATTTTCGTGTTTTTCAACCTGGAAGAAGACTGTGAACCGTTATCTTCACCAAATCAACATAATCCTTTTACGTATTATTCACAATCTTTCTTTAATTTCACCGAACACCTATTACATACACCATGTCTTCATGGGTACCGTAGACACTCCTCTCAACAGATTGTCTCTTCGTTACAGAAAGTAGTTTCACCAGAAATTAAGGTTATATATTATGTGCTGCAATCCGGTGTTCCGAAGTCTGAATGACCCGGGCGGAATACCATGATCTTGAGGGCAACGAAGAATCACAATTTGCACCTCTCTATATTTTATTTATATAAATATTTATGTAATTTGTTGTATATTAGTGTTTTAAATTCATTTTCATCTCCAGCCGGGAAGGAAATCGGTATGGAAAGACAATAAAACATCATCTTTATCAAATCACCATAATCTTTTTATTCAGCTCTCACAATCTGTCATTAATTTTGCGATATGGTTAGTTCATACCAAAACAACATGATGACTGAGGTCATCTTAGATAAGGAGAATATTATGGTTAAGAAAAATCGAATTGTCGCAACAGTTCTTATCGTCTCTCTCATGCTGATCACAGCAACACTGACAGCCTCCCCGACTAACGAGACGGCTTTGTGGAGCAAAGCTGACCAGATCGCCGATGCAAGTGAATCACAGATCCCTTCAGTGCGCAGCATCTCCTATTATGAGACGGACGGTAACGGTAATGTCGTATATTCAGATCAGGCACTGGTTCTGATCGAGGGAGTTGCGAATGACCGCTACCTTGAGGTGCGTGAATATGGAGATTCCGAGATCTTCGATCTGATGGACCGGTACACTGATGGTCTGGTATTAACCCCCTTCAACGATAATATGTATGATGTCGATTACTCATACACCGGAGTCGATGAGATCATCAATGGCAGTCAGGCAGCCGTGTACACATTCTCTATGGCCTATGATGAAGCCCTTCCGTTCTACGATCCCAACTATGAAGAAACCGAGACTATCCTGGGCTGGGACTCTGACGAAGAGGACTTCGACGGTACAATCACCGGAACTATCTGGATCGACAAGATCTCAGGAGCTCCTCTCAAGATGGAGACTGTCTATTCTCTCGGGGATAACACACAGTCCGGGACTCTCGATTTGACTCAGACCGTCTTCTACACCGTGGACAACTCAGTCGTTCAGCCCTCTGAGATTTACACTGAAGGAACTTTGAGAGTTGTTGCCGGACAGAAAGGGCAGATCAATCTTACTGATTTCCAGATCTATGAACAGCAGAGTAATTTCTGGGAGAATGAGAAGTTCGTCAAAGGCGAATCAGTGAATTAAAAAACCATACAATGCTTTTTCGGGAGGTCCGTGAACTAAGATCACGGACCTCTCATTCTATTTCTATGATCAGAAAGGTTACCTTGTATCTCTCTACTGCATCTTTTTGGATTCCTCCCGATTATCATTTTAATACTATTAAAAAAAATATAATAAACACTTGACTTATAATGAACATATGTGCAATATAAAGATGTAAGGATTGATTATGCCAAGACCAAAAAAAGAACGGGTTGTATACCAGCCTCCATTGTATTCGGAATTCAAACCGCAAGGAGTCCAGCGAAATGAACTTGAACCTCTCTCTTTGGAGCTGGATGAGTTCGAAGCAATACGATTAGCTGATTATGAGGGTATGGACCACAATGAAGCAGCTTTAGAGATGGATATATCCCGTTCGACGTTCACCAGACTTATCGAGAACGCCCGCAGGAAGATGAGTCGTTTTCTGATCGAAGGAAGATACCTCCGCATAGAGGGCGGCAACATCCATTTCCACGGGAATGTGATTCGATGCAGGGATTGTAACCATATGTTCAATATCGGATTCGATACCGATATCAGAACATGTCCGGCATGCGGATCGGAGAATCTGGTGGATTTGGCCGGGGGATTCGGCCACGGAAGATGTTGTCGGGAGCATGGTCATCGTAACAGGAGGTAGTATTATGCCAAGAGGTAATGGAACAGGTCCCGAGGGAATGGGACCAATGACAGGCAGAGGCGCAGGTTTCTGCAGTGGAGCCGACAGTCCCGGATATATGAACGTTGGCAGAGCAGGCATGGGCGGCCTGGGAAACAGAAGATTCTTCGGCAGAGGATATCGCAGAACAGGATACGGCAGAGGATTTGCTCCCGTATCATATGCGGCCCCTGTCTATTCGCCCGAGGTCGAGCAGAAGAATCTGGAAAATGAGATCTCTTTTCTGAAGAATCAGGTAAAGAGTCTCGAAGACAGACTGGCGAACATCAAGGAAGAAGAATAAGTCCCGCAGGGCGGCCTCAGCTGTCGCCCTGAATGTTTATAATCTATCAAACAGGAAAGAAACATGAATATAGCCATAGCCAGCGGAAAAGGCGGGACAGGCAAAACTACTGTCTCAACGAATCTGGCCTCCTATCTGGCACAGACGAGAGAGTGTGTGCTGACAGACCTTGATGTCGAAGAGCCCAATTCAGGTCTGTTCATCAGAGGGCAGATTGTCGAAAAGAATGATATGTATAAGAAGATACCTCAATGGGACAGCAGTTCATGCGCCCTCTGCGGTAACTGTCAGGCAGTGTGCAATTTCAACGCGGTTCTGAAAATGGGTAATTCGATCATGGTGTTCCCCGAACTCTGCCATGCCTGTCATGCCTGTTCGGAGCTGTGTCCGACTTCTTCTCTTCCTATGAAGAGGAAGAAGATGGGAGAGCTGAAATATTTCCGCTTGGAACACCTGCATTTCATTGAGAGCAGACTGATCGTTGGAGAAGAGCAGGCTGTCCCTCTGATCAAGCAGACTCTGAATTACATAGGAAAGAATTTTCCGGAAGATACGATCAAGATCCTTGATTCTCCTCCCGGAACCTCCTGTCCTGTCATCGAGGCGACTCGAGATGCCGATTTCGTGATTCTGGTGAACGAACCGACTCCTTTCGGATTACATGATCTGAAACTTGCCGTCGAGACGGTAAGGAAGCTGGAAAAATCATTTGCGGTCGTAATAAACAGAAGTACGATCGGAAATGATGATGTCAGAACGTACTGTGCCGATGAGGGTATTGATATCATCGCCACGATTCCGAATGACCGTCTGATCGCACAGACGTATTCCAAAGGAGAACTGTTGTATAAGAAGGTTCCGTCTGTCAGACAGGCCGTCGAATCCATCGGCAGTTATCTTGATGATTTTGCCCGCACAAGAGAGGAACGGATATCATGAAAGAAATTGTAGTTATCTCGGGAAAAGGCGGTACCGGCAAGACGTCGATCACCGCATCGTTCGCCTATCTTGGCGGGAAGGATCTTGCCATTGCGGACTGTGATGTGGATGCGGCAGATATGCATCTGCTGCTGGAACCTGATTTTGGTCATCAGCACGATTTTTATAGCGGAGAGCTGAGTGCCATAGATGCGAGTATCTGTATCGGATGCGGCAAGTGTATGTCGGTGTGTCGTTTCGATGCGATCTCGGTGAAAGAAGGACTCTACACGATCGATCCGCTCGCATGTGAGGGCTGCGGCTATTGCGCCCGCATCTGTCCCGTCAAGGCTATTACCAACGAACAGCCGAACGTGGGGTCTCTGTACAGATCAAAGATCAGAACCCGAGCCGAAATGGTTCATGCACGATTGGCTATCGGTGCCGATAACTCGGGCAAGCTGGTTGCCAAAGTGAAGAATATCTCCAAAGAAGTTGCACAGCAGCAAAGCAGGTCAGCAGCGCTGGCTGACGGGTCGCCGGGAGTCGGCTGTCCGGTCGTCTCTTCGCTTTCGGGTGCATCCTTCGTCGTTCTGGTCACCGAACCGACCGTCTCCGGTGTGCATGATCTCAAACGGGTACATGAACTGGTGAAGAAGTTCGGGATCAAAGCCGGATGCATCATCAACAAAGCCGATCTAAACCTGAATATGCTCGAGGAATTGGAAAAATTCCTGACCGAAGAGAATATCGTTCTTCTGGGAAAGATTCCGTATGACGAGAAATTCACACAGGCCATGACCAACGGAAAGACTGTTGTGGAGTATGATGAACATCTTGGAAAGATCATCAGTGAAAGCTGGGAAAAGATAAAAGATATTGTGAATATACAAAGGAGTTAACATGAAAATCGTATTTACAGCGAAAGGTACAGAGCTGAGCTCTGCCATGGATCCCAGGTTCGGTAGAACCGATTATTTTGTCATCTATGACGATGTCACAAAAGAAGTTCAATCCTTCGACAACAGAGCAATCGAGAATGCAGCTCACGGAGCCGGACCGAAGACGGCGCAGAAGCTGGCAGAACTCGGCGCTCAGGTGCTTATCACGGGAAACGGTCCCGGGGGAAATGCCGATGCTGTATTGAAGACGACAGGAGTCGAAGTATACGTCGGAGCCGGAGAGATGACTGTTGAAAAAGCATATGAAGCCTATAAGGCCGGTTCTCTGAAAAAGGCGTAGCATGATTATCTCGGCTGTCGCCACAGATGACGGAGTGTCTTTCATCGACAGACATTTCGGAGATGCCCGCTTCTATGATCTGTATGAGATCACAGGAGATTCGGCATCTTTTATGAAAAGAATAGAGAATCATACAGAAGATGAAGGTGATGAAGAGGGACATGGAGATCCGGTGAAAGCCCGCAGCATTGCAGCGATATTAACAGAAGAAGGTGTGAATGCAGTCGTCTCCAGAGTCTACGGACCGAATATCAGAAGGATACGGAAGAAGTTCCTCTGTATCGTCAGTAGGGAAGGGGCCATTGAAGAGAGTCTGATCCGCCTGAAAAACATGTTCTCTGAACTTTCGGAGGAAGCGTCGAAGACTGAAAAGAAGATCATCTACCTTCAAAACCGGTGAAACGAAGCAGTGTGCCGGCGGGAAAACCGTCGGTACGTGTGATCCTTTATCAGGACTATCACAATATTGCGGTGGAATTAGAACGGTCTCATCTTATTGCGCGCTCTGTACACCCAATTCAATATTGTTTTGACTCCATTTTATATATGTAGTATACTAAACACCTTTAAAGTTAAAAAAATGTTCTAATCAATACGCACATCAACAAACCGATGAGAAAGCAGAAGAGAACATGAAAGGTGTTAGTATTTTCCTGATTATACTGATATTGAGTTTTTCTCAAGGAGTATTTTCATCAGAAAATTGCAGTACAGTATTCTTAAGGAATCATGAAAAGGAACAAGATTCGCCGATTTTTTCTTTTCCTTGCGGTGCCTGTCTTTCAATACCTGAAAACTTACCTGAAGACAGTATGATCTTTCCGGTAGAAGGTGAGATCAGCGTTATCTTTGCAAATATTGTTGAACCATCTTCGAAAATTAATGTCGAGATTCATTCAACCTTGGATGATTTTACTACTACTATGGGAGCAGCATTGACGTATCATCCCAATTTTTATGGATTAGATATACATGGGCTTGAGAGCAAACTGAATCTGGGATTATCGTATGAATCTAATGGGTTTGGATTCGAAATAGGAACAAATTTTTGGAATGGTCTGGGAAGTTTTACCGAATTCAAACAACAAACAGGCAAGGTCAGATTATTAGCTAAAGGTTTTTTCATCTCATATGAGAATGACGGTTTTCCCTTCTGCTTCCTGTATCTGGGAGATGGATATGATAGTTTCAGGACGTGTACAGTAGAAGTCGGCTATGAGAATGTCTCGCTGGAGTTGAGTTTATTCACAGGAAAAAGAACCACAGGAATAACCTTCCGGGAGGGGGAGATGTACAATCCTTGTATCGGTCGATTCGGTGAACACTATATGAATGAATGGGTTGAAGAGGAGAGCAGACCATACCGTTTCAGTTCGATAATATGCAATATCGATGGTGTTCCAATCAATGGACATGATTATTCGATCGGTGTAGGAGTGTGCTCTGAGTGGATAAGACATTTTACTCAAAACATGATTCATGAAATGAGAGGACTTCCGGAATTTCAAATGATGGATGATGACTTCGCGATCATTATTGGAATTCATTCGTCGCCACATTGTTTCAGGATTCTCTAGATACCTGTCATTCAGTATAGGATATGAATTCTGATATCTTTAGTGCATGCACATGATTACGTCTGTATCTTCGAATCAAGATCCCACATTAGCAGAGCATGCTTATTTTGGAATCTGATGGGCGCAGCTCAGTCTATACTGAAGCAATCTGACCCATCTCTCATGGAAACAGACTCACAAACTGTTGTGTGAATGCATTTACCAATCCCATATCGGTGATCTTCAATATAGGAGCGGCAGGCAATGCGGAAGTAGCCAGTCTCATGATAGGATTCTTATATTCTATTCCGTGTTTCTTGAGTTCCTTTTTCAGGACATTCACCTGGGATATAAACTCATCAGGTTCTTTGTCGGTGAGAAGACCTGCGATAGGCAGGGCTATCTTTGTAATCTTTCCATTACACACGAGGACAATTTCACCTTTCATCTTTCGGATCTCTTCGATAGCGGTACGTGCATCCCGGGAATCTTTGTAGACCACAGTCAGATTGTGGGAATCATGGCTCACCGTACCTGCCACAGCTCCTTCGTTCAGGTGGAATTTCTCGATCACACCGGTCATGTGTGTATCATAACCCTTGTGTCTGTTGATCACTGAGATGTAGTTGAGTTCAGCGTTCTCTCTCAGAGAGAGATATCCGTCGACGACAGAAAGTTCCACGATCTTTTCGAGGGTCATAAGACTTTGATGGCTTTCATACTCGATCACGCGGGTTTTTTCTATTAGAGATCATCAGAACACGAATCCTGATCTTACATTCACCCGAAACATCTACACCTTTGATATCGTCGATCAGATGAACAGCAATGACATCAATGAATTCCTCACAAAGATGGAATTCCAGCTGGAAAAGTAACCGGAAGACTATGCTGCTATAGATTTCGTTTAACTAAAATGAGGTGCTTTTCTCTTCGGGATCTATATCCTGAAAAAGTGGGTAATCATATTCAGGATATACCGTTATTATTCTCAATATGTCTGATACTTATTGCGGATCTCGATCACTTTGTCCTTGTTCAGAAGGAACAGGTCGACGAGCTGGGGATCGAAATGCTGTCCTCTCCCTTCAGTGATCACTCTGAACGATTCATCAAGACTGAATGCGTCTTTATATACTCGTTTCGTTGAGAGCGCATCGAACACATCGGCGATAGCGGCGATCCTTCCTTCAAGGGGAATATCTTCTTTGGTTAATCCTTCAGGATATCCGCTTCCGTCCCATTTTTCATGGTGGCTGATTGCAATGATCTTCCCC
>JAQQAI010000079.1 GCA_028532915.1 Sphaerochaetaceae bacterium
CCGGGACAACGTCTCATTCGAAACGATATTCCTCTTATACGTGATAATCGTTCCCGGAGCGACCGCAAGAGTATTGGTACTGTCGTTCCATTGTTCTCTCGCAGAGACGATCGCATCATCTCCACCGCTTTTTATCAGATGTACAGAACCGGTATTCAGAGATTTCTTCAGTGCCGATCTCAGATCTTTCTGCTGACTGATATGAAGAGTATCACCTTTGCCCAGCGTCAGTCGGAACACTCTCAGTTTCGATTCAATGCCCGCAAACAGACAGAAGGAATCGACATCGACCATAGTAAATACCGTATCAAGATGCATATAGGCCCTGGTAAACGGTATTTGAATGACCAGAACTTCCTTGAATCCCTCTCCCCCTTCATCGGCAGGTTTCAGCATCTTTCTGGCAAACGATTCTATCGCCCACACATCTGTTCTCGCACTGCTTCCGATGATTATACTGCGCTCGTTGAGAATAAGGATATCACCGCCTTCGATGCTGCTCTCACTCGTATAATCCTGATAGACTCTCACGTTCTGAAATCTCGGATGATGGCAGAAGATCTGCGATACGAGCCAGTTCTCTCTCCGCCTCGATTCGGTCTTCATAAGATTTACAGAGATTCCCGATCCTACCGCGGTGGCCGGATCTCTGGTGAAATAGAGGTTGGGAAGCGGAGCGATGTAATACGGGAAGGCATCTCTGATATAATAACTTAACGTCTTTTGAGTGACATATTCATCGATATCACTTTTTAGAACTCCTGCGATACAGCAGGCAACCAGCTGAGAGGCACTTTTCTCTGTGAGAAAACCTCTGATGATCTCACGCAGAGACGGCGAGATCAGATGGGAAGAGGAAACCAGATATTCTATCGCCTTCGTCCTCAGAGCCTGGTCGCAGAACACTTCCTCCAACAGTGATTCGACATACAATACTTCACATCCCTGGGAGATCAGAGTCCGGGCGAAATTGTCATGCTCCTCTTTCATCTGCTCAAGGAACGGGATATCCTCGAAGAGCATCGAATCAAGATACTGGGGAGTCAGTGATTCAAGTTCCCTTCCGGGTCTATGCAGCAGTACTGCCTGCAGTCTGCCTACTTCCGAAGTTACAGATACCGGTATATTCATTATATTCCTCTCAAAACAAGAATATACTACAATCGGACAATGAGCAATTGAGATTCTAAAACCGAAAAGTGGAAAAATCCCTTTACAGCGGCACTCTTTTCGGATAAGAAAGAAGATATGAAAACTCAAATGCTTCAAGCTCACGGCCACCTGATTGACTCAGGTCTTCTTTCACAGATTCTTAATACGATATTGTCAAAAGGGGCAGATTACCGCATCACGTCTTTCGATGTCGGAAAGACTCCTGAAGAAGTATCCAGACTTGAACTGGAACTGATCGCCGATGATGAACAGGTTCTCGAACCTCTTCTCAACGCCCTGACCGCCTTCGGAGTATTCGAGAAATCGGTTCCGAGCGCACAGATGATTGGGGCAGAAAAAGACTGTTGCGCACCGGAAACCTTCTATTCAAGCAGCAACCACAGAACAGAAGTATATTACAAAAAGAAATGGTATCCTGTAGCGGACCAGCGGATGGACGCTGCTATCGTCTACGATAAGAGTGCGGATTCCTTCAGATGTGTTAAACTCAGAGACCTCAAAAAGGGTGACAAAATCGTCTGCGGCAGTGATTCTGTCAGAGTCTACCCCACCGGAGCCCAGCAGCAGAAAAAAGGTGAATTGTTCGATACTTTCGCTTTCATGACCAACAGCGTCTCCTCCGAAAGGAGCGTCGATTCCTCGGTCGAAAAGATCGCATCCGAGATGAAAAGACTGAGAGACTCGGGAGAGAAGACCGTCGTTGTGTGCGGTCCGGTCGTGGTCCATGCCGGCGGTGCAGACGCTCTCGCCTCTCTGATAAGGAAAGGATATGTGCAGGGTTTTCTGGGTGGCAATGCAGTAGCTGTTCATGATATCGAAAACAGATTCTTCGGAACCTCACTCGGAGTGAATCTGAAAACAGGAGAAGTCGTAGCCCACGGACACACCCACCATATGAGAGCGATCAACAAGATCTATACGGCAGGTTCAATCAAAACAGCCATAGATGAAGGATTGTTGAAAGAGGGCTTGATGTACGAGGTGATCAAAAACGACATACCTTACTGTCTGGCCGGATCCATCCGCGATGACGGACCTCTGCCCGAGACCGTAAACGATATGATACAAGCTCAGAGCGAGTATGCGCAGATCATCAAAGGAGCTTCTCTGATCATCATGCTCTCGACGATGCTTCACTCGATCGGAGTCGGAAATATGACACCGTCATGGGTCAAGACCGTCTGTATCGACATCAATCCCGCTGTGGTGACGAAACTTTCCGACAGAGGAAGCAACCAGGCGATAGGAATAGTAAGCGATGTAGGACTATTTCTGAGAGCTTTGGACGAAAGATTGAATTAATTTCCCGATTGCCTTGATTTTTATCCCGATTTCTTCTCTCATGTATATACTTAGGTATTGGAGAGAAGATGTCCTCATTCGTTATCATGTGCGCGTCGGTCGGTTATACTGCTGAAAGTATCTTCGGATTCGGCGGCTCTGTCATCACATTCCTTCTGCTGACGCAGAAGCTCCCGGCAAGGGAGGTAGTAACACTCCTGCCGGTATTCGCACTTGTGGGATCTCTCACGGTATTGCTCAGTGATTTCAGGTCCATCGAATGGAAGAAGGTCTCCAAGGTCGCTCTTTTAGCAACACCGCCGCTTATTCTCGGTTCCCTGTTCATGGGGAAGCTTCCGGAACGAGCTCTCAACCTGACGATTCTCTCTCTCATCCTTCTGTACGGAATCAATTTAGTACTAGGAAAGAATCCCGTAATCCCTCCCCGGTTGAGGTACCCTCTGTATGCCCTCGCAGGCTTCATCCTCGGCGCGACAAGTCTCGGGATATTCTTCGTCCCTCTCGCAGGTCCGACCTTCTCAAATCAGAGAAACTATCGTGCATCGCTGGCACTGCTTTGGTTCATCACAGGAATCTGCAGGATCATCACCTATTATGGATACGGTATTCTCACCCTGTCGGGAATCACTTCTGCTTTGACCGCAAGTCCTTTTCTTCTAATCGGAGTGCTTGTAGGATATTATCTTCACAGACTGATACCTGAAGATCACTTCAGACGCTACATCGGAGGGGCGATCATCTTCGCAACGACAGCAAACATACTTCAGCTTTTTTCCTGAATCATTCAGAAAATAGACTGAATAATATATATTTTTTAAGGAGTCACATGATGGAACAAGAGTATATCGAAAGAGTCGAAAAACTGAGAGAGAAAGGATATAACTGCGCCCAGAGCGTCGCATGCACCTTCGTTGACCTGCTGCCGATCGACGAACCCACACTGTTTAAGATCAGTGAAGGGTTCGGAGGTGGAATGGGCGGTCATGATGGCATCTGCGGAGCTCTCAGCGGAGCTGTCATGGTAGCATCCCTCCTTTCAAGCAGCGGCAGCAGCGATGAGATCACCAAGGAGAAAACCTATCAGTTATCGAAACAGCTCTACGATTCATTCGTGTCGATCGCAGGTTCTCCCATCTGCACGGAACTCAAAGGAGAAAGTACCGGTGAACCACTTTTCCCCTGTGAAATGTGCATTCGGGAGGCAGTACGGCTTACATGGTCAGTCATTGAGCCTCTTGTGAAGTGAAAAGCAGCCGACGATACTTTCAGGAACACGGAATGTGTTCCTGAAAATGATAATAGGACAGACTGATTTTTGATGTCGTACGCCCGTCAGACGGTCTCTCCTGCCGCCATTTCAGCTTCGGATAAAAATGTCAGAGCCGCACTTGTATAAAAGATACAAAGGTGACACAATGGCCCCATTCAAAAAATCAGGAGTACTCGATGGATCTCAAACGCCAAAATATGGTTGGCAGCAGTTCTTTTATATCTCGTTTCCCGTTCTATTACGGATGGGTGATTCTCATTGTCGGATCTTTAGGTGTACTCGCAAGCATCCCCGGGCAGACAATGGGAGTCTCGGTCTTCACAGATCATTTCATCGCGGACCTGGGCATTTCACGTGTCAGCATCTCCAGCTCGTATATGATCGGCACACTGACCAGTGCTTTGCTGATTCCGTTCGCAGGCATTTTCTATGACAGAAAAGGGGCACGGATCACCAGCAGCATATCATCTGTGTGCCTTGCCCTTTTCCTCATTGTACTCGGCTGCAGCAAACCTCTTTCAATCCTGCTTTCATCGACTTTCTCCATCCCATTATCGGTCACGGCATTCTTCGTGATGACTATCGGTTTTCTTGGTATCAGGTTCTTCGGACAGGGTGTACTCACGATCGTCGCCCGCGGTATGGTCGCGAAGTGGTTCAGTTCCAGAAGAGGCCTCGTCGTCGGATTGATGGGACTGGTCACATCTTTCGGATTCTCTTACGCTCCTCAGCCCCTTCAGGCTCTCATCAACCGATTTACCTACCAGAATGCACTCTTCATCCTCGCCCTCTCACTCGTTTTCATATTCTTCCCCGTATTTCTTATATTCTCCAGGTCGGATCCGGCATCCTGCGGTCTTGAGATGGAAATGGGAATGAAGGTCACCAAAAAGAAGCCCAACATTCATACAGGAGATGCAAAAATCGTCAAGAACGTCAAAGAAGCAAGAAGAGAACCTCTGTATTGGATCATCCTCATCTCAATGGGATATTGGGGGCTGTACAACACGGCTTTCACCTTCCATATAGTCTCGATCTTCCACCAGTTGGGAATAGAGGCGAATGAAGCGGTCACGATCTTTCTTCCCATCTCTATCATCACAGTCATCGCAAGATTTACCGGAAGCTATCTCAGCGACCGCATCAGAATCAAATACATCTTCATCGTCTACATGATATCCCTGGTCGTCTCGGCAGGAGCATTCATGATTCTCGATACCCCTGCAGGCTATATTCTGATGGTAGTATCTCTGGGAGTAGGCGGCGGCCTGTTCGGCATGCTCAATATCGTCACATGGCCGAAACTGTACGGAAGAAAGCATCTGGGAGCGATAAGCGGATTCGCCATGTCTATCATAGTCGCAGGCAGTGCCGTCGGTCCGTGGATCTTCAGTATCCTCTTTTCCTTCTTCGGTTCATATCAGATGACAGGGTTTCTGCAGCTGGTCATCTCGACGATACTTCTCATCTCCCTTCTGGTGGTCAAATTTCCCGATAACAGTCAGTGAACGCTTTTGAGACCTGCACCACATAGGGGGATGACAGCCTTTCTGTTTCCGTATTCTTCCCTGAGGGAAATCAGTTTCAGATACCCTGCATAGTTCGCAGCGCTTGTGATCTCGACGAACAGGCCCATCATCGCCAGCGCTTTGTGAGCTTCTACTATCTGCTGTTCACTCACTGTGACGACAATCCCTCCATTCTTTCTCAAATGAGCGAGTATCTGATCACCTCTTAAAGGAAGAGCGCTTGCGATCCCCTCTGCCGCCGTATCACAGGTCTCTATCTTCTCTACATGCGTAAGATCGTGTAAATGGGCATGGGCTACGGGAGCACAGTTTTCAGCCTGGACAGCGACGATCAAAGGTATCGAGTCGATCATATCCCGGTGAAGCATCTCCTCCAGTGCTATAGATGCTCCCAGAAAAAGAGTCCCGTTTCCGACAGGCAGAATGATGATATCGGGAAGAGATTTTCCGTAGCTTTCATACAGTTCATAGATATAGGTCTTCGTCCCTTCGTAGAAGAAGGGATTGAAGATATGTGAAGCATAAAAGACTTGATTGCTCTCAACAAACTCGATCGTCTTTTGTGTAGTGAACTCTCTGGAACCCTCTACTTCATGAACGCAGGCTCCGTGAGCCTTTATCTGACAGATTTTCTTGTCGCTGGTTCGGGAAGGAACGAACACATCACATCCGATACCTGCACGGGCGCAGTAGGCTGCTACCGACGTTCCGGCATTACCGCTGCTGTCGACAGCACAATGGCTGATACCGATCTGACTCATAAGAGAAACAAGGACGGCAGCCCCTCTATCTTTGAAACTCAAAGTAGGCATGAAATATTCCGCCTTCCCCTCCAGGTTCTCTCCGAGTGAGATAAGAGGGGTTCCTCCTTCCTGCATCGTCACTTTGTCTATCACATCTTTTGACAGTGGAGGCAGCATCGATGAGAATCTCCACAGACTCCTTGCGGACACAGAGAAATCCATGTCTTCCTTCTTCTCGTATTCAAGGGAAAACAGCCCGCCGCATTGACATCTATATCTCAGAGTGTCGACAGGATACTCAGCTGAGCAGATATTACAGACATATTTCATCGTATACCTCTTTTCTCACTAGCTATTATACATTCAGTTAGAGTATCATCAAACCATAGTACAGAAAAGTTTTCTATACAAAGCCCTCATCTACTGTGTACCGAAATTAGATATAAGGAGATTTTGTTCAGATGAAAAACACTCAGAACTATACGAAAATCGTTGCGACGATCGGACCTTCTTCCAATTCATACGAAGCAATAGTGGCGATCATTACATCCGGAGCACGGGTGATCCGTCTCAATTTCAGCCATGGAAGTCATGAGGAACAGCAGCTAAGATACGATTGGGCGCGGAAGGCTTCAAAGGATCTCGATATTCCCATCGCCATCTTTCAGGACCTTCAGGGACCTAAGATCCGGTTGGGACAACTGAAAGAGGGATCGTTCACGATAAACGACGGTGATACGATCGTTCTCACCACAAAAGACATTCCGGGAACAAAAGAAGCGGTCAGCATCGATTATCCATACCTCCATCAGGAGGCTGTCATCGGTAACAGAATCCTGATCGATGACGGACTGATCAGTCTGGAGGTCGTATCGATAAAGGATACCGAGATAGTCTGTAAAGTGGTCGAAGGAGGACTGATACGACCGAGAAAAGGAGTCAATCTCCCCGGAGTCCCTCTGCATCATCTCTCCTCTTTTACAAAAAAAGATGAAAGGGATCTCGAGTTCGCTTTCAAAAATGATGTCGACTATGTCGCTCTTTCGTTCGTCCGCTCAGAAAAAGATGTGATAGCATTGAAGGAATATATGCTCAGCACCTTCGGACGTCAGATTCCGATCATCAGCAAGATAGAGAAACCCGAGGCGGTGGATGCCATAGAGGCTATCATAAAACAATCAGACGCGATCATGGTCGCCCGGGGAGACCTGGGTGTCGAGATGTTCGCCGAAGAAGTTCCAATCGCACAAAAATCGATCATCCGTGCCTCCCACGTGGCGGGACTTCCAGTCATAACCGCGACTCAGATGCTCGAATCCATGATGACGAATCCCCGCCCTACCCGAGCAGAGACCAATGATGTTGCAAATGCTGTACTGGACGGAACCAGTGCGGTCATGCTGAGCGGTGAGACGGCCGCGGGGAAATTCCCCCTGAAGGCTGTTCAGACGATGAACCAGATCTCGCTTTATATTCAGCATAGTAAAGAATTCAAACAAAGCGTGTTTGATCAGGAGCTCAACAGAGAGTATCTCAACCTCAGAAAGAAAAAATCTATCACAGAGGCCGTGGGACTGGCCACGAGAGAACTGGCTCTTGCTGTAGAGGCCTCCTACATCGTATGTTTTACTTTCTCGGGATCTACAGCAAGGAGAATCTCCAAATACCGACCGCAGACTCCGATTATAGCATGTTCGCCGATTCAGAAGACTGTACAGCAGCTTGCTCTTTCGTGGGGCGTGACCCCGATTCTTATAGACAATCTCCAGAGTGTGGACGAGCTTCTGCGCTTCGCACCCCGCTACCTCAAAGAAAAGTCTTTCGTCACCAAAGGAGACACGATCGTCATCACCGCCGGTGTTCCTGTCGGGTCTCCCGGTTCAACGAACATGATCAAGGTTGTCGTGATCGATTAGCATCTTTGAAATCGCCCCATTGAACGATTACAACTCCTATAATGATGATGAATGAACCGGCGAGGGCGAGAGGGTGAGGAATATCATCGAGTAATATCATACTCCACAGCAGAACGAACACCGGAGGGATGTTCGCATAGACTGAGGTCTTTGCACTTCCTATCTTTCCTATTGCCTTGTTCCACAGAATATTGGATCCCAGAAGAGCTATGAGTCCGGAATAGGCTGCCCCGAGATAAGCCGAAACAGGAATCGAACTGTAATCCGTATGAATGATCGGCTCTATGTTGAAAAGTGAAAAGAACAGAAAGCTGATGAACATCACATATCCTGTAAGCTGCAAAAGAGGATATGCATGAAGATACCTCTTAATGAATGTGGTATTGATAGCAAAAGCAAGTTCCGCTACAACCACAAAAATGATACCCTGCAGCGTCGTCTCGTACTGCTGCCCGGGAACCCTGCTTACGAAAGAGATACACGCAAGGCCGACAAGCGTCAGAAAGATTCCGGTAACTATCCTTTTGGTAATGCTCTCGAATCGAAAAATCAGAGAGATGACGACCACATGCATCGGCATAGTCGCCATCAATATCCCTCCTATCGCAGGAGATGTCTGATCGATACCGACGGGAAAAAAGAGCTGAAAGAAACCGAATCCGAAGATTCCTACAAAGGTGAGTCCGACAAGATCCCGTTTGTCAAACCTGACATGGGAAGGTAAGAAGAAGGCCAGATAGATGAGAAACGGGAGTGCGAACACCAATCTCAGAAAAGTGAACATATTTGCCCCGATATGTTCAAAGGAGAGTTTCATGACAATATTGTTGAATGACCACAGAATGGTTATTCCCAGCAATGTTGCGTGAGTTGCAATGATACTGGTCTTACGTTTTTGAGGTGTAGTGCTGTTCATTACAGTTACGATACCATATTAAAGGAGAGAGCAGTAGAGGCTTGAACTAAATCGGTAAGAATCTACAGGATCTTTTCAAGCCGCTCTGTGATGTTCATACAGTGGTCACCGATCTGCTCCACGTGGCGGACCATATCGATGTACAGCAGTTCGCTGCGCACATCGGCGCCGCTTTGAAGCCGTTTTGAAGCCGACTGTTTCAGAATATTCCTCATCTTGTTGATATCACTTTCGATCTTGACTGCCACAGCCATATTCTCACTGTCCATGTGTTCATTCAGATGACTCTTGATGAAACTGATGAACCGGATGACCAGCTCGATATAGGGAGTGAGCTTCTCGGTCGCATTGTCATTGAAGATGATCTGCTGCTTGTATTTTCTTTCGCACAGGATGATGAGATTGAAACAGCTGTCTCCGATACTTTCCAGTTCGTTTGTTATTCTCATCATACTGTAGACGTTGTTGGCGCTGACTCTGTTCATGTTGTCCATGCTGCACTGAGATAAAAAACGGGTGATCTCTTCCTGCATTCTGTCGGTAAGATCCTCCATCCGTTTGTTTTCCTCAACCTCGCTTCCCATCTTCTTATCGGGATGACGGAATATCTCCCAGAATCCGTTGAACATATCACTCACGATATCTGCCATCTTGGACAGCTCTCTTTTCACTGTGATGAGATAGAGTTCGGGGGTATCCTGAAGTGTGGCGCTGATATACTTGAGACTGTATGATTCCGGTATGATATTTTTATCATCAGGCACCCATTTTTTCACAAGGAAGGCAATCTGGGGAACGAAGAAGCTGCTGATGAGGGTGTTGGTGATGTTGAACAGTGTATGGAACATCGCCAGATGGGCCGGAAGCAGAAGTGCGCTCGTTGATGCATATACATCGCCCGGGACAAGATAGTTCACGAGGTTCAGAAACGGAGTGAAGACGATACTCATCCACACCACACCGAACACGTTGAACAAGGTATGGGCTCTGCTCGCCCGTTTCGCGTTCACACTTGTGCCTATGGAGGCCAGATATGCTGTTACTGTCGTTCCGATATTCTCTCCGAGCACGATCGCAGCTGCCGTGGGATAATCGATCCATCCGGCATAGGCCATCGTCAGAGTGATTGCCATTGCGGCAGATGATGATTGGACGATGATCGTAAGAACGGTTCCGAGCAGGACGAACAGCAGATAGGAGAAAAACCCGTGGCCGGTGAACTGAGTGACGAACTGAAGGATCTCGGGATGTGCCGAGATATCGGGAACCGAATTCTTCAGATAATCGAGTCCCATGAACAGCAATCCGAATCCGATGAGAGTCTCCCCCAGATCCTTCTTGTTGAATCTCTTTACCAGCATCAGGATGAATCCGATACCTATCAGAGGAAGAGCGATGTTTCCCATCTTCACTTTGAAGCCAAGGATAGCTACGATCCATCCGGTGACGGTCGTACCGATATTCGCTCCCATGATTACCCCTATGGACTGTGTGAGGGATAATAATCCTGCGTTGACGAAACTCACAACCATGACAGTCGTGGCGGAAGATGATTGTACTATCGCGGTGATTGCAAAGCCTGTAAGAATAGCCATCACTCTATTTCCTGTCATGAAATTCAAAATCGCATGAAGCCTGTCTCCAGCGACTTTCTGTATTCCATCACTCATTGTACGCATTCCGAAAAGGAATAGTCCAAGACTTCCAATGATCATTGAAACTGAATAAAGCATGCAAACTCCTTAAATGGCCTAACTGAAAATGTATCAGAGTGAGCATTCATTGAAAAGCATTGAAGGAGATTTTATTGCAATTTATTAACACATTTCTCATGAGAATTTATCATTCGATCAACATCATTAAAATTTTGAGATGAAACCCAATCAAATGGTCAGATAACTGCCGGCTTTATTATAGAGGTGTCTCGGTAGATAAAGCTGTGAAAGATCGCTCAGAGGTGTTTCCCGTCTCAGCCTGATGATTCTGTTTGCCATCACCGGACCGATACCCGGGACTCTGAGCAGTTCCTCCTTTTTTCCTTTCTTCACGCTTACGGGAAAGAACTCGGGATGATTGTCTGCCCACACTGTCTTGGGATCCTCTCTGAGGTCTAGATTGCCTTCTGCATCGAAAATCAGATCATCGTAGGAAAAACGGTACTGTCTGAACAGGTAATCGGCCTGATACAGGCGGTGTTCCCTGTTCAGAAGTGAAGAATCCACAAGATCTCCCGACAGCCTGAACGGTTCACTCTCTTTCTCCCTCTTTCGGATCTCACCCGGCAGAGAAGGTTCTCCCAACCCCGCCTGGTAGGCACTGAAATACAGCCGACCCATATCGAGTCTTTTATACATGCCGAAGGTATAGTTGAGAATCTCTTTGTCGCTCTCATTACTGGCTCCGACGATGAACTGGCTTGTAGTATGAATTCTTCTGAGCTTCCGGTCTTCCTGAATTCTCCTGCTGATATATTTAAGACTGTCGATGATATCGGTCTGGTACCGTTTTTTTGAGGAAAGAAGATTGAAATGCTTCTCACCGGGAGCTTCGATGTTGAGAGAGACGGCCGAGGACACAGCGAGAGCACTGTCAATGGCTGCCTCACTTGCCCCGGGGATGATCTTGATATGAATATATCCTTTGTATTTATAACGATATCTAAGAAGGCGTCCGACAGCTACCAGACGGTCCATAGTGTAATCGGCATCCTTGATGATGCCGCTGCTCAAAAATATCCCGATAAGAGGACGGTGGCTGATGAAGTTGATGAAGAATCTCGCGATCTCGTCGGGTGAGATTGAGATTCTGCGGGTATCCGAATTTTCCCGCAGGGGACAGTAACGGCAATCGGAAGTACACATATTCGACAGAAGGGTCTTCAAGATGATCCCCGATCCGCCGTTCGCGACGGTCACGGGGTATACCCAGGAGTTATCATCCCTTCTGAAACGGTGCTCATCCCGATTCTTCGTCCCGCATGCACAGGATAGATCATATTGAGCATCACGCGATAGTATGTCCAGTTTGTCCCTCACATCCATAAGAAAAAGGGTAACATATGTTTAGTGATTACTCAATAGTTTTTACATCTCCCGCGGGTCCACATCGAGGTCATAATCGATGGTATCGTATCCGAATCCGTGAATATGCTGATATTCTCTCTGAAAACCTTCCAGATCAGCCTCTTTGACCATCTCTCCTTCTGTCTGCAGAGCCCAGCGCCGCATAACCTCTTTCTGCACATCATCACGCATCTCAAGATCATCGATCCTGATTCTACCTCTCTCGTCCACCGGCACGGTCTGTGTACCATACAGACGCATGGTAAAGAGACGGAAGATCTGGGCGATACAGTCTTCGTGGATATTCTTCTCTTTCATCACATCATACAGCAGAGAGATATAAAGAGGCACGACAGGGATCACGCTGCTTGCACGGGTGACCAGAGCTTTATTCACAGAAACGAAGGCTCTCCCTTTCACACGTTTGAGCTGCCCGTCAATGAGCGCCGCTTTTTCTTCAAGGTCTTCTTTAGCCTTTCCGATCGTTCCCTCGCGGTACATCGGATAGGTGATCTCGGGACCGATATAAGAATAGGCGACACTCATGGCCCCTTCGGCGATCACCCCCCGATCAAGAAGGTATTCGATCCAGTCTCTCCAGTCTTCTCCACCCATTACCTTGACAGTATCATGAACCTGCTGTTCCGTGGCACTCTGCAGTGTCTCTTTCACTACCATGCCCGACTGCATATCAAGAGAGAGAGAGGTGTAATCTTTTCCTATAGGTTTGATCACGGATCTGTAAACTTCCTGAGTTTCGCTGTCTGTCCGGGCCGGAGAAGCAAGAGAGTAGATGATCAGATCGACCTGCTGCAGATCCTTTTCGATCAGATCGGCGCAGGCTTCTTTCACCTCTTTTGAGAAAGCGTCACCATAGATGCTTTCGGCATACAGCCCTCTTTTACCGGCTTCCTTCTCGAACGCCCCGGTCATGTAATACCCCGGAGTAGCAGTCTTTTTTTCGGTCGGCTCACGTTCGAAACTGACATTGACAGTCTTCGCCTGCGCCAGAATCGTAGGCACGATCCGGGAGGAAAGACCGTAACCGGTCGAACCGCCGATAACCAGAACCCTTTTCGGAAGGCTATCTGTCTTTACTCCTGTTTTTTTCGATTCCAGAAATGCAATCTGATCTTTGACGTACTGTGCACATCCCTGAGGATGAGCCGTCAGTGAGACGTTTCTCATTATCTTCTGTCTGATTATCATCATGGTCTCCTATTTTTCGCTGACAACACACATCCATGTTGCTTCGGCCGCGATCTTCTCATTGACCGAGATAGTGCCCCTCTGGCGGATCATAATCTTCGACACTCTGATATTCTCGACATGGATCACAGCAGTGTCGCCGGGGCGGACCTGGTGTCTGAACTTCGCCTTCTCAATCGCGGCGAGAACGAAGAAGTCTCCCTCTTCCAGTTTTCCGATCTTTCTCAACCCGGCCCCTCCGGTCTGAGCGAGAGTCTCGATCAGAATAACCCCCGGAACAACAGGATAATCGGGAAAATGCCCCTTGAAGAACGGTTCATCCTCTCCGAAATACCGGGTTCCGATAATAAAATCCTCATTCGCTACCACCAACTCATCGAGATAAAGAAACGGATACCTGTGAGTCAATAAGTGTTTTACTTCTTCAATTCCTTCCATGCAGACTCTTCTCCTCTACCTGTCAAACTTTCCGATCACCAATGCTCCGTTATGGCCTCCGAAACCCAGAGATTCGCTGAGTGCATATCTCATGGTTCCGCTTCGCCCGACATTCGGAACATAATCAAGGTCGCATTCCCCGTCAGCATCGTTCAGGTTCAGCGTACAGGGGTAATACTGATCTCTCAAAGCCAGCAGGCAGACAATAGCCTCCACGGCTCCGGCAGCCCCGACAAGGTGCGAGGTCATACTCTTGGTCGATGAGACCTTCAGAGAATATGCATGCTCTTTGAAAGCAAGTTTGATAGCCTTTGTCTCCATTATATCATTAGCCGTGGTACTTGTGCCATGGGCATTTATATAATCTATGCTTCTATAATCGATTTTGGACTCTTCTATCGCCTTCAGCATCGCCTTTGCGGCCCCTTTCCCTTCCGGGTCCGGCGCTGTGAGATGATAGGCATCATTTGTCATCCCGTATCCGAGAATCTCACCATAGATGGGTGCGTTTCTGGCCAGAGCGCTTTCGAGCTCTTCCAGAATCAGAATCCCGGCACCCTCGCCGAGAATGAACCCGTCCCTTGACCGGTCAAAGGGCCTGCAGGCCGTCTGCGGTGTGTCGTTATAACCTGTAGAAAGAGCATGGATACGGCAGAATCCGGCAACTGCAAGACGGGTGATAGCTCCCTCAGTTCCGCCTGTTATCGCAGCATCGACGATTCCGTGCCTGACCGCATGAAAGGCAGCTCCGATCGCATCGGTTCCAGAGGCGCAGGCTGTGACGGTCGTATGACATGGCCCTGTGATCCCGTATTTTATGGCGATATTCCCGGCAGCCTCGTTCGCGATCAGTTTCGGGATAGTAAGAGGGGCCACCGCACGGGGGCCTTTCTCAAAAAGCTTTTCCATATTCTGCTCCACGACCTCAAATCCGCCTATCCCGTTTCCAAGGTACACACCCATTCTGTCAGGGTCATATCCGCCCTCACCGCCTTTTGCGAGTTTCGCCATCTCCATCGCCTGAACGGCACTGTAGAGGGCATAGGTTGTAAAATCGGCAACAGAGCGGATCTCCTTCCTGTCAAGCAGATCGGTAGGATCGAAATCTCTGATCTCGCCTGCGATTCTGGCAGGATATTCGCTGCAGTCGAATTTCGTGAGAGGTCCTATTCCGCTTACCCCTTTCTGAATATTGCTCCAGAACTCTTCGACCCTCTTTCCCAGGGGATTTACCGTTCCCATACCGGTAACTACTACTCTTCTTTCCATCATCATCTCCCTACATTACCAATCCGCCGTCAACGCACACAACCTGCCCGGTGATATACGAAGCATCATCGGAAGCGAGAAACGCGACGACTTTCGCAACTTCTTCGACTTGACCTATCCGTTTCAGCGGTATCTGTTTTACCAGTTCATCTTTGATCTTTTCAGGGATGGCTTCACTCATGCTTGTGTCGATGAATCCAGGTGCGACCGCATTCACCCTGATATTCCTTGAAGAAAGTTCTTTCGCAAGGCTCTTGGAAAACCCTATGATACCTGCTTTCGATGCAGCATAGTTGGTCTGCCCTCCGTTACCGGTCACTCCGACAATCGAGGATATGTTGATGATCACACCGCTTTTACGCCTCGTCATCGAACGGACAACTTTCTGACATACCTGAAAGACGGAACGTAGATTGACATTGATTACCTCATCCCAGTTTTCGCTTGGCATTCTCATCAGAAGAGAGTCCTTCGTGATACCGGCATTATTGACCACTACATCCAGATAATCGGTCTGTTCGAAAACAGCGCCCATTCCTTCTTCGATCGATACCGGATCGCTCATATCAACTTCGATATGATGTGCATGAGCATTGTCATAGTCTCCGTGTGTCCTTGAAAAATAGAAGACCTCGCAGCCTCTGTCGCACAGTGTTGTGACGATCGCCTTTCCTATTCCCCTTGAGCCCCCAGTAACCAGCGCCCTCTTTTCATAAAACTCTTTCATTCTGTCCATCCTTGTTCATAGCTTGTATCTGATGCAACCCTTCAACCGTCCCCGCCTGATGACACCGTACCGAAGTTGATCTAAAGAACCCTGAAAGAACTTTTCCGTAGCCGGTCTCGACTGCATCACAGACTGGATGATCTGCTGCGATGTTTTCCATTATCGCGGTCCATCTCACAGGAGATACGATCTGACGGGCACACAACGACCTGATGTCTTCATTAGAAGAGATCTTTTTTCCCGTCACATTCGAATAAAGAGGGATCACCGGTTTTGAAAAAGAAATCCCCTGCAGAAACTGTTCGAATTCGGCTTTTGCCTCATCCATCAGCGGTGTATGGAAAGGCCCCGAAACATTCAGATAGATCACCCGACGTACCTTGAGATCCTTAAGCAGCACCTCGATCTTCTCCACTGAAGAGCGAAGTCCACTTATCACCACCTGATTCTTACTGTTATCATTCGAAGCATATACGTGAGGCTGTCCACACTGCCTGATCACTTCATCTACCTGATCGAATGAAAGACCGACGATAGCCGCCATCGCAAGTTCTCCATATCTTCTTTCGGCAGATACTGCATTACGAGCCATCAGCTGCCCTCTCTTTGCAGTGATCGAAAACAGCTGGATATCGTCTATCACCTGTGCTTCACGATAGGCCGACAATTCTCCCAGTGAGAATCCGGCAGCCGCAGCAGCCTTAAACCCTTTTTCTTCGAGGAGAACAGACGACGCCCTGTTGACCAGAGTGATGACGATCTGGGCAACTCTTGTATCTGTGATCTGCCCAAGAGTACCTTCGGTCAGCAGTGTATGAAGATTCATATGTGAAATATCCGAGGCAAGGGTAAAAAGAGAGCGGACTCTCTCACTGTATTCATACAGATCAAGACCCATGTTCACCTGTTGTGAACCCTGCCCCGGGAAAACTTTGACAATCTCTACCATCGTATAACATTCCCTCCGTAAGTCAGTCCCGCACCGAAGCCTACGGTGATGATCGTCATCCCTCTCTCAAGGAGGTTATTCTCTATCATCTCGTTCAGTGCTATCGGAATCGAAGCGGCTGAAGTGTTCGCGTACTGACCGATGTTCATGAAGAATTTCGACTCGTCTATCCCGAGCCGCTTCGCGGCAGCCTGAATGATCCTCATATTCGCCTGATGAGGGACTATCCAGTCTATCTGGTCGAGAGTCAGATTGTTTCTTTCAAGAAGTTCGATAATGACATCTTTTACGACTCTGACAGCGAATGTGTAGACTGCTCTTCCATCCATATAAAGGTTTCTCGCCTCTCCATGCTTATCTTTCGTGCCTCCCGAGGGGATCATCAGTTTATCGAATCCGCTGCCCCGGGCATGAAGGACACTGTCGACAAAGCAGGAATAGTCATCATCCCTTCTGCTTAAAAGAGCGACCCCTGCACCGTCACCGAACAGGACACAGGTGTTTCTGTCACTCCAGTCGGTCACCGCGGACAGTTTCTCTGCTCCTATCACCAGAACATTATCAAGAGAACTGCCGGCCATGAGAGACTCTGCGATATTCAATGCATAGATGAATCCGGTGCACCCGGCTGCGACGTCGAAAGCCATGATGCCGTCCAGAGCCAGCTTATCCTGTATGACGCAGGCTGTGGAAGGAAACCCCGGATAATCCCCGGTAGCCGTTGCGACAATGATCCCGCCTACCGCCTTCTTATCGAGTCCGCACTTTTCGAGCAGGGAATTAACCGCATTCACCGCAAGATCGCTGGTGGAATCCTCTGCTGAGGCTATATGACGATTCTTTATCCCCGTGTGGGAAAAGATCCATTCATCACTCGTATCCACCTTCTTCGATAGATCCTGATTGCTCACACTTTTGGGAGGAACATATGAACCGATTCCCTGTATGTAGATATTCGTCTTTCTGTCGTTCAATGGAAAGTACTCCTTATCCGAATTGCATGATACTTTTTTATTACATTTTTAATATATTTGTCAATATTGACATAATTATACTGTATTGTTATGATTAATTTCAACATCCGTCTTGACATTATGAGGATAAAAATGAAAACAAAAGAGATTAAAACATTAATAAACCTATTGAATACAAACGATTTAAGTGAACTCTCTTATCAGGAAGAAAGTTTCTCGCTAACTATAAAAAGGGAAGTTGTCGAAAATATTAATTACACTAAAAAGAATAATGTAATAATAGAAGAGAAAGAAGACGATGCCTTTCATATTGTAAGCAGTCCGATAGTGGGAACATTCTACCGCACCCCGTCACCCGATTCTCCACCCTACGTGGAAGTCGGAAGCACAGTGAAGAAGGGTGATGTTCTATGTACCATTGAGGCGATGAAGATCATGAACCAGCTCGAAGCCGAATATGATTGCGAGATCATCGAAATCTACCCCGAACAGGCGTCACTGGTCGAGTTCGATCAGAAACTGTTCAAGGTACGACCCTTATGATCAGATCCCTGCTGATAGCAAACAGAGGAGAGATCGCAGTGAGGATCATCTTCGCAGCGAAAGAACTCAATATCAGGACGGTTCTCGCCCATTCTTCGGCGGATACCGATTCTCTTGCGTTCCGTCTTGCAGATGAAACAGTCTGTATCGGGCCGAAAGAGACGAAAGACAGTTATCTGAACATAGGCAACATCATCAGCGCCGCCCTCTGCAGCGGGTGCGATGCTGTCCATCCGGGGGTGGGATTCCTCAGCGAGAATGGATCGTTCGCATCGGCGGTCATTGCGGCGGGACTGATCTTCGTCGGGCCTTCACCCGATACCATTACCCTTCTGGGCGATAAGATCTCATCACGCAAAGCCGCAGCCGAAGCAGACGTCCCTGTCACCCCGGGGACCGAAAACAAGATCGGTTCTATAGAGGATGCATTGAAGAACGCATCCTCTATCGGTTACCCGGTGATACTCAAAGCAAGTGCAGGTGGCGGCGGAAGAGGAATGAGGATCGTCAAATGTCCCGAAGAACTGGAAAATGCCGTACAAATCAGCCGTCAGGAGGCCCTCAGCTTCTTCGGTAATGATTCGCTCCATATGGAGAAATATCTTGACCATCCGCGCCATGTGGAAATTCAGCTGATCGGAGATGGAGAGGGAAACGCCTTCCATCTGGGCGAACGGGACTGTTCCATCCAGTGCAGACATCAGAAACTGATGGAAGAATCTCCATCGCCCGGCATCACTGATGAGATGAGACAGTCAATGGGAGAAGACGCAGTCAGACTCTTCAGACATCTTAAGTACAAAGGTGCCGGAACGGTGGAGTTTCTGGTACAGGACGGCCGCTACTATTTCATGGAAGTCAACGCGCGCGTCCAGGTGGAGCATCCTGTGAGCGAGATGGTAAATTTCGTCGACATCATCAAGGAACAGCTTCTGATCGCATCGAATGAAAAGATGACAATCACAAGATCTCTTGACAGTATCAGGTCACATGCGATCGAATGCAGAATCAATGCAAAAAATGCAGGAAAGATCACGTCGGTCTACCTGCCGGCGGGAGCCTGGGTCAGGATCGATACCCATATCTATGAGGGCTATACGGTAAGTCCTTTCTATGACCCGCTTCTCGCGAAGATCATTGTCCATACACCGGACCGCCAGACAAGCATAGATGTAATGATACGGGTTTTGAGCCTGTTGAATATCGAAGGAATCGAGACGGATGCAGATCAGCAGCTGCAGATCATATCTTCGAAAGAATTTCGGAGCGGGAATTTCTCGACTGCCCTGTATGACCGTCTTTTCAGTGAAAGGGGTAGTTTATGAATAACGTAATACATTGTCCTTCATGTCACAGAGATTTCGACTATGATGTGGTCGCAGCCTATCAGATGGTATGTCCGAAATGCAATCATCACCACAGACTGTCGGCGGTTAAGCGGATTGAATCGATCGCGGATGAAGGATCCTTCGTCGAATTTTCGAATGAGATGGCCTTTGCGAATCCTATCGAGATCGAAGGCTATGATGAGAAACTGAAACAGAACAGGACAAAATCCAAAATGAGTGAAGCCGTAATCACCGGCAGATGCACCATCGACGGCAAACCTGCCTGTATTGCCGTCATGTCATTTGATTTCATGGGAGGATCCATGGGTTCTGTTGTCGGAGAGAAAATCACCGAAGCGATGATAGAGGGAGCTTTGAACGGTGAACCTGTCATCATATTCACAGCCAGCGGAGGTGCGAGGATGCAGGAGGGAATCTTTTCGCTGATGCAGATGGCTAAGACGGCAAGCGCTGCGGCTCTGCTTGAACAGACCGGCACCGCGCTGTTCATAGTACTCACCCACCCCACTACAGGAGGAGTTACCGCCTCTTTCGCGATGCTCGGTGATGTGATACTTGCGGAGCCGGGAGCGCTCATAGGGTTTGCAGGCCCCAGAGTGATAGAAGGGACCATCGGAAGAAAACTTCCCGAGGGTTTTCAAAGCAGCGAGTTCCAGCTGGAAAAGGGATTCGTCGATGCGATAGTAGACCGCGAGGATCTGCCGAAGACCCTCTCGTTTCTCATAACCACCCATACAGAAGGAAGATGCAATGAGTGAGCGAACAGTTCAGAAATTCTATGAGACGTTGGACAAGATGGAAGAGATGGCCTCGAAAGGAAGATCAGGCTGGGAATGCGTATTGCTCTCCCGGCAGCCGAACAGACCCGGAGCATCCTACTATATCGAATCGATGTGTGACAATTTCATGGAACTTCACGGCGACCGCCTGTACGGAGATGACAGAGCTATGATAACGGGAATCGGAACGATCGAAGGACGTGCTGTCACTTTCATAGGAAACCGCAAAGGGGAGAATCTCAAGAAGAACATCGAATGCAACTACGGAATGAGTAATCCTGAAGGATACCGCAAGGCCTTGAGAGCTGCGAAGCAGGCGGAGAAATTTCATCGTCCGATAGTCTGTTTCATCGATACTCCGGGAGCCTATCCCGGAATGGAGGGGGAAGCAAGAGGCATCGGAGAGGCGATCGCCAGAAACCTGAAAGAGTTTTCGACTCTGAAAGTACCTATTCTCTCATTCATCATAGGCGAAGGAGGAAGCGGCGGAGCTTTGGGAATCGGAATCGGGGATAAACTCTACATGCTCGAAAATGCCGTCTACTCGGTAATCACGCCCGAAGGGTTCGCATCGATTCTGCTGAGAGATCCCGCCAGGGCACAGGAAGCTGCGGAGGCGATGAAGATGACTTCGAGAGATTTAAAGAACTTCAATATCATTCACGATATCATCCCGGAAGCACCTAATGGAGCCCAAAGCGACCCGATGCTCACCTGTAAGGCTATCAAAGAGACAATAATGAGAGATCTTGATATCCTCTGTGATAAATCATACGAGAATCTGGTGCGCTACAGGCTGAAGAAGATCAGGACGATAGATGCCCATCTGAGACAAGCCTCTCCTCAGATCTCCACAAAACTGCTTGAGGTTTTTACCCGGACGAAACAATAGCTAGAGAGATTTTGAACTTTTGAGAATACCCGGTCGGTGCCCCCTAAGCTGCCATTTACGGGTGTTGTCATCCAGGTCGTCGTACAGCTGGGTGAACCGGGTGATCTCATCCATCGCATGGAAATAGAGACCGTAATCTCCGAGAAGATCGAATACATCCTGAATCCCGTCACCTACCAGAATGGCATCAGAGATCTGCTGCATGAGAATCGGGACCTCAAGCTGCTCTTCCAGCTGGAACTCGTTAAGAAAATCCATCATCGCATGAACTGCCGGTGAAGATTTGTCATACGGGGTCACATAGAACTGTCTAAGCTCCTCGAAAGTCGGGAAATAGTATGAAACATCCTTCACGCTCTCCAAAAATTCATCCACCTCTTCATTGCTCTCGAAATAGGTGCTGATAATATTCTCATCGTCATACCACCAGAATATCTGGAATGTGTTCAGATGCATCAGTTCATCTCCGATCATTGCAGGGGTAAGGATCTCTTTCTCGAACCGGTTCCATACTACCGCGAACTGGTCGATGTCCAGCACCCCGTAGAGATTGGAAAGGCTTACCGCATAGGCGTCGATACGTTCGTGCAGGTGAGCTCTCGTATACAGATCCTCATCTTCGACAGCGTCGAGCAGAATAAAGAGTTCTCTGGGAATCGTGACAGTCAGCGTTTTATCGTAGTAGAACAGAAAGGTGATACCGAGATGATTCGTATGGGAAATGTCGAGAAGCTGGATCTGATTGTCATGGATGATACTCTCTTGAGATGTATGGACTCTCTTGAGGAAATCAAGATTGCTCGTAGGGATATAACGGAGAAGAGTCCTGAAATGGGTAAAAACATACTCTTCGATCTTTTCCGCAATATCCCGTTTGCGCATCTGCGTGGTCACTCGTATACTGAATTCTTCCGCCATCTCCTTGAGCACTTCTTTCGGCTGGTAAAGAAGGCATTCAAGCATCGTGTCGACCGGTTTCTTCGCTATCGCGTTTTTTTTGAGAAAGTCGAAGTTGACAACCGGGTCCACGAGAAGAGCATCACGGATAACCTCATGAGGAAACACCGAGGAAGCATTATAGGCAGTGTTTATGTTGTCAGGTCTGTCGTTCTCTTTCATACCTAGAATGTAACACAATGTTCTCAACAAGAAAAGTCGGATACCCGGGTAATCAGCTGATTCATCCGTTGTTGAGATCTGATGATGAACGAATCATCCTCTATAGATCCCAGAACTGATATCTTCTCTTTCTCACTGCGGTAGACGGACGATCTGAAGACTTCATGGAAGTCCTTCTCCCGTGTGAGCCGGATCTGTCTCGCATTCTCTGTGCACAGCTCGATGAAGGTCGCAATCACACTTTTCCACTCAAGTGGATTCTCCTCATCTGCTTTATAGAGCGTACAGAGAGCCTGATAAGATTTGACCGCCTTGGTCTTCCCGAATGAACTGTTCCACAAATCGTAGCGCTGATGGATCTCATCCCAGTCTGATACTCTGCCGTTTTCGATATCATCGATCAGATCGAGAACCAGCGCTTCACTGACGATCTGCCCGCCGAGATTGACTGAAGGACCTTTGAGCGCACGGGATCCGAACGGACTTTCCGAATAACTGGAAGCTTCCCGTTCGAAGGTCTCAAAAGACAGAGAATGAGCAACCATATACTCGACTATCGACTGCATGCAGCCGAAGATGAGCATCTCTTTATAGGCATTGTACCCCTGCTGCACCTTCAGAAGTCTCGTTCCCCGCTTCGACCGTTCTATATCATAGCTGACAACATGAAGTTCATTCACCATCGGAGAGGAACTTTCCAGAAGCTGAGATCCGATTTCGACGAGCCTCTCTCTGGAATTATCAGGAGGAGGATCCAGCATTCCTTCCCTGATTGCCGATAATGCCACATGGTAGGAAAGGTATTCTAGTGCATCAAGGATCTCCTCGATCGTATCAAGACTGATATAAGAAGTTTCGATATGCTGCTTTTTATAATACCGCCTGTCTCTGTTGCCGAATTTCCACTCGTTGCGCTCCAGAGCATATCTGTTATACATCCACCAGTAGGCGGGCATCACGTTGAGGACTCTTTTCGCCTCATTGTAGCTGATCATGGAAAAGGGAATGGGAACTTTCAGTTCGTTCGGATAGCTTCCCTTCGTGATGAGAGAGAAAGATGCGAAAGAACAGTTGTATTTCAGGGAACTCGACAAGGCGGGCCAGAAGCCTCTTTTCGCCTTGAGTTCTCCATCGGCACCGCGGGTATTATGGTTCGACCCGATATTCGCTCCGGCAGCCATATTCGATTGTCCCTGAATCATCGCCGCTATCAGAAACGAGTTGTTATGATGCTGTTCGTGAAATGGATAGACGAGGCTGTTGAGGACCTCGCAGCAGCTGACAGTCGAGTTCTCGCCGAGAAAGGAGTGAAGCAGTCTCGCTCCGTATTTGAGATTGCTGTTATCTCCAAGCATGAAGCAGACGGCTTTGACACCGTAGAAGACTCTCGTTCCATACCCGAGGATTCCGTTGACAAGTTCAACCCCTTCGCCTATCTGGCTCGGAGCATTCTCATCCGATCTGATCGTAAGATTCTTGAGCTTGTTGGCCCCTTTGACATATACATGGGAACCGAAGGCTACATCCTTTATGATACGGCACGATTTTATCACACTGTGAGGACCGACGTAACCGTAATATCCTCTTCTGCGATCGACCGTTGCACCGGTGAATTCGAGAAGTTTCTTCTGCAGTTCGGGATATTCTCTATAGGTCCCCCATAAGGCGGCATCGGCGCATCTCATCGAAACGAAAGGATGAATCGCCCTATTCTCGTTCTCGTTCATGATGCTCAGTTTCACTCTCACTTCTTCGCTCTCGCCGTCTTTGATGACTCCGTTGCCGAATTTTGAATGGTTTGTCGTATCCATCTCGTCGATCCGGTGAAGCATACACATCGTATCGATCTGATAATGTGAAAGATAGGCGATCTTATAGATAGCACAATGACGGTTGATATCACATGAGACGATATGAGAATCACGAATCCCTTCAGGAAGCACGAAATCATGATAGCTGATCGTGGAAGGCTGCAGAGAGCCGATCCTGACCAGACCGTAGAACGAACTGTTTCTGATAAGAGAGAGGTCTATCGGATCTTCCACATAGACGTGATCCCAGGAAGCACTCGTATTACCGAGAGTTTCAAGAAAAAGGATCTCATCATCCCGAAGAGACCGCCATCGGTTATCCCAATGTTCTATCTGCTTATTGCGGAGAGTGTATTCATCTCTTGAGTCTTCAAGGAACTCATTTGGAACAAAATTATAGCCATAGGTGTTGATAGGTTCTCTTTTCATGCCTTCAGTGTATATGCCAATTGCCGAAATAGCAACGTGATCGAAGTTAAAAACCCAGATGAATCATCGCCATATAGACCGCTGTACCTCCGAGAACGCTCAGCAGTGTATTCTTCTTCAGAAGATGAAGGGCTACCACGCAACCTATCGACACAGCCTCCTTGATCCATCCATCGAAACTGGAAAAAGAGACATGGGAGACCGAATAGACTATCAGAATGGCAATCACGGCCACCGGAAGATTCTCCGCGATAAAATCGAGAGCTTCACTGCCGGCCTTTTCCGAACGGAACAGGATGAAGGGCAGAGCCCTGAGGAATATCGTCACCAGCGCACTGATCACTATAGCCCAGATGATATAGGAACTGCTCATACTACATTCCTCCTTCTACCCAAGGAGAAAACAAACAGCAGCGAAAAGAGCATGAAAAACAGAGAGGGAAGCAAAAAGCCCTGAGCTCCGAATAGAAGAAGAAATGCAGTTCCCGAGACCACTGCCGCTGCGGCAATAGAGAGATGACCGCCGGATTTGAGCTGTTCGATCAGTATCACCGTGAACAGAGCCGTCATCGAGAATTCCACACCGGAAGTATCGAACGGGATGAACGAGATGAAAAGTGCTCCGATTGTACTTCCTATGACCCAGTAGGACTGATCAAGTGCAGCAATCGAAAAGGAAAGCTCCCTCTTCTCTTTCTCCGGGATATTCTGATTGCGGACAAGAGAAAGAATCGCATACGTCTCATCTGTAAGAGAGAAGATCATATACGGACGGTATCGCTCCATCGTCCTGAAAAAACCTATGAATGAGATGCCGTAGAACAGATGTCGCGAATTGACCAGGAGGATTGTGACCATGATGCTCATCAGCGGTGCACTTTTTGTCAGAAGACCAACTAGTACGAACTGGGCTGATCCTGCGAAGACGACCAGTGACATGATCGTCGTAAAATACCAAGGGATTCCGGACGAGACCGCGAGAAGGCCGAAGGCGAAACCGAGGACAAGATATCCTCCCATCACCGGAAGAGACATCGTCAGCGCTCTTTTAAAAACTGTTGTATTCATCGTCGGTCAGATCGATATATGCATCGCATCTTTCATCATTCTGACAGTCTCATCTCCGATTCTGTTTGCTTTTTCTGTTCCCGCATGAATGATCTGAGTCACCTCATCTTTATGTTCCTCGTAATACGCCCTTTTCTCCCTCATAGGATCGAGCAGCGTATTAAGGCTGCCGGTCAGAATCTTCTTACAGGCAACACACCCTATCGAAGCGGATCTGCACATCGAACAGATATTGTCATATTCACCCGGGGTGAAGATCTTATGATACTTGGCAACATTGCAGATATCGGGATTTCCCGGAATATCCTTTGTGATCCTGGCCGGATCGGTGACCGCTTTTCTTACCTTGTTCTGCACTTCCTTGGGAGTGTCCGAAAGATAGATCGCATTCCCGAGACTTTTTCCCATCTTGGCATTGCCGTCCAGACCGCTGAGGCGGCTGACGACCGAGAGTTTGGCCTGAGGCTCGGTGATCGATGTATGATACATATCGTTGAATTTTCTCACGATCTTCCGTGTCAGCTCAATATGGGGTACCTGATCCTCACCGACCGGAACGACATCGGCGTTGCAGAAGGTGATATCGGCGGCCTGACTTACCGGATATCCGAGAAAACCGTAGGAAAGATCGCTGTACCCGTAATTCTTTGCTTCAGTTTTAATCGTCGGGTTATGGCGAAGGGCATTCACCGAGATCAGCATCGAATAGAAAATTGTCATTTCGGCGATCGAATGGACGCCGCTCTGCTGAATCACCGTAACAACCTCTGGGTCCAGACCGACCGAGAGATTGTCGATGGCAACATCGTAGATGCTGTCATACAGCAGTTCAGGATTGGAGAAATGAGTTGTCAGCGCCTGCACATCGGCAAGAAGAATAAAGGTGTCGAATTCGTGCTGCATCGCAGCTCTGTTTTGGAGAGATCCCACATAATGGCCCAGGTGCAACCTTCCCGTAGTCCGGTCTCCGGTTAGAATCCGTAATTTCCGCATTGACATAACAACTCCTATTGCAACAATATTGATAGACTGAGTATACACAAAAGACAAAAGTTTAAAAAGGTGTAGAAAGCAAAATCAGATTACAGGAGAGCCGGCAGTATGAGTAGAAAGGAATCTGTGTTACTGACAGGAGCGACCAGCGGAATAGGACTTGCCGTTGCGAAGATGTTATGCAAAGAAGGACACACGGTCTTCGGCGTATCCAGATCGGGAAAATGCGAAGAATTCTCTCATGAACGGTTTCACCTGTATGCGATGAATGTCTGTATCGACCGGGAAGTCGAACACATCCTTCCCGGGATCCAGAAGAAAGCAGTAGAACTCAACGGCGTCGGACTGACATCGGTTATCCACTGTGCAGGATACGGTATCGCAGGAAGTGCGGAAGACACCCCGCTGCAGAAGGTGAAAGAACAGTTCGAGACAAACTATTTCGGTGTGCTGCGGGTGAACAGTGTCGCTCTGGATCTCATGAACCGCTCCGGCAAAGTCAGAATCATCGTTCTCGGTTCCATCGCGGGAAGAATAGGAATACCTTTCCAGAGTCATTACAGCTCCACCAAATTCGCTCTTGAAGCATACGTGGAGGCCTTGAGAATCGAAGGAAGACAGTTCAATGTTCTATCGTCAATCGTCGAAGCCGGTGATACGGCGACTCCTTTCACCGCCCATAGAAGCTATGAGGGACCAGAGGATT
Organism: Sphaerochaetaceae bacterium; assembly: GCA_028532915.1. GTDB lineage: Bacteria > Spirochaetota > Spirochaetia > Sphaerochaetales > Sphaerochaetaceae > SABI01. The sequence continues at coordinate 27,167 of JAQQAI010000079.1, forward strand.
CAAAATACAGAGAGATCGGAAAGAAATCAGTTGCCAAGATGGAAAAAGATGAGCAGAACGGCTATTCGCCCGATGTGGTCGCAAAAGTCGTCTGTAAAGTTCTCAGAGCGAAAAACCCGCCGCTCAGAGTCGCGGTGGGTTTCTCCTATAAGATGCTGATGTTCCTCAAACGGCTCCTCCCCGACGCCTTCGCCGGGTGGGTCATCACCCGTCTTTATCTGCGGTAGTGCTCCAGAGGGATATCCGATTTCACAAATCTGCCTTTGACAGATTTGCCCAGATAGACATCATCTCCTGCGATCAGCTGCCCTCTCAGATAGGTCATCACAACCTTCCCCACCACCTGTTCTCCGCTGTAAACACTGTAGTGCGATGCGCTGTGTATATTCTCATCATCGATCGTCCAAATGTGTTCGGGATCGAACAGGATGAAATCGGCATCGGTTCCCGGTTCCAGACTGCCTTTTCGGGGGTACAGCCCGAAGATCTTCGCCGGATTGGTAGAAAGAAGAGCGACCATCTGAGAGAGGTTCATCCTTGAAGAAGCGACAGCGAAATTATGAACCAGGCTTACCATCTCCTCTGTCCCCGGAATCCCGGGATAGATCGTTCTGCAGTCTGAGGATGACAGCTTCTGCTCTTTGGTGAACGCACAGTGGTCGGTCGCCACTACATCGATCTCACGCGCAATAAGTGCATCCTGCAAAGCGATGTTATCAGCTTTTTCTCTCAAAGGAGGAGTCATCACATACATCGACCCGTTTTCCGTTAGCAGTCTGCTCTTATCGAGAAACAGATAATGCGGTGTTGTCTCGACGATAATATCGACGCCGTCTTTTCTCAGAGAACGGACGCTGTTCAGGCCCTTCTCACTTGAAAGATGCACGATGTAGACACTCATCTGACATTCACGGGCAAGAGAACCGATGAAATCGACAGCTCTCTTTTCAGCCTCGCTTGGCCTCAATACAGCATGATCTCTCACACTGAAGTCACCGTCATACTGAGAGGCGACCTGTTCAAGATAATCATCATCCTCGCAGTGGACACACACGAGCATATTATGACGTTTACATGCCGAAAACACCTCCCGGAGAGTTTCAGACGGCATAAGATAGCCGACATTCTTATAGGTAGTGAAGATCTTCACGACCCGGACTCCGATTCCGGAAAGTTCCTCCAGTTCTCTGTCGATATCCCGAGGAAGTCCGTAGATCCCCTGATGAAGTGCGAAATCGATATGCATCTTCGCGCTCATCGCATCGATTCTCTTATGGGCACTATCGGCTAAAGTGGTACTTTTATCGTGATCGGCGAAATCTATCACAGTGGTGACGCCGCCGAAGGCTGCAAGTTTTGAACCTTCTTCGAAACTGTCGGCAGTAGTAGTTCCCCTTGAAACCAGATGATAATGTGTATGAGCGTCAATAATCCCGGGCAGAACACATAATCCGTCAGCATCGATGATCTCACACCCTGAAGGAATCAGGTCAACGGAAATCTCTTTTTCGATCGCGACGATCTTTTCCCCCTGAACCAGCATATCCGCCTTATACGATTTCACGCTGTCGAACAGCATTCCATTTCTGATAAGTATTGAATTCATAGCAATCTCCTCACGCAGATATAATCGTACCACAGAATATTCAATTTAGTGAATGAATCAAGAGAGATTCTCAGTCTTCCCTGTCATACACCCGGGTGAGAATATCCTTGATTGATACGCTTTTACCGAAGAGCTTTCGGGCAGAACATACCTCCTCGCACATCGCATCGCATGATGCACACACAAGCGTGCCTGCCACATCCTTTGCGGCTCCTTCCATGTTCCCGGCCTCCAGCCTTCTCATGATCCGCGGTATCTGATAAGAACCCGGGCATACACGTGTACAGGGGGCATCAAGACACCACTGGCACATGGATGCCATATCATGCAAAGCCGCCTCTTTTTCATCTGTGATGGCATTGAGTGAAGGAATCACTCTCTTTCCATCTTTTCTCGGTGCAGGGCCTCTCCCTTCATGGACGGTCACTACATCTTTGAGCCCTTTCTCGTATCGGAACTCCTTTCTTCCCATTTTTCTGAGAATGAGATTCGCAGCGGATATTCCGCTGATGGTGACAGCAGGAGAACCGGTTCCCATGACAGTGGATTCTCCGACTATGTAGAGATTATCCCAGTCTCCCTGAGCGTGCTGACGGTTGAGCAGATCCTGTCCGATCATATTCTTGATTCCCGCAACAGCACCCTTCTCTTTGCCGGTGAACTCTTCTATGGTTGTCGGGGTGGCTACCCTGTATTCTCTGACATGGGAAGAGAAGCCCGGATAATGTTTTTCTATCGACAGGATCATCCTCTTTGCCTCCTGTTCTTTCTGTCTGTCGTAGGAAGACGGATCATCTCCTTTTGTGTCCGGATGAGGCCACTCTCTTAATGAAGGGCCCAGGGCGATGACCACATGCTCATCTTCGCGGCAGATCGACGGTTCGCTCAGAGAATAGGCATACAATGTTATCTCCTTCTCATCGAGCACTTCAGGATTGTCTCCGAACATCTCTATGGGCAACGTACCTTCGGGTATTCCCTCTTTGTCGACAATACAGTAGAGAACGATACTCGGGAACGTCATCTCATAAGAGAGAACCCGTTCAACCTTTTCCCTATCAAGATATTTCTCTTCAACCATGGAGGTGTACAGAGGTTTGAGCACACCTCCGTAGATGATATGAGTGCCGTAAACAGTGCGCTCTCCCTTTTGGGTTCTGACTGTTACGCCTGCAACCCCGGCCTTTTTCACATCATCTGATGTAAAGATAAGAGACTCGACTTCGCTGTCGAAAAACAGTTCGCCGTTGAACTTCTGGATCGCTTTCTCAAGCTTTCCCGGAAGCTGCATACTCGAACCGAGAGGATAGTAAGCTCCGCCCACATGGTTTTCCATGAACATCGTAATAGCCAGAATCGCCGGAGTCTCATCGATGGTCGTATAACAGTAGGTACTTGTCAGTTTGTTGAAATACTTGATAACTTCCTCACTGCTGATATATTTTCGGATGATCTCTCCCGCACTCTTATGAAGCAGAGAAAGGGTCTTCGCCAGACGAATAGGATGGGCAAACAGTGTTCCAAGGCTTTCTGTCCTGTTCATCTCCGAAGGAGACATATAGGAAGAATCGACCGCTATCACATTCGTGTACAGATCGTTTATATAGGCATAGAATGCCTTGATCTGTTCGATGTCATCAGGAAATAGATTCTCGAGAGTATCGAAATAGTCCTTGAGTTCCCTGTGAAACAGGATCGGGAATCCGTCATAGATCAGGCGGTACATATAGGTATGGCGGATAACCTCGATCGGTTCTTCCAGGACATTGAAGACGAACCGGTGAGGATTGAATCCTGTTTTCCCAAATCCGAAGAGCATGGATGTACCCTGATCGACGGTTCTGCCGTTCAGTCGAAAAGCACCGCAGGAACCTCCGGGAGTACTGTTTCGTTCGAAGACAGCGACGGAAAGCCCGCTCTTTGCGAGCAGTGCAGCACTTGTGAGCGATCCGATTCCGGATCCGATTACGATCACATCATATCGTTCATCCATAATATCTCCTTGATTTCAGTCAGTTCAGCACAGAATCCTTCCATGTCAACACAGGTCTGCGTGCCGCAGTAACCTCATCGACTTTCGTAAGCACGTTCTTTATCGAATCGGGATCTTTTTCGGCCTGTGAGATGATCGACAGCAGAGCATCGGCGAAAGCGTCCAGACTTCCGAGAGGTTCGGTCTCGGTAGGTTCTATCATCATAGCTTCGGACACGATCAGTGGGAAATAGACTGTGGGAGGATGAAATCCTCTGCCGATAAGAGCTTTCGCCACATCGAGTGCGGTCACACCAGTCTTCTCCTTCAGGTCTCTGAACGATAGTACGACCTCGTGCAGGCTCTCGGTGGCAAATCCCAGACCGATCGCTTCACTCAGCCTCGCTCTCAGATAATTCGCATTAAGGACAGCTATCTGTGAACTGTACTGAAGGCCCTTTCTTCCCAAAGTGAGGATATAGGCATACGCGCGAAGAAGAACCGGGAAGTTTCCCCAGAAGCCGAGGGTCTTTCCGATAGAGTCTTTCAGGTCGTACGAAAGAGAGTACCCGTCCTCACCTTTGATTATATCCGGAACAGGGAGGAAACCGCGCAGGAAAGCTTTGACCAGAACAGG
>JAQQAI010000080.1 GCA_028532915.1 Sphaerochaetaceae bacterium
CCCGGAGTCACTTTTCTCTCTTTCTGCATCTTGAACTCTCTGATTACATATCGTTTCTCATACAGTTTGGTTCTTACTTTATCCGGAACCGCCGGAATCGTGATGAAAGTTCGGGAGAGCTCGTCTTTTGCTGCGGAGACAGTCACAGCGTTAAGAAATTCCTCGCCGAAGTCTTCTGCTGTGAGAGTCACAGGATAGGAGTCATGAACAGAGAAGTTGTATGAACTATGTTCAATCGGAAGGTCGGTAAACGTGAGTGTGTATTGGGGTGTTGCGCTGATGTGAGAGATACTTGAGTTAACTGATATCGAGTCACCGGGAAAATAGCGTGTTCCCGTATCGGTGTCGGTATAATAAGCGACAGGAATCCGTCCATTGTCCAAAAATTCGGGAAAGACATAACTCTTATCGGAAAGTCCGGCAAATATATAGAGTCTTTTACTTTCCTTGAGGCCGGAATAGTCATCGACGGTGACCGGTTTTCTGTTTCTCAGGCCGAACAGTCTTTCAGCTTTGAGTCTATCTTCATCATCCCAGTCTCTTCTCACACTGTATGTATAACGTTCAAGGTCTTCAGGGTACTTTTCGAAAATCCTTGTCATCGGAAGGCTGGTTGCCATCGTTATTCCGTTGCGAACATATATTGGATCGTCGAAGGTTGATACATCAACTCTCCTGCATTTTTTTTCGAAGGCAACTGCACGCTTGTAGACTCCCTCTGCAGCTCTCTCGAGTGCTGCGTAGTTAGTATATTCGAGATTATCGACTTTTGTACTGACGTCAATGGAATCATTCCAGATTTCAGTATATTCTTTTTCAATAGATGATTCTGTGGGTATGCATGACACGAACAGTGAAACTACTACAATCAAAGCGATGAAATTAATTTTTTTCACAATGAACCTCACAATGTAGCGAATAAGATGATTGAACAGATATAAGAATATGCTCAATACATAAAATGTTCAATATTAAAGGGCTTATTTATCCATATAGTTTCAGCTTTAGCGGCCTTTAAAGTTTCCAAATTTAGAAACTTTCGTCGATGTCTTGTTGACAACCGGCTTCTTTTTTGACAATGTTCAGATATGAATGAAATAAAAACGCAGGAATTACGGTCGATCGCACCACTGTTTCGCGTCCTGGGACATCCTGTACGGCTTCAGATAGTCAATCTTCTGAATGAACAGCCCCGCTGTGTCTGCGAGATCGCTGATGATCTTGGATTAAACAAATCTGTAACTTCAAAACATCTTTCCCAGCTGAAGCAGGTGGGTGTTGTTTCGATGGATAAAAAAGGGACTCAGGTGATGTGTTCTCTCGCTATGCCGTGTGTGCTCACTATGCTCCAATGCGCGATCCATCCTGATTCGCCGAAATATGCTGTATCCCGTCCGGTGAAACTATGTCGGAAAGGGTGTGAATGATGCTTTTGCGCTAAGTATCAGAAGAAATCTTCCTCTTCATCTTTCTCTTTTCACGATTGAGCTTTTCGATGACGGCTTTTTCCACGAATTCTCCTATCTTCTCTCTTTTGCCGTCTTTTCCGATATTCTGTGCCAGATAGAGCATAAGTTCCTGATATGTTTCTGCAGTAGTTGTTGCCCACAGGCGAATAGTCTTCATAATGTCTCCCTGATATAATTCACAAATGAGAATATAAAACAAGATAAATCATGAATATACCTCATTCAATACACAAATGTGTATAAAAAAATATATATTACACAACTGTGATAACCGCCTTCTGATATGTGATATCTTCAGCTCATGTCAAAACAACCATTCTGGGAGAAGGTAAAGTCCTATCTTGTGGAAGATCTGAATCAGGCCTGGCTTTCTCGTGTCATCGGAGTCTCTCCGAGTACTGTCTCAATGATGATCACACGAAATACGATCCCGAGAGCCGATATCGCTCTGAAGATCGCCGATGCCCTGGGGGTCTCTCTTCATGAGCTTCTGGGCATTGCTTATCCCACACGGCTGTATCAGGATTATCAGGAGGACGGGGTGAAAGAATCTCTGTGTCAGTCGGCAGATGATGAGATTCCTTCCTTCCCGGTACCGATAGTAAAAAGGAAGATAGAACTCTATTCAGGTGCCTTCCGTTCCGTTCCCGGAAATTTCAACGGTTCTGTGCGTATCATTCAGAATATGTGCAGAGGATTCGAGAGACAGGATATCTTCGCTCTTTATGTTACAGGTGATGAAATGTCTCCGATCCATCTTCTCCATGATGATATCGCTGTTTTCGTGAATGGTTATGTTGCCGGAAACGGTTTGTATGCCGTTGCTCTGAAAAATGATGTATGTATCAAAAGACTCGAGTTCAATGAACTGGAGAATATCGTTTCGATCTTATCGGAAAATCAGCGGTACAGGTCGATAGAGTCTTCTATCGATAATCCGCAGCTCTCGATTCTCGGAAAAGTCATCGGATGGACTCATATACATCTTTGATTATGATATTCTCAATTGATCGTCAAAAGGCAGTATATGATCGATGAGTATTCCCCCGGCGGTTTTCCGAAGACGACGGCAGCTGAATCGAGATAGATCCTGATATCACCCTCGAGTACCTGTGCAGATGTTGACGAACCTCCCATCGGGCTTGAGACTGTGGAAGAGGCTGATGTGAAACCGTTGTTCGATGATGAGATCCTGACTGCAGAGCCGCCCGGTGTCTGTGGATCGAATACTACATTGTAAGGGAATGAGTAGGTGTTGCTGCCGATAGATGATTCAAAGTTGAAAGAGGTCGATGTTCCCGCACTGTCTGCATAAAACCCGACCGTTCCCTGGTCCTGAAAGAATGACTGGTAGGTAAGAGTTCCCACCAGTAGAGAATTTGAGAGGGACGTCTTCGATGTGAGTGTCTCGAGGGGAATGATGTCTCCGACTGTCCTGTTGACGCTGAATGTATATTGATCAGGCCCCTGTCCCCAGCTGAAATACACTTTGCCTACAAATGAAAGCTGAGTTTCAGCTCCGGGAGCATAAAGAATGATACCGGATTCATAATAGGCGAACCAGTTCGAGAAGTTTCTGGTGTATGAGGTTCTGATGATGGTAATCTCTAAAATCGTATATGAGTACCGGTATTGATACTTGTACTGATTCGATCCGTCATAGTAGCCGCTGACGCCTTGGGCATTGTAACCCTGTCCCGGTTCAGAAAGCTGCTGTGGGCCGGCTCCCGGTAGAGTAACCGTGTCTCCGGGGTGTTCTATGACGGTATTGACCGGATCATGGTTCACAACCGTCCCGTTGTGATATGAACCTTTTACCCGCGTGACGAAGAATATCTCTCTCCAGCTGTTGGTTGATGTCGTTCTCGTAAAGTAGAAGCGGTTGTTCTGAGTGTTCTGAGCCTGAGGTCCCCCATTTAGAAATGAGAGTGTCGTAGGTTCTCCGGTATAATAAACACGTCCGCTATAGCCGTCCAGATACGTATAATCTGTAGAGTTTGCCAAACCGGCGGGATTGTTCGAGTCTGAAGTCAGAATATAGAAATCGGTGATGGAAGCCCCGTTCGGGTCGTAGATCAGTGAAGCCCCTGTTAGGGGCAATAGTATTGCTGCGATCGAAAGAAGGATCAGTACGATTCGCAATGTCAGGTTATGGTCCATTCACTAATTATATAATAAGAAATATTTTGTCTCAATGTATTTTGCGTTGTGTATTTATGGATTGAGTGTATTTTTATTATAGTATCTTTTTTGATATTTTCAGTAATCAAAAAGATTCTTGCATTATATGGGTGTTTACCAGTAAAATTTATACTTCATTTCCTTAGAATGAAAGAATGTCGGAGAAAGTGTTGAACAAAAAGGACGAATCGTCCGGAAAAACAACACTATTTGTTTAGTTTGCAGAATAATAATTGTATAATTATTATGTTTAATGCATAATTAGAAAATCTTATTAATGGGGGTTAATATGAAAAAACTAGTATTATTGATGTTAATCGTAGCACTGGTGGTTCCTATGGCGCTGTTCGCTCAGGGATCACAGGAAGCTGCGACCGGCTCACAGGAAGATTCGAAAATGGGAGGAGTTCTCGTTTTCGGACGTTCCGGAGACTCTGTCAGTCTTGACCCGGGTCGTGAGACCGACGGTGAATCATTCTATGCTACAACAGCAGTGTATGACACTCTGGTCGAGTTCGTTCCCGGAGAGACTGCCGTACAGCCTGCCCTGGCCGAAAGCTGGGACATTGAAGATGGTGGCCTCACATGGACATTCCATCTTCGTGAAGGAGTGAAATTCCATGACGGAACTCCTCTGAACGCAGACGCTGTCGTGTTCAGTTTTGAGAGACAGTTCGTTGAAGATCATCCGTACTACGATCAGGGACCCTGGAAATACTGGGGGTACATGGACATGGATAACATCGTAGATGAGGTTATCGCTGTTGATGACCTGACAGTCCAGTTCAAACTGAAGAAAGTCGAAGCTCCGTTCCTGGCAAACCTCGCCATGGATTTCGCTTCGATCGTCTCTCCTACCGCTGCTGCCAAGTACGGGGATGACTTCAAGAACAATCCTGTCGGAACCGGCGCTTTCAAATTCGTTTCATGGACAAAAGATTCCGATATCGTATTTGAGAGAAATGAAGATTACTGGGACGGTCCTGTATATCTTGACCGCCTGATTCTCAAAGTTATTCCTGATGCCACTTCACGCTGGCTGGCTCTCCAGAAAGGTGAAGTTGACCTGATTGACTTCCCTTCAGCTGAAGATCTTCCCGCCATGGCGGAAACCGATGGAATCCAGCTGATTCAGCAGCCCGGTCTGAATGTGGGATATCTTGCATTGAATACTCAGAAAAAACCTTTCGATAACAAACTCGTTCGTCAGGCGATGAACTACGCTATCGATCAGGAAGAGATCGTCAAAGCCGTCTACGGGGATGTAGGTCAGGTTGCCAAGAACCCGCTTCCTCCGACGATCTGGTCATACAATGACGATATCGAAGACTACGGATATGATCCTGATATGGCCAAGAAGCTTCTTGCTCAGGCAGGCTATGCGGATGGATTCGAGATGGAATTGTGGGCGATGCCTGTGGCAAGACCTTACAATCCTAACGCGAGAAAGATCGCCGAAATCATGCAGGCACAGCTTGCCAAGGTCGGAATCGACGCACAGATCGTCAGCTACGAATGGGGCACTTACCTCGACAAGACCGATATGGGTGAACACCAGGCCGCAATGCTCGGTTGGACCGGTGATAACGGTGATCCGGACAACTTCCTCTGGGTTCTTCTTTCAGCTCCTGCAGCAGAACTTCCTGCCGGTAATATCGCACTGTGGAAGAATGCTGAATTCACCGATCTGATCGGCAGAGCTAAAGAAGTCACTGACCAGGCAGAAAGAACAGAGCTGTACCGTGAAGCTCAGGTTGTCTTCCACGAGGAAGCTCCATGGGTTCCTATCGCTCACTCAGTTGTCACAATACCTGCGAAAGAAGAAGTAAAGAACTTTGTGATCTATCCTACCGGAAAGCGCGTGTTCAAACATGTGTATTTCGAAGACTAGAATCTGAAAGTGTCTGAAACACTTCACAATTCATTCACCCCCTTTCCCAAAAAGGGGGTGAATTCCCGTAAAGTCTTTACCAATGGAGTACCATTTGTATGTTTAAACACATATTGAAACGATTGTCGCTTTTGATCCCCACTATATTCGGTGTGGTCACTTTAGTCTTTTTCATGATAGCTCTTGCACCCGGTGATCCTGCGAGGGTAATGCTCGGAGAGAGAGCGAATGCCGAACAGATAGAACAACTCAGGGCTGAACTCGGGTTGGATAAACCGCTTATCCAGCAGTATGGTCTGTACCTTTCCAGGATAGTCAGGCTTGATCTGGGCAAATCAATCACAAGCGGCCAGAAGATTGCCAGCGAAATCAAGGAACGATTTCCCGCCACTATCGAACTGGCGATATGGGCAATGCTTTTTGCCACGGTATTGGGAGTGCTGCTGGGGGTGACGAGCGCCATCCGGCGTAACACCTGGGTCGATTACACGACCATGGGAGGTGCCCTGGTCGGGGTATCCATGCCGGTATTCTGGCTCGGTCTTGTCCTTATTATGATATTCTCCGTGTGGCTCGACCTGCTGCCCACCGGCGGAAGGATGAATATCAGATATTTTTTCGAGCCTATCACAAATTTCTATGTCATCGACGGAATAATCATGTGGTTCAAAGAGGGGACACCGAAATTCCTCGTTTCCGCATTACGTCATCTGATTCTTCCGACGATAGCACTGGGAACCATCCCTCTGGCTATCATAGCCAGAACGACCCGTTCTTCGATGCTTGAAGTACTCCAGCAGGACTATATCAAGACAGCGAGATCTGCAGGTATCAAGGAACGGCGTGTCATATATCGATATGCATTGAGAAATGCACTGCTTCCGGTCATTACAGTGATAGGGCTGCAGTTCGGACTGCTGCTGTCGGGAGCCATCCTTACAGAGACTGTATTTTCCTGGCCGGGAATCGGGAAATGGATATATGTCGCTATCGGGGCCAGAGATTACCCCGCTGTTCAGGGCGGCATCATTTTCATTTCGATCTTCTTTGTCCTGATCAACCTGGTCGTCGACATTCTATATTCGGTCGTAAATCCGAAAATCAGATTACAGTAAGGGAGGAGGGATAGATGCAGAATAATCAAACCTCACAAGAAATCATCAAAGATCCTACTCCTCTGCAGGAGACCTGGTACAATCTCAAAAAGAATAAAGGAGCCATGGTCGGAATGACCATTATCCTGATCTTCATATTCATGGCGATATTCGCGCCTCTCATCTCTCCGTTCGATCCTCTGGCCCAGATCATCGAGGACAGAAAGACTCCGATGTTCACAAACGGGCACGTGTTCGGAACTGATGACCTCGGTAGAGATATGCTCTCCAGACTGATCTACGGAGCACGGATATCTATGGCGATAGGAGTCATCTCGGTAGGGATCTCACTGGTCTTCGGTATCCTCATAGGTGTCACCTCAGCATATTTCGGAGGGATCTATGACAAAATCGTGATGCGTATCATCGACATCATGCTCGCATTTCCCTACATTCTTCTCACGATCGTCATCGTGAGTGTGCTGGGGCCGTCTTTGATGAATGCGATGGTTGCGATCGGAATTTCGCAGATTCCCCGGTATGCCAGAGTTGTTCGTGCCTCGGTCCTCGCCGAGAAAGAGGCCGATTATGTACTGGCCGAAAGAGCTCTCGGAGCAGGGAATTTCGAACTGATGTTTTTGACAATTTTACCCAACTGTCTTTCTCCGACGATCGTTCAGGCTACACTCGGAGTCGGTGAAGCCATACTGAGCTCTGCCGGTTTGTCATTTCTCGGACTGGGAGCACAGCCTCCTACGCCTGAATGGGGACTGATGATAGCAAGCAGTAAGGAGTTCATCACGAATGCGTGGTGGATCGTCACACTTCCGGGTATTGCGATTTTACTGGCAGTATTGGGATTCAACCTTTTCGGTGATGGTCTGAGAGATATTCTCGACCCGAAAATGAGAAATTAAAGGATACCAGATGAATCAGCACGAAAAAGAAACATTGTTATCGATAGAAGATTTGAATTTTTCCTTTACCACCCAGCGCGGTATCGTGAGAGCCGTCAGAGATCTTTCGATCAACATCAAAAAGGGAGAGACTCTCACGCTTGTCGGTGAATCGGGATGCGGGAAATCGGTTACGGCTCATGCCATCAACCAGCTGAACCCCATGCCTCCCGGGCATGTGGATAGCGGAAAGATAGTGTTCAACGGTACCGATCTGCTCACATTGAAGAAAAGCGAGATCGAGGCTCTCAGAGGGACTCAGATCTCGATGATCTTCCAGGAACCCATGACGGCATTGAATCCCGTATTCACTGTAGGGTCCCAGATAGCGGATGTCTTCCTGACCCATCAGGATATGACCAAACAGGAAGCGATGGAGAAGGCTGTAGAACTGTTCCGTCTGGTGAAGATTCCGGCTCCTGAACGAAGAGTTCACTCATATCCGCATCAACTTTCCGGAGGAATGAGGCAGCGTGCGATGATCGCCATGGCTCTTGCTTCTCCGAACCCCGGCCTGATGATCGCCGATGAACCTACTACCGCTTTAGATGTGACCATTCAGGCTCAGATTCTCGATCTGCTGCAGGATCTGAAACAGCATATCGAGATGTCGATTCTTCTGATCACCCATGATATGGGCGTCGTAGCGGAGATGGCTGACAGGGTCGTCGTTATGTATGCAGGTCGAAAAGTCGAAGAAGCGGATGCTGATTCGATCTTCCACAATCCTCATCATCCCTACACTCTGGGGCTGCTCAATTCGCTTCCTTCAAACAAGAAGTATAAGGGAGCCAGACGTCTGGAAGCGATCGACGGAACGGTTCCGGACCTTCTCACTATCGGTGAAGGATGTCCATTTGCGAACAGATGTGTCTACCAGACCGGAGAGTGTTCCCGCTCCTTCCCCAAAGAGACGATCATCAGTGAGTCTCACTCAGTCTGGTGTCACAATTATCAAGCGGTAAAAACGGAGAATCGACAGTGAGTAACGACAAGATCATAGAAGTAAAAGACCTGAAAAAACATTTCAGGATAAAGAGTGAGGGAGCGACCGAGTCCACCTCCCTTCTGAAGGCTGTTGACGGGATTACGTTCGATGTTCTCGAAGGAGAAATTCTCGGAGTGGTCGGAGAATCGGGATGCGGGAAGTCGACTATGGGAAAGACTGTACTGCGTCTTTACGACAAGACCGAAGGTGAGGTCCTCTACAGAGGTGAGGATCTCTTCGCAAAGTCTGAAGTGCAGATGAAAGAGATGACCAGGAAGATGCAGATGATCTTTCAGGATCCCTATTCTTCTCTGAACCCCCGGAAAAAGGTTGCGAAGATCATCGGGCAGTCTCTCGATATTCATAAGATCGGAACGAGTGCCGAGCGACTTGACCGTGTGAAGTACCTGATGGAAGAGGTCGGCCTCAATCCGAAGTTCCGTTCCCGTTATCCTCATCAGTTTTCGGGAGGGCAGAGACAGAGAATCGGAATTGCAAGATCTCTCGCACTCCAGCCGGAATTCATCGTGTGTGATGAAGCTGTATCAGCACTGGATGTATCGGTTCAGGCTCAGATTCTCAATCTGCTCCTCGACCTTCAGGAACGTCACAGCTTCACCTATATGTTCATCGCACACGACCTGGGCGTTGTCGAGTTCATCTCTACGAGGATCCTTGTCATGTACCTCGGACGTATTGTCGAGATTGCAACGAAGGAGGAACTGGTCAACCGGCATGTTCATCCTTATACAAAGGCTCTGTTCATCGCATCTCCGGTGGTCTCTCCGAGAGACAGGAAAGAGGGGAAACACCTTTTCCAGGGTGATGTCCCTTCTCCGATAAACCCGCCTTCAGGCTGTCATTTCCACCCGAGATGTCCCTACGCGGTAGAGAAGTGCAAACATGCTTACCCGCCGTTGAAGGAGATATCTCCCGGGCATAGTGCCGCCTGCTGGGTTGTACAGAACGATATCTAGGATTCTACTTCCAATAAGGCCGCTCCCGCTCTGCTGATCGCAAAAGCTCCCGGGGCGGCTGTTAATATGATGGACAGAACAGCTACCGCGAGAATGATCTGGCCGGGAGCACTATCCATTCCGTTGCTCTTCATAGCCATCAGAGGAGCGGCGCCGATTGCAGCCTGAACTGTGGCTTTGGGCAGATATGCTATTACGATGAAAATGCGCTCTTTGTGCGAGAACTGGGACCCGATCAGACATGTGTATGTTCCGATTGATCTGCCTGCGAGACCGATGAGTATCAAAGCGGCTCCGGCAAGACCCGCTCTGACTGCAACCTGGACATCGACACTCGCTCCGACCAGAGAAAAGAGGATTATCTCGCAGAACACCCAGATCTTTTCCAGTTTGAGTGAGACCTGATGTGCACTGTGTTCCCTTTTTTCCACGAAGATATAGGCCAGCGACATTACTGCGATGAGAGCTGCGAACGGGATGTGGTGAGCCTCCAGCTGATTCCCGACAGATACTGTTATGATCGAGATGCCGATGATAGTCATCGCCTTCTTTGTTGCTCTGGGTGAATAGCGGTCGAACAGCAGATACATGAGAGTCCCGACTCCCAAACCGGCCAGAGTTCCGATGATGATGGAGAGGGGGATGCTTGCAATTGACCAGGCGACATTGACCGACCCTCCGGTATATATGCCGATGAGAACACTGTATCCGACTATCACGACGACATCATCGATGCTCGATGCTGCAAGAAGGAGTGTCGGAATCCCTTTCGCTGTTCCTCTTTTCTCATGCTGGAATTTCACCATCATCGGGACAACCACGGCAGGAGATACAGCGGCCAGAATTGATCCGAGAATGGCGGATTCCAGTGTAGAAAGACCCAGGAAGGATGGGCCGAGAAGTGTTATCACGACAGCTTCGCACAGCGCCGGGAAGAAAGAGAGAAGAAGTGCTCTGGTGCCGACTTTGTGCAGCGTGTCTCTGCGAAGTTCCAGTCCGGCCCTCAGCAGTATGATGATCAGTGCGATCAGCCGCAGATCGGCTGCCACAGCTAGTGTAGAAGGATGAATCAGCTGTGTGACAGAAGGTCCGAGCAGAACTCCTACGAAGAGCATTCCCACAAGACCCGGTATATGTATTTTCTTGAACAGATAATCGGCGATCAGACACAAAATGATGATTTCAGCTAGATTTATGGCCATGTGAGACTCCTTTGGTACCACATAGCATGGTAATGATAGAGAAGGAAAATTACAATTGCCTGCAGCATTTACTTGAAAAGAAGAAGATCGATTATGATTCCCGTGCAGAAACTTGCGAAGAAGTACAGAAAGAGAGAGGAGACGCTTTTCATCGATGAGCCTTTGGTCTTCAGAGAGAAACCTCGTCTTTTCATGTTTGTGAACGTCAGGTGCGCCGGTATCAGAGCTGCAGCGGTGGTGAGTGCGACGATCTGCGGTACAATCGATGTGAACGAAAGGAATATCATTAAGATATAGGCTCCGTACATCTGAAGGTTCAGTAAAACCAGGTTCACCCTCCCGGAAATGCAAATAGTGAGAGTCTTTCTTCCTGCTTCGATATCGGCTTTTTTATCGCAGGTGTTGTTGACCGTGAGAATCATGGCGATAAGAAGCAGATATGGAACTGATACAATAACTGCCTGATATGAGATGCTCAGAGTCTGTACATAGTAGCTGAGCGTGAACAGGACTGTACCGAGAAAAGTTCCTGCAAACAGTTCTCCCGATGGTGTTCTGCTGATTGGAAACGGTCCCCCCGTATAAAGGAATCCCACACCCATGGAAATCGCCCCCGCCGCGATGAGGTAGAAGCTGGTCACAGAGGCAAGGATGATTCCGAGTATCCCTGCAAAAGCGAACAGCGATACGGAAATCAGCAGTGCCGAAATGGGAGAGACTCCTTCATGAACCAGGACCTTGTCCTTTTCATAGTTGAGAGAGGCTTTATCTGTTCCGCTTATGAAGTCGAAATAGGAGTTGAATCCGGTGGTTCCCATGTCCACGAACAGGACTGCAAAGAGCATCAGAGCCCACCTTAGGACTGAGAATTCCCGGGTGACATGCAGTGCATAAAGAGTTCCTGCAGAAAAAGTTCCCATACTTATTATCTTCGTTCGAATTTCTACGATTCGATTGAATTGTGTTATCGTCATATGTGCTATATAATCATAAAGAGCAAATGTGAGAACAGGTGAGAAGATCGATTCTCAAGAAAAATCTCAGAACTTTTTAAGGTATGTATGTAAATTATGATATAGAAGGGAGAACAAATGAAAGATTTTAAAGAATTTATTCCGCTGCTTCACTCTAAGGCTGACCCTGTGTCTTATGGCGTCTATCCGCTGTCTGTTCACACAATCAAAAAGACGACTCTCTTTATCGCTAAAAGCAAAGAAGGTAAGGTCATTGTGAGTGCCGGACCTTCAGTCAATCTGGTCGGAGAAAAGATCGTCATAGAAGGAACTGAGGTTGTCATAGGTGAATTGAACCATGAGAATGCGAAGGTCCTTCGTGCTTTATTTCCTTTCACAGCTCCGAAGAAAGTCCTTTCTGCGGCAAGAACGATAGGAGTCGGTGACCGCCTCGGTATCGCAGGACCCGGTCATATCCGGGTATTCGAAAAATATGATGCATATCCTGTTCTCGCCCAGCAGTCGGTCAGGGAATTGACTCTTACCAACAGAACATTCGAAGATGTTCTGGATGCCGCGACTTTTGCAGTCTTTCAGGAAGGCTACAAGAAAGGCTACGGAGCAGATGGAGATCATCTTAAGACTGAAAAGGAAGTAGAGACGGCCCTTTCTCTTGGGTTCTCTATGATCACCCTCGATTGCAGTGAACATATGCACAATGAGTTCGAGCTGATGAATAAGGATGAACTCGACAGAACATATATCAGGTTCGATGAGCTCGAACAGAAATATCTGAACAAGGACTTCGATATCGGTGAAGGGTTGACGGTTTCTTTCAGTGAAGAAGAGTTCAAGAGGATGGTGATGACTTATAAAGATGTCCTTGAGTTTGCATCTTTCATCTATGACAAATTCTTTATCACCGGCTCGTATGATGCTGATTTCGAGATCTCTATCGATGAGACGAGTACTCCGACGACACCTGCCGAACATTTTTTCATTGCAAATGAGCTGATTGCAAGAAAGGTGAAGTTTGCGACTCTCGCTCCACGCTTTTGCGGGGAATTCCAGAAAGGGGTCGATTATATCGGAGATACGGACCAGTTCGAGAGAGAGTTGAAAGTTCATGCCGCGATCGCGCGCCATTTTTCCTATAAGCTTTCTCTGCATTCAGGCAGTGACAAGTTCAGGATCTTCGAAATCTTCGGCAGAATCACACGGGGAAACTTCCATGTGAAGACGGCAGGGACGAATTACCTGGAAGCAATGAAACTGGTCGCGATGAAAGATCCTGCCTTCTACCGCAAGATTCACGCATTTGCATTGACTGCATTTGATGAAGTGACAAAGTACTATCATGTGACTACCGATATCACAAGAATTCCTCCGGTTGATACTCTTGATGACCAGCAGCTGGTCAAACTGTTCGAACATAACGACAGCCGTCAGCTTATCCATATCACCTACGGCCCGATTCTCAACAAAAAGGATGAAAATGGCTCTTTCGTGTTCAAAGATGCTCTGTATGCACTGTGGAATACCTATGAGCAGCTCTACAGTGAGCTTCTGTTCAGGCATATCGGCAGGCATCTTCATCAGCTGTACCGTCATTGCCAAAATTGAAATGTATCTAATTTGTCTCCCTTTACATGTCAGATTATGATATACTATGTGCAGTTGTGATATATTCAGAAAATAAAAGCATACTCATTTTCTAAATGAGTATGTTTCGGTATATGACCCATGATAAGTATTAAATCCAGCATGTGAGGGACAGTAATATGCAGCTTAAGTATCAGGCGGTCTTGACAGATATTCAGAGCAAGATCATTTCAGGATTATGGCCGGAAAATTCGATGATTCCTACAGAGCTGGAATTATGCAGTATATATAAAGTCAGCAGGATCACTATCCGCCGGGCGTTGGATGAACTGACGCAGACGGGTCTGATCATAAGAATACGGGGAAAAGGGACCTTCGTCCGTCAGGTGAAGCAGTACAATGACAGTTTTGCCATCGATTTCGGAGAGAATGAGACGGAAAAGAAGAACAAGATCTTCAACAAGATCCTTACCTATATCGAATATCCATCAGACAGTGACCTCGTGAGGAATATGCTTCCGCAGTTTAAACTATCTCAGGAGTCGGGAGAGACGATCTCACGGATCCATGTCGTTCGATCGGTCAGAGATATTCCCTATGCCGTGATGAATCTGTTCCTGCTGACATCCACTGCAAAGAAGATAGACAAAGAAAAGCTTGCTTACTCCACCTTATTGGAGATGTACAAGGATGTGGAAGGAAAAGAGATTACGACGGTCCAGCGTTCCTTCTCGGCTGTCATTCCAGATTCCTACACTTCTCAACTGCTTAGAACGAAGCCGGGGAGTGCCCATCTGTGGATGAAGAGTGTCGCACTCGTCGACCCTGAC
This sequence comes from Sphaerochaetaceae bacterium, assembly GCA_028532915.1. Taxonomy (GTDB): domain Bacteria; phylum Spirochaetota; class Spirochaetia; order Sphaerochaetales; family Sphaerochaetaceae; genus SABI01. Next base: position 14,144 of record JAQQAI010000080.1, read on the forward strand.
AGACCGGTGGCTATCAATTATGCTGTATACGATGGAAATATCTTCAATTTTACAATGACGTTCAATACCAGAAACCAGTCGAAGGTGATTATGTAGAAAAAATAATGCGATAATCGCTTAAAAACTCCCTAACGTATTTTGACAGTCACTTGTTTTGTGTTATTATTATTCACATATGTCCCATATTTATTTGGAAAAGTAAGGAGAGTTCTCATGCGAACAATTGTGAATATGCTGCATGATGCGGCAGCACGATTTCCACAACGAGCCTATGCAACAAAAAAGGGTGATTCAGGATGGATAGAGTATTCCTATTCATTGGTCGACGAACAGTCGGATTATGTGTGTGCCGCTCTCGCTCAGAATAATGTGAAAAATCAGTCAGCATTCGGATTGTTAGCCGAAGGGCGCCCTGAATGGGTGATCGCCGAAATGGGGGTGATCAAACACCGTTCGGTTTCCGTTCCTCTCTCCATCAAGCTTGCTCCGGAGGAAATAGCTTTCCGCCTCACTCACAGTGAAGCTGTAGGAATCATCGCCAGCAGCAATACGCTGGATAATATATGCCGGTCTTTCGAATTTATGGAGGGAGATCTTCCGGTACTCTACTATCTTGACGAGATCGATCAGAGACTGGAAAAATATATTGAGAAATTCGACTGGAAAGAAGGTGAGAATTTCTATTGCTGGAGTACTCTCATAGATCTGGGAAAGAAAGCTCTTTCGGAAAATCCTTCTGTGGTCGAAGATATCGAAAAGACTATCCGCGAAGATGACACGATCAATATCTGCTACACCTCAGGAACTACGGGGAATCCGAAAGGAATCATGCTCACTCATCTGAATTACTGGACCAATTCACATGATGCGGTCGAGCTGTTCATCCTTCCTGATGAAGTGTTTGAAACACTCGTAGTTCTTCCTGTTGACCACGCTTTTGCACATACAGTAGGTATCTATACATCAATGCTCAGAGGAATAACCCTCCATTTTGTCGATGCCAGAGGTTCCAATGCGGCCATCATCAGGAACTTCCCGAAGAATCTTGTGGAAGTGAATCCCTATTATCTGATGACAGTCCCTTCCATAAGCGGAAACTTTATGAAGAAGATGAAACAGGGAGTGCTGGCAAAAGGCAAATTCATCAACGGAATCTTCGAGAGAGGTCTCGAGGCGGGAATCAAACGCAACGGGGACGGGTTCCACCGTCCTTCCGCCTGGGTGAGATTCAAAACCTTCATCCCTTACAAGATTGCTTCAATGCTGGTATTTCCTTCATTGAGAAAAGTGTTCGGTTCGAGAATGCTCTACTGTGTCGGTGGAGGAGCGCTGCTTGAAGCCCGTCAGCAGCACTTCTTCGCTGCGATAGGAACACCGGTTTATCAGGGGTACGGACTGACAGAGGCCGCTCCGATCATCAGCAGTAACAGCCCTTCCAAATACAAATTCGGTACAAGCGGCGTTATCGCTCCTTCAGTGGAATGCAGAATCATGAAGAGCGATACTGAAGAGGCCGAGGTCCTTGAACGCGGAGAGATCGCCATAAAAGGTGATAATGTCATGAAAGGCTACTTCAAGAACCCTGCAGCTACAAAGGAAGTCTTGAAGAAGATCGATGGTGAGACCTGGTTGTTCACCGGAGATCTCGGTTACATGGATGAGGATGGTTTCCTTGTCGTGACAGGAAGGGCCAAAGCTCTTCTTATCGCGAAGGACGGAGAGAAATACTCTCCGGAAGAGATCGAAGAAGTGATCATCAATAACACGGATATCGTCAATCAGATCCTCGTCTACAATGATCATAGGGCCTACACAAGCGCTCTGGTCACACTTCAGGAAGACAGAGTCGCCGCTTTGATCAGAGAAGAGGGTCTCGATACTCCAGAAAAAGCCTACGAACGGATCATGGAGATTCTCAGAAGTTATGAAGAGGAAGCAAAGAAGAGCATTCCGCTTCAATGGATGCCTTCAACCTTTGCGATTCTCGAGAAACCGTTCAGCGAAGCTGACAAACTGGTCAATTCGACGATGAAGGTCGTCCGTTATAAAGTCATTGAATTCTATGAGAAGAGAATCGATGAGATGTACGGCCATAAGAATCATGATACGCTGAATATCGAAGCAGTGAAAAACCTCTTTTTCAACGATTGATTTTCTTCTCTTCTCTGCACTCTCTGCAGATTCCTCTCAATACGATATCGTGTTCTTTCACCGAGAACCCGGTATCGTGTTCGAGGGCCTCGTCCAGTTGACTGAATGTCGAAACATCTATATCGAACACTTTGTGACAGACTTCACAGACCAGATGGGAGTGTTCATCATTTCTTCCGTCATACCGGACACTCGATTCTCCCGGAGAAACGAATTTACGTATGACATTCTGTTCTACGAGCATACCGAGATTTCTATATACCGTTCCCAGAGATATCGAAGGGATCTGTGTGCGAACCTTCTCGAATACCTGTTCTGCGGTCGGGTGCTCAGGAAATTCCTGTAATGTCCTGAGAATCTGTTGTCTCTGTCTCGAGAATCTCATCCGGTTGTTCCTCCTTGAAAGTTTTTATCAATACTAAATGCAGTGTAACAGATATTCCGATTATCGGCAGGATAATCGAAACTATCTTTGATTGTGCGAGAATCATTGAAAGGATCAGGCCGGCCCATAATACGATGATCGCTCTTACCTTTACCCGAAGAGGAACGCCCTGCCGGGTTCTCCAATGACGAAGATACGATCCGAATATCCTGCTGTTTTCAAGTTTTCTGGCCCGTTCAGGGCTGCTGACCGAGAAGATTCCTGCTGAAAGAAGCACAAAGGGAGTAGTCGGAAGTACCGGAAGGACTATTCCTATGAGTCCCAGAGCCAATGAGATGAAGGCGATTGCTGTCAGCAGATAATATTTCACTACTTTTTTAATTATACTATATTTCCTTTATATTTATATTGAGAATCATTACTGGTTTTGATATCATTTCATGAAAATTGTGTCAATAAGATGAAAAAGTTGTCACATCCTTGTGATTAAAGTGTTATAGTATTATGTTATAGGAAGAAAAAGTGCATGAACCATGACAATATGAAGATATTTTTGTGATTCTTTCTATCATACAATGAAAAGCGGATAAGGTAATATATCCGTCATAGAGGAGGAAAATCTATGAAAAAACGAATATTGCTGATAAGCATCGCTGTCATCGTGGCAGTCACGTTTGTTTCGTGTGAAGGAGATATATTCCAATCAATAAGTGATTTTATGGGACAGACCGGATCGAACGTCTATCTTGACGGCGGTGTGGTGACAGTCCCGACCGAGAACATCGATGCTCTGGAAGAGACTCTGGGAGGAACTACTACCGACCCTGTCACTCCCGAACAGATAGAGGATGTCAAAGATTCCGTCGAAGCGATTCTGGAATCGGAAGGGGAGACTGATGCGGCGAAGGAGCTTCTCGAAGAACCCGTCGAAGACGAAGAGATTCCCTCCGATGTTAAAGGCGTCATGGAAGATCTTGAAGATGAACTGGGGCTGGAGGAAGGAACACTCGATATCGAAGATAAAGGTGACCTTGCCGCTGCCATCCTTCTCAAGAACCTGAAAGATAAGAAGGCTGCACTTCCTGCAGATCCTACAGATGAAGAGAAAGCCGCCTTCGTCGAAGAGGCACAGCTCGTCATCGAGTTCATGAAGAAGGTCTCTCCCGTCGGAGATATCGATGTTACGACAGCCATCACGGATCTGCTTGCAGGTATGTTCGAAGAAAGAAGTGCCACCCGAGGAGTATCGGACCCGCTGTTCGACATGGAAGAGGTGCTCGGTTATGCAGTTCCTGTTTTCAACATGTACTTCAACGTGATCGATGAAGACGACAATGGAACAGTTACATCAGCCGAACTGAAGGATATTGTAGGAGACTATGCTGTTCTGCGCAGTACGTACGAGGATACACTCGGATCATTGAGCGTCGGAGATATGAAACTGAGCGATCTGATCACCTATGCCTCCAGTGTGATAATCTCAAGTAACGATGCACTTATTCCTGAGACGGTAAAAGATGGGATTGCACCAACATATCCTCCTACTGATTTCGTTACAATTTTGAATTTGGTCTATCAATACTTTATTGTCGGTGGTAATACGGAGATGCCGTCAGATACTGATACTAACTGGTGGTTCATTGATGAGACCATGTACAATGAGTGGGAATCGACTTTCAATTCATTCATGGAGGATTCTGATAATGCAGACATTCTTCCTACACTGCTGGCAATCTCAGGTGCCATCGAAGATAATGAGTTCATTACAGGTCTGCTTGAAGAGTTCGTCGAAGATTTTACCGGAGGTGATGAATAATGATTAAGAAAATATTTGTTATAATCAGCGTATTGCTTTTTGCAGGTACAGGGGTCTTTGCCTCGTACACATATCCGAATCTGTTCTGGGATGATGTGACGTTCGCACCGACGAGTACCCGCATCGAAGGGATGGGGGGAAGCGGTATATCGACTTCCAACGGACTCGATTCGATCTATATGAACCCGGCGAATCTGGCTTCCCAGAGTTTCTCGATGTATCTTCCATCTGTGTCGGTCACAGCGTTCAATGCGAAGAACATCGTCGATTCGGGCCTCATCCAGGATATAATGGACGGAAATGCCGGACCTGCAACAGCCGGAAAGTATCTTGATACGATCACTGCCGATAAGGGTGAACTGCTTACCACGGATGTATCGACAGGTTTTGCGGGAGGCGGTTTTGCTCTTTCGTTGAATCTTCAGGAGCAGCTTCATAACCTCGATACCGGTGCCGACACGAACGTCGTAGCAGAGATCAACGCTGCAGCGGCTGTCGCCCTGGGGATCAATATCGGTCTTGTCGAGGATGCTGTCAGTGTAGATATCGGTGCTACGGTACGTCCTACCTACAAAGCATACACCCAGAAGATCAGCGGACAGGGGCTGTTCTCGACGTTCATGGACGAGACCAACGATGATGTCCTCAACAGTCTTCTGGAAGATAATATGCTCACCGCAGGATATGCAATACCGATCGATGTCGGTGTGAATGTGAATCTGCCGATCGGATTCAGGCTCAGCGGAGTCATGAGAAACATCAACGGCAGCTACACGATGAAGAATTACAGCGAAGCGGGAGCATGGGTCAATGAGATACTCGCTTTCGCATCTCAGGATCCGATCTATGAGGATGAAGCCCCCACAGCAACGATCTCCGGCGAGACCACTATTGTCGTGCCTGCGACGATCGATCTCGGTTTCGGCTGGGCTCCTCAGCTGGGATGGGGGATCAAACCTGTTCTTTCGGTCGATCTTGTTGATGTAGAAGGAATGATCGAGGATCTTGAGACCGATGATCAGGCTTTCTGGAATTATATGAGAGCAGGAGCCGAGGTGAAACTCCTTTCAGCTCTCAATGCCCGGTTCGGTATTAACCAGGGGTATATGTCGATAGGAGCAGGATTCGATCTTCTTCTTTTCCATATTGATGCTTCATACTATTGGAGAGAATACGGAGAGAATATCGGAGATAATCCGGTTGATGCTCTGAGTATCCGATTCAATCTGGGAATTGACGGCTAAACATCAGTAAACAATAGAATAACAGGTTCACTCTCGACCTTGGTGTTGAGAGTGAACTTTTTTAACGCTATACTCAAATATCCTCTGATGTGATACAGTCGATAATGAATGTAAAGGGAGAGTATATGGATATCAGAAAAATAGGAGGTACGATCCAGCCGTATCTTTGGGGAGATTCCTATTTCATAGCACAGCTGCTTCAGAAAGAAAAATCAGCATCGCCGCAGGCTGAACTGTGGATGGGTACACACCCGCAGGGACCGTCCAGAATAATCGGAGAGGACCTTTCCCTTCAGGAATATATCGAACATGATCCTGAAAAGATCCTCGGTTCTTCCCATCTGGAACGATTCGGAGTTACTCTGCCGTTTCTGTTCAAGATACTGGCGATCAATGAGCCTCTGTCTCTTCAGGTGCATCCGTCGAGTGATCTTGCGGTGGAAGGCTACAGAAATGAAGAGAACAAAAGGGGTACGGTCGATGTTTCTGATCTCAATTACAAAGATGATAAGCAGAAAGATGAGGTTCTCTATGCATTGTCTCCTGTCACCGCGATGGCGGGTTTCAGACCGCTGGAAGATATCCGTGACTCTTTTTCTTCTTTTCTGACAGACTCTGCGCACATCATCGAACCTGGTGACACGGTGGAGACTTTTTTCAGGACCCTGCTGAACCTCGACAGTAAGAGACGTTTTGAAGTGATCGGATCTCTCAGAGAATATCTTGCCGGGATGAAAGAAGAGAACACCTCGATGTTCCTCTCTCCCTTCGAGATCGCAAAACGGGCTCTTGATCTGTATGATGATGATATCATGGTATGTGCTCCGTTCTTTCTCAATGTCGTCCATCTCGAACCGGGGCAGGCTCTGCATGTGAAACCGGGAACTTTGCATGCATATGTCTACGGACATGCGGCAGAGCTGATGAGCTGTTCTGACAATGTCCTCAGAGGCGGACTGACCCGCAAGAAAGTCGATGTGGAAGAACTGGTGAAAGTCGTCAGTTTTACATCCGAGGAGCCGACTCTCCTCACATCCAAGAAGATCGGCGATACGGTAGAGCGAATCGAAGCAGGATCGGAAGAGTTCGCGTATCAGATATATCATGCGGGGACGATCGTTCAAGACGATCGCAGAAGTGTCGAACTTGCACTGGTAGTGGAAGGAAAGGCTACCTTCATATGGGAAGGGCGGCAGCTTCGGTGTACCAAAGGAGATAGCGTGATCATTCCCGCTTCGATCAGAGGGTATGAACTGGAAAATGACGGGCTGATCATAAGTGCTTCGGTCCCTTTATCTCAATAAGGAAACAGTAATAGATGAAATATGTTGCAATAGATTTTGAAACAGCGAACAATGAAGCAATCAGCGCGTGTTCGGTCGGTCTGGCGAAGTTCGAGAATGGAGAACTGATTGATTCCTACTACTCTCTGATCAATCCTCCCTCTTCATATTTTTCTCCGAACAATATCAGTATTCATAATATCAGGCCTGAAGATGTGAAAGATGCGCCAACATTCGATAAGATCTGGCCGGAGATTCTCATGTTCATCGATAACAAACTCGTCATTGCCCACAACGCCCCTTTCGACATCGGGATCGTGAAGGCAATGCTCGGTTTCTACTCGATTCCTGTTCCACCACTGCATTATACCGATACACTGCGTATCTCGAGGAAAGTCTTCACCGGTATGCCGAATCATAAACTCACTTCGCTGAGTGCCGCTTTCGGTTTTGATTATCAGGCTCACCATGCACTTGATGACGCAGTCAACTGCGCAAAACTCTTTCATAAGGCATGCCCTCTGCAGGATGAGCAGGAGGTGATCGATTTTTTCAATTCGATTGATATCAGGTTCCAGAAGATGACCGGCGGATACGCTCCTTTAGAGGCAAAAGTTGATAAAGAAGAGCCTCTCGGGCTATTTTAAGCAGCTAAATCCTGTGGTATGCTATTGCCAGAGTGTGATGGTGATGGTATCATCAATTAAAATCATTACAGAAATTTACACATTTTCATAGGAGGAAGAGATGGAACTAAAAGGTTCAAGAACCGAAAAAAACCTGCAGGAAGCTTTTGCAGGTGAATCAATGGCTCGCAACAAATATTCCTATTGGGCAGGACAGGCCCGTAAAGAGGGGTATGAGCAAATCGCAGACCTGTTTGAAGAGACTGCAGATAACGAAAGAATGCACGCGAAGTTGTGGTTCAAGGCACTGCAGGAAAACGGTGAACTCGGCGACACGGCCAGCAATCTGAAAGCAGCTGCCGAGGGAGAGCACTATGAATGGACCGATATGTATGCCGGTTTTGCAGAAGTTGCACGTGAAGAGGGTTTCAAGAAGATCGCGGCTCTGTTCGAAGGTGTAGCAAGAATCGAAAAAGAACATGAAGCCCGCTACCTTGCTCTTCTCAAGAACGTTGAAGATTCTGTTGTGTTCTCCAAAGATGGCGAGCAGATCTGGAAATGTGCAAAATGCGGACATATCCATGTCGGGAAGAAAGCACCTGAAATCTGTCCGGTATGTGCTCATCCCAAAGCATATTTTTCGATCGCATGCAGAAACTATTAAGAGATTGATCTTGATAGAAAGAAGAGGGCCTGCAGCCCTCTTTTATTATGCCCATCTGCTAAAAGGATGCTATCTGTTCCAGTCTGTCGATGATCGGCAGATGCTGGGTGCACATCGATTCGCACTGACCGCAGGCTATGCACTTCGCTGCCTCGTCTTTTGTCAGTCCCCAATGCATCGTCAGCCGCTGACTGATTCGTTCCTTATCATCCGAGAGCAGATACATGTTGTACGAATCCATGAACTGGGGAATGTGAATCTCCTCGGGACAAGAGTCGCAGTATCCGCAGCCGGTGCATAGCGTGTTCATATTCGTATGAACATCCTGTCCCATCGTTTCAAGGAAGTTCTCAGGCTTTTCAGGGAGTCCTTTAGTTGCCATGACAGCTTCCTTTACCTCTTCGACAGAAGAGAACCCTACAAGTGCCACAGTGGCTTTGCGCTGTGCAAGGATGAATTTCAGAGCACTGACTGCAAGGGAATCATTCCCCTGTTTCAGAAATGAGAAGAATTCCGGATGCTGGGGAATGAGACCTCCGCCCAGGGGATTCATCGTGACGATACCGAGGCGATTCTCGTAACAGGCGTCCAATCCCTTCTGTCTGAACGCGAAATTGATCGCATTGTATCCCAGTGTCACCGCCTCGAAGTTGCCGTCTTTTATGACATCGATGATCTGGTCTCCCGGAAGATGGGTAGTGAAGCACAGATGCTTTATAAGACCTTCTTCCTTTGCCTTGACCATTCCTTCATAGACTCCGCCCTTTTTCATGAACTGATGATATTCGTCCATGGTCTTGATCGACCATGCATTGTAGAAATCGATGAAATCAAGATTCATCCGTTTCAGGGACTGATCGATCATCCTGCGGGCTCCGTCGCTTGTTGTAGCGTTCCACAGACCGCATTTGCTCGAAACATGAAAAGTGTTCCGCTTCATATCCTTGAAGGCTTCTCCATAGATCGATTCGCTGAGCTGGTCACAATAATTCGGAGCTGTATCGAAATAGTTGATACCTTCATCGTATGCGGTATGTACGATCTTTACTGCTCTGGCATAGGGTTTTTCCTCATAATCTTCCTTTTTGAATCTCATGCCGCCCATCCCTATGACCGAGACGTAGGTATTCGTTTTTCCGAATGGTCTGTAAATCATGTTTCATCCTCTCTTTATCAAAGAAAAGAGCCCTCTGGCGGGCTCTTTTCGTTTTCTCTGCCCTGAGACTATGTACGGGCAATTATAGCATGAGTAAAATCAGATGAACAGGTTCACGTTACTCTCGCTTGCTGCCTCCATATAGGCTGCAACGCCTCCGATCTCGACTCCCTCGAGCAGTTCGCTCGAATCGATGCCCATGATATCCATCGACATCTGGCAGGCTACCATTCTCACTCCGGCCAGACGGGCCTGCGAGAACATCGAGCGCAGCTGGTCGACATTCTTCTGTTTCATCCTTTTTTTCATCATTGCAGGTCCCATCCCGCCGAAATTGATCTGCGAGAGGTGAAGATCGTCCATCCCTTTTGGAAGCATGGATCCGAACATCTTTCCCATGAGGTCCTTTTTGACTTTGCCCGGATGTTTCTTCCGAAGGACACTCAATCCCCAGAATGTATAGAACATCGTCACTTCCTTTCCTGTTGCCGCAGCTCCGTTGGCCAGAACGAATGAAGCAAGCGCCTTGTCCAGATCATTGCTGAATACGACAATCGTGGCGCCGTTTTTGACCGGTGCGCTCTTTTCGACTCCACGGTTCTTGCTGCTGCCTTTCTCAATGAGTGCTTCGATCTTACCTTCATGTGTTTGAAGTGATACGAGTGTATTTCCGGTAAGTTTCGTCCACGATTTCACATCCTTGGTAAAGCCCGGGTCGGTCGCCTGGATCCTCAGTACATCTCCTGTATGCAGGGCGTCCATCGATTTCTTCAAAGAGAGGATAGGCCCCGGACACTGAAGTCCGCATGCATCTACAAGAGCTATCTCATCACTCTGTTTCGTTCTCGGTGATCCATCCTCTTCTACCGGATTCTCATTGAAAAAGGAGACCGAGGGAATCTCTTGAGGATTCTCGAGAGCTCTTCTCTCATTGTTCACCGCCTGATAGGTATGGTATCCGCCGGTGAGATTATACACATTCTCATAACCGTTCTGACGGAGCATGCGTTCTGCCAGATACCCTCTGATACCAACAGCACAGTTCACCACGACGGGACGGTCTTTCGGGATCTGATCGAGTTTTTCTCTGATTTCGGTATGAGGTATGTTCACAGCACCTTCGATCGCACCCAGACTGAATTCTTCTTCGGTTCGTACATCAAGGAAGAATGCGTTCTTTTCACGCATCGAATCAACCAGATCCCATGTCAGCGGGTGAGTAAAGCCGTCTTCAGCATTCTCCGCAATGAATCCGAGCATGTTCAGCGGATCTTTGGCAGAAGAGAACGGAGGAGCATACGCCTGTTCGAATTCCGCCAGATCATGGATCGTTCCCTCTTTCTTGATATATGCTGCAAGGACATCGATGCGTTTGTCGACACCGTCATATCCAACTGCCTGACCTCCGTATATCTTTCCTGTTTCCCCGTCATACAACACTTTCACACACAACTGAAGTGATCCCGGGTAGTATCCGGCATGGGATCCTGCATGGGTGATGACCTCTTTATATGGTATTTCTGATGTTTTCAGCTGTTTCCCTGTCATCCCTGTGGAGGCTGCCGTAAGCTGGAATATCTTTGCGATACTGGTGGCAATAGTACCGGTATAAGGGCGGCAGGAGCCTGTCACAATAGCCTGAGCACATAATCGAGCCTGCTTGTTTGCCGGTCCTGCAAGAGGGACGGATACGGGTAGATGAGTGAACGGAGAGGGATATTCGATCGCATCACCGACAGCTCTGATATGAGGGTCACTTGTGATGAACTGATCGTCGACTACGATGGCACCATTTCTTCCGAGAGTAAGTCCGGCATCATGTGCCAGTTTCGTATCGGGGCGTACTCCGATCGATAATATTACCATGTCGGTAGAAATTACTGTCCCGCTTGAGAGTGTCACGTTGATCTGACCTTTCTCTCTTTCGAAGCTCTTCACTCCATCTTTCAGATAGAGACGTACTCCTTCATCTCTTATATGCTGTTGTACAATGGCTGCCATATCGTAATCGATTACATTCATCACCTGATCAAGAGCCTCTACCAGCGATACCTGAAGTCCTTTCTCTTTCAGATTCTCAGCCATCTCCAGACCGATGAAACCTCCTCCTACGACGACGGCTCTTCTTGTCTGGGAGCTTTCCAGTTTCGTGACGATCGCGTCGATATCAGCTACTGAACGGAGAGAGAGGATCGACGGGTCGTCGATTCCGGGTATTCGAGGACGGACAGGCGCGGCTCCCGGAGAGAGAACCAGATCGTCATAGTATTCATCAAACTGTTCCTCTGTGTTCAGGTCTTTCACTGTCACATATCTTTCTTCTTTATTGATTGAAATGACCTCGTGACGAGTCTTTACCTCGACATTGAAGACCTCTTTGAATCTGTCGGGAGTGATGACGAACAACCTTGAACGTTCGGTGATCGCTCCGCCTGCATAGTATGGAAGACCGCAGTTTGCAAAACTGATGTGTTCTCCGCGCTCGAACATGATGATTCGGGCATTCTCGTCAAGTCTCCGCAGTTTTGCGGCGGTACCGGCCCCTCCGGCAACACCTCCCACGATGATATATGTTTTCATGTATTTTCTCCTGTTGAAATGATGTCTTCGATTTCTGTTACGGTTTTTATTAGGTAATCGGGGATGTCGAGTGATATAGTGTGCAACTTTTTCCCCGTCTTCTCTCCTTCCTCTGTGAGTGTCACCCTTATATTCCTTCTGTCCTTATCGTCATGGATTCTTTCGACAAGGTCTTTTTTCACCAGTGAGTCGATGACTCTGGAGGTTCTGGAAAGGGAAAGAGAAAGCTCTTTCGAGAGAGAGGACGGTTCGATGTTTCCTTTATCAATCTGGCAGACGCAGAGAGCTTCATTCAATGTCAGAGAGGTCTCTCTTTTCAGTGTCTCTTCTATTCTCTTCACATCTGTGAGAATGTGCCTGAGATAACATAGATCGATCATACATGCTTCCTTGATTTTATTATTTGCCAATAGCAACTATTGCCACTAGCAAATATATACGAACGATTATATCGAGTCAAGCTTATCGATTAAAATTTATTCATTTCTTTTCTTTGCCATTCGAAGCAATAATGTGTATGTTATAAGAAGAAACTATAAAGGGTGTATTCGACCCGATGGAGAAGTTAACTATGTTACAAGATTCAGTAGCCAAATTATTAAACGAACAGATCAACAAGGAATTCTATTCAGCCTATCTTTATCTCGATATCGCAAACTATTATGCACATGAAGGGCTGGAAGGGTTCGAGAACTGGTTCAAGATTCAGGCACAGGAAGAACAGGATCATGCTATGCTGTTCAGACAGTACCTGCTGAACAACGGTCATCCTGTCAAAATGGGAACGATTGCCGATCCATATGCTAAATATGATGATTACAAGAAACCTCTTGAAGCTGCTTTGGAACACGAACGTTATGTGACATCGTCCATCAATGCGATCTACACCGAGGCCCTTGAAGTCAAAGACTACCGCACTGTTCAATTTTTGGACTGGTTCGTGAAAGAGCAGGGAGAGGAAGAGAAGAATGCCGAAGACAACATCCGCAGATTCGAGCTGTTCGGCGACGGCAAGGGACTGTACATGCTGGATCAGAATCTCATGGGAAGAGTTTATACTCCCGCCTCACTAGTCCTGGATTGAGATGGTTACCTGATAGTATTCTCGTGAAAAAAAGACCTGCCTGATGAAAGATCCGGCAGGTCTTGTTGTGAAGATCTATGATCAGACTTCAGTTTTCCAAAGTCCGTGAAGGTTGCAGTATTCATATACTTCCTTCACGTCGAGTCCGGTGAAGACCGCCTGGGGTTTGTCACTCGGAGTCAGATTGATTCTGAAAACGCCATTATCTGTCACAGCTGCAATCCACTGGATATAGTGAGCATCAGTCATCGGGTGTTCGACAGAACCGACTGTAGCAACCAGCTTCCCATCTTGTTTTTCCACTACAGGCACATGTTTCTCTGTGGCCGCATCAGTAGTATTTGCTTTGAGTTCTACCATCGGCTGGCCGCAGCAAACGAGTTCGCCACCACCGTTATTGATCAGTTCTACAATATTTCCGCATTCTTCACAGCGATAAAATTTTACACTCATTATTAGCCTCCTGTGTGTAAATCTTTATTTACATCAACTATTTTACAGTAAAGGGTGATAAGATGGAAGTCAATATACAATAAAATTATGATATCATTCCAAAAAACGAAATGGCCTATCGATATGATGAAAAACTGTTGAACGGGAAAAAGTCTTTCAGATACAAGAAAGGTTGTGTGTCTCATCTCCCCCGATTAAAGACACACAACCCACAGAACAATGACCCGGACAAGAAATGATCCAGATATGCTTATCATATATGAATATATACCGGCGGTCAAGTTTTTAGGACCGACGATAACCTTCTATTTCCAGAAGTTTCTTCTTCATCTGCAATCCGCCTGCGTATCCGACCAGAGAACCGTCTGACCCTATCACTCTGTGGCAGGGCACTGCAATCCATAAGGGGTTTCTGTTCACTGTATTGCCTACAGCACGATATCCTTTGGGAGAACCGGCTCTTTCGGCGATCTCTTTGTATGATGCGGTCTGACCATAGGGAATCTCAAGCAGCGCGTTGTAGACTCTCCTCTGAAAAGGGGTCCCTGTGATCTCTATAGGAAAGGTGAACGTGCGGCGGCTTTTTTCGAAGTACTGTTTCAGCTGCATCGAAGCTTCCCGTATCACATCTGTCTCTCTTTCTTCTCCTAACGAAGGGTGCTGATGAGAATCCGTATTGCTAAAGATCGTATGAATGCTTCCATCTCTCTCTGCTATAAGCACATGATAGTCTGCTAATTGATAGCAATAATAGTAATTCATGTCATTCAGTATATCATCAAATGAAAAGAGCACAACAGCCTTCAGCAGGCGCTGTGCTCTTCTATACAGTTCTTTGACTTTTTTATCGTTTGAGAGCCTGATCGATAGCGGTCCTATCGAAACCTACGATAACCTTTCCGTTGATATCAATTACGGGAACTCCCATCTGACCCGATTTTCTTACCATTTCCTGGGCCTTTTCGGAATTCGATGCGACATTATATTCTGTGAAAGGAATATTGTTGTTCGCCAAATAACTTTTTGCCATTTTACAGAATCCGCAAGTTGGTGTGCTATACAATGTAACAGCCATATGCTGCCTCCTTAGATTAGTATTCTTTCTTACGCATTCAACATACCTTCAACGGACAAGACGGTCAACAAAAGAGTTGGTGACAACATCACCGACGGATGGTAGCATAGACAGAAGGAGGATTACGGTGAAGGAACAAAAGCAATACGGATATGATGAACTGGCTCTGGTTTTCTCCAATCTGGCCAAATCTGCCGAAAAACAGATAAACGCTGAAGTCAGTAAAAAACTGGATACATTAAGTACATTCTTCAAAAAGAACAGTTCGAAGGAAACCGGGTTCGATATCGATGAACTTGTCTCATCGGTCTCACAGGATGTAAGCAGCAGGTATCCTGAAGTCGAGAAAGAGGGGAAGATCTCGGAAGACCGGGGAGCACTCAGATGTGCGACATGGGGCAAAAAGGTAAGTGCGATTCACAAATCGATTCTGACACGCTACAAAAATCAGAAGGAGCAGCTGTTCGAAGGAAAGGAAGTGTGGGTCTGTGAAGCATGCGGCTTCATTGCGATATCACCTCAGGTTCCGGCTGTCTGTCCGATCTGCAAAGCTCCGTCATCACGTTTCACGAAGATCAGAAAGGAGAATTGACCCATGTATGCTGTAAGAAATAGTTCATTGTGTACCAAAGATTGTCTGTGTCTGTTCGTATGTCCCACCGGAGCAACCGACACTGAGACGGGACAGATCGATGCCTCAAAATGTCTCGACGGATGTCGTTTATGTGTAGATGCATGCCCGTCTCATGCGATCAGTTTGATGGTCACATCTTTTCCTGAAAGGAAAGAGAAAAGCAGTGAGGTGAGTTCTTCTTTGCAGGAGGTTTTCCATAGCAAGACAGGACAGCTGGCGATGGTCAGGCAGCAGCAGTCTCTTCTTGAAAGAGCATTGTACCATTCCCTTCAGATTCTCGGAGAGGATTGTGCCCGTGAGGAAGGCTTTATGATAGCCCAGGACAGAAAAAGTATCGAACTACTCCAATCCCTTCTCGAATGTGAAGACCCTGATCTGCCCAAAGATACGATCAGAGAGCTTCTGGATCTGTTGAGCTGATCTTTCCTGTAAGGTTCTTGATGAATATTGCCTTGAGGTATATTCTTGTCTCCACCGGAGGACCTGTCCGCCTTGTGTATACAGGGAAAAGGCCGGAGGGAAAAAGATGATTCTCACGATCGATATCGGAACGACAAACTGCAAAGCCGCACTATTTAGCGAAGATGGCGCAATGATTCATTACGATACGACCGCTCTGGATGAGAGATTTTTCTTCTTTGACGGAACCTGTATCGATCCTAAGGCTTTTTCCATCGCTCTGCGGCACCTTTTTGTGAATATGCCGAAGACCGATGATCTTGAGGCGATCATCGTGACAGGAAGCGGTCCTTCCCTGGTGCCGGTTCTTGCTCCGGCAGTTTATGAGGACGGGCTGCTTTATGCACCGGCCGCCCTTGCCCGTCTTTATTTCGACAGAAGAGCTGTAGAGGAATCGAGAGAGGTCTCGGCCGCCATAGGACGGTTCGTCGACGCTTCTTTCTTTGTCCCGAAGGCACTGTATCTGGCTCGGCATGAGAAAGCTTTGTATGATAAAGCGATCTGTTTCCTTTCGAGTTACGATTATGTGAATTACCTCCTTACAAATGAGCTTACAGCGATCATGCATGCACCTGAGGCATACACATGGTATTACGATGATTCTCTGCTTGATACACTATCACTCGACAGGGAAAAATTTGCCCCGCTTATCTTTCCAGGTGCATTCATAGGGAATGTTTCGTCACTTGCCTCCAAAGCATTTTCTATTCCTCCGAAAGCGAAGGTTATTGCGGGGGGACCCGATTTTGTCGTTTCCATACTCGGCTGTTCGGTTGTCCGCCCCGGAATGGTATGCGACCGTTCGGGAACAAGCGAAGGGATCAATGTCTGTTCACGTGTCGATGTGACCGATTCTAGGCTGATGAGTTTCAGACACCCTATCGACCCCTATTACAATATATCGGGAATGATATCTACCTCGGGTAAGGCGATCACCTGGGCACGAAACCTGCTGAATCTGGATTCTCTTTCATACGAACAGATGTTTCAGAAGATCGAGACGGTCCCCCCAGGAGCAAACTCTCTATTGTTTCTTCCCTATCTTGCAGGAGAAAGGGCCCCGATATGGGATCCGAACGCAAAAGGAGTTTTTTCGGGGCTGAATCTCGGAACTACAGATTCCTATCTGTTCAGAGCCGTGGTCGAAGGTGTTTCCTTCGCGATTCGTGATGTGATAGAGACTATCGAAGATGTCGGACAGGAAGTTACCACCCTTCGTACGGTGGGAGGAAGTTCCTCGATTCCGATTCTGCAGCAGATTAAAGCTGATATCACCCAGAGAGAGGTTGCCGTTCCTTCTGTCAGTGAAGCTGAGATGGTAGGTGCTATGGTTCTTGCCCAATATGCGGTTGGGAGATTCAGTTCACTCACCCAATCGTGCGAATCTCTCATTTCTTTTGATACATTCTACTATCCCGATACGAACAAGAAAGCTCTATATGATGATCTGTTCGGGCGCTACCGGTCTCTATATAAAGCATTGAAAGGGCAATGGAGCTGATTTGATCCTCAGTGCTTTTTCCGTGAAGGGGTAGAGTGTTCTTTGACCTTGTGATACAGTTTTTCCAATATCAGAACTTCAGGGGGTATCAATGAATAATAGAATATATTCCGTTTTGGCAGTGTTTTTTGTCCTTTTTCTTCTCAGTCCTCTAGGTGCAGCCGGAGTCAAAGAAGAAGCAAAGGCTGATGATTCTTTCTCTGTTCTTGTCTTTGTTCCCGGTGTGGCTGCGGGTTCTCCTCCCTATGAGACAATGGTCGCCGGAGCAAATGAGTTCGCTCAGGATAAAGAGAACGTATCTGTGAAAGTCTATGAAGCGGGATTTAACCAGGCTCAATGGGAACAACAGCTCACCAGTCTGGTCGCGACAGGCGAATATGATGTCGTTTTGAGCACAAATCCATCACTTCCTGAAATCTGCGAAAGGGTCGGGGAAAAATTTCCCGACCAGAAGTTCATCATCACAGATGCCTATGCAGAAGGGAACGATCAGATGAGAACCTATCTCTACAATCAGTACGAGCAGTCGCTATATCTGGGATATCTTGCAGGACTTGTTACCGCGAGTGATATGGAATTTGCCAATGAGAACCTGAAAATCGGTTTCATCGCATCGCAGGAGTATCCTCTTTTAAACAATCATATCCTGCCGGGTTTCCTTGATGGCGCCCGATTGGTGAACAAAGATATCGAACTTGATTTCAGAGTGATAGGTAACTGGTTCGATGCAAACAAGGCTTCCGACCTGGCCTCGAGCATGATTGACGGCGGTGTTGATATCTTTGCAGTAATAGCGGGAGGTGCCGCTCAGGGAGTATTCAAGACAGTCACACAGAAAGGGGCATATGTTGTATTCCATGATAAGAATGAATACAGTGCCGCTCCGGGGTATGTTGTGGGAAGCGGATCGATGGAACAGAAGAAACTTGTGATGGAGATCCTCTCTGATGTGGTAAATGGTACTGTGGAATACGGAAAAGCTACTGTTGTCGGACTCGAAGAAGGCTATATAGGATTCCATTTTGAAGATCCTCTCTATGTCTCTTCACTTCCTCAGGATATCAGAGACGAGTTTGCCTCCTTCATGGAACGGTTGAGAAACGGTTCAATATCCTATACATTGCCGGTTTTATAAATTGAATGTATCTTTTTCTCAGTCTATGAAATAAATAAGAGGTTGCAATGTTCCCCATAGTGCAGATGCACTCGATAGTTAAAGTTTATCCATACACACTTCTCAAAGCGAACGATCATGTTGATCTGACACTCAATGAGAGAGAGATCCTCTCTCTGGCAGGCGAGAACGGTGCCGGGAAGACAACTTTGATGAAGATTCTGTACGGGATGGAAGAATTTGATGAGGGAATGATTGAAGTTGACGGGAAAAAAGTTAATATCAGCTCTCCTCTCGATGCTGCACGGTTGGGAATCGGTATGGTTCAGCAGCATGTGACGCTGGTTGATGAATTTACCGTTGCACAGAATGTCGTGCTGGGGAAGGAGAACACTGTCCATCATCTGCTATATGACGAACGGAAGAACAGCAGTAAGGTCGCTACTCTGATTGAAGAAAACCATTTCTCAGTCGAGCCGGACGCTCTTGTGGGTTCTCTGAGCGTGGGGGAGAAACAGCAGGTAGAGATACTGAAGATGCTGTACCGTGACGTGAGGGTCCTGATCCTCGATGAACCTACTGCAGTGTTGACAAGTCAGGAGATTGATGCTCTCTTTTCAACATTGCGTTCTCTCCAGTCTAAAGGTGTTTCGATCATTCTCATAACCCACAAGCTCCATGAGATCCTTGAAATATCCGACAGAGTGGCGATAATGAGACAGGGAGCCATGATCGGAACCTACGAGACATCTCTTGTAGATGAACAATCCATAGGCAGGATGATGATGGGAGAGACTGCCGCCGTCCCGGCAAAGATTCTCACTAGTATCGATTCAGACCGGATAGTTCTTTCGGTAGATCATGTCTCGATTGAACGACACAATCAGAAACAGCCGCTGCTAGATGATATCCATTTTGATCTTTTCAGGGGAGAGATCCTTGGTTGCACCGGAATTTCCGGAAATGGCCTGGGACAGCTTGAATCTGTCCTTCTCGGAGAGCTGCCTATTTCGAAAGGGAAGATTTTCTACCATGATACGATCCTTTCGAGTGAACACAAGAGAGCCCGGACCCGCGAGATAGGGCTTCCTTTCGTTCCCAGCGATCGTCTGTACACGGGTAGTTCTCTCACAGCGCCTGTGAGCGAGAATATGATCGCAACTTCACGGGAGAAATTCTTCCCCCCTTTCGGAATCAGAAAAAGGAAGATTCAGGCATATACCCGGCAGCTGATAAGCCGGTATAAGATCAAAAGTGAACCATATCAGGCGATCGGGACTCTTTCGGGAGGAAATATTCAGAAAGTGATCCTTGCCCGTGAGATCGAGAAAGTGAAGGATGTGATAATCTGTTGTGAACCGACCTGGGGACTCGATGCATCGAGTGCATCCTTTATTCATGAGCAGATCATCAAGCTGAGAAACAGCGGGATAGGGGTTCTTCTTCTTTCATCCAATCTGGATGAGATCATCTCTCTGAGCGATCGTCTTCTCATCTTTTCAAGGGGGGCTGTGGTAGCACGATTCGGAGTCGGAGAAGTCTCTACTATGACAAAAGAGAGTCTTGGACCATTTCTGCTTGGAAAAGCGGTAAGAGTGAAAAGAGGCAAGATGTGAATAAGAAGATCGAATGTTATAACCCTGTCATATATATGCTGCGTTCTATGGTGGGACTGATTTTCATCGTCTTTGTATCTCTGGTAGCTTTGGTGGGCTTTTCCTACTATCTGAGCGAGACTCCTGACAAGACAATCTACTATTTCTTCAACGGTCCGTTTCTCTCTTTGTATGACTTCGGAAACATGATCAACATGGCAGTCCCCCTCATCATAGGAGGACTGGGAATCTCGCTTGCCTTCAGGTCGGGGAGTATGAATATCGGAGGGGAAGGGCAGCTCTATTTCGGGGCCCTGATAGCGACACTGACCGTCATAGCATTGGAGCCGCTCGGGAGAGCAGGTGCAGTGATAGCTATTTTTGTCGCTATGATGAGTTCTGGAATACTTGCAGGGATTTCGGGAGTCCTGCGCTATAGATGGAATACTAATGTTCTGATCACATCTTTCCTCATATCAAATGCAGTCGTCCTGATCGTTAACTATCTGATAACAGGTCCGTTCGACGATCCTCTCACCAACCTGTTCAGCACGCAGCCGATTCCCGAAACAGCAGAGCTTTCCTACATCCTTCCCCCTTCGAATCTGAATACGTCGCTGATCGTTGCGGTGGCGGCAGTTTTCATCATCCATGCGCTGATGTACAGAAGCCGGACCGGTTTCGAATTGAGAATGTACGGTGATAATCCGAGATTCGCGAAATATGCGGGGGTGAATGTCATGTACTACCAGATTATGCCGATGTTCGTAAGCGGTGCGATGTATGCTCTGGCGGGATCTTTGAGCATATTCGGTACCTATCATGCGACAATCAAGGACTTTTCTTCCGGAATGGGATGGAATGCTCTCGCGGTAGCACTCATCGCCCGGTATCGTCCGTTTGCCGTGATCCCCGCTGCACTCTTTTTCGCATATATTGAATCCGGAGCCCGCAGCGCGATGCTCTACAGTGATGTTACCTTCGAGCTCTCTTCGATTGTCCAGGCAACAGTCTTCTTCCTTGTCTCTTCTGTGACGCTGCAGCGGCTGGGCCTTAAAAAGAGGAGAATCTGATGGATACCGTGTCTTCTCTCATCTTCAGTGCAGTAACTATCATGACTCCGCTCCTTCTTGCGGCCACCGGAGGACTCTATACGGAGCTCACCGGAATGCTGAATATCGGGATCGAGGGACTGATGCTTCTCGGAGCATTCTCTTCTGTCGTTTCACTTCATTTTACCCATAATATTGTTCTGGCGATACTGATCGGTACAGGAAGCTCGATGCTCCTTGCCGCCGTCATAGCTTCTATCACCCTCTATCTGAAGGCGAATGTCTTTATTACGGGCCTGGCGGCAAACCTGTTTGCCTCGGGAATTACGACAGTCCTCTCATTTCACATCTTTGCAAACAAAGGCGTTGTGACCTTTCCCGAACTTCCGCAGATGCCGGTATTGTTTGAACGGGGAACAGAGGCCGTTCCCGTTCTCGGGCCGCTTCTTTTCGGTCATACCTTTTTTACATACCTCAGCTTCATTCTTCTTTTCCTTTCCTATGTGGTTCTCTACCGGACTCCTTTCGGGTTTCGTCTCAGGGCGACAGGTCTTTATCCGAAGTCTCTGATCTCGGTGGGGCTTTCTCCGAAAAGGTATCAGTTTATCGCCTTTCTTATCTCAGGGTTCTTCAGTGCGGTCGCGGGTGCGATGTTGAGTGTCAATCTCGGCGCCTTCGTTCCGAATATAACAGCAGGAAAAGGGTGGGTCGCTCTTGTAGTGATCTTCCTCGGGCAAAAGCGTCCGGTCGGTCTTCTGATTGCCTCTTTCATTTTCGGGATATCCGAAGCTTTTTCGAACTACGCACAGGGGATATGGCATATTCCTTCCGATTTCATTCTCGCCATTCCCTATATCTTCACACTTGTTGCGATCGTTTTTTATTCTATCTACGATTACAACAGACAGAAAGTCGAATAAAAAGTCTTCATTCAAGCGGTCTGAGAGACGAGAACATGAACGGGATGAGCTCTCCGACTGTCGGGTGAGGAATCACGGTATTCTGGAGTGCACTGTAGGGAAGATGTGATTGCATCATCACATTTATGATTCCTATGAGCTCATCTCCTCCGACACCGAAGATCGTGGCTCCTAAGATCTCATCCGTCTTTCTGTCCACGACTATCTTGATTTTACCCTGAGTCTCCTTTTTCTCCTTAGCTCTTGCTATCGAACTCATCGGCATTTCGCACACCATCACATCTTTTCCGGTTTTCTTTGCTTCCTGTTCGTTCATTCCCACCCGGCCTACCGGCGGGTCCGTATACAGGGCATAGGTTGCTGTTCTTGACGATAGCGACCGTGAGCCTCTTTTGAAATAGTGATCGAGAAAGATCTGTCCGTCATGTACCGAGGTATGGGTGAAGGCGCCTTCTCCGTTCACATCTCCCAAGGCATACACATGCTCCAGTGAAGTCTGACAGTATTCATTGATTTTGATATATCCTTTTTCTGTAGTCTCGATGCCGGTTCTCTCCAAGTGGAGATCTTGTGACTGCGCAGCCCTTCCGACGGCAGCAAGAAGATGGGTTGCTCCTTCCTGTCTCTTTATTCCGTTCTGACCGAAGGTGACGCATAATCCTTCGCCGGCCTTTTCAACCTTTTCTATCTGTGTATTCAACCATACCGAGATCCCCTCATCCTCCAGCACTTTCTGTATTCCTTCACTGATATCACGATCCTCACGTGCGATCAGCCGGTCATTCTTTTCCAGAATCGATACATCACTTCCCAAGCGTCTGAAGATCTGTCCGATTTCGAGAGCGATATACGATCCTCCAATGATCAGCAGATGACGGGGAAGCTCCTTCAGTGAGAACAGGCTCCTGTTGGTCAGATAGGTTACCTCCCCGATTCCTTTGAGTGAAGGGATTATTGCTTTTGCCCCTGTATGGATGATGATCGTCTCACCCCTGATCGCACTTATACCGCCGCTGTTCATTTCAACATCGATCGTATGTTCATCTTTGAAGGATCCGCTTCCGCTGTAAAAGTCTGTGACCTTTTCAAGGTACTCTCTGAAGCTCTTTTCGCTTTCGTCTCTGGTTTTGTTCAGCGAGCGCATCATTTCGGGAAAGTTCACTTCAAAAGAAGGACAGTCGATGCCATAGTCCTCTGACCGGCTGATCATGGAGGCAACCTTTGCATTCGCCACCAGAGTCTTTGTCGGAGTGCAGCCCCAGTTCACACAGGACCCTCCGACTCTATCCTTCTCGATAACTGCTACCTTCAATCCTGCTTCCAGCATAGAGGGCAGGATCGTTCCCGTGGCCTGACCTGTTCCTATGAGAATAATGTCATATGATTTCATGACAGCCCCCTTTTCGTGAATTATAACATACTCAGTTGTGCCGGCATTTTTGAGGATTGCCTGAAAAAGATGACGGTTGTATAGTTGCAATTGAAGAGGTTCAATATGCAGTTTCTTGAATTGGCAGAGAGCCGATGTACGACACGGGGTTTTCTTGAAAAAAAATTAAGCGAATCTGATCTTACCTATATCCTTGAAGCGGGCAGGATGGCTCCGACCGCCTGCAACCGGCAGCCGCAGCGTATCATCGTTGCATCTTCCGAACACGCACTCAATGAGGTGAAGAAGGCATATAATACGTTCGGTGCACCGGTAGTTCTGATCGTCTGTCAGGACAGAACAGACCCTCTGATCCGACCTTTCGACGGTAAATGTTCCGGCGATCTTGATATAGGTATCGTATGTGATCATATGATGCTTGCCGCACGAGAAAGGGGTATAGGGAGTGTCATGGTCGGTCTTTTTGACCCTGAGATAATCAGGGGAGGTTTCGATATCCCGCCTGAATTCGAAGTTACAGCCCTGCTGATTCTGGGATACCCGGCAGAAGATTTTGCCGACCTGCTGAAGCGCAAGAGGCGAAAGCCTCTCGGGCAGACAGTGATGTTTGAAAAGGCCGGTACTGCTGGCGATGTGCCGCTGGAAGACAATTCCACCGATAATCGTATTCATTTGGTTTTCTCAGAACAATAACTTAGGATGTAAAGCCTCATTTTATTATTGACAATGAAACCGTGGAAGGTCTAGACTTTCCTGAAATGAGTACTGACTGTTCACAAATTATAAAACTTAACGGCGAGAAGAGAATAAGGGAATTGCGGGAGATTCAGAACAGTTATGTGAACAAGATAAATGATTACTATGAGAAAAATAGTTATCTAGAGGTAGAGAAAGAAAGGCTGAAGGATGATTACCGCTCAACACTAGTTCATGCGCATAATTTGCGCATCAGGAAAGTCTTGTTCATTCTGTCTCTCATAGAGTTGTCGATCTTATACTATCTCTTTTACAGCTTGTCTCTGGACTCGCTGCGATTCTTTCCGACATTTGGACTGACACTGCAGGCAGCAATCATTTCTTTTTATTTTTTCACCTTATTGCTGCTATTCAGGTCAAAGGTTTGCCTGTTCTTGTCAAATCTATTTTTCGGATTGATCATTGTCACTTACTATATGTACTTCTTTTTCCCTGGTGAATCTGAATGGTATTATATGTTGATTCCAATAGTTGTCTTTGAGGCATTACTGATATGGATAAAACCGCTGCGTACTCTTTCTTCCTGGGGAATCGCGGGTATGTTCGCTGTATCATATCTATTAGAGTACACCATAAATGAGCTTGTGATCTTTATTCCCGTCGCTCTGATTCTCCCGGGACTGTTGCTGTCCATCAAATTCAGGAATCTGTATCATATTCCTCAGAAGATCTCGGCGATGATACTTCTGTTCAATTATTCCACTGTCTCTTACGCGATATCTTATATCAGGCAGATAGAATTCCCTTATATCTCAGATCCTGTGTATGTATCGATGATCCACGGAATATTCGATATTCAATCAGCTTTTTTGAAGTCGGTATTTCAGGACCCTGTGTATATGACATTGCTCGCCGTTGTCCTGGTCATCACCATAGTAAAAGAAGTCCTGTACCATAAAAGAATAGGGGAAAAACAGTGACAATAGAATTGTTGATTCAAATCTGGAAAATATCCTTTTTTATATCGATCGGGACTTCGATACTTCTATTTCTCTTTCTTGAAAAAGGAATAGAAGTAGATGATAGTGGATTTTGGGGAAATTTTCCTTTTTTTCAATTCTATTATATTCTGGCATTCGCCGGAATATATTTGTTCTTCGGAAGAATTTCAACAGGATTCTTCCTGATAAATTGTGTGCTGGTCAATCTGGTGAATATAGCTTTCATATACGTCATAGTCCGCTTGATCGTGAACCGGTCTAAGAGAAAAAATCTGCAGATGGTACAGAGGAAAAATTCCCGGATCGGAGAATTAAGCAGAAGCCAGGATACAAATTTACAGAATATACGTACATACGAAGAGAAGATACAGGAAGTTCAGCAGGAAATAGAGAAGATCGAATTCTTCATAAGGGAAGAATATATATGGACCAACTTGTTAAAAGAGACAAAATATTTCGATAAAGAGCATAAATTCAATTCTGCAGGAACGAACATCTTTCTCGCAGGGTTCTCCTTTTATCAGGAATTCGAAGTCACTTCTCTCTCTTCTGATTTCTTCTTCTTTCTTTTACACAGCGCCAGATTTTATTATCTGGCAGGTGATTTCTCATTTGCAAACGGTCTGCTGGGGTCTTATGATGAGAAAAATGATCTGTTTTATGCGAAAATAGACGATAAGCACTATAGATGCAATAAGCTATTCGAGTTTTTGAATATAGATGATCAGGGAGAGAAGATCAGAAGAGGGATTCTGATAGGGCTCATGCTGATTGAAGTTCACATGGAAAAGAGAGCCATGGGAATAATAATCTACTGCAAGAATCTTCTTGAAAATTCCATCGGATCCGGCAATCAGACAGTACGGGCTCTCAAGCAGATCATCTCGAACACATATACAGATAATGATCTGCTGGATTACAGATTCGATGACCTGAAAAAAACGATGTTCGCTAATTTTGAGAGATTGAGATTGGAGCAGTCAAGGTTCTATACTCAACTATTGAATAAGATGGATGATTATCAGAGAGATCTCAGGTCTATCGATAACAGAGTAAACAACCTGTCAGCAGGGTTGAAGATCGGGTTGCAGGAGATCAGTTACAATATCGATACTTTGAACAATAAAGTCGATTCAAACTTCGATTCATTATCAGATTCAGTGAACAGCGGCCTTACCTCAGTGAACAGGAATATCGACACAACCAGGAGAGACATAAACTACCTATATGACAGGCTGCTGTATTAGCTGGTTTTGATGTGGAACATTTAAAATTCCCGGTGTATGAAAAAGCCTTGCAGGCCGGAAGCCCGCAAGGCATGGATTTGTACCCCGAACGCGATTCGAACGCGTGACCCCTTCCTTAGGAGGGAAGTGCTCTATCCAGCTGAGCTATCGGGGCGAATGTGTTATCGATGATAAGAGAAGAGGCCCTTTTGGTCAATTGTTTTTAGCAGTCACAACCCATTCTCCTCCTGATTTTTAAATTATTATTTCGAATACTTCCATTTTACATGAAAGAAGGTTGAATAAAAATACTGATTTATGTATATAATTTCTTTAAACTTTATTAATTGGATTTTTTTCTGAAGTCTATGATGGAAGAAGGATCCTGTTTATGCTGTTAAATCATATCTGGAGGTATGTATGAAAAAGATTTTAGTTGTTCTCATGATTGTTGCTGTCATGAGTGGTATAACTCTTTTCGCTAACGGGCAGGATGAAGCCGTATCAGAAGTTAAGGTAGGTTTTATCGGTCCTATGACTGGAGACTATGGTAACTATGGAGACCTTATTTCCAAAGGTGTTCTTCTTGCTATGGACGAAAAGAATGCTGCCGGCGGTATTGCAGGAAAAGTGAATATTGAACTGGTCATCGAAGACAGTGAAGGTGATCCTCAGAAAGGACTTGCCGGTATCGAAAAACTTTCTTCAAGCGATAAGATCGTTGCCCTCACAGGTCCTGTTTTCACCGGTGTATCTTTTGCTGTCGGTGAGCGCGTTCAGGTAGAAGGTATCATGATGGTAACTCCTTCCGGTACCCATAAAGACATCACGAATATCGGTGACTACGTATTCAGAACCGTTGCAAGTGACGGTCTGCAGGGCGAAGTTTCTGGCCGTTACTTCCACGAAGTACTCGGTATCGACGAGCTCGGTGTTCTGTATGTGAAAAATGACTACAGTCAGGGACTGTTCGAAGGTACAAGCGAATCTTTCGAAGCTGCCGGCGGAACAGTCACTATAGCAGAGACTGCACAGGCTGGAGACAAAGACTTCAAGACACAGCTTACAAAGATCAAAGCTGCCGGTCCCGATGCTGTCTATATTCCCAACTATACGGCAGAGATGGCTCAGATTCTCGAACAGGCTTCTCAGCTCGGTCTTGATATCCCATTCATCAGCGGTGACGGATTCAGTAATCCTGAAATCTATCAATTGGCAGGAGATTACACCGACGGTGTTATCTATGTAGGTCCTACACAGGTGAGCGAAACCGATGACTATAAAGACTTCGTGGCCGCCTACACTGAAAAATGGGGATTCGCACCCGATTCATTTGCTACCAACGCCTATGATGCCGCGAACATCCTCTTTGCAGCTATGGAGAAAGTCTATAACGAAACCGGTAAATTCGACAGAACTGACATCAGGGATGCATTTGCCGCGACCAAGGATTACTCGGGTGTAACCGGGACTATCAACTTCGCTGAGAATGGTGACCTCGTCGCTTATCAGGGAGTATATAAAGTCAACGGAACCACTCCGGAATACATCGGAACATACACCGTTGTTGACGGCGAGCTCGTTGAAGTGACTCTCTAGACAATAGCCGGTGAGGTATTGAAGCTTTTTCTCTACCTCACCGATTTTCATTTATTGCATTGTCGGCGCATCTTGTGTTAGTGTAACACCGTCGACATGGAGACCTCCGTGTGAAAGCGGGGGTCTGACTCATTAAGGAGCGGCGAGTGGGATCTATATCGGAATTTTTTCAACATTTGATGAACGGCCTTACACTGGGGGGGATTTATGCCCTGATCGCCCTCGGGTATACGATGGTATACGGCATTCTCAAATTCATTAACTTTGCACATGGTGATATCTTGATGGTCGGTTCATATATCGGTCTGTTCACCTTCAATGCTATTCGGGGACAACAGATGGGCATATGGACTATCGTGGCCTTTTTCATCGCAATGATAGCAGGAATGCTGTTCAGTGCAGTTTTGGGAGTGCTTATAGAACGTATCGCCTATAAGCCTCTGCGCAGGGCTACCCGGCTGGCTCCTTTGCTCTCCGCTATCGGGGTTTCTTTCATCCTCAGCAATACTGCTGCATGGGCATGGGGAACGAAATCAAGGAAACTCGACTATCCGTTTGATAATACCCCGTTCACGATCGGCGGTGTTGCGATCACTCCGCATCAGATTCTCATCCTTGTAGTCGTCATCATCATGATGGTGTCTCTTAAGCTTTTTGTTGACCGGTCCAGAATCGGAAAAGCAATGAGAGCTACCAGTCTTGACCAGGATACGGCAAAACTGATGGGGATTAAAGCGGACCAGATCATTGCGATCACATTCGCGATCGGATCAGCACTGGCAGCAACTGCAGGATTTTTGATTGCTCTCGAGATCAAGGTGTATCCCTCTATGGGTATGATGACCGGACTCAAGGCTTTCGTTGCGGCCGTTGTCGGAGGGATCGGGAATATTTCAGGTGCTATGCTTGGAGGAATTCTTCTCGGCCTGCTTGAGACCTTCGGAGTCGCTCTGCTCGGCATCCCGTATGGAATGAGAGATACGATCGCCTTTGTCGCATTGATCATCATTCTGCTGATCAAGCCTGAAGGGCTTCTCGGAAAAGTAGAAAAGGAGAAAGTGTAATGATTAACTTTATCCTTCTTATATTGATATACACCGGCATCTATGCACTGATGGCGATCGGTCAGAATCTGATTACCGGATATGTGGGTCTGCTGAGTCTTACTCAGGCCGGGTTCTTTGCCATCGGAAGCTATGTTACCGCTATTTTAAGTGTCACATACGGTATCGATTTCTGGATTACCGTTCCGATTGCAGGTATTCTGGCGGCTCTCTTCGGTGTAGTGATCGGATTGCCGACTCTCAGGTTGAGCGGAGATTATCTCGCGATCGCAACACTGGGGTTCGGTGAGATTGTCAGAAATATATTGAATAACTGGGACTCTCTTACCAACGGTCCTATGGGGATTCAGAGAATTCCCATGATCACAGTGTTCGGGATGAAAATAAGTCCGTACGCTAAATGGGGCTTTCTTGTCGTTGTCTGGCTGTTTGTTCTTGTAGCTTTCGTACTGTTCGAACGGCTGGCGAATTCGAGAATGGGAAGAGCTTTAGAGGCGGTAAGAGAAGACGAAATAGCGGCATCTTCGATGGGTATAAATGCCACCCGCTATAAAGTCTGGGCATTTGCTCTGGGAGCAGGTATCGCCGGAGTGGCGGGATCTCTCCAGTCGACGTTCATCCTCTCTGTTACTCCCGGCGTGTTCACCTTCATGGTTTCGATCATGGTCCTTTGTATGGTCGTTCTCGGCGGGATGGGAAATTTTGCCGCAGTCATTCTGGGTGCTTTCATTATCCAGTTTATCTCATATTTCCCCCAGCTCGTCGGTCTTTCCAATATCATCCCGCCCCAGTTTAAACAGATCCTGTTCGGCTTGATTCTGGTGACCATGATGATCTGGAGGCCTCAGGGGATTCTCGGGAGAAAGACGAGAGGCGAGCCTGCAATATTCAAAAGACGCGGGGGTAAGAAATGATTGTACTGGAAACAAAGAAACTTACCCGTGCATACGGTGGTGTCGTTGCAGTAAGTGAAGTCGACTTTCAGGTGAAAGACGGTCTTATCACAGGTCTGATCGGTCCCAACGGGGCAGGGAAGACGACACTGTTCAATAACATGACTGGTCTGGATACTCCGACCAGCGGTCAGGTGTTCTATAACGGGGAGGAAATCACCAATAAGAGTGCACACAGGATCTGCCGACTTGGGATCGCACGGACATTCCAGAATATCCGACTGTTCAAGGAACTGTCGGTTCTCGAGAATGTGATGGTGGGACTCCATTTCAAAACAGGAAAGGATCCTTTGAAAGGACGTCTGAAAGCCGCAGTCGACAGTTATCTTCACGTCAGAACAGAGTATGATGCCACACATGAGAAGGCAATGAAATGGCTCGAATTTTTCGGCCTGAGCGAATTTGCCGATGAACTTGCGCGTAATCTCCCCTACGGTCACCAGCGTGAGCTGGAGATCGCAAGAGCTCTGGCAACTGATCCTCAGATATTATTCCTTGATGAACCGGCTGCCGGGATGAATCCAAGCGAGACCGAATCGCTGATGAACACGATCCGGAGAATCCGGGATCTGGGTGTGACTGTCGTTCTGATAGAACACGATATGAAACTTGTCATGAATATCTGTGATACGATCACGGTGCTGAACTACGGTCGGAACATCGCTCAGGGTACACCGGAAGAGATCAGGAACAATGAGCAGGTGATCGAAGCCTATCTAGGGAAGGAAGAAGAATGAGTGAGCTGTTAACTATAGATTCGATACATGTCTCTTACGGGAATATCAAGGCATTGAAGGATGTAAGCATGCATGTCGATCAGGGCGATATCGTCTGTCTCATCGGAGCAAACGGTGCAGGAAAATCCACTTTGCTTAAAGCGATCGTAGGATTGGAACCTCTCGTAGAAGGAAATATCTCACTCGATGGTGAGGTCATAGCCACCACCCAGATGAGTGGAAGTTCCAGACACATAAAGCTTTTCAGACGCTCCGGGGCTGCCGGCACCTCTTCTTTGAGGACGGACCAGATCGCAGGACTCGGCGTAGCTCTCGTTCCGGAAGGAAGGAGAGTCTTTGCAGATATGAGCGTCGAAGAGAATCTGGATATGGGGGCTTTCCTTGTAAGAGATGAACAGCTTATCGCGAAGAAGAAGGAAGAAATGTATGATTTCTTTCCGATTCTCGGATCCAGAAGAAAACAGAAGACCAGAAGCCTCAGCGGCGGTGAACAGCAGATGATGGCTATCGCGAGAGCTCTCATGAGTTCACCGAGACTTCTGCTGCTCGACGAACCGGGACTCGGACTTGCTCCTCTCATTGTTGCCGATATCTTCGACAAGATCAGAATAATCAATCAGGAAGAGAATGTGACGGTATTTCTCGTTGAACAGAACGCAAGAATGGCATTGAAAGCTTCCAATCACGGCTATGTCATGGAAAACGGAAGGATAGTTCTCTCCGATAAATCCGAGAAACTCCTTGCTGATGAGAAGGTGAGGGCCGCTTACCTCGGAGAGTAGCAGCGGTCAACATTGTGCTGGAAATCTAAATAGCTCTAGGATACAATACAAGTACCATTTTCCGAATCCAAGTGGAGGGACTTTATGATAATAGAGAGACGAATGACAAGAAACCCTGTCACTGCTACACCCGAAATGTCGGTTGCTGAAGCTTCAGCATTGATGAAGAGGGAAAAAGTTCATCGCCTGCCGGTTCTCGACAAGGAACATCATCTGGTGGGAATTATTTCCGAAAAGGATATTCTGTACGCCTCACCTTCACCGGTGAGTACTCTCAGTATTCATGAAATGGCTTATCTGCTCAGTCAGCTGACTGTGAAGAAGCTGATGACTCATGATGTTATCACGATAGGTAAGGATACCACTGTAGAGGAGGCGGCACGTCTGATGGTCGATCAGGATCTTTCGAGTCTCCCTGTCGTCGAGAATGATAAGCTGATAGGAATCGTCAGCAAGAGTGATCTGTTCAAGATCCTACTCGAACTGTTCGGTGCACGCCATTACGGAGTGAGAATGAGCTTTCTCGTTGAGGATAAACCCGGTGCTATCGCCGCAATCTCGAATGTACTTTCCCAGCATGGAGTCGATATCATCGCCTTCGGAACCTTCATGGGGACAGACAGTTCCAATGCCGTCTGTACGATCAAGATGCAGGGGATAACGACGAGTGAGGCTGTGGATGTCGTGAAACCTCTTGTCATGGAAGTGCTGGACGTTCGCGAGGTATAAATGGATTTTAAAGAGATCCTGGAACGATGGGAAACTTCGACAGAAGGAAAGAAAGCGGCTGGTGACAGCCGTTTTTCTCATATAATCAAAGAGAAAGAGGCCCATTACGACTCCCTCTATACGAAGGGAGATGTGAAAAAGGGTACCTATAAGACAGGAAAAGCCTCTCTCGGATCATTGAAGAGGAAAGCTGATGAGGATGTTCTCGATCTTCACGGATACACTTCAACCGAGGCGAACGAACTGCTCGAAGAATTTCTGAGAAAGAGCGTGTCTGCAGGTCTTCAGAAGGTCAGAATCGTTCACGGCAGAGGACTGCACAGTCAGGACGGTATCGGGGTTTTGAAAAAGGTCGTAATCGGGCAATTGAAGAAATCAAAATATGTGAGAGCATACGGAAACGCTCCTCCCGAAATGGGGGGAAGCGGTGCTACATGGGTTGTGCTACAGCGGGGATGATCTATCTTTCTCGGTAGATAATACGACCTCTTGTGAGATCATAAGGGGAAAGCGCTACCCGAACAGTGTCTCCAGGGACGATTCTGATGTAGTGTTTGCGCATCTTCCCGGAAAGGTGAGCAAGTATGACATGCCCATTGGTCAGTTCAACGCGGAACATAGTGTTAGGAAGGGCTTCTTTTACGAGTCCCTCGACTTCAATTGCTTCTTCTTTAGCCACAATACCTCCGATAAAGTATGTCGCCTTTAGAAAGGCAACTCGTGAATTGTAAAAAAAGGGACGCGTTTTGTCAACTCGGTAGACGATGCCGCAAAAAATGGAAGAGAGAGTATCGTCTTACTTCTCATCGGATGAAGAGGATGTCCACTTGCTCTGAAACGAAGAAGAATTCAACATGCAGGTCCGTCAGAAACCGGTAGATCTTTGAATATTGTCACGATGCGCTGTATCTGAACAGGCGTCAGGATTCTTTTTGTATGCAGACAGTATCTAGATTCCTATCGTCACAATTAGGATGATAGGTTATCGAGAATCTTGTTTTATCGAGATGTTTTTCCATGATTCTCAAGGCCGGAGTGTAAATAAATGATCCTCCAAAGGATAGAGAATCCAGAATCTCATGATATTTGCGCTCATAGAGCCCTTTTACCGGATCTTGAGCGATAAGACTTCTTCTGAAATGGTTTGAAAAGGACATATGTGCAATAATAGTGCCCCATGAAGAAGGTCTGAAGTAATATTCCAGCCAGTTACCGCAGAGTATATTCTGATCATTACCTTTATATTGATCGATCCCGTAAAGCTTATCGTATCCTCTGGATCTCAGAAAAGTAATCAGCTGATGACGTCTTCCGCATCCGAGATCGAGTATCGGTGGTCTCAACATTTTCCCTTCAAGATGCAGGAGACTGAACTGAAAAGAACCCGTATACTCTGCACAGTGTGAGCAAATCTGGTTCTGATCTCTATTATTCACATTATTCTGCAACGTCTGTATAAGATTCTTTCTGTGTTTTGTTACGATCTGTTCCAGGTCTCCTTCAGCGATACTTCCCTGCATTGCGTAGTGTCTAAGGTTCAGAATCAGATTTCTGTAGACGTTCTCGATTTCCTTCATCGTCTTCTGTGACAGAGATATATACTGGTTTGAATGAACACATTCCATAACCAGATGGTCATACAGTAGGCCAGCAATTGAATGTATCTTTTCTTCGGTCCGTATCATCCGGTACAAGGAAAGGTTTTCCCGAATTATCTGAATGATATTGCCTTTGGTCTTTTTGTCTTCGAGATAGGTGATAATAGATCTCATATAGTTCTCCGGTCATATTTTGACTACATATCATGATACTCTTTTTGAGTTGAACGGACTGTGGTAAAAGGAGAGTCATGCTTACATGGTTCGTCGCGGTATATGGCAGATTAGAATTCAGTGTTTCAACGAGAGCAGAACCTTTTCATACTCACCACACGTTAGGCTGAAAAAAGATTCTGCTTCTCTTTGTGAGTGCCGACTATCATAAATCCCTGTTCATGATGACAGTCGGGGAATCAGTCTTGTCAAGGCATCGAAATTATCATCTCCCGCAACTCTATTTGCTTTGATTGTTCCGCATGTTCTGCATCTGTGCAGCACTTTAAGTTCTCCATCAACTCCTTCCCATAATGCGATGGGTTCCATCTCGCCCCTGCACAGGCATGCTCTGTCGCCGGGTTTGATATCTACATGGCGGCTCCACAGGCAGTTTGGGCAGTGGTTTCTGTGTTTTGTCCCCCATGCACGGGAGGAAACGGGATAACCGCAATGAAGGCATATGAAATCGTCAGTATCGGTCATACTCATTTTCCTCTCCTATAAAGATACTTTACTTTTCCAAGAGCTTTATCTTTCTCGTTCCTCTTGGTCAAAGTTTTCTCGATACTGTGAGATTCATCACATAGCTGCAGATAATGAAGGAACCTGTCCTGTTCGAGTTCTCCTGCTGATAAAGCTTTTTTAATAGCACACCCCGGTTCACCCGTATGGGAGCAATCAGAATAGCGGCAGGACTTGGCTAGTTCTGCAATGTCCGGAAAAGAATTACTGACTTCCGAATAGCCTCTGTTCATCCCGAGAACCCGCAACCCGGGGGTGTCAAACAAAATGGAACCATTCGGGAGCAGGTATAATTGTCTGTTCGTGGTCGTATGCTTTCCTCTTCCATCCTTGTCTCTCACTTCTTTTGTTCTGGCTATCGGTCTATCGCACAGACTGTTGACAAGCGTAGACTTTCCTGCTCCGCTGAGTCCTATGAGCATAATTGTCTGTCGTGGTCTGAAATATAAGAGAAGATTTTTGATACCGGTACCTTTCAGAGAGTCGACCATAAATACGGGAAGATCCTGAAACCGGGAAAGGACTCTTTTTCTGTAAGCTTCGATGTTATCAATAAGATCGATTTTTGTCAGAATCAATAGGGGGCGAATTTCATCAGTGCTCAAAAGGGCTACAAGTCTGTCTATCCGGTGAAGATTGAAATCATACCGGGAATCAATGACGATCGCGCCCATATCGATATTCGCAATGGTGATACATCCGTCGCCTCTGATCCCATTGGTGTCATGCAGCACCGGTTTGTGAAAGACTTTCGTTCGGGGGAGGACAGCTTCGATCAAACCCCGGTTCTCATCATACTTTTTCACCGCGCACCAATCACCTGGAACTGGATTCGGCTGGAGCCCCATATCCTGTAATGATCTGAATCCTCCTGAACATTCCAGAAGAATCTGCCGGCTGCCATCCGTTCCCCGAAAGACACCTTGTCCTTCCATGCAGATCCGTACAGGAACATGGTCGAGTCGTTTGAATGGTTCGAAGTTTATGGAATGGTGTTCATCCCACCCATATTTGTATAAAGTTGTTATATAATGCTTATTATTGTTCATTTACTACCGTCCGGATTTAATATAAGAACAGCTCTCGGCTATTACTCAGACTTCCCCGAAACAGGTGTTGAGAACAAGACTTTCAAAGAGATAAAGTTCATTCAGTTCAATACAACACCGATTAACGGGGCTGTATCACCGAATCCAGATAGTTATTAAGCATCCACACTCCAAACATTAGATTAATGATACTATACTTTGTGCATTGTGGGTTGTCAATAAAGTTGTTCCGTCGGATTTTTTCGCATCTGCCCAGATGATAATTATTTTGAATTAAGGAAGTTCTTTTTCCCGATTTATTGACATCTCATACCACATAACGGCACAATGAAGAAAATCTATGATTATCTGTCAGGAGTATTGGTTATGAATAGCGTCTCTTTATTGTCGGAGTATCTCAAGTCGAAACAGGGCGGGGAAATAGATGCGAAAGCTGTTTCCTACATCGCGAATCTGGATGTGGTTTCCTCGGTCTCTCCTCTCGTAGCCTCATCGATCGTTCAGGAGTTGAAGGACCAGCGTTCTCACCTCAAACTGATCGCCAGCGAGAATTTTTCCAGCATAGCGACTCAGGCTGCGATGGGTAATCTCCTCACAGATAAATACAGTGAAGGCTTCGCTTTCCACCGGTTCTACGCAGGATGCGCCAATGTCGATGTGATCGAAGAACATGCCTGCTCTCTTGCCTGTTCACTGTTCAATGCTGAGCATGCCTATGTTCAGCCTCACAGCGGAGCTGATGCCAATCTGATCGCCTACTGGGCTATTTTGAACCATAAAGTTCAGGTCCCTGCTCTGGAAGAGATGGGAATCACCAACGTCAGTGAACTGAGCCGGGAAGACTGGAATACGATCCGCGAGAAAGTCGGCAATCAGAGAATCCTCGGACTCGATTACTATTCAGGAGGCCATCTCACACACGGATATCGTCAGAATGTCAGTGCCCAGATGTTCGACGCCTATTCCTACAGTGTCGACAGAGAGACCGGTCTTCTCGACTATGACGAGATAGAGAGAATTGCTCGGGAGGTGAAACCTCTCATTCTTCTTGCCGGATACAGTGCCTATCCGAGACTGATAAACTTCAGAAAAATGAAGGAGATCGCAGAGAAGGTGGGGGCCGTATTCATGGTGGATATGGCCCACTTCGCAGGACTTGTGGCAGGAAAAGCGATGAGTGGAGATTTCGATCCTGTTGCCCACGCCGATGTAGTGACAACAACTACCCACAAGACCCTCAGAGGCCCGCGCGGAGGTATGGTACTGTGTAAAAAAGAGTTCGCAGAAAGTGTCGATAAAGGATGTCCTCTGGTTATCGGAGGCCCGCTTCCTCATGTGATGGCAGCAAAGGCTGTCGCCTTCACCGAGGCTGCCGACCCTTCTTTTGCACAATATGCACAGAAAGTCGTCGAAAATGCGAAGGCTCTCGCCGCCGAATGTGAGGCTTTGGGGATCACAGTAGCCACAGGAGGAACTGATAATCACCTGATGCTGCTTGATGTCAGATCGTTCGGTATCAACGGAAGACAGGGAGAGAGTGCACTGAGAGAATGCGGTATCACACTCAACAGAAATGCCCTCCCGTTCGATGAGAACGGTCCCTGGTACACGAGCGGACTGAGAATCGGAACTCCTGCTGTCACCACATTGGGAATGGGAAAGAAAGAGATGAAGGAGATCGCATCGATCATTCATCTTGTCCTCTCAAATACGAGTCCCGCCGTTATCACCAAAGGAGCGAAGAAGGGACAGCCGAGTCGTGCCAGATTTGTCACACCCGACGGTGTCGTAAAAGAGGCGACAAGAAGGGTTCAGGACCTTCTCGATTCATTTGTTCTTTATCCGGAGCTTGACCTGGCGTTGTTAAGTCAGTATGTTCAGAAGTAAGGATAAAGGAGGCATGTATGAGCGGTATTCCAGGACAATTAAAGTATTCAAAGGAGCATGAGTGGGTTCGCCTTGACGGTAATCTCGCTTATGTCGGTATTACCGACTATGCCCAGGAAAGTCTCGGCGAGGTCGTCTTCGTGGAATTCCCCGAGGTGGGAGAGCAGCTTGAAGCGGACCAGGAGATTGCCAATATTGAATCGGTGAAGGCTGCGAGTGCCATCTATAATCCGATTAGAGGAACCGTGGATTCGGTAAACGAAGAACTTACAGATGCTCCAGAGCTGATCAATGAGGATTGCTATGCTCATCATCTGTATATCTTGAAGGATTTCGACATGAGTCAGTTCGAACAGCTGCTTGATGCATCTTCTTATATCGAATATCTGGAAACTCTTTGAGAATGGAGAAAAGAAGATGAAAAAAACAATTGCGACTCTTTTTGTGGTGTTGTTCGCAATTCCGTTATTCGCATTCACGTTCGAACCGTTCGTGGAGACAGAGCAGGGTACGATAGGAATCCTCTCTCATACCTATCAGAACGGAAAGGCCCCCGACGGAGGCACTTCCGATGTGTTTGATTTCAAAAATCAGGGAGGGCAGGATCTGCTCTATCCGTTTCAGCGGTACGCCGTCGGAGCGACGATTAACGGTGCTCACCGCATCTGGTTCACCTATCAGCCGCTGCTTCTGCAGACGAACGTCACATTCCAGGAGAATGTCACTGTCGGAAAAGAGGAAGATACTGCAGATACTGAGCTGACCTTTGTTGCCGGGACCCCCATGGAACTGACCTATTCGTTCCCTTTCTACCGCGTCTCATACACCTATGATGTTCTCAGAGGTCGCGATGATGCTGTTCTCGGTCTTGGAGTCGTGATGCAGATCAGAAATGCCTCGATAAAATTCGAAGCTCTCGACGGAAGCGGTCTGTACGTGTCTCAGAATCTGGGGATCGTACCCGCACTTCAGCTGTACAGCGAATATTCGTTCCCGTTCGGACTGACGTTATCTGCCGATGTCGCCGGCAGTTACGCAAGCAGTGCTCTGTTCAACGGTGCCGATTTCGACTTCGAAGGATCGATCCTTGATGCCTCACTGAGGGCTTCCTACTACATCGGTGACGGGTTCTCTCTTTTCGGTAACGCAAGATTCTTCGGAGGAACCAGTAAAGGGGTAAGCCAGTACGATGATGATGAGAGATGGTCGGTGAGTTCCTACGAGTTCACCGAGAACAACATCTCTTCTCTGACCGCCAGCGTAGGGGTGAAATGGGAACAGCAGAAGTAAGATATTGATTGCATCTGATGGGGTGTTCCTTTACACTTGAGATATACACAAGCGGAAGGGACACAGATGCCAACATACATTCCTCACAGTGACCGGCAGATACAACATATGTTAGACACCATCGGTGCAGATTCACTACAACAGCTGTTTTCTCATATCGATGGTGTTTCTGTCTCTCAGGGCCCTGATAACGGATTGAGCGAAGAGGAACTTCGCCGCTATTTCGACACCATCAGCAGCAGGAATGTGAGAGGCCTCTCTTTTCTCGGATTCGGAAGCTATTCTCATATCATTCCTTCGGCAGTTTCAGCCCTCTCCTCTCTTCCCCAGTTTGTGACATCCTACACTCCGTATCAGGCGGAACTATCTCAGGGATATCTTCAGGCGATATTCGAGTTTCAAAGCTATATCTGCACTCTCACCGGACTGGATGTATCGAACGCATCACTCTATGACGGACACAGTGCGGCCGTCGAAGCGATTGCTCTTATGTTGAGAGCTGGAAAAAAGAAAAACGCCATACTGGTCAGTTCAACCCTCCATCCGTTCACTCTTTCGGTGATCAGAACCTATGCGGAATTGCACGATATATCGGTCACAGAGATCCCGCAATGCAACAGATGCTGCGATCTTGATTCCCTTAAAGCCATGGTCGATGATAGGACGGCCGGCGTTCTCGTTCAGTCTCCGAACAGATACGGATATATCGAAGATTATACAGGGGCTGCAGAAGTGATTCATACACAGGGGGCTCTTTTCTCAATTTCCAGCGATCCGCTCTCTCTTGTTCTCCAGAAGAACAGCAGAGACTGGAATGCCGATATCGCTATCGGGGACACTCAGGTCTTCGGTCTTCCCCTTTCATTCGGAGGGGCCACCTGCGGCTATATGAGTGTCGCCAGAAAACTGATGAGAAAGATTCCGGGAAGAATAGTCGGTCAGACGGTAGACAGTGAGGGCAACAGAGCTTTCTGTCTCACTCTTCAGGCGAGAGAACAGCATATCACCAGATACCGTTCAACCAGCAATATCTGTTCAAATCATGCTCATGCTGCTTTGATGAGCACCATCTACCTTGCCATTGTCGGAAAGAGTGGACTTCAGGAAGCAGCTGTCCAAAGCTATGATAAAGCTCACTATCTCCACGACAGATTGAAAGAGATTCCCGATGTGCTGGTGATAAGAGAGAATCCTTTCTTCTGCGAGTTCCCTCTCATTTTTCCAACAGAAGATGAAATGGAAAGAGTGCTCGACCATTTCCTCAAGCACAACATATTCGCTGGAGTCCCCCTTTACCGGTATACTGAACAAGAATCTGACAGATCGACACTGCTCGTAGCGGTTACCGAAAAACATACCAGAGAGCAGCTCGATGAATATGTCGGCCATCTCAGGGAGGTGTTAAAATGAGTCCTTTACTGTGTGAGATGGGAAATGTTGAGGCTCAAGGCTACTCATACCCCCGATCCGATGTCCCCTCCGCTGCACCGCTGCCTCAGCATCTTCGCCGATGTGAACTCCCGGATATTCCGACTGTCAGCGAG
This sequence comes from Sphaerochaetaceae bacterium, assembly GCA_028532915.1. Classification (GTDB taxonomy): domain Bacteria; phylum Spirochaetota; class Spirochaetia; order Sphaerochaetales; family Sphaerochaetaceae; genus SABI01. The sequence goes on from JAQQAI010000080.1 coordinate 54,219, forward strand.
CTGGAGGTAGTCCGCCATTTTACCTCTCTTGCGCAAGATACATACAGTATCGACCGGGGGATCTATCCTTTGGGATCGTGCACCATGAAGTACAATCCGAAGATACATGATGAGATAGCTTCCGATTCGATGTTCACTTCCATCCATCCCCTTCAGCCTCTATCGACGGTTCAGGGAAGTCTTGAAATCCTTCACTCCCTTCTGACCGAACTGTGTTCTCTTGTGGGGATGGATTGGGGAACGCTTCAGAGTGCGGGAGGGGCGCAGGGTGAGTACATCGGACTGCATATCATCAAATCATACCACCGAAAAAGAGGGGACAAAGAACGCAATACAGTTCTCATCCCTTCGAATGCGCACGGGACCAATCCCGCTTCAGCCGCTTTCTGTTCCATGGATGTCATAGAGATACCGGTAAATGAAAAAGGACTGATCGATACAGCGGCACTTGCATCTCTTCTGAATGAGAACATCGCTGCGGTGATGCTCACGAATCCGAATACCGTCGGTTCTTTTGAGACAGAAATGTCGAAGATCGCCGATATGGTACACTCCTGCGGCGCTTTGCTGTATTACGATGGAGCCAATCTCAATGCTATCATGGAGATGGTAAGACCCGGAGAGATGGGATTCGATGTGATGCATGTGAATGTCCACAAGACCTTCTCGACTCCGCACGGCGGAGGAGGTCCGGGAGCCGGTCCTGTTCTGGTCAAAGCTTTCCTGCGCGGTTTCCTCCCTGTTCCGGATATAATCAAAGGTGAGGACGGGTACTCTCTTTCGTACGACCTGAAAGACTCTATCGGAAAGACCCTCGGCTTCTGGGGAAACTTCCCGGTTCTT